>JAQWRT010000015.1 GCA_029243605.1 Myxococcota bacterium
CGAATCAGCGTGCGGAGCCTTTGCGCCGGATCGATGGAGAGGTCGAACGCCGGTGCCATCCGGTCGAGGTATTGCCGCTTTTGCAGCGCGATGACATGGAGTAAGAGTTCGGCCTTGTTGCTGTAGTATAGATAGACGGTCCCCTTGGCGACCCCGGCGGCGCCCGCGACATCGTCCACGCTGGTCTTTCGGTATCCGTGGGCGACAAAGAGCGCATCGGCGGCCTTCAGGATTCGCTCGCGTCTGCGGGCCTGGGGACCTTCGGGTTCGGGCCTCAGGAAGGCGTCGATCTCTGCGGCAATGCCTTCGAAACTGAATTTCTCCAGCGGTTCCACTTTCTCGGTTCCGGCCTGATCAGCCAAGGATCACTGGTAAGCTGGCGTGACGGTGCCAACCGGGCATCGCGGCTATCTTGAGCTCATTGGCCGGGACGGCCAGCCGGAGGTCGGGATAGCGGGAAAAGATCTTTTCCAGGCTCACCCGGGCTTCCATCAGGGCCAGTTGGCGACCGAGGCAGAAATGCGGGCCGAACCCGAAGCCCAGGTGGTGATTGGGCGAGCGCGTAATATCGAATTCATCGGGCTTTTCGAAAGCCCGGGGGTCGTGATTCGCCGCGCCCAGCATGGGTATAACGGGCGAACCCCGGGAAATCGTTTCGCCATGGAGGCTGATATCCTCGGCGGCGTACTGAAGCTTCGTACCGTGGATGGGGCCTCGATAGCGCACGATTTCCTCCACTCCCGAGCCCCAGAGATCGGGGTTGGCGCGCAGGCGCTCAAGTTGGTCGGGATGCTCGATCAACGCACGGGTGCCATTGGTGATGAGGTGCAGTGTGGTCTCGAAACCGCCGATCATCAGCAGAAAGACCATTGCTACCAGTTCGTCTTCGTTCAGTCGCTGACCCTCATGTTCGGCCCCGATTAACTCGGAGAGAATATCGTCGCCGGGTTCGCCACGTTTCCGGTGAATGAGATCGCGAACGAAGCGCTGGGCCGAGCGGAGATCCCAAAAGAGGGTTCGGATCATCCGCATGCCGGTTAAACCCTGGGTCAGAGTGCCCATGATGTTGCCAAACTCTTTGGCCTCGCTGCTGGATACGCCCACCATGTCGGCGATCACCTGCATGGGAATCCGCCGAGCGTAGTCGTTCAGTAGATCAATGGGGCCTTCCTTCCCGCTCAACCCATCGAGGGTTTCCTCGGTCAGGCCCGTCACGCGATCCGAAAGCGCGGCCACCGCCCGGGGCGAGAAGCCCTGGTTCACGAGGCTGCGCAGGCGACGGTGTTCGGGGTCGTCTTCGAGGATCATGCTCTTGGCCAGGGCCGCGATGGACTTGGGCATGGGGAAGGGCAGAGGGTTCGATCCCTTGCCCCGGGCCGTGCTGCGGTTGCGCACGAAGCGGGGGTCGCTGAGAACCATTTTGCAGTCGTCGTAGCGCGAGACCAGGGTCACCTTCATGATGCTGACCTTGCCCGCACAGACCGGGGCCTCTTCACGCATCCACTCATACCAGAGGTATTTATGGTCGTGGAATGCGAGGCTGTTCAGATCGACCGGCCTGGGGGAATCGAATTCGGGGAGAGGTGTCGCGGCCACCATGTGGGACTCCTTCGCTCGGGGGGAATCGGAAGGGCAGAGCGTGCACTAGAATGACCAAATTAGCGATTTGGGTCACCTGGTCAATATGGGGCCATATAGCCCCATTTGTGCGTCGAAACCGACCGACTGCCTCCGGCTTCCCCGGGCCCCTTTTAGGCTGAGATCTTGTCGAAAATTCTGATCCCCGGTGTCTCGTGACAGAGAGAGCCGATCTTTTCCGCCGTCCCGTCTTCAGTTCGAAAGGCGAAGTATTTCGCGTAGTGCTCCTTGGAGTCCCAGAGCTCATTGAGAATGAAGTTGTGCGGGTTCTCCACATTCAGGGTCAGATGAATCTCCTGGCAGCCATCGAACACGCGCGTGACTTTGAAGGCCTCTCGGCAGAATTCGGTGAAGTTCTCGACTTCGCCCTCTTTCAGGGTTCCTTCCAGCAAAACGTAAACAGCCAAAGTTGTTCCTTCCCATGCAATCGTGCGTGAGGGATTCGATTGTCTGAAAATTGAAGACCAATTATTAAAATAAGACCCCGGCGGTGTCGATGGTCGCCGCCGCGGATGGCCCTAGTCGGCGCCGAGACGCTTGCGGAGCACTCCCATCACCTCGAGGGCATTGCGTTGAGAGGGCTCGGCGAAGGGGACGAGCGACGAGCCGTGAAAGGTGCCCGGGTAGGCGTGAAGTTCTACGGAAACGCCTGCTTCCAGCATGCTAAGGGCGTAGAGGATGCCCTCGTCGCGCAGGGGATCGAACTCCATCACCGAGACATAGGCCGGAGGTAGCCCGGAAAGGTCCGTCGCGCGGGAGGGGGCGGCATAGGGTGATACGTCGCCCTTGTGGTCGGGACCGAGATAGTGTCGCCAACTCCACTCGGCATTCGGACGGTTCCAGAGCGGTGTATCCGTGAACTGCTGCATGGACGGGGTTTGGAGGCGATCGTCGAGTTCGGGGATCTCGAGGAGTTGAAAGCATAGGGCCGGACCGCCACGGTCCCGGGCGAGGAGGGCGCAGGCGGCGGCGAGGCCCCCTCCGGCGCTCTGGCCCGCAATGGCGATACGTTGGGGATCGATCCCCAATTCACTGGCGTGATCCACCATCCAGCAAAGCGCGGCATAACAATCCTCGAGGCCGGCAGGAAAGGGGTTCTCCGGCGCCAGGCGGTAATCGGTAGAGACAACCACCGCCCCGAGTTCGGCCGCAACGCGGTCGCACCAAGGATCCATCATGTCCTTGCTGCCCAGCATAAAACCTCCGCCGTGTATTTCGAAGATTCCCGGGCGGAGTGTGTCTGAGTCCTCCTTGGGGCGATGAACCCGAATCGCGACGTTCGGCGCGCCTTCGGGCCCGGGAACCGCGCGGTCCTGGCGTTCGACGGATTCCAGCTGGGCGGGCGGCTCGCCAAAGGCGATGCCTCCTTCTCTCACGGCCTGGATCGTCTCGGCCGTCGAGAGGTCCGAGATGTCGGGCAGCATGGGAATGATGGCTTGGAGGTCCGGGTCGTAGTTTCGTTCGGTCATGGGCAGTCCTTTGGCGGGTCGAGGCGGAGTGAAAGAAGAAGGAGAGAATAGAATATCCGACACATTGCCCTTCAGCCGAAATCCGCCGGGATCGAGTTGGGACGAGCCTTCGCTCGCGCGACCCAAGCGCGTCTGCGGCTCGCATCCAATCCGCAACGCTGTCGAGGGAGGCTTCCATCGCTCTTAGATCTTCGCCCGTGTGCTTTGGGCGATGTGCTCTCGCGGTTTATTCCGCCCTCGGATGCATTCTCGCCTTCTCGGGCTATTTTATTTATAGAAGTCACGGCTTTACAACGCCACGCCCGGTTGATCTGGGGAAGGGGATTCTCATGAAGATGGCCCATTGGGTAGCGGTCTTCTCACTGACTCTCGTCGGCTTTTCCCCGATGAATGCGGTCGCCGAGGGGCAGAATGGAAAAGGGCTCGCCGAGAGCCTGGCCGATGGCAGCCGGGCTGAGGCCGACAGGAAGCGCGATGCTGGCCGCAAGCCCGCGGACGTCGTTGTTTTTCTCGAACTCCAGCCGGGAATGACCGTTGTCGATTTAATTGCCGGGAGTGGCTACTACAGCGAAGTGCTCTCCCTGGTGGTGGGGGAGAAGGGGAAAGTGTACGCACAGAACCCTCCACGCGTGCTTCAATTTCGCGATGGCGCCAACGACAAGGCGATGACGAGTCGGCTCGAGGGCAATCGGCTGCCGAATGTCGAGCGCCTGGATCAGGACCTTTCAGAAATCACATTGGAACCAGGCACGGTGGATGTCGCGATCACGGCATTGAACTTTCACGATATCTACAATGGGTCGGGTGCTGAGGCCGCGCAGGACTTTTTTGCCCGGGTCTTGAGCCTGCTCAAACCCGGCGGCGTACTCGGCCTGATCGATCATTCGGGCGCCGCGGGCAACGATAATGAGAAGTTGCACCGAATTGACGAGGGGAAGGTGCTCGAATCCGCAAAGAAGGCGGGTTTTGAGATCGCGGGGAGTAGCGATCTGCTGCGCAATCCGGCCGACGACCTTTCCAGGGGAGTTTTCGACCCGGCGGTTCGCGGGCAGACCGACCGCTTTCTTCTCAAGCTCCGAAAGCCCATGTAGCCGCGCTGGTGAGAAAAGGGGGTTCCATGTCGTATGTCCACGACAGCCGAGTGATCCACGATGCCGACGCACATATTCTCGAGACGCCGGACTGGTTCGAGGGGTTTGCTGAGGAACGTATCGTCAGCCGGCTGAGGAAGATGCTCGAGCCCTATTGTGGAGAGGAAGTCTCGCAGTGCCGAGCAATGCATGCGGACCCCGAGCAATGCATGCGGACCCCGAGCAATGCATGCAGACCCCGAGCAATGCATGCAGACCCCGAGTACTGCGCTCGGGATAGCGAAGAGCTGATGACTCGAAAGAGCTGGAGAGCCACGGGCTCTTTCCTGGCCGAGGACAGAGCGGGCGCTCTCGACCTTCTCGGGTTTTCGAGTCAGTTGGTCTTCCCCACCGAGACTGTGGGTTAAGTCCCTCTGGCCGATCTCGAGCGCGTTCCCGGCGCGGCCGAGCAGGCAATCGAATCGGGTTGCCAGGCACTTCTGATTCCATCGAGGTGCCCGCGAAACCACGCAACTAGTCATGCCGCTCTCGACGCTTTATGGGCCCGGGCCCAGGAGGCGGGCCTTCCGATCCTTTTTCATGTCGGTAATCCCGACGAGTTGCTAACCGATGCCCACAAAAATAATGGCGCGCCGCGCGTGCCTGATTTTCACGGCGGCAGCGAAAATTTCACATCCGTCTCCTATATGGCGATTCCTGCACAGCCCAGTCTCGCGCTCTCGATGATGCTCCTCGATGGTGTTCTAGAGCGGTTTCCGGAACTGCGTGTGGGCGTGATCGAACTCGGTGCGAGTTGGCTGCCGGGACTGATGCGCCAACTCGACTCGGCGGTCGATGCCTTCTCGCGCATGGAGGATCGGCTCCGTACTCTTTCCCTGAGGCCATCGGAGTACATCCGCCGCCAGGTACGGGTCACGCCCTTTCCGGCCGAAGACGCGGGTTGGATCATGGAGCAGACGGATCCCGAAGTCTGTCCCTTCTCCTCGGATTACCCCCACGTGGAAGGCGGGCGGAACCCCCTCGGCCGCTTTGAGCGGAGCATGGGCCGGCTGCCCGTGGAATCTCAGGAGCGCTTCTATCGGCTCAATTTCGAAGATCTTATGGGTTGCTCTTTCGGCGCTGTGAGTGAGATCACCTGAGATTGGGCGCCGGCGCATATCCGAGCCGGGCTCGGTGGCCGGAGAAGGTGAATCCCCCGTTTAGGCAGGCTTCCGGGCGGTGAAGAGAGTGTCCTCTTTGTCGACGTCGATGAGATCGTTCCACCAGCGGACGACTTCCACGTCGACGTGTTCAAAGGCCGAGGCCAGTGTTTGTTCGAAGGCCGGGCTCGGATCGGTGGACCAAACCGAGAGTACGCCTCCTGGGCTCAAGTGTTGGCTCACAGCGGCCAGGCCCTGGCCGGTATAGAACGCCCCGCTGTTCGAGTCGAGTGGCTCGTCCGGGGCGTGATCCACATCGATAAGGATTAGGTCGAATTGCTCGCGAGCCGGGCCAAGAAGTCGAGCGTAGACATCGCCTTGAACCACCTCGAGCCTGGGATCCGAGGCAAGGGCCGCTTCGGTCGGGAGCCACCCCTTGTCGAGCCATGCGATCACGGGTTCGAGCAGTTCGACTACCTCTACCCGGGCGACCCTCTGCGATGCCAGAGCAGCTTGGGCGGTGTAGCCGAGCCCCAGCCCTCCGACGAGAACAGAAAGGGCTTTGCCCTCGTGCATCTCCAGGGCAAGCTCCGCGAGCCGGCGCTCGGATTCGGTGTGGTAGCTGCTCATCAGGAAGCCGTGGTCGAGGGTGACTTCGGTGATGATCATTCCAGGGCGTGAGAGAAGTTCACGTCTCCGAAGGCACAACTCCCCGAGCTCAGTGTCCTGCAGGTCGAGTACCTCAAAGAGTGGGGCCACGCAGATCTCCTGAAGAGCTTGAGTATAGGTCGGGCGGCGAGGGGAGCCCGATTCGACCCAGGATCGAGTTCCAAAATTCCGGACCATTTCGGACTCGTTGGACGACTCTATCTAAGAGCGGGCCCAAGTACCCGAAAGAGTCTGAAGGCCCGATACAAAGGGGTCTGGATATGGGTTTTCAGGTTGTCGAGTTTCTTCAAGATTCCTCCATTGCGGGGCAGGGCCGCTCGGGTCGTCAGACCTCGCGCCCCGGACTTCTCGCCCGGGGTGGGGCGGGCCGACAACGGGGTTTCGGAGTGGAGTCCGGGTTTTCGGTCCCGGCGTTGCGGCGTATTCCTGCTCCCGTTCGGCGCCGGGAGATGGCCGATCCGTCGACGGCCGGCGCGGTCATCGACCAACTGAGGCGCCAGCCCGTGCTGATCGCCCTACCTCCGGTCTATGCCTTACTCGCGGCTCCAACCGCCGCTGGCATCGCCGGTTTGAATCGGCTGAAGCGGCGACTACCCGGGAAAAATTACGGGACAGCCGTGGGGCAGATTTCGAATTTCTGGAATCTCGTGGAGAGGTCCACGGTCCCGGCCGGTTTCGACGGGCCGGCGGATCTAGAGGCCAGCCGAGATATTTTCTTTCGTTGCAAGGTCGCCGGTGCTCGAGCTGAGACGCCGGTGCTGCGAGGTGGAACCCATCAGACTCTGATCCTTGACGAGCCCTATCGAAGCCTCATGTGCGAGATTGAGGAGGCCTTCCAGGACGAGGCCGATCCCGAGCTCTTTGGCGGTCACCGTTTCTCGGCGCCCTTGATTACGAGCTGCAACCTCAGCGGTGACCCCCTCGGCTCGATCACCGACAGGGCCCGCGCCCGCTCCTTTGCCGACGAACGCGGTGTCGGCCTCTGGGTAGAAGGGGCAGAGCCGTCGAGTGAGAGCGGGTCATACCCGATACTCGAGCTCGAAGCTTCGGGTCTCTCGATCCGCCGGGACGGAGGCTCGATTCGCCATCGCGAGATCTACACGCGTTTCGGCCAGGAAAGCTAAGGCTCTAGGTCGCGTCGGAAGTGGCGGCTCGGCCTGAGCCGAGCCGCCGGGGTATCCGTTTGCAGTTTTGCTGAAGCCTCGGCTCAGGGGTTCGGTTGGCAGATGGCCAGGATTTCGTCGGTGACGAGATCCACGGCCTCGATGGAGTCTTTTTGTCGCAAGAGAGTCGCCTGCAGGGCGATAGGCTCGAGGTTGGCGAGTCCGTGGCCGAGACAAGTCAGTTTTCTGTTGTTTCGCTGCTCGCACTCGAAGACGAAGATCGGCACGGTGGGGGCTTCTACGGGGGCTTCGGAAATGACGACCCGAGAGCCGATGCGCGCGCCGACCATACAGAGCGCGCCCGCCGAGCCGGTCGCGTTCGAAAGGTCACCGGAGAGGTAGGTGTTGAACCCGGTGATCAGGCCGTCTTCATCCTGGCTCAGAGTCCAAGCCATTCTCGTGAGCTCCTTGGAGGGGCCGTCGCCATATTGGATCACAAAGGGGGAGGCCGTCTCGGTGACCCAGAGGCCCGTCATGGTCCGCTGCTTTCGGGGGCGGTCGTCGTCCGAAGCGCCGACCGGGGGCGCGAGGAGAGCGAGGGCAATGAGGGAGAAGAGCGTGATCGATAGCCTGCGGAGGGGCTGACTGTTCAAGGGCATGGTTTATGGGGCTCCTTGTGTAGGGAAAATCATACGCAGAATGGTGCCTGTTCGAGCGGCTACAGAAGCTTTTTGTTGCCTTAAGCCCACAAAGGGTAGCAGGTACTCTTCACTCAAGTGTTTTGAGGGCCCCCGCCGGGCTCGGAGGACCGAGTCGCGCGTTTTGAATGCTAGACATCTGTCTAGAGGTTGGTAATCTTTAGGGGCGAAAAGAGAGATGCCCTTCGAACCCGGAGAATGTCCCCATGGCACTGAACCGTCTGCTCGGAATCGAGATCGGCGTCCCGGACCCGGACACCCTCGAAGGTTTTTACGAGGAGATCGGCTTCACGGGGGGCGACCGGCACTGGGGCCCGGAGGGGCTGCCCGGACAGCTCGTGGTCGAGGAAGCGCCCTACCGACAATTGATCGAACTGCGAGTAGGTTGCGAGGGAGAGGAAGATCTGGCGACGATCGGAAAGAACCTCGATTCCATCGGGGTGGCTTCGGAAGCTCGCGACGGCAAGCTCTTCGTCCCCGATCCGGTCAATAAGTGGCGGGTTGTGGTTGAACCCTGCGCCGCGGCGGATATCGATCCGCAACCGGTACGAGAGGTCAACCGGCCGGGCGAGCGGCAGCGTCTGGGTAAGCGCCCCGGCGTCCTGACGGAGCCGTCGCTTCGCCCGCCTCGGCGGCTGGGGCATGTTGTGGTGGGCTCCAACGATATCCTGGCCACATACAAATTTTTCGTCGAGGGACTGGGCTTTCGCATCTCGGATATTGTGGGCGGGCTGGGCTTCTTTACTCGCTGTTCCCCGGATCACCACAATCTCTTGATGACCCCGGCACCGGTTCCCTACCTGAACCACTACGCGCTCGAACACGACGATATAGATGCGGTCTGCGTGGCGGCTACGCGATACCTGAGAGATCACGAGGGCACTCAGATCGCGGGCCCCGGTCGTCATCAGATCGGCGGCAATATGTTCTGGTATATGCGCGATCCAGCGGGCACGTTCTTCGAATATTTCGCCGATATGGATCGCATCGTGGACGAAGAGGCCTGGAAAATTCGAGAGGATTGGCCGCTAGACGATTCCTGGTCGATCTGGGGCGAAAAGGACCAGCCCGAGGTTTTCTTTGCCCCGGATGATATAGAAGAAGTGGTCGCCGGCTGGAATAAATACCACGGCTAGTCGGGGGAGCGCGGCGGGATCTCTTGCGAGCCCCTTCCGTCTCCGAAGAGTTGCTTAGGACCTCAGATCCAGAATGGTGCAGTTCATCTGAAGGAGTCTCTCATGGCGCAAACCGACTCAAGTTCCTTCCCCGATCCTGCTCAGCCCTTGCGCGATTTGACCCGGGAAGAACTCGACGCCTACGCGAGGGATGGAGCGGTTTGCGCGCGTGGGTTGATCGACCACGAAACCATCGAGCGCATGCGCGGCGCCATCGAGAAGGTCACCCGGGAGGAACCCGGCCTGGGGCCTCGCGCCGAGGAACTCGCCAAAGCTGGTTTCGAAGCCAATATCTTCATCTGGAAGAAGAACGACGACTTTCGTGATCTGGCCCTCTTCTCGAGTCTTCCGCACCTCGCCCAGCAAGTTCTTGGCGGTGATCGCGTCAATTTCTTCTACGAGCAATATTTCGTCAAGCGTGCGGGTTGTTCCACCGAGACACCGTGGCATCAGGACATCCCCTTCTGGCCCGTCTCGGGCAGCCAAATCATTTCCTTTTGGATCACTCTCGACCCGGTCGTTCGCGAGTCGAGTGGTCTTGAGTTCGTGCGAGGTTCGCATCGCTGGCAGGAGAGATATAAAGCGGTGACACCGGATTACGACCCCTATATGATGGATAGTGATCTTCCGGAGGCGCCCAATTTCGGTAAGCAGCGCGATGAGCAGGAACTTTTGGGCTGGGACATGGAGCCCGGGGACGTTCTGCTCTTTGGGCCCGTGGTCTGCCACGGTTCCGAAGGCAATCTTTCACCGAGCCAGGACCGCCGTGCTCTGGCATTCCGCTACAGCGGCGAGGACGTCGTCTTCGCGCCCAGGCACGCCACCATGCCCCTGCTCTGGGATCATGGGCTCGAGCCGGGAGAGCGCCTTTCGGGCTCGCTCTTTCCCCAGGTCTGGCCCCGGGTGATCGACGCCGAGGTCGCCCGCCGCTGCGAAGGGGAAGAGCCTCCGAGCCCCGCGGCGGTGGGAGCCTTTTTCAAGGCTCTCGAGGAAAAGGGCTTTGGCCCCGGCGGCAAGAAGCCTTCGCTCTTCAGCTAGGGCATTGCGCCGAGATGAAGGGCACAGGGAAGGTTCTTGGGAGTCTCTCGATGCCCCAGTCCTGGGTCTCTCGGGAATCGCTCAACAGGGGCCTGTCCTTGAAAATGCCTTTAAAGTCAAATGGATAGAGGTCAACCGCGCTGAGCCAGGCTGGGAATCCAAAATCGGATCGCGCTTGCGCAGGCCCCCGAGCGGTCGGGCTCCAGGGGCCCCGAACCAAGCCTTCCGATTGGGTTCGGCTCGCTTATCCTTAGCTTTCGGTTTCCCCTTTATCCGCACCCTCACCCGGAGAACCACGAATGCAGACCGTCGATCTATTCGATTCCACCACCTTTGAACGCGCGATTCCCCACGAGTATTTTGCCTGGCTGCGCGAGCACGAGCCGGCGCATTGGCAACCCCCGACGCCCCTGCGGGCCGACGTGGCGAAGGTGCTCGAGACGGAGCAACGCGGCTATTGGGCGGTGAGTCGTTACCGGGACATCGTCGACATCTCCCTCAATCAGGAGCTCTTCTCCTCGGAGCGGGCCACGGTGATGAATAACGATCTCAGCGAGGAGCGGATGGCGCAGCTCCGGCTTTGGATGATCAATCAGGATGCCCCGCGGCACACCAAGCTGCGCAAGTTGGTCAACAAGGGCTTCACCAAGCGCATTATCGAGCGAATGGATATTCATGTTCGAGAGCTCGCTACAGGGATTGTCGACCGGGTGGCGTCCAAGGGGGAATGCGATTTCGTGACCGAGGTGGCAAGCGAACTGCCGCTCCTCGTCATCGCCGAGCTTGTGGGTTGCCCGAGCGAGGATCGTGGCAAGCTCTTTGCTTGGTCGAATCAGATGGTCGGCTTCGAGGATCCCGAATTCTCGAACGAGACCGGTGCCACCGAAGCGATGGGGGAGATGTTCGAATACGCCGGGCACCTGGCGAAGTTGCGCCGGGATGACCCCCGCGACGACCTGACCAGCGTGCTTCTGAATGCCGAGGTCGATGGCGAGAAACTCGACGATTTGACTTTCAACATGTTTTTCATGTTGTTGATTCTTGCGGGCAATGAGACCACCCGGAACGCGATTTCGGGGGGCATGCTCGCGCTTTCCGAGCACCCGGATGAACGATCGAAATTGGCCGCCGACCTGTCGCTTCTGCCCAGCGCCACCGAGGAAATCCTGCGCTACGTGAGCCCGGTGATCAGCATGCGGCGAACGGCGACCCGGGATACCGAGATCGGCGGGCAGAAAATCGCCGAGAACGACAAAGTGGTGATGTTCTACCCCTCGGCCAACCGAGACCCTGAGATTTTCGACCGACCCGATGTGTTTGATATCCAGCGAGACCCCAACGTGCACTTGGCTTTCGGCTGGGGCCCGCATTTCTGCCTCGGCGCGAACCTTGCTCGAGCGGAGATCCGTACGATTTTTGCCGAATTGCTCACCCGGTTGCCCGATATCGAGGTTTGCGGTCCGGTGAGGCGCCTGCGATCGAGCACCGTGAACAGCATCAAGTCCATGCCCGTTCGCTTTACCCCAATTTCCTGAAGGCGGGTGGGGCCGGCGGCGACACGGTGGCCGGAAGAACTTCCGAGACGCGAAGCCCAGGGCGGGCTATTTTTTTCCAATGACTGAAATCATTCGACCGATTCACGTTCACGTCGTCGCCGGCGGTTTTCCCCGGGGCTCTTGGGCGGGGCACGATATCGACTACGTGCGTCGACGCCTGCTCGATCTTCTGGGGCAGGAGCAGCGGGCGATGGTGAGCGTCGCCAATGATTTTCAAGATATCGAAAGTTGGTTGCCCCGGAGTGAATTGCTCGTGACCTACGTGGCCGGGCCTTTCCCCGATGAAGCTCAATGCCAGGCCCTCTCCCAGTGGATCGAGGCCGGAGGCCGCTGGTTGGCTCTCCATGGGACGAGTGGAGGCCGGGCTGTTCCCAACCCCGATGGCTCTCCTGGGCGCACCATGTCCAAGGCGCCCCACCACAAACTCCTGGGCGCTTTTTTCCTCAACCACCCACCCATCCGGCAATTCCAGGTCGATGTCCGTGATACCGAGCACGTCCTGACCCAAGGGCTACCCGCCAGCTTCGACGTGATGGACGAGCTCTACCTTCTCGAAATTCAAGCGCCGGACGAGAGCCGAGTACTGCTTTCCACCGCGGATCTTCCCGTGGACGACCCGGCCCCTCGAACTTTCGGTTTCACGTATGGCGAGGACACTTCGGTCGAGTCAGACGGTCGGACGCGGGTGCTCGGTTATGAACGGAGCCTGGGGGAGGGCGCCGTGGTCTATCTGGGCCTGGGCCACTGCCATACGCCCCTCACCAATATCCAACCCTTTGTTCATGCCAGCGTCGATCCCGACGGCGTGACCCCTTTGAGCTTCCGGGGTCCCTGGGAGACGCCCGCTTTCGAACGTCTGATCGCCAACGCAGTGACCTGGGGGCTCGAGGCCCGGCGTGCAGAGGCGGCTTGAGATCCTTGAGAATGCCGGGGCGCCGACGCCTGGGGGTATATGGCGTTGAGTGAGATTCCCAGCGATGCCGAACTTGTCGAGCGCTTTCCCTACGCGAATATCGATCACGACAGCAAAGCTCTCTATACGGGCTGGCTCGAAAAAAGATTGCGGATGAATCGCTGCGATGATTGCCAACGCTTTCATCACCCCCCGAAACCCGTTTGCCCGAGTTGTTGGTGTTCATCTCTGGTGCCCAGCGAGGTGAGTGGCCGGGGCACGATTCATCTCGCCATGTTCCTGCACCAGGGGCCACCCGCACCGGGGGTCGACTATGAGAAGGCGCCGCACCCCGTCGTCACCGTCGAGTTGGAAGAGCAGGAGGGGCTGCGCTTCACGAGCACCGTGGTGGGCTGCGCTCCAGAAGAGATTCGTATCGGGGCTCTCGTCGAGCTCGATTGGGTCGACCGCTTTGGCGCGCCCTTTCCCGTTTTTCGTCTGGTTGGAAGTCGCTGATGGCGCGCAACCCTATCGCCGATGAGGTCGCCATCGTAGGGGTTGGCTCCACGGGCTTCAGCCGGGATTCCGGGGGGCGTTCGGCCAAGGCCCTGGCCTGCGAAGCTTCGATCCGGGCGATTCGTGATGCCGGCCTGGGCCCCGGAGATATCGATGGGCTGGTGGGCGCCGCCGAGCCTGGCGGGCCCCAACCCCAGGAAATGAGCGCCGCTCTGGGCCTGCCTCAGGTCAGCCACTTCTCGAGCCCCACCCCAGTAGCGGTGTTTGCCCTGGTCGACGCCATGAATGCGATCTACGCGGGTTCCTGCGATACGGTGCTGCTCTATTTCGCTTATACCCGTCTTCCCTGGAACTCGCGTTCAGCGGCCCAGGATCCGTTCCGCCGGCGCCATACCCTGGGCGTGATGCCTGCCCCGGAATCCGTCAACGCCGCTGCGGCCTACGCGGCCTGGGCGAGTCGCTATATCCATGAGTACGACGTACCCCGGGAGGCCTTTGGCCGAGTGGCTCTCAATGCTCGGGCGGGGGCTAAGCACAATCCGCTGGCCGCGATGAAAGCGCCCCTGAATATGGAGGGCTATTTGGGGGCGCGCATGATCCGCGAGCCGCTCTGTCTGCTGGATATGGACGTTCCCGTGGACGGCGCTGACGCCTTCGTGTTGACTCGCACCGAGCGAGCCCGGGCAATCACTAAAAGCCCCATCGTGATTCATGCCGCGACAGTGGGGCTCGTGGGCACGAACGACGAGGACCAGTTGCCGAGCCTCGCACGTCACGGTCAGCACGTGGTGGTCGAGTCGCTTCGGTCCAAGAGCGATCTCTGGCTCGAGGATGTGGATATCTTCTTCCCCTACGACGGCTTCAGCATCATTACCCTGGGCTGGTTCGAGAATTTCGGTTGGTGCGGTCCAGGGGGGGCGGGGCGCTTTCTCGAGGAGCACTGGGACGAAGCGAGCGGTCGGGTGATGATCGATGGGAGAATTCCGGTGAACCCCCACGGCGGTTCGCTCTCCGAGGGCGCTACCCGGGGTTCGGGCCATATCCGCGAGGCGGTGATGCAATTGCGCGGGGACGCCGATGCGCGCCAGGTGCCCGGGGCCCGCAACGCCCTGGTCGGCTGCGGAGGCTTCTTTTTTAACTCCCAGGGAGCGATTTTGCGCCGACTTTGAAGGCCAGTCGCGGGTCTCCAGACTTCCTCTAAAGGGGGTCGATCATGGACCCGAAACGCGCAAAACTAGGGCATGGTCTACGATTGGAAAGCCGGAATTGCTTTCTTCATTACGCTGGTTGCCCTGACGGTGATCGGGCGCCGGGTGGTCTTTCTTGTCCCCGCCTTTCAGCGCATGCGCGAGCTCAATCATGAGGTGGACAAAGTCAAGCTCAAGAGGGCCCGCTTCAAGAAGGCCGTGAAGGCCAGTAGCCAGATTGGGCTCTATACCAACCTGGCCTTCTATCTCCTGGTTCTTCCCTTCGCGGTCAACCTCGAACCGCGCCCTCTCTGGCGCTACCCGCTGGATATCCTCGCGGTCTTACTCTTCTTCGATTTTTTCTACTACCTAGTGCATCGCTTCCTTTTTCACGGAAAGATCCTGCGCAAAGTCCACTCGCTCCACCATCAGGCGCTGAAGCCGACGTATATGGATGCTCTCTATGTCCACCCGCTGGAGACCTTCATCGGACTCTTTCTTTTTCTATTCTCGATTCCTGCGGTGGGGATCCTCATGGGAGGCCCGCTCAATGCTTTTTCCATGGCAATCGCGACGCTCATTTTTACCCAGCTCAACACGATCAATCACACTTTCGTGAATCTGCCCTACGGGCCCTACAAGGTGGTGGACTACATCACCTCGATCCACGCAGCGCACCATGTGGACATGAATTCGGGGAATTACGCGACCCTGACCATGTTCTACGACTGGATCTTTGGAACCCTTGAGAAGCCCGTGGGCCGACCCGAAGCCTAGGCGACGGCGCGCTTTTCAGTTGGACGCGGGGGCTTGAGCCCGGGGTGTTGCACAGACCTCGTTCAAGAGTTCGGCAAGGGAATCGGGCGAGCGAAGAGTGCGCTGGAACTTCGCGGAGAGCCTGCGCCCCTCCTCGAGGTCGCCGCCCCGGCATAGCGCGTAGGCGCGTAGGGGTAGGTACACGTTTGCCCGACCCTGCTGGGAAGCACGCTCGAAATGTTCCTCCGCCGTGACCCAATCCTGGTTGCTCAATGCCCAGATCGCCAGGGCGTAGTGGACCTTGGGATTATTGGGGAGCTTCTCTTGAACGGTCTGTGCGGCGCGCACGTAGTCGTAGTCGCCTTCTAGGAGCCAGAGGGGCAGGGTCCTCAGGTCGAGTTCTTCCATCATGGCGTGGACGGGAGGAAGGCGGCGGGGATTCTTTCGGTTCGATTTGGGATCCCTGACTCCGAAGTGTCGGTTGATGTCGCGCTGGGCCTCGAAAAAGTCGAGGCTCTGCTCGCGTAGATCTCCGGGTAGGATCGCGTCGAGGCCCCGGCTTTCGATCAGGCGTTGGCGGTTCTGGTCAACATCCATCCAGGGGCGGTAATCGCTCACCCGGACATCCGTGGAGAGTCTTCGAGGGAAATCGTCGGTGAGGGGCAGGGTCTCCCGGGTGATCTCATCGATTTGGTCCGCATCCGCCATGAAGAGAGCGCCGAGTTGTTCGGGGTGCTCGATACCCAGGGCAACCATTTCGGGCCCAATCTGGGAATCGTTCCATTGGGCGACGATACGCGCCCGGGATGGAGGGCCGCCCCGATCGCGGCTACCCATCATGATCCAGTCGAGGCCGGCGCCGGTCCAAAGCGTGCAGTCCTCGAAAACGTCGCAGAAGGCGCGAAGGATCGCCTTGGCATCATCTTCGAGCAGAGAGTGGACGGGGAGCCAGTAGGTGGTGATGCCTCCTTCGGCCAGACGATCGTGGATGAGTTGGAAATACTCTCGGGTGTAGAGATTGACGATCCCCGCAAGTTTGGGCGGGGGCGGCTCGCCGGTGATCAAGTCAAAGCGCTCGGGGGTTGTCTGGAGAAAGAATCGGCCATCCTCGACGTGAACCCTCACCCGCGGGTCATCGAGAGGGGAATCTGTGACGATATCGGTGAGGGATTCGCTGCCCTGGGAGACGAAATCCCGGCTCATCTCGAGAATGTCCCGGGAGATGTCGACCATGTCGATGCTCTCGAGTTCGCTGCTGTCGACCAGGGCGCGCGCTGTAGCTCCCACGCCGTAGCTGATGAGCAGGGCCTTGCGGGGAGATTCGTGGAAAGCGATGGGCAGGTAGACGAAGAGTTTCATATAGCGCTGGGCGGCGAGACTGCTGGCCGACATGGAGTGGTTGTTGGTGATCAGCCGATAGAAATGGGGTTCCCCCAAGATCTCGTGGCGCGCGTAGACGATGGTTTCGGTCAGGCCCTCCCGGACGGCGACGATTCGGGCCCGAGGCGCGTGAGCCTTCACAGCCTGGACGAGGAACCCTTCGCGTAGAATGCCATGGGGGAAGAGCAGGGCTGTGAGGGTGAATAAGACCAGCCCAACCCGAAATGCCCCTCGATTGCGGGGCGTGCCCGGGCGGATGCCCGCCAGGCTGACCATGCCCGCAGCCCCGGCGTAGCCCAGGCCCAGCACGAAGAGCGATTTCTCGACGCCCAGGGTGGGAAGCAAGAGGAAACCGCCGAGGAGGGAGCCGAGGGCAGCGCCCAGAGTATTGGCCAGGGTGAGAAGCCCCGCCGACCGGGTTTCGCCACCGAGTTCCGAGTGCAGGACGTCGCCGAGGAGGGTGAATAGAATTCCAGAGAGTCCCGCCACGGGAAACATCAGGGGCATCGCCAGCCCCAGGATCCGTGGCAGGCTTGAGGTGGCGTTCTGGGTGAAGAGCGGCGAGTAGACTTCGAAGCCGGCATAGAGCCAAAGGCAGAGCATGCCGGCGAGAAGGCAGAGAAGCGGGATGGCTGCAGAAGCCTGGCGTCCGGAGCCCAGCCAACGGGCGGCGACCAGGCCGCCCGACCCGATGCCCGCCAGCACCACGGCGAGCATGACGGCGAAGGTGTAGGCAGTTCCTGCGACGAAGAGAATCAGGAATCGAAACCAGACGACTTCAAGGGCGAGAAGCAATGCCCCCAATAGGAAAGCCGAGGCAAGAATCCAGCCGCTGCCCTGGGCGCGCTTTTCTCCTGCCGGGGGAGAGGCCTCCGGGGTGGAGCGCGAAGTTTCCGGGCCCAGGAGCCGGTCGACGGCCAGGGAGAGCAGGGCCGCGATGGTATTGCCCGCCGCTGCAACGAGCGCTGTACCCCGAATTCCGAAGTACTCGATCAGCAGGATCTCGGCGGTGAGTACCCCGCAGACGGCACCGAGGGTATTCCATCCGTAAAGACCGCCAAGGGCTTGACCAAAACGTTTCTGCTCCTGGTAGAGGGCGGAAACGAGTAGCGGCAGGGTCGCGCCCATTGCCGTGGCCGGGATCAGCATGAGGGCGAAGCCCACGGAAGTGCGAAGTAGGTTGAGGGGCAGGGGCTGGTCCAGAAGCGGGCCGAGCCAGGGGGCCAGGGTTGGGGTGATGGCGGGGAGGGAGAAGACGATCCCTGTGCCCGTGATGGCGATGACGAGTTCGAGCCCCGCGTAGAGTCGGATCGGCCGCCTGAGCCGGTCTCCCCGGAAACTCACCCAGCCATTGCCCAGGGCCAATCCTGCCATGAAGCTGGCGAGAACCAGACTGCTCGCCCAGATTGAATTTCCTAGGGCAAGGCCAGCCTGGAAAAACCACAGGGTTTCGAATACGAGCGCCGATGCGCCCGATAAAAAGAAGATTAGGTAGAGTAGGGGAGCCAGATGCATGGGCGATATTGGCCAGGGTTACCGAGCGAGGAGCCTAGCACGGACATCGGGAGGGTAGGGAATGCGACTTCTAACCGCGCCGACCCCCAACGGTTGGAAGGTCTCGATCATGGTCGAGGAATTGCGCGAGGCCGGGCACCCGTTGGCCGATCTTGAGGTCCATTACGTCAACATTATGAAGGGCGAGCAATTCGAGCCCGCTTTTACCCGGGTGGGTCCCAATCAGAAGATCCCCGCTCTCGCCGACGGTGACTTTTGTCTGATGGAGAGCTGCGCGATCCTCGAGTATCTGGCCGATAAATTCCCGAGCCGTCTGCTCCCCCAGACTCTCGAAGCGCGCTTTGAAGTCTTGCAGTGGGTGTACTGGCAAGCGGCGAATGTGGGCCCGGTCTTTGGCAACAAGCTGAGTTATACGCGGTATATGGACGACGTGGATCCCGCGGCCAAGGCGCATCCCCTCGAACGTTTTGCCACCGAGGCCCAGCGCTTGATGGGCGTCCTGAGTCGACGCCTCGCTGGACGGGATTATGTCTGCGGCGATGAACTCACTCTGGCAGATATCGCCCTCTATCCGTGGGTGCGCGGTTGGAAATGGAGCAAGATCCCTATCCCGGGAATTCCCCATCTAGAAGATTGGGTCGAGCGGGTACGCGCACGTCCTGGGGTAGGGCGTGGCCTCGCCTACGGGGTACCCAAGGCGGAGATCGATCAATGGAGCGAAGCCCGCAAGGCACAGGTGGCGGCCAGCGGATCCAAGATCGCTGCGACTGAGAATCTCGATGGAAGAGAGCCTGGGGTCGAATAGAACGCTCTGAGTACGCTGGCTGGCCTTGAGATCCATTCGGCTGCAACGTTAATTTCAGGAGGCAAGAACCCAATGTCCGACCAGATCATGGATCCCACTGCCTGGCATACCCTCGTTCAGGAAGAAATTATCGACCCTGAGCGGGCCATCGTCGATCCCCACCACCACCTCTGGCGGCGGATCGGTTTCGGCCCCTACCTAGTGGACGATCTCTGGCTCGATACGGGCTCCGGGCATAATGTCATCAAGACGATCTTCATGGAGTGCGCGGCGGAATACCGCGAGGATGGGCCCGAGGCGCTGAGGCCGTTGGGAGAGGTCGACTTCGTCGTCGAACAGGCGGAGTTGAGCCGAGCGGGCGGTGCTGGCCAACCCGAGATCGCCGCCCTGGTTTCTCACGCCGATCTGCGTTTGGGAGATGCCTTGGCCGATATCTTGTCCGCCCACGAAGAAAAGAGCCGGGGCTTATTTCGTGGGATTCGCCACGCGGGGGCTTCCGACGATGAACCCGCACTGTTGATTCCTGGGCGCCAACCCGCCGGCCTCTATGCCGACGCGGATTTTCGCGCCGGTGTCGCTCTGCTCGGCCGACTGGGCCACACCTATGACACGTGGCATTACCATCATCAGAACCCGGCCTTCGCCGAACTTGCCCGGGCCGTGCCCGATACCCTACTCGTGCTCGATCATTTTGGAACGCCCCTGGGTGTGGGCCGCTACGCGGGCAAGCGCGAAGAGATTTTTCAGCAGTGGAAAAAGGATGTGGCCGAGATCGCGCAATGCCCCAATGTGGTGGCCAAACTCGGGGGGCTCGCCATGCCGGATAACGGTTTCGGTTGGATGGGGCGCGAACTTCCGCCGAGTTCGGATGAGTTTGTCGAGGCCCAGCGCCCCTATTACATGCATATGCTCGAGTGCTTCACCCCTGAGCGGTGCATGTTTGAGAGCAATTTTCCCGTTGATAAGCTCTCGATCTCCTATCCGGTCCTCTGGAACGGGCTCAAAAAAATGGTGCAGGATTTTTCGGAAGACGAGAAGGAAGCGCTTTTCAGCGGGACGGCGACCCGTGTTTACCGCCTCTAGGCCCCGACGACCTTCCGGGCTGACGAGAAAAGCTGAGGCATAAAATTCGATTGGGCCGATTTCCAGGGGTTTGTCCCGTCGCTGGATCGTCTTGAGGTTCTCCTTTAAGCTAAAGCGATGGCCAACGGCTCAAGCGACAGTAATCTCACTCTTCGGGCTCTGATCATCAGTGGGCTCATCGCTTTCGGGTTCTACCTGCTGGCTGATTTGGGGCTGCTCCGCATCGGATTGGTCGGGGACAAGAGTTTTATCTCGTACTTGATCCTCGCGGTCTATCTTGGAGCGAGCCTCCATTGGTTTTGGTTGGTTCATGGCCTTTCAAAGGAGCGCAGGCGGCTCTCAGCCATCGAGGCCGAAGCGGCAAGAGGTGGGGAGTGGCCCGAATTCGAAGGCGGCCCCCTCGACGATTTGCTCGCCAATGTTCGCAAGCAGGGGGAGCGAGATCATGCGAGCCTGCTTGAGACCCTCGGAGATGATTTGGCGAATCGCCATGCCCTGGGACATTTCCTGAGCGACGTCCTGTTGAAATTGGGTTTGGTGGGGACCGTAGTGGGCTTCATCCTCATGCTGATGCCCGTGGGTGAGATGGGAACATTTGATCCCGATCGAATGCAGGAACTTCTGGGTTCCATGAGCGCTGGTATGTCCGTCGCGCTCTATACCACCCTGGCCGGCCTCGTAACGAGCACCCTGCTCAAGGCCCAGTACTACCTCCTCGACGCTTCCCTGGCGCAATTCGTCAACCGAACCACCGTCTTGGTCAACCTGAACCTGGGCTCGGATGCGTCATAGGTTCTACCGTCACACGGAGTCTCAGGACGCCTTTACGGACGTCCTCTTCAACGTTCTGCTCGGCTTCGCGCTGATGTTCATCGCCTCTCTGGTGCTGATGCAGGATCCCAGCGACCAGGGAAAGACCGACCCCAAGGCGGAGATCCTGATCACCATTCGCTGGCCGGATGGGCACCCCGATGATGTCGATACCCTGGTGGAAGGCCCCAGAGGAGACTTGCTCTGGTACAACAACAGGGATACGGCGCTGATGCACCTCGACCGTGATGATCGGGGACTCTTCGCCGACCGGGTGATTCTCGACGGGGTCGCGGTAGCGAATCCGATTAACCAGGAGACCGTTACGCTCCGGGCGCTGCAATCCGGGGAGTACGTCGTGAACATTCTTCATTACAAGTCGAATTACCCCGATCCGCTGCCCGTGGATGTCAAGGTCGAGAAGCTGAACCCCGAAGTCTCCCTGGTCTTCTACGGACGCCGCAATCTTGAGGGGGCGGGAGACGAGCAGACCGCGCTTCGCTTTACCATCGGGCCCGGTGGCGAGGTCGTGGGCACCAACGAACTCCCCAAGAAATTGCTGGTGCGAGTCATAGGGGATAAAACGTGAGCTTCTCGCCACTGCTGCTCACCCTGGCCTACGTGGCGGTGGCGGCGCTACTTCTGAATCTGAACCTCGCCAGCCGTTCTTCTCGCGCCGTGAAGGCTGTGGCCATTCTGATGGTTTCGCTGCTCTATCTCGGCGCTTGGCACGGCTATCGAGGGTTGGTTGGTTGGCCTAGCCCCGACCCTCTACCCGATGATTTCAGGGTGCTCTGGATCAGTATCGAAGATCCCGACAAGGTCAGCGGCGAACCCGGCGCAATCTATTACTGGGTTCGCGAATTGGACGCTGGGGGCTTGGCAGCTGGGCCTCCACGAGCTTTTAGTGTGCCGTGGGATGAAGACGATGCCGAGGCCGCCCAGTCAGCCCTGGATGGGATGGAGGACGGCGAGACCTTTGACGGTCGCCGCACTCGGATGCCCATGGCGCAGATCGAAGAGGAGCACTCGGCGATTGATGACGAGGGAGGCGTTCGAGCCTCGCTGGGGGAGGAGGATCGTCGGCCGAGCTTCGAGTTCGTGTCCGTCGCCCCACCGACTCTCCCTGCCAAGACCTTGCCCGAAGAGACCCACTGATCCCGAGAAGGCGCGAAGCCTTGGGTCCTCCGGTGAAAACCGGAGCTGGAACCAGAAGGTAAAATCGGGAAAAGGTCGGCGGTCGGGCTAGTCGAGGCTATCCATCCAAGTCCACCGGGGTGCTGCCTTGTTGCCTAGGGCGACTTCTCGATCCTCGTGAGCCCGGGCGCGAATATATTCGTGGACGAACATCGCGTCCTGAGCGCTCAGAACATCGTCGAAGGCGGCCATTCCCTTGGGCGCAAGGATGCCACTGAGAACGATTTCGTCGAATCTGTTGTGGGTCTCGGTGCTCATCTGCCGGAGATCGGGAATGACCCCTCCCGAGCGGCTCGCCAGGCCGTGGCACTCGGCGCAGTAATCGTGGAAGAGACCTTCCCCGTAGGCGATCTGTGCGTCGCTGAGATCGGCCAGTTCTTGCTCGGGGATTGCCATGTCACGGGCCTTGGGAACTTCGAGTTTGGCTTCGCCGCCCAGCTTGAAGACGAGCAGGCGACCGTAATTGTTGTAGTCCAGAGAGGCCGGGTTCGGGAAGGGCGGAAGAGGAGCGCCGCTGAAGAGGTCTCCGCCGCCGGTACCCGTGAGAATGGAGACGTACTGAACCCCGTCGATTTCATAGGTGATCGGTGGGGCTAGCATCGATGTGTAGGTGTTGAACTCCCAGAGAGCCTCGCCGGTTTCCTTGTCGTATGCCTTCAGCATGCCGAAGGCGTCCCCCTGGAAGACCAAGCCGCCGGCAGTCGCCAACACGCCGCCATTCCAGTAATGGTCGATCTCGACCTCCCAGGCGACCTCCCCAGTGAGGGGATTGAAGGCGCGCAAGAAACCCTTGGGAGCCGGCCAGGTGTCCAGATTGTTGACGAAGTGCTGGACAACTCGGCCCATCTCAACGCCCAGATTGAAGCGGTCGGCGACCGCCTTGTAGAGGCCGGTCTTCTTGAATTCTTCCGAAAGGCCATAGATGAAAGAGTTCTGCTGGACGGGGATGAAGACGAGACCTCCCTCTTCATCCACAGCCATGGACTGCCAGTTGTGTCCACCCAGGGGCCCGGGCAAAACCCACTTTTCTTTTTCCGCGTAGTCGAGTTCCGGGTTTTCTACCGGGCGGCCTGTTTCCATGTCGACATGGGTGGCCCAGTTGAGGGGGGCGTAGGGGTGCGCGCGCAGGAGTTCTCCGTCGCTCCGATCGATGACGTAGAAGAAGCCGTTTTTCGGGGCTTGGAGGAGAACCTTCCGCTCTTCTCCGTCAACCGTCATATCGGCCAAGGCCATGTCCTGGACCGCCGTGTAATCCCAATTGTCGCCCGGCGTGGTCTGGTAGTGCCATTTATAGGCACCGGTATCCGCGTCTACGGCGACTACGGAAGAGAGAAAGAGGTTGTCGCCGCCACCCGGTGATCGGATGGCTCTTGTCCAGGGGGAGCCGTTACCCACCCCCAGATAGATCTGGTTGAAGTCGGGGTCGTAGACGATGGAATTCCAGACGGTTCCGCCCCCACCGATCTTCCACCATTCGCCTCCCTTCCAGGTCTTGGCCGCAGTCTCGAGCTCAGGCTGTTCGAAAGGGAGCGAGGGGTCGCCAGGGACTGTGAAGAACCGCCAGGCCTGCTCACCGGTCTCGGCATCGTAGGCGGTGACATATCCGCGCACGCCGAACTCGGCGCCACCGTTGCCAATATAGATCTTGCCGCGGGCTGCCCGGGGTGCCCCGGTGATGCTGTAGGCGCGGGTACGATCGATGAGGGTGTCGACTTGCCAGATCTCTTCTCCCGTTTTGGCATCCAGGGCGAAGAGGCGACCGTCGAGGCTACCGAAATAGACTCGGCCCTTGTAGACCGCGACTCCTCGGTTGACGACGTCACAGCAGACCTTGCGGGCGTAAGCACCCGGCACCTGAGGATCGAAGCTCCAGAGGGTTTCTCCGGTGAGGGCGTCGATGGCGAAGACTCGGCTCCAACTGCTGGTGAGGAAGAGGATGCCGTCCACCACGATGGGCGTGGCCTCTTGGGCTCGGTTGGTCCCCATGTCCTTGGCCCAGACCAGCCCCAGTTGGCCGACGTTCTTCCGGTCGATCTGGCTGAGAGGCGAGAAGCGCTGCTCTTCGTAGGTGCGTCCGAAGGCGAGCCAGTTGCCAGGCTCCGAAGCGGCGTTCTTGATGCGCTCGTCATCGATCAGTCCGACCTGCTGGTTCTCCGCCTGCTGAGTTGCAGAGGCGGGAGTCGCTGGGCTGTCTGCCCCCCCCGCTGGCGTGTTCTCCGAGCAGCCGAAGCCATAAAACATCAGGGCAGCCAATGCGGTGAGCGTCGCGAGCTTGCGTACGGACATTTCCGAACTCCCAGTCTGGTAAGGGTGTAGTGAGTAGTTAAAGAAAGACAGTAGACCATCGACCGAGCCTTGTATCTGGGACGGCCCTTTCCCCGCATCGGCCGATCCTCCTCTGGGCTACGGGATTGGTTGGCAGCAGTTGCTTTGATTCGGAGTGTGCCCGGTTCTCCCGCGGATCAATCGACCCTGCGGATCTTGTAGAGGACGCGCCCACGGGCGCAAAGGCGCTGCTTATCGTCGATGATGCTGACCTCGGTGCTGACGATCTCTCGCCCCCGGCGTACGATATTGGCTTCCAAGGCGATTCGCTCGCCCATGCTGGGCCGGAGGTAGGTGATCCCGAGATCAATGGTGCCGCCGGGTTGATCTCCTTCCTTGAAGGTGGGGATCACGGCCTCGAGCATCGCGATATCCACTAGGGAAGCCAAAATGCCCCCGTGGACGCTTCCCGCCACGCCGCCGTCGACCTTGGGACCGGTGGGAATCGAAATGCGGGCGTAGCCTGCTTTCGCCTCCTCGACCTTGAGATCCAGATACTGGTGGTAGGGAAAGGCGTCGAAGATTGCTCGCCAAGGGTGTGGCGCGGGGTCGGTCGAACTGGGTTCGCGAGTTTCTGTCATGGGGTCAGGCTAGCCTCAATCCGCTGGGGACGCCGGGAATCGACCGTGGCCTCGGAGGGTGTTGATGGATGGCAATTGGGGTCAGGAAACCGTGCGATCGTCGTCGACTCGACCGTCGACAATTCGGATGATCCGTCTTGCGCGCTCGAGGACCCGGGGATCATGGGTGGAAAAAATGAAGGTCTCGCCTCGGTCTCGATTCAACTTCTCCATGATCTCCAATAGCCTGTCGGCATTTTCTGAGTCGACATTCGCCGTGGGCTCGTCGGCGAGGACGACGGCCGGGTTCGACGCGATGGCGCGAGCGATTGCGACGCGCTGCTGCTGACCCCCAGAAAGTTGATCTGGGCGGCGGTCGCCAAGGCCCTCGAGACCCACATCCGAGAGGATTTGCAGCACCTGTTCGCGTCGTTTGTGCGGGTCGGTTCCCTGAAGCCGAAGCACCATCTCGGCATTTTCGAAGGCGGTGAGAACGGGGATCAGGTTGTAGGCCTGAAATACGAAGCCTATGCGGTCCCGGCGAATCCGGCTGAGTTCCCGGCGCCCGAGCTCACCCAGCTCTTGGCCGTCGATGAGGACTCGGCCCGATGTGGGCTTGTCCAGGGCGCCCATAAGGTTGAGGAGTGTCGTTTTTCCCGAACCCGAGGGCCCGCAGATGGCGGTGAATTCGCCGGGATGAATCGAAAGCGAGAGGTCATCCAAGGCCCTGACCTCGTGGGATCCCTGGGAATAGATTTTGGTGATATTGAGTGTCTCCACGCAGGGCGTGGGGTTCCGGGCGTGCACGGATATCTCCTTAGACGATTCGAATCGTCTCGACGGGTTCGATCCTGCCCGCCTTCCAGGCGGGATAGAGGCCCGAGAGCAGGGTGGCGACTAGAACTGCCAGCCCGATGAAGAGGAGTTTCTCGGGATAGATGCTGGCCTTGAGAATCGGGACGATGGCGACCCCGGCGACTTCGGCATCGCCCTCGCCCATGGCGGCGGAGACGTCGATCCCCGTGTTGGCGAGATAGTAGTAGGGAAAGGCTGTCACCAAGGCGGCAAGAACGAGACCGACCATGCCGAGCCAGAGGCTTTCGAGCATGACCAGGCTGAACAACCTTCGCGGGCTGAAGCCGATGGCGAGTAGAATGCCGAATTCGCGAAGTCTCTCCATTACGCTGACGAAAATAGTATTGAAGATGCCGGCAGCGATCAGAAGAGCAATTACGGCTTCGAAAAAGTAGGCCCCCGCAATTTTCATCATGATGAAACCGGCCAGATCGGCCTGGCTATCGAACCAGGGAATCGCCGCGACGCCCTGGTCGAGGTGGGGGCCGACCCGCTCGGCGACCGCCCCCGCGTCTCGCTGGTCCGAGAGGAAGAGCCCCAACTGGGTAACTTCGTTGGCTTCATATCCCACCGAGGCTCGGAGTAGTTCCAGGGGCAGAAGTATCAGGCTGCCGTCGATGGTCGGCGCACCCGTGTGGAGAATCCCCTTGAGGCGAACGGTCTCGCTGATGATTTCCGCGTTCTTGTCCGTCAGGGTGAAAACGACCTTGCTGCCCACCCGGGCATTCAGGTTTTTCGCCAACTGGGAGCCCATCAAGATTCGGCGCTCGTCCTTGGTTTCGAGTAGGTTGCCTTCTTTGACGGCCTCGAGTATCGAGAGTGTCTGGGTGCTTTCCCGGGTGGGATCGAAGGCAATAAATCCGGCCCCGTAGCTTTGCCCCGGGGAGGAGAGCATCAGGAACCCCGTGACCCTCTCGACGATTTGTTCGACCTGACTCTGCAGAGCGGGGTCCTGGTGGATGCGCTCTGCCAGGAGGTCAACCTGCTGGATACTTCGGGAGAGGGTCGGTGTGTCGAGGTATTCGTCGTGCTGGAGAGTAATATGACCTCCCCCAAGGCGCGCCGCCATGTCGATCATGTCGCGCCACTGACCGTCTTGAATTCCGGTCATGATCACCGCAAACATCGTCCCCAGGGCAATGGAACTGAGTGTGATGAGGCTTCTCCGGCGATTTCGCCAAAGGTTACGCCACGCCATGGCGGCCAGATTGCCGACGTCGCTAGCCATTAGTGGTGTTCCATTGCCGCGACCGGTTGAATCCAGGCGGCTTTCAAGGCGGGGTAGAGCACCGCTAAGACGACGATGACAACCAACAAGAGAATGGGTACGACGAATATGCCTGGGGTGAAAAGTGCTCGCCAGATCGGGTTGAAGGAGGCTCCCATGATTTCGACGCTGGCTAGGGCTGCGATGTTGATCCCCGTAGTCGAAAGGAAGAAGAGGATCGGCAGACTGAGAAGAGTGGCGCACGCCACGGAGATCCCCGTTTGGATCGCTGTTTCCATCAGCACCAGTCCCATTACGCCGAAGGGACCTACCCCAATCGCCTTGAGTACCCCGAACTCCTGGATGCGCTCGAAGACCGCCATCAGCATGCTGTTTAGGAGCAATATGCCCACTGCGCTGTAGATGATCAGGTAGAGAATGCTCATCATGCTCCGGGCCGAAGCGAGATACGAAGACAGCGTTGGAAAGATCATTTTCCAGGTCTTGACTTCGAGTGGGCTGGCCAGGGAGGCGACTTGTTCGTGGGCGACGAGTAGGTCGGCGCCTTGGGGCCGGCGTACGATGATTTGGTGCGCCCCCTCCGGCAAAACCATCAACTCGCGAAAACTGGGTTGGGTCATAAAAATGCCGCTTCGGTCGACGGCGCCGCCCACACTATGAAGGATGCCACGAACGCGGTAGAGCTCGTAGGCCATGGTGTCGTCGGCGGCCTGACTCAGAACCAAGATTTCGTCGGAGAGCCCGACCGAGAGACTGCGCGCCAATCCCTTCCCAATCACGACACCTTTGGGGTCATTTTCATCCAGCCAACTTCCTTCGCCGACCTCCCGGTGAACCCGACTCACCCGAGCGTCCCGCTCGACATCCACCCCCCGGAACGAGGCTCCGGCGGAAGACTCGTCGCTCGCAGCCAGCCCGAAAGCGAGAAGCCTTGCCGACGCCGAGAATCCCGCAGCATCAAGGGGGACCAGCACGGATTCGGGGTCGAGAATGCGCGTGTGGATCGAGGGCTTCTTTCGGTAGTCGTCTGCGAAAATTTGGATATCGCCCACTTCGAGTTCGACGATATCCTGCTCGAGGGTGCGCAGCATGCCCTCGATAAGACCCGAGAGCAGCAGCATGACAAGCAGGGCAAAGGTCATGGCGACTATGGTCGTCAGGCTCCGGCGCCGGCTACGCCAGAGATTCCGCCAAGCCATCTTGAAGACTTCCATTCTTGACTCCAGAGGGGCGTCTCGTATCAGACCTATGCTCTTTACCGTCGACTGGATTACGGAGTGATTTCAGTGGAATCGCATTCCGGTGGTGCCGACACGGGGTTGCATCGTCCGACGGCGTCCGCCGGGAGCCCGGGGAACAAGACGCTGTAATCGCTGAAATCCGTGTTGGCCTCACGATAATCGGTGCTCACGAACTGGGCGCCCGAAGCCAGGGCCTGATCGCGCCGGGTGGTGTCGTTGTTGCGGGCCTCAGCGGTATCGGAGTCGGCCCGGGTTCGCACCAGATAACCGTTGGCCACGAGCTCGGCGATGCTGGGGTTGCTGCGAAAGGGGTTGTTCTCTTTTCGGAATCCAGCCTCGGGGCTCCCCGTCGGCGAACTCGTAAAAATGGTCGCACCAGCCAGTGAGGGGTAATAGCCTGCGTATTGGTCTCGGATCGAACCTTCGTTGTCCAGAGCAAAGAAAACCTTGCCTCGGGACTCACTGAGCTTGGGCCAGCCCTCGGTCTGGATGCCCTCGATGAGCGAGGGGTACCCTTTGCGGACGTCGTTGGGTTGAATCATCCGGGTATCGTGGAAGGCCCCGCGGATTTCATCCTCGAGGGCGAGCAGATAGGGCAGGGTCCAGGTGTAGGGAATGGCAAAGGCGTAGTTCTTGGCAAGAGCACTATTCAAGGGATCCAGCAAGCTTGGGTCGAACGCATCTTCCTTGAGTTCCAGCAGGATCAAGATGGGAATGTGCATGGGGTTCGCGTCGGACCACTCGGCGATTTGTTGCAGGCAGTCGTTGAATTGCAGGCAACTGCTGCGAAAGTCGATGTCCTGGATATGAAAGACCTTGGGGCCGGGGCTAAGCATGAGGTTGGCGGGATCAAAGTCTGCCCCGCTTGCGAGTCCGGAAGCCAAGAGGGGGGACAGGGCTTGTGCAGCGTCGGGGCCAAAGGGGTCGGCAAAGAGTTCGCCAAAAGGGTCGAGCCAGACATCGATTTCGATCTGGCGAATACCGAGACGGCCGAACTGCTCGTTGAGGGGAAGGTGGCTGTAGACGAGGCCTTCCGGGTTATCCACACCCGAACCCGGCGGAAGCAAGCTGTAGACGAGATCGATGGCAGCGAGGAGTAGATCTGAGGGCTGAGTCTTGTAGCTGTTATGTGTGCCGATGACCTGAATTTCATTCAGGCGCAAATCCGCGGTGGGATCCGGAGGCTCGACGGGAGCGAACTCGGTGCACCCCGTCCCGAAGCTCAACCAGAAACAGAGGCTCAAGAGAAGCAGGTGCTTTGTCACAGGGGAATTCTCCCTTTGGAGTGATTCGATTCGGGGAAAATAAGGGTATCAAAATTCTCTTCCCTCCGTCCAAGTCGGAAATTTCTGAAATGAGGCGAGAAGAGTGCGTTCGGGCAACGGCCCACAGCTCATAAGAAAGATGCCGGCGGAGGAGATCCTGGCAACGGGGTTGAAGTACCTCAGGATCCCCGGGCGAGTGAGTCGAGATTCCAGGGTCGCCTAGGGAGTCGACGTACAGGCTTTCGTCGGTATGCCGTTCACGAACATTTCGATTTCGAAAGCACCGCGGCTGGTACCCGAGTCGGCTTGGGTTGCGAAAACAATTTTCTCGTTTAATCGCGTGAGGCCAGGTTTTGCGATTCAAGGGCAGCAGCAGTTGCCATTCTTGTGCTCTCCGGAGTCGGAACCGATACTGGATTGCGACGGCTGCGGCCGGGGAAGGACAGAGAGGCAAAGTTGTCTCTCCCCTGATAACTTCTTTCTGGTTTTTACGTGGAGTTTGATCCAAAGGAGCGAGATACTTGCATACGCAGTTCCTCTCGGCCCAGGCGCTAGCGCAAAAAATCCGAAAAAAAGTTCTTAGTGCGAGAGAATTAGTCGACTTCTTCATCGACCGGATCGAAGCGTTAGATGGCGCAGTCAACGCGGTGGTCGTGCGTGATTTTGATCGTGCCCGTGGGGAAGCGGATAAAGCGGACGAATGCCTGGCGAGCGGATCCGAAGTGGGCCCGCTTCATGGTGTGCCCATGACGATCAAAGAGGCCTATGACATGGAGGGCCTTCCGACGACTTGGGGAATCCCGGCCTTCAGCGGAAATGTCGCGACCCGGGACGCCGAAAGCGTGAGGCGATTCAGGGCAGCCGGAGCCATTTTTCTCGCCAAGACCAACGTGCCCCTGCAACTCGCTGACTTTCAGAGCTACAACGATATCTACGGGGCCACCGGCAATCCTTGGGATACCGAGCGGACTCCGGGCGGTTCTTCCGGAGGCTCGGCGGCGGCTCTGGCCGCCGGCTTCTGTGCTCTGGAGAGTGGTTCGGATATCGGCGGGTCGATTCGTAACCCGGCGCATTTTTGTGGCGTCTATGGGCACAAGCCCACCTGGAATATCGTTCCTCAGCAGGGCCATTCATTGCCCGGATCGTTGGCGACCTCGGATATCTCGGTGGTGGGCCCCTTGGCGCGAACGGCGGAAGATTTGGCGCTGGCATTGGATATCGTTTCTGGGCCCGAACCGTTAGTGGCTGCGGGTTGGCGCCTAGAATTGCCGCCGCCCCGGCAGAAAAAGCTTTCGGATTATCGCGTAGCTTTGTGGCAGAGCGACTCCATCGCACCGGTGTCGGCGGAGGTTTCCGACCGGGTACAGCAGGTCGGCGATCGGCTTGCGGCGCTGGGAGCCACGGTGAGCGATAAGGCGCGCCCCGCCTTTGATCCTGCGTCGAGCCATGAGACGTATCTCTACATGCTCAATGGGGTGATGGCCGAGGGGTTGCCCAAGGATGAAAAGGCTGCCCTCGAGGCCCACGCGGCAACCCTCGACCCGGCTGATCTGAGCGATGAATCCGTGATGGTGCGCGCCGCGGTTCAGGGGCATGGTGATTGGCTGCGCTACAACAATCGCCGTCAAGCGCTGCGCATGGCCTGGGCCGACTTTTTCGAGGACTGGGACATTCTGCTCTGCCCCCAAATGGCGACAGCCGCTTTCAAGCACGATCATCGCCCGATGACCGAGCGGACCCTGGCCGTCGATGGGGTAGATCAGCTCTATTTTCAACAGATCTTCTGGGCAGGCTTGGTGACCGTGGCCTACCTGCCGAGTACGGTTTTCCCGACAGGGGTTTCTTCGGAAGGTTTGCCCTTGGGCCTTCAGGCTGTTGGTGCCGAGTACGCGGATCGAACCTGTATCGATTTCGCCCGACTCCTGGCTGACGAAATTGGGGGCTTTGTGCCTCCGCCCGGTTATTGATCGAGTGAAATCCCCCGAATTGCGCGAGAACAGGTTCAGGTCGGTCGCCGTAGTGGGCGCCGGGCCGAGCGGCCTGGCAGCCTGCAAAAGCTTGAAAGAACACGGAGTTCCGTTTACGGCCTACGAGGCCGGCGAGCGCGTGGGAGGTCAGTGGGTGCTGGGCAATACCAGCGGGACCTCTGTCGCGTATCGTTCGTTGCAAGTAAATACCCATAAGGCGATTTGTCGTTACTCGGATTTCCCGCTCCCCGATGACGCTCCCGGCTTCCCCGGGCACGAATAAATGGCCGAGTATTTCGAAGCCTACGCCCAGCATTTCGACATTATGGGTCGCATTCGCTTTGGCACGCGAGTCGAGCAGGCAACGCCGTGTGAGGGCGGAGGTTATCGACTCCAACTCGCCGGCGGTGAGTGCGTCGAACACGACGGGCTTGTGATCGCTTCGGGCAACCTCTGGGACCCTCGCTGGCCCGAGGTTCCGGGTGCCTTCGACGGTGATTTCATTCACTCCAGGGATTATATGGATGCGACCGATCCTGTGGATTGCCGGGGCAAGCGAGTTCTGGTGATGGGGCTCGGGAATACCGCATGCGAGTTGGCCGTAGAACTCTCGGCGGCAGGAGCGGCCTCGCAGGTTCTACTCTCGGCGCGATCGGGTCAGCACATCGTGCCCAAGGTCGAGGCGTCGATCCCTCATCCCTCGGAGCCCCCGACAGGGTTGCTCGCGACTTTGCCGCGCCCACTGCGGAATGCTCTTTTTCAGCGAATCTTTCCCCGGGTGATAGGGCGGGTCATCTCTCGTATGCCGGATCCCGAAAGCCTGGGTCTTCCCCCGGCTCCGGCGACCTTTTTCGAGAAGCGCATGGTGATGAATAACGATCTTTTCGGGCGTCTTCGGGAAGGGGCGATCAGTGCCCGGGCCGGAGTAAAAACTCTAATGGGCAATCGGGTCGAGTTCGAAGACGGCACCGTCGATGAAGTGGACGTGATTGTCGCCGCCACGGGCTATCGATTCAGTTTGCCCTACCTGTCCGATGACATCCTGGGCTGCTCGCCACCGGAGATCGAGCTCTTTCATGGTGTCATGCACCCTCGGCGGCACGATCTCTTTGTGATCGGTGTGATGAAAGCGATCTGTTCGATTTGGCCGCGTAGCGAGCAGCAGATGGCTCTCGTAGCTCCCCTCCTGGCTGGGGAGTACGCGCTTCCCTCCCAGGCCACCATCGAGCGCGAGAGCTACCCGATCCTCGACGTGCCCTTCAGCAATTGCCAGTTCTATACAGCCGACCTCCAGCGAGAACTCGCGAAGGGCCGCCGCCGGGCTCGTCGCCGGTAACTCGGAACGAGCGGTGGCCTCGCCTACGATGAACGCGGCCGAGTATCGGAGGGGGCAGTTGGGTTATCCTCTCCCCTCCACGATAAGCGGCGCAGGGGAGGGCGGATGAAGCTGGGCGAAGCGCGCGACTTTTTTCGGGCCGTTCGACCCGTCCTGAAGAACGCCCTGACCTCGGGTCAGATCTTTCGTCCCCAATGCGTTCTGACCGAGCCCGATCCGGACATTCTCTGCGAGTTCGATGTCGAAATTCCCCTGACCGACGGCACCTTTGTGACCGCCAACATATTTCGCTCCAGGCGGGCCCAGGAGGCCGGTGAAAAATGGCCTGTGGTGATGTGCGCCCATCCCTACGACAACCGCCTGGTCCCGTCCCTGGGCAAGACACCCCTGGGCGGGCCGCCGCTGCAGTACCGCATGATTCCTCAGGAGGGGCGGCCCGAATTTTCTAGCCTGACGAGTTGGGAATCGCCGGACCCGAATTTTTGGGTTCGCTCGGGCTACGCGGTGGTGAACATGAACCTGCCGGGCTTCGCCAATAGCGGGGGCCGGCCAGGTCTCTCTACAGCGAACCAGGCGGATGCCTTCGCTCAGGCCATCGACTGGATTGGGACCCGGGAATGGTGCACGGGCAGCGTGGGGCTGAGTGGGGTCAGCTATCTGGCCATCAGCCAATACGGGGTGGCGGCGGGCCAGGGCGAGTACGGCGTTCCGAAATGTCTCAAGGCCATCAGCCCCTGGGAGGGCGTGCGCGATCTCTATCGCGAGATGTTCTTCGAGGGTGGGATTCAAGAACTCGGATTCCCGGTGTTTTGGTGGCACACCGAAGTCAAGCCGACCATCAATTGCAGTGAGGAGGAGTTCATCGAAATTGAGGGTCAGCTTCCCCAGTACATGGGCGCCATTCACCCCTTTTACGACGAGTATTGGCAGAGCAAGGTGCCTCCGGTCGCCGACATCGAGCTCCCGATGTTGATCTGCGCGAGTTTTTCCGACCAGGGGCTGCACACCCGAGGCAGTTTTGGGATTTTCAGAGAGGCCCGTTCGCGTCAAAAGTGGGTCTACACCCATCGGCGGTTGAAATGGGATGCGTACTACTCGCCCGAGGTCCAGGCGATCACAAAATTGTTCTTCGACCATTTCGTGAAGGGGGAGGAGGGCAACGATTTCCTCGAGCAGCCGCCGGTGCGCCTGGAGGTGCGGGCCTCTCGGGACGAGATCCACGAGGTCAGGGGCGAAAGCGAATGGCCTCTGGCCCGAACGCGCTACGAGAAATGGTTCCTGGCCGAAGATCTGTCGCTCGAGTCCACGGCGGTCGTAGACGCTGGCGAGGCAGTCTACGATGCACGCTCGGGAGAACTGCGTTTTCGTCGCGTTTTCGGGCGGGACACGGAATTAACGGGTTATATGAAATTGCGCCTTTGGGTCGAGGCCCGCTCGGACTCGGCATCCGCCCCCGCGCCCGATGACATGGCCCTCTTCATTGGGGTCGACAAGCGAAATGCAGAGGGCCAGCGAGTGCGCTTCTACGGCTCGGTGGGCAACCACGCCGATCTCGTCACCCGAGGCCTGATCGCGGCGTCGCGCAGGGCTCTTGATCCGTCTGCCTCCACGGAATTCGAACCGGTCCTGGCCCATCAACGCGACGAGAAACTCGCCCCCGGCGATATTGTCGCCCTGGAAATCGCCCTCAACCCCAGCAGTACCTTCTTTCGCGCGGGGGAGGCGCTCGAGTTGATCATTTCGCCCCGGGAGATCGTTCCCTCGCCGCCCTATCGCAAATCGACGGAGCACAACCGGGGGCTTCATGTCATCCATTTTGGGGGCGACTACGATTCGCATCTCCTGGTTCCGGAGATCCCTGGCCGGGCCGATTAGCCGATACCCTCAACGCCAGGGAAGCCAGCGGCCGCGATTTTTCCGCGCGAGTCACCCGATCCAAGGCACTTCGAACCCGCAGAGTTGGGGCCCAATGTCCCAGGTGGCGTATCCTAACTCGATCCTATGGGGGCATACGAGAGCCTTGTCCAGCCATTGGGCCCCCTGACAACTCGCCGGGAGGCTGCGATTCTATCGGTTCCCCATTTTGGAAGGTGTCTCGCGATGTCCAACGTCCTCATCCTCAGCAGTGATTGCCACGCCGGCGCTCTGCCCTCGATTTATAATGAATATCTGCCCACCCAATACCACTCCGCCGCCAGGGAGTGGTGGATCCAATACGTCAAGGAACTCGTCGCGCGCACGGGCACTTTCTTCGACCAGGAAGCGGTGGACGACATGACGGAGAAAACCGGCGATGCAGGCCAGTTCCAGGCCTTTATGGATCAGAGTCCGGGAGAAATTGAGGATGATGCGCTCTTCGCCATGTTGAGCGACGGGGAGAGTCCCTTCTCACCGCGACGGGGCGAGTGGGACATGGACGTTCGCGTCAAGGAACTCGCCGAGGATGGCGTGGCCGGGGAGGTGATCTTTCCTCAGATGGCCCCTTTCGGAGCTGGGTTACTGCAATATCGATACCCCATTGAGCCCGAGCACAATCTCGCGGGGATTCGGGCCTACAACCGTTGGCTCGCTGACTTTTGCAATCAGAACCCTGGTCGTCATGCCGGAGTCGCGCTGATCAATATCGACGATATCCAGGTCACCTGCGCCGAGATCCGCGCCGCCCGGGAGTCCGGTCTCTGGGGGGGAGTGCTGTTGCCAACGAGCACCGGCGATCACCCCTTCTACCATCACCCGCGCTACGAGCCGCTCTGGGAAACCTGTGCCGAACTTGATCTCCCCCTTCAAGCGCATTCAGGCTGGTCGCCCGACTATGGCGACGTGCCCAGCGCGACGGCGATGTATATCAGCGAGGTGGATATGTGGGCCCAGCGTGCCTTTGCGGCGTTGGTCTGGTCGGGCGCCTTCGAGCGACACCCCTCGCTTAAGCTGATCCTGACGGAAACCGGGACCGCCTGGATTCTCGAGCGACTCAGGGTTCTGGAGTTCAAGGCGAACCTGCCCTTCTTCCAGCATTTCACCACCGGGCTTACGCTGACGCCGACGGAATATTTCCAACGCCAGTGTTTTGTGGGCGCCTCCTTCATGCCCCGACACGAGGGGGAGTTCCGTCACCAGATTGGCCTCGAAAAGATTTTGTGGGGTTCTGATTATCCCCACCTCGAGGGCACCTGGCCGAATACCCGCGCGTATATGCAAGAGACGTTTGTGGGCTACCCCGAGAGCGAGATTCGAGCGCTGCTTGGAGAGAGCGCGCTGGCCGCCTACGGGTTCGACCCCGAGGTGGTGCGCCCGGTGGCCGATGAAATCGGTTTTAGCCTGGACGAACTCTTGGGTTCGGAGCCTGCGGCTGGCTGAGACGGATTCGGCTCGAGGGAGAGATCTCGAGACTCTGCTTTTTGGGGAGTGAGGGATTGGCGATGAGCGACGAGCAAGGGACAAGCCCCGAGGCCCGGGTTCAGAGGGGGATGAGGCGCACCTTCCCCATCTACGAGTATGTTGGGCTCGAGGTGCGATCTGTACAGGACGGCCTCTATCGCTGCTTCGTTCCCTTTCAGCCCGGCAACATGAACCATATCGCTACGATTCACGCGGCGATTCAATGGGCGGCTTCGGAGGTGCTCGGGGGCCTGGTAATGATGTCGTTGCTCGAGGATGCCCCCTTCTTTGCCGTGGTCAAAAAGGTCAGCATCGAATTCAAGCGGCCAGCGCGTTCGGGGATTACAACCGAGGCGCTCTTCGGCGGCGAACTCGCCCAGCGCTTCCGGGCAGATTTCGAGGAAAATGGCGAAGCCGAGTTCAGGCTCGACGTGGTGGTGCGCGATGAGGACGGGGTGGAGGTGGCTTGCGCGGAAGCCGACTATCTCGCCCGCAAACCCCGTAAAGCAGCGGGCTGAGGTCCGGAGCCGGGAAACCGGGCTCTCTCCTCTTCGATTTAGATCACCTTTTTCTCGCGAAGCTCGCCCACCTTGTCCCAATCCCAACCGAGCACTTCGGTGAGGATCTCTTCGGTGTGCTCGCCGAGTTCCGGGGCGACCCGGCGGATATTGCCGGGGGTTTCGGAGAGGGAGACGGGCACACCCACCATGTCGGTGGGGCCGTGTTGGGGATGATCGACCTCGGCGATGTAGTCGTTGGCGCGCACTTGGGGGTCCGTGGGCAGGTCTTCCACGCTGTTCACAATGGTGTAGATCAGGTCGGCGCCGTCATCCTTGATCTGCTTCAGCCACTCGGCTCGGGGCTTCGAGGCGAAAGCCTCGTCGAGTAGCGCAACGCATTCCTGGGCATTGGCCGAACGGGTGGCCATGGTGTCGAAACGCGGGTCTTCAGCGAGTTCCGGGTGCTCGATGATGCGACAGAAATCCGCCCAGTAGCGGTCGGGTTGGAGCATGGCCAGGGCCAGCCACTGATCGTCCGCACAGCGGTAGTGATTCCAAAGGGGGTTATATGCCTGGCTGCGGTGAGTTCGTGGGATGGCGGCGCCGCCCATCAATTTCATCGAGACCGAGAGCCCTTGGAGGTAGGTCATGGAGCCCAGATGGGAAGCGTTCACTTCTTGACCCATCCCGTGGCGTTCCCGGGCGAGCAGTGCGGTCATCACGCCGTAGGCCAGCATGATGCCACCCATCTGGTCCGCAATGCCCCCGGCGATGCCCATGGGCGGCATGCCGGGTTCGCCCACCGCGTTCATGATGCCCGAACGCGCCAAGCCGAGGTGATCGAAGGAGGGCTCGCCACTTTCGTCGCCTTCCTTGCCGTAGCCCGTGGCGCTCGCGTAAATGAGCTTGGGATTCGCCTCCCGGAGCGACCCGTAATCAATGCCCAGGCGATCGGCCACGCCCTTTCGGAAATTCTGGACGAAGACATCTGCCTTGGAGGCCAGGGCACGAACCACTTCGACGGCCTCGGGTTGTTTGAGATCTAGGGTAATCGAGCGCTTGTTGCGATTATTCGCCTCGAAATACCAGTTGATGTTCTTCTGCGCCGCGATTCCTCCGGCGGCAGCCAGGTAACGCCCGGGGTCCCCGGTACCCGCCTGCTCGATCTTGATCACCTCGGCACCCATATCGCCGAGCATGGCGCTGCAGATGGGGCCCTGCTGCCAGATCGTCCAATCGAGAACAAGAATTCCTTCGAGGGGGAGGGGCATGAGTTCTTCCTTTCGTTCTGACTGTTTGAGCGGCTACTGGCCCAGTAGAATTTATCACCTGCACGGCTTACTGGAGATAGTTCGTTCCGCCTATGCGTGAGGCTTTCGGATCGACTCGCACATGGACGATAGCGATTTTGCCCGAGGCTATGGCGCGGTCCAGGGCAGGGCGAATGCCTTCGGCGGTGTCGACATATTCCGCGTGGCCGTCGACCATCTCCGCCATTTTCTCATATCGTGCCGGAAGCAGCGAGGCGATCATCGGGGAGTCGGGGGGGAGCATGTGATCTTGCAGCATATGACCCGCGATGCCCTCGTTGTTGATGACGACGAGCAGCGGGTTGGCCCCCACTCGGGCGGCGGTTTCTACGGCCATGGCCGCAGAGCCGAAGGCATAGTCGCCGAGTACGCCAACGGAAAGGCGATCCGGGGAGGCGAGGCTAGCCCCCACTGCATAGGGGACTCCCACACCCATGGACCCGGTGGTACCGGCATTGAAGCGGCTGCGGTTGGTGAAGGAGGGAAGCATGGCACGGCAGATCCCCATGGTGGTCTCGCCCTCGGCGGTCACAATTGCATCCCGGGGGAGGGCATCTTTGATTTCGGCCACCACCCGGTAGGGGTTGATGGGCTGGGAATCGTCGCGCTGGGCGGTGAGAAGGCTCGCCTCATTGAGTTGGGCTTTTTCGCGCAACCCCTGGAGCCATCCCTCGGCGCTACGAGTCAGGGAAGCCTGGCCTAGGGCCGTCGCCAGCGCTTCGGCAGTGGCTCGGGCGTCGGCCACAATGCCCTGTGTGATCTTGGCACCCGAAGTCATTTCCTCGGCTTCGATATCGACTTGAATGAGCTTGGCATCGGGCGCGAAGCGCCGCCCCATACCGAAGATCCAGTTGAAGCGACCCCCGAACATGACGACGACATCGGCGCCCGAGAGCGCCTGGGAGCGAGCCGCATTGGCGAAATTCGGGTGATCGTCGGGTAGGGTGCCCCGGGCCATGGGCGCGCACACATAGGGAATGCCGAGATCGACCAGTTTTTGGATGGCGGGTCCGGCGTCGGCCCAGGCGGCTCCCTTGCCCAGGAGGATCAGCGGGCGCTCGGCGCTGGCCAGAAGGTCGGCAATGCGCTGGACGGCATCGGGGTCGGGGTGGGGGGTGGAGATTTCTGGGGCTTCGGGAAAGTCGATCGTGTCCTCTTCGGCCGTGGCCGAGACCAGATCGCCGGGGAAATCGAGGTAGACGCCGCCCGGTTTGCCTTCGAGAGCCTTTCCCATGGCCAGATGAATCCACTCGGGGATGCGCTCGGTGGAGTCGACACGCCCGGTCCACTTGCAGACCGAGCGGGTGGCCGCGATCTGATCGAGCTCTTGAAAACCACCCAGTCCCGTGGTGTTCGAGTAGGCTGAGCCTCCGAGCACGATCAAGGGCATGGCGCTTTCGGTGGCGATATAGAGGGGGGTGACGCAGTTGGTGACCGCCGGTCCCGAGCCTGCCACAAAAATCCCTGGGAGCTTTTTCTGCCAACCCCAGGCAGAAGCCATCAGGGCGCCGTTGATCTCGTGCCGGCAGCCCACGGCCTTGAGACCCTCGAGTTGGGCTCCCGCGAAGAGCTCGATCATCGGGCCGGCCACCACACCGAATAGGGTGTCGACTCCGGACTTCTTCAACTGTCGAGCGGCGAGCACTCCGCCATTAACTTGGGCCATGAGATCCTCCCTTAGGGGTTTCGGCTCGATGAGGGTCGCCTTCAACGGGTAACACGCCCAGGCCCCAGTGGCATGGGCGCAACTTATCCTGGAGGTCCCGGCGCCGTTGCGGGGATCGCCGTGGGAGAGGTTCTGGAGCGGTTCAACGCCCCACGACGGCCCGGTCTACTGGGGAGATCGCTCGTGCGATTCCCGAGTCGTGATGGGGAGATAAAGGCCGATATCGGATTGACTCGATCCAGGGCCCGGGGTTCTCTATCCTGAGGGGGTGGGGAACTGGAAAAAGAGAAGGCGCGCTGAGGGTGCGGTGGTGAAAGCCAGAGTCCTCCGGGGACTCGTGATGGCTGGCCTCTGCCTGGGCATCGTGGGCGAGAGCTGGGGCCGAGATCTTTTCGTCTTTGATATCGAGCTCGACGGCGGCGAAGCCGCAGCGAGCTCGACCAACTCCTTCCTCCAAGTTGGGGATCTCTTCGACGAGAGCAGCCTGATCGATCTCTTCGGAGCCGATTATGAACCCGAAACCACCGGGGTGACTGGGAATCTTGATCTGCGCGGCGTCGCCACGCGCCTGGTCTACGACGCGAATCTTGTTTCGCTTCGCTTTGAAATCGTGGGTACGGGTTTCGAAATTGAATTTGCCGACGGAACGACCCGCGACGAGAACGAGGCCGATTTTCAGGCCTGGCTCCAAGGCGACGATGGAGAGGGCACGGTGCTGAACGCGCTTCTCCGGGAATTCGTTGCCTCCTCTCCGGTTGACCCTGTGGCAGGAAATCCGAACAGCCTTGAGAGCCGGATGTTCGACGGCGATTTTGAGTTGGGCAGTATGGGCCCCTTCCTTTCGGATTTTCCCACGGGTACCGAGGATGTTCCCAACCTCTGGAAATTTGATTTCAACTTTGGTCATTTCGCCGCCGGCCCCTATGGGGGAGACACCTACGAACTCGATCTGGCCTATGCCTGGAACCCCGGCCGTCGCTTCTCGGTGCTAACCGATCTGGCTTTGATGTTCAGCGTCGATGAGGGTGAGGCTCTGACTGGGATCGGCCATTTCGGATTGGGGATCCAGGCCCGGATTAAGGATTGGTGGAATCTTTCTTTGGTGGCTCGAGGCGGGGTCGCGGGCTCGGTGGACGTGGGTGCGGTGGGTGCCATGTACTCGGTTTCCTTGGTGAGCCACATTCGTTACCCCATCCGCGAGTACTGGTTCGAACTCCGCAATATGGTGGGTGTCGCCAACTCGATTGACGGAATCAAGATTGACGGGATCGAGCTCGATTACGACCTCACGAATGTCGTTCTGAAGAACGGTATCTCGCTGAATCGCGAGTTTGCTCCGAGTTCGCTCTCCAGTCCCCTTCGCGCCAGCGTCTTCTTCACCCAGACCGCTTATTTCGTCGACACCCTCTGGTTGGAATATACCCACGAGGTCGGAGCGGGTGTGGGACTGGTGGGCAAAGAGGGGATCTCGGCCTATTCCCCGGTTTCCCTGGATGCTTCGTATATTTTCTACGAACAATACGATGCTCTAAAACTCAAGCTCAGCCTTCGCTTCTGAGCGGAGGGCGATGTCGTGGGATGCAAAAACATCTCACTTGGGTGAAACTCTCACCATGAAACCGCTCCCCCGGCTCGAGTTGGACGGTGCCGTCGATGGCGATGGCCATGTGCTCGAGCCACCCGACCTGTGGAGGGAGTACCTGGAGCCGGCCTTTCGTGACCGGGCTCCCACGATTCGGGCCGATGATGCCGGACTCGAATATTTGGAGATCGATGGGGCGGTTTCAAAGATCGTCCGAGGCGGGATGCCCGCGGGCCTGGGCGCCATGGACCGAGTGGCCGGCCACATCTATGAGCGTCCCGACAAGACCGGGCTCAAGTACGTGGATGAAGCACCCCTGGGCGCGATGGATCCTCTCGAGCGACTCGCGCGTCTCGACCAGGAGAATGTCGAGCGAGCCTTTCTCTACCCGACGCTGACGCTCTTTTGGATCGCCGAGTGCGAGGACGAGGCGCTTACCCAAGCGTGCCTTCGTGCCTACAACCGTTGGATCGTCGATTTCTGCGCCGGGTCGAATGGGCGCCTGCTGCCCGTTGCCCAACTCTCTCTGGGGGATCCCGAGGCCGCCGAGCGAGAGGTCTTTCGGGTGGCGGAAGCCGGGGCGGCCGGGGTCTTTGTGGCGCCCTTCCAGTGGACACGCCGGCCCCTGGGCGATCCGGCCCACCATCGTGTTCTCGCCGCTGCCCAGGAATGCGGGCTGACCTTCGGCATCCACCCTTCGCTCGAGCCCAAGTGGACCTCGCCCGGTCGCTTTGGCGAATACACGAGTGGGAAATACGCTTTTTTTCTCAACGTGACCTCGGCAGACGCGGTTCGCCATGCCTTCACGTCGCTCTTCCAATATGGCGTCTTCGAACTCTTTCCGAGCCTTCGGGTGGCCGTTCTGGAATCGGGCGCGGGGTGGGTGGGCTATTGGCTCGATCGGATGGATACGGTTTACGGCTCACCCCAGGGCTTTCGCGTGCGGGAGCTTTTGCCCGAAAAACCCAGCTTCTATTTCCGGCGTCAGTGCTGGATCTCGGGCGACCCCGACGAAAAGTCGCTGGCGGCGATCATTCCCGGTGTGGGAGCCGATCGCTTTTTCTGGGCCTCGGATTTCCCGCACCCCGACCATCCTCCGGATTATGTTCCCGAATTGGCTCGCTTGGTGGGGGAATTGCCTGAGGCACTGAGAGGCGGCTTCCTCGGGGCCAATGTCCTGGAGGCCTTCCGCCAGTCGTGAGGGCTTGCCCTTGGCCTTGAGCGGTTCTCAATCGATAATCGCGCCGTATACGATCGATCTGAGCTGGGCGCGGAAATCGTAGGTTGCGCTGGGAAGGAGCTGGGTGAGGAAAACCACCGAGAGTTCTTCGGCAGGGTCCACCCAGAACGCGGTACTCGCCGCACCTCCCCAAGCAAATTCACCCTGGCTTCCCGTCGCGCCGGTTCGGGCCGGGCCGAGGTTGACTGAGAATCCGAGACCAAAGCCAACGCCTTCGTAGGGGGTTTCCGAAAATGAACCCTGGGCCATTTGGGTGAGGTCGACATCCCCGGGTAGATGGTTTTGGGTCATGAGTTCGATGGTCTTGCGCGAGACGATGCGGGCGCCGTCGAGCTCTCCACCTCGGCAAAGCATTTCGGCGAAGCGTGCGTAGTCATGAGCGGTAGAAACGAGACCGCCGCCGCCCGAGGCAAAACCCGGCGGCTTCAGATAGGGGCTTGTGGCCGGGTCGTCCTGGAGAACAGTTTTGCGATTCATTTTTCGTTCGTAACAGGCTGGGAGTCGTGATTGTTTTTCGGGGGGCACGAAGAACCCGGTATCCACCATCCCCAGGGGTTCAAATATTTCCTCGCGTAGGAAATCCTCAAAAGGTTTTCCCGAAACCACCTGGACGAGATAGCCGAGGACATCCGTCGCCATCGAGTAGTTCCAGTGCTCGCCCGGTGAAAACTCGAGAGGTAGGCTCGCAATCTTCTGGACCGTCTCTTCGAGGTTTCCCGTGCGATTTAGCCCTTCGAGTCCGGCCTTGCGATAGGCGTAATCCACGGGTGTTTTGTGCATAAATCCATAAGTCAGACCCGAGGTGTGGGTCAGTAGATCCCGAATGCGCATGGGGCGCGCGGGAGGTTCGGTGAGGAAGTGCGGGTAGGCCCCCATCTTGAATACGCCCTGATCGGCAAATGCCGGAATGAAATTCTTGACGGGATCTCGCAGTTGAAAGAGTCCCCTCTCGTAGAGCATCATGGTGGCGATGGATGTGATGGGTTTCGTCATCGAGTAGATGCGAAAAATCGCATCCTCTTTAAGCGGGCGTTCGCGTTCGAGTTCCATGTGGCCCAGGGGCGAGAGATGGGCGATGGCGCCACGGCGAGCGACCAGGGTCAGGGCTCCGGAAATTTTCCCGGGCTCGATGTAGCGCTCGCGGAGATGCTGGTCGATCCGGGCCAACCGCGCGCTGGAGAGTCCGACATCCTCGGGCTTGACTTGTTCCATCCTGGTGTGCTCCCCTCGCATTCGGTTTCCGGTCCGAGCCCTGATCGTATACTGTGAGGGAGAGAGTCTAGATGCGTAGGCTCGCGTTTATCAAGCAAGCGAGGCCGAGAAACCCGGGCGGGGGCGAAGGATCGGGGGCAGGCCACCGGCCCCGGCGAATGCCTCGATTTCCCGAGCAAGGCCCCGCGGGGGCTCCATTTTTGAGATTTGGAGCGCGGAAATTGGCTTCCGGGGAACGAACGCGCTAATCAACGTCCCGACGCGGGTCAAATGCGACTCGCCAGCGGCGGCATTGGACCGACTGCAAATCCTGCCGAGGTCACGCCGCAAATCATCAATGCCACCCCCCTATTCGCAACTCGTTTTCGCAATGGGCGATTCGATTTAGCCGAACCCGGTGGGGCATTGAAATACAAGAACTGCCAGGCCTGTGCCCTGCACACGCCTCGCGGTGGAGAACTTTTAAGCAAGATGTCTGTATCCACGAACGACTCGCCGACGGGCTTCGACCTGTTCGGCTTCCACTCAACCCTGATTCGCGGCTTGGAAGCTGCGGGTTTTGAAGACCCCCGGCCCATCCAGGCCGAAACGATTCCGGCGGCCCTGACGGGACGCGATGTACTCGGGCTCGCACAGACGGGAACAGGAAAGACGGCGGCCTTTGCGCTTCCGCTCCTCGACCGATTCGTTCACGAGCGTGCCCCAGGTCCGCGTGCCCTGGTACTGGCGCCAACTCGTGAACTGGCGACACAGATCGATGCCGAGATCCGAACCCTGGCTCGCTATACCCGCTTGAAAGCCGTTACGGTTTTCGGTGGCGTTTCCGCCCACGGTCAGATCAAGGCACTGCGAGCGAACCCCGAGATTGTGGTGGGGTGCCCAGGCCGGGTTCTGGATTTGATCGGCCAGGGTGTTCTGCAATTGCGAAATATCGAGGCTCTTGTTCTTGACGAAGCCGATCATATGTTTGACATGGGCTTTCTGCCCGACCTTCGTCGAATTCTGAAGTCGCTTCCGGCCAATCGCCAAAACCTTCTCTTCTCGGCAACCATGCCGGCGGAGATTCGGAAGCTTGCGGATGGGCTCTTGCGCGACCCTCATGTGGCCCAGCTTTCGGTTTCGGGCCCGGCAGAGACCATCGATCATGCCTTGCTTCCCGTTCGTGAGGATCGAAAGCGAGACTTGCTCGAGAAGATTCTATCTGAAGAATCGTGTGAGTCGGCGATCGTCTTTACTCGCACGAAGCATCGGGCCAAGCGGATTGCACGTCAGCTTGAGCAGTCGGGGCATCGCGCCATTAGCCTCCAGGGAAATATGTCCCAATCCCAACGCGATCGGGCGATGAAGGGATTTCGCAAGGGGCAATACGATGTCCTCGTGGCTACGGATATCGTGGCGCGCGGGATCGACGTGCAGGGTGTATCGCACGTGATCAACTTCGATGTGCCGAATACGCCCGAGGCCTATACCCATCGGACCGGTCGTACCGGCCGCTCGGAGAATGAAGGTCGTGCTCTGACCTTCACGACCCGGGAAGATCTCGCCTGGCTGCGCGCTACGGAGAGGAAATTGGGCGCGCCGATCACTCGGAGAGTCATCGAGGGATTCGAGAGCGATTCCGATGAGTTGAAGAAAAAACCCGAGAAGTCTTCTCAGGCTCCGAGAGGGGGCCGCTCCGGGCGTTCCCGGACCGCAGCCCCGGGCCGAAACCGCTCGCGCCGAAACGGCCGATCGGCGCACGCCTAGGCGACCTTTGAGGGCGTGGGGGTGGACTCGTCCGTTTTATTCGGACGAGACGGCTCCCTCGCCCATGGGTTCGGTTCTTAGCGATACCGATTGAAGCGGAAAACCGAGAAGGTGTCGTTGGCGAAAACCATGGATAGGGAATCCCGATAGCTTTCGGGCAACCCTCCTGGACGTACCCAGTAGCGAGCGTTGATGGACTCGGCGTAGCGCATCCATTCTTCGCGGTCGCCTCCCACGCGGAACTCCGAGGTCGTTCGGCCGGTGTAGAGAGCAAGCACACGAGGCTCGAAAAAGATCAGGGTGTCGTCGGGCAATGTCTTGCCGCGAACGAATTCGTAGAGTTCCTTGGCGTCCGGCCCAGTAATGCTTTGAGTGATCGAATTGCGTTCGAGAGTGGCGGCCTGTAGCCCGTAGGCGAATAGAGCCAGCGCGCAAAATCCGCCGACCAGGGCTGGAACGAGAAGAGGGCGCCCCCAGCTGATTGGCTTGCGCTCGATACTGCGGATTCCCCTGAGGACCTGGACAGCGAAGAGGGGGAAGAGCGGGATCCAGTAGCGTTGGGGGGGACTCGTGTCGTGGAGTCTGATCAAGAGATAAAAAGCAAGAGAGAGCAGCACGTACCAGTCGAGAACGTCGAGCTCGCGCCGCCGTGCTCGGCCGGCCAGACCGATGGCCAGGGCTAGAAACGCGACGATGGCGACCGTAACTCCGAGTAGCTCCATGGGTGGGGCACTGCGCCAGAAATCAAGGAAGAGCTTGGGATAGTGAACGAAAAGGTTTTCTAAGGGCAGCATGCTCCGAAGGTTCGATAGCTTGTAGATGAGGTGCCCGGCTTCGCTATGGAAGGCGAGGTTCTGGGCCACCGCCATCGGTACAAAAACCAGGGCAGCCAGCCAGGTTCGCCGTTCGAGCTTGCCCTCGCCCAAGAGATCCGCGGCTGCCAGTGCAGGCAGGACCAGCGCTCCGACACTCCGAGTCCCGTAGGCCAGGTAGATGAGTACTCCGAGGAGAAGTCCCCATCGATTGTCTCGGGGGTTGGTCTCGCCTTGAAGGCGGCTCCGCTGGGCGGCCCAGAGCGCGACGCAAAGGAACATCAGGAAGGGGAACTCGGACAGGACATTGTCCTTGAAATCCCAAAAAATCGGGTTCAGCCCCACCAGGGCCACCAGGGCGGCCCCCTCCATGCGCCCGCTCTGGGGGCGCTCAGCCCCTGCGAGGAAGCCCAGGGCCGCGATCAGACACGCGACGGTCAGGAGCTTCATGGGTGCCCAATCGACTTCCGAGGCGGTGGCCCAGGGGGCGAGCAGCAGGGGAAATATCGGCGGGTAGGACTGGGGAAGGCGCGCCGAGGCTTCGTTGTAGAGATAGCCCGTTTCCGCATAGTCCTGACCGGTCACGATATTGCGCGCGTGGAGCAGGTACATCGCGTTGTCCCCGCCCCAAGCATGCCCTTCTCGCAGAGTCGTTCCATAGAGCACCGCGACGCCCAGCAAGGCCAAGACGATGGGCCACCAGGGTGCGATCCGGCGGCGGCCCGGGCTTCTCTCGCTGGAGTTGCGGGTCACTGTGTGGTCCCTGCTTCCTGGGGTGCTCGGGCATTATTCGGCGGGGCACATCATACATGGGAAGACCCAGGCTCGGGCTCGATGTGCGAGGTGGTCGGTTAGCCCTTCTTGACGTTCAGGACTTGGGACGAAGTGAACTCGGCTAGGCCCCAGGGACCGTTCTCGACGCCCATGCCCGATTCCTTGATCCCACCGAATGGAAGGAATGGGCTCAGATTGAAGTGCTGGTTTACCCAGGCCGAGCCGGATTCGAGACGGCTTGCCATCTCCGTAGCCTTCTCGATATCTGCACTCCACACCGAGCCACCGAGTCCGAAGGAAGTCGCATTTGCTCGGCGAAGCACGTCTTCGTCGTCCTTGAAACGGATGATTGGCAGGATAGGTCCGAAGGGCTCTTCGTCCACGAGTCGGCTGCCATCTTCGATGTCTGCCACGAGTGTGATCGGAAAGAAGTAGCCCTTGGGTTCGGTTGGCTCTCCACCGACGAGGAAGCGAGCACCATCGGCCCGTGCACTCTCGGCCAGTTCGCAAACGCGGTCGAATTGCATCCTGTTTTGGACGGGCCCGTAGTCGGCCCCGTCGGAGAAGCCTTCTCCGACCTTGCGCTGGCTCGCCTTCTTGACCAGTTCATCGCAGAGGGATTCGTAGATATCCTCGTGTACGTAGAGTCGTTTGATCGCACCGCAAACCTGGCCACTGTTCTGGAAGGCCATGTCAAAGATGGGGCCAGCGACCTCTGATGGGGTGGCATCCGCCCGGACGATGGCGGGGTCATTGCCGCCGAGCTCGAGAGTAATGCGCTTGAGGGTCGCCGACGCACTGGACATGACTTTCTTGCCCGTGGGGCCAGAACCCGTAAACGAAATCTTTTGAATGTCGGGATGCTCGGTGATCCAGCGTCCCAGTTCGTCGCCGCCCGAAACCACATTCAGAACGCCAGGGGGGAGAACCTCACGGACGATTTCGCCGAAGGCGAGGACCGTCAGGGGCGTATAGGGAGACGGCTTGAGGACCATGGTATTTCCCATCACGAGAGCCGGCCCGACCTTCCAGATCGAGAGCAAGAGGGGGAAATTCCAGGGAGTGATGGCACCGACCACGCCCAACGCATTACGGCGTAGTTCTATGCGCTGGGTCTCGCTTTCGGAAAGAATCTCGGTGGGGAGTTCGGTTGCGGCTGTGGCCCTTAGCCAAGCTGCGGTGCCCCCGACTTCAAACTGCGCATTGGCGAGAGTTTTGCCCTGTTCGCGCACGAGAATCTCGGAGAGTCGCGGGAGCTCCGCTTCGACCCGGTCGGCCATGGCACCCAATCGCTCCCGCCTTTTTTCGAGAGGGGTGTCTCTCCACCCAGGAAAGGCGTCCCGGGCAGCCTTCACCGCCGCATCGAGATCATCCCTGGATGCATCGGGGGCTTGGGCGAAGACCGCCTCGGTCGCCGGGTTCACTACGCCGAAGGTTTTTTCGGCAGCGACGAGTTGGCCGTTGATGCTCAGGGAAAAATCAGACAAGGAAAGCTCCTAGGCGCCTGCAGGATCGGGCCCGGTTGGGGGAGAGCCAAAAATCCCACAATACCCCGAAGGCCGCAAGCTCGAGAGCTCGCCTAGAAGAGGTCTTTGGCCTTCCTGTATCTGCGTGGATCAAGCCCGCGCTGGCTAGATCGTGTGGCCTGGGCGCGGAGATCAGGGGTTGAGCAAAAAGCCCCCAGGGCGGTCTGGAGAGCCTTGGGGAACGGGACCGGCGGTGGGTTGATTTGGGCTCATGCGGAGCCTATTCGAGGCCAGGAGTAGTTCGATCCGGTTCAAGAGCTTGAAGGAGGTAAAGGGCTTCGAGATGAAATCGCTCAGGATGCCGACTTCCTTCTGACTCGAATCGGCGAAGCCGCTCATGAACAAAACGGGGGTCAAATTTCCGATTTCTCGCAGCCGCGCCGCCAAGTCGATTCCGGAAAACTTAGGCATGACAATATCTGTGAGGAGCAGGTCGAAGGAGAGGGGCGATGACTCGATAATTGCCTTGGCTTCAAGCCCGCTGTGAGCGACAACGACGCTGTAGCCCGCCTTTTTTAGGACCTGGGTGAGGGTCTTGCGAACGTGGTCGTTGTCGTCGACGAGCAGGATTCTTCCACCTTCGGGGTTGGAGAGGGCTCGATAGACGGGATCAACGCTGGGCCGGACTGCGATGACCTGTTCCGGGATAAAGATCCCGAAAGTCGTCCCGCGGCCGGGTGCCGATTCGACGCGTACGGATCCGTTGAGATCCTGCAGAGCCTCCTGGACCGAAGCCAGCCCCAAACCCGTGCCCGAGCGTTTGGTCGTGAAAAAAGGCTCGAAGAGATGTGAGAGTACGTGTGGCGACATCCCACAACCCGTATCCGAAAAACGTAGAGCCAAAATATTCTCGGTTGCAGAAGCTTCGTCATAGGGCAGGGGAGATTCTGATCGCTGGATCCGATCCAGGGAGATCTTGATTTTCCCGCCCTCGGGCATTGCATCGCGCGCGTTGACGGTGAGATTGAGAAGGATCTGCTCGATATTGGATGGGTCTGCGGTGACAAATGCCTCCGAGCTCAATGGGCTGAGTTCAACCTGGATCTTTTCGCCCACCATTCTATTCGCCATCTGGGCGAAGTTTCGGGTGGACTCATTCATATCGACCGGTTCGAGAAGGACCACTTGTTTGCGGCTCAACACGAGAAGCTTGCGAGTCAGCAGAGCGGCATGATCCGCGGCGCGGCCAATATCCTCGAGTAAATCGCGATCGAGTTTGGACTGGTTGTTCTCTTCAAGGAGCAGTTGGGAAGAGCCCATGATGGTCGTTAGAAGGTTATTGAAATCGTGGGCAATCGATCCGGCTAGGCGTCCCACGGTTTCCATTCTCTGCGCGATTCTCATCTTCTGTTCGGCTGCCGAGCGTTCCATGCTCGAGCCGAGGATGGAACCAAGCGTCTGAAGATCTTTGGCCAGTCCTGAAGAGGTCTCGAGTTCGTCCTTGAGGACGACGACTGCGCTTCCCAGGCTATGACTGCGGCCGGGAATCGAGATGATCAGAAGAGCGGCGACTTTTTCCGAAATGCCGATAAAGGCATTGGGGTCGCTTTTTCTGGTCAGGTATCCATAAGAATCCTCTAGGTACACGTTACTGCTAAAGGGCTGGAAGGTGTCCCAGCCAGAGTCCTCGCCCCATCCTTCCTCGCCGATCCATTCAGCCAAGTGGCTTTCTGATCCCGATGGAGCCTGGAATATTCCTACAGCCCTGGCGTCGAAAAGCGACCGTATCCCTTCGATAGCCTTGGTTCGCCACTCTTCGGAATCTCCGTGGACCACGTTCTTTGCGATCTCGGAAATTTTTCTGGCGACCCGGGCTCGTTCGCGAATTTGACCGTGGAGTCGGTGGAGGCTCTTGGTATGGGTGTCTAAGCCATTGCGAGCCATGCTCAATTTTTGGGTGGCTAAGCCGAGTTCAATAACGGCTCGGCGCATAATGAAAGCGACGATTCCTAGGTTGAGCAGGGTCGCAGAGAGCATCCCGTGCTCTGATACCGGAACCAGCGGTGTCGGTGTGACTCCCAGCTGGTCGGCTTTGACGAGGGCGACGATGGCTGTCCCGCAAAGAAGGAAAAAAAAGATGGCTGCCCTGCCGCCGATGGTCAGGGCTGCGAGAATGATGACAGTCGAGAAGACGACCGCAGTGTGATGTTCGATTCCACCAAAGAAAAGAACCCCGAGGCATATCGCAAAGAAGAGGCTGAGGCAGAGGGCCCAGGCAGCGAATTGGACGTGCCCCCGCGCTTCTAATTTTACGAGGCCGAAGAATATGAGCGATAAGGGCAGGTAGAGTCCAAGCGAGGATCCCAAGGTTCCGTCGCTGATGAAGGGCGTGATGCATAAGAGGGTGAGTGAGCCGAACAAGAGCGTTCGCAGGCTCGACCGGAGCAGGCTCTGAGTGGACGAGGGCAGAGTGCTGGCCGGCGCTTGTGAGTCGGAATTCCGCTTGGATTTTAATCGCTTATGGGTGCCGATATGAGCTGAGGCCGGGTTCATCGCCTGTGGTCCTTAGTCGCCTGGGAGTAGCCTGCGGATTCGCGAAAGGGAGAGATCAGGAAGAACGCATGCATGTTCAGTGCCAAAGCATCTGGTTCTGTGGAGTCGCTGCTCGCCTCCTCCCGGCGGCTCTCCTCGGGAAGGCGCGGAAAAGGTTCAAATGAACAGATTCTCTTTGGCTGATTCGGGCCAGCCTTCGGTGTGGAGCGAGGCCTGGAGGCCACCTTTCGGTAGACTCGCCGCGCGCTCCCGACTTCGTCGGCATGGCTCGGTTCGCCGGGCGGGGCAGCTTTCCCAGGCTTGGGGGCAGGGGGCAACCCCGGGAGCCCTCTTCGGGATCCTCGAGATCAAAGGGCTTAGCCCCAGGGATGATTTTGAAAGACTCCAGGAATGACCCCCGACTCCCGGCTCCCGACTCCCTGGGAGCGTGGGCGCAGCCCTCCCTTCCCCGGGATGGATCTTCCTGTTTCGGCTTTTGCCGGACCTGCGAGGAGTGGCATGCCCTGCCTATGGGGGCAGCGCGTGCTCATGCTCGAGAAGTCATGCGAGAGTTCGAGGAGATGGCGCGCCTGGATTACTTGTCGCCGAGTTCGTCGGCGGATCCCCGCTATTCCTTCGAGCACCTCTTCCCGGGCGAGCGGGGGCATATGTTCGGAGTGCTCGAGTGCCGGGACGCTCAGGGAGAAACCGTTTTTTTGCGGGCGTTCTCCTCGCTACACGGTGGCATCCGCTTTATCGAGGGCTGGGTTCCTCCCATTCTGAGCAGCGAGACGTATCGAGATTGCGTGTTGCCCGGTCAGGCGGCCATCAAGGATTTGAGTCGTCAGATGCTCGCTCTGGACCGCGCCTCGGGGCGCTACAAGGATTTATTCGATGAACGCCGATCGATCTCCAGGGCGTTGATGGATGAGATGCAGTCCCTCTACTTCTTTCGGAATTTTCGAGGCGAGCGTCGCGGCCTACGCGATGTCTACGCGCTGCCGGGCAGCATTCCGGGTGGCGTGGGCGAATGCTGCGCGCCCAAGCTGCTCAATCACGCTGCCCGGCTCGGGCTCAGGCCCGTGGGTATCGCGGAATTCTACTGGGGGGTAGCCACTCCTTCGGGGGAGAGGCAGCCGGGCGAATTCTATCCATGCTGTGAGGCCCGTTGCCGGCCTATTCTCGGCTTTCTCTTATGCGGAGTGAAGAACCCTGACTGAACCGCTGCTCGACATCGTTCATGAAGACCCGAATTTCGTGGTGGTCAACAAGGCCAGCGGGATGCTTTCCGTCCCCGGGAGGGGGCCGGACAAGGTGGATTGCGTCGCCAATCGGGTGCGCTCGCTCTATCCCGGTTGTATCGATCAGCCCGCGGTGCATCGCCTGGATATGGACACATCGGGCCTAATCGTGGTCGCCCGAAACACCGAAGCGCATCGAAACCTTTCTATCCAGTTTCATCGTCGTCGTACGACCAAGGTCTATGTCGCTCTGCTTGAGGGCATCTTGGCTGAAGAGTCCGGCGAATTGGAGTTGCCCTTCCGGCTGGATATCGACAACCGGCCGATGCAGATCTACGACCCAATCCACGGCAAGGTCGGCATTACGCGTTGGCGGAAGTTGGCCGTGGAGGGTGGGTGGACCCGAGTGATTTTCGAACCGGTCACAGGGAGAACCCACCAATTGCGGATTCACTCGGCCCATTCCCGGGGCTTAGGGATCCCCATTGTCGGCGACCCTCTTTACGGTCACGGCACCGGGGCCGGGCAGCTGAAACTCCACGCTCGCGACCTGGGCTTATTTCATCCCGTGACGGATGAAGCTCTGAAATTTCACGCGCCGGTGCCCTTCTAGGGTCTCAAAGTCGACTTCGTTCCGGGTTGCATAGGCGTCGGCCAATCCATAGAAGTCTCTCTTATGTCGGAGCCCCGCGATAGTAGTCCCAGAGGAAGAGGGAGCCGGCGGTTCGGTAGGGAGCCCAGTGGGCGACTAGGTCGCGTGCCTGGCCGGGGGTCGGTCGCTCTTCGAGGCCTTTGAGTTTTCCCACGGCCACCCGAAGGGCGAGGTCACCTGACGGAAAGATATCCGTACGTCCCAGGGAGAACATCAGGTAGATCTCGGCGCTCCATTGGCCGAAGCCTCGCAGGGCAGTGATGGCTTCGATGGCGTCTTCATCGGAGAGTTGGGGTAGGCCTTCGAGGTCGAACGCGCCCTCTTCGATGGCACTGGCAAGGCCAGTCGCATATTCGACTTTTCGTCCGGACATGCCGGCAGCGCGCAGGGCGCCTTCGGGCAGGGCGAGTAGGGCTTTCGGAGTGGCGTCGGGCAGGACTTGTTCGACCCGGGCGCGAATGGTTCGCGCAGCCTCAGTGGAGATTTGTTGACCCACGATGGCCGAAAGTAGAGTGTTGAATCCGGCCGGTCGTACTCTGGGCTCGGGCGGACCGACGATTGCCAGGCCTCGGGCTACGTCTGGGTCGGCCTCTGCCAGCTTCTTCATAGCTCGCTTGATGGCCGCCCTGTTCATCCATTGTGCTCGGCGTGAGGGTCTATCTCGAGGTAATTGCCCAAGCGCTTTGTGAGGTAATAGAACGGGGCCGTATCGATCAGGGCCATCAATAATTTGAAGCCATATCCCGTCAAGATCAGAAGAGCGAGTTGGCCTGCTAGGGGAGCTTCGTGGTTGAGTACGCCCGCCAAGCCGCCGACCCACCAGGTAATCATGATCACTGCAACCGAATCAACGATTTGGCTGATCAGGGTCGAACCATTATTCCGCAGCCAGAGGTGCCGTCCCTTGGTGAGTCGCTTCCAAAAATGGAAGAGCCAGACATCGGTAAACTGGGCGGCCATATACGCGATCATCGATGCCATGGTCGCGCCGAAAGCAAAGGTCCTGACCTCAAAGAAGACGGGTTGTCTCTGGGCGGCATCGAGGACGGCCGAGCCGGTACTCGGGTCGATGGTCTCGAACCCGGGCAGGACGCCACCTAGCCAGAGGATGAAGAGAACCCAGCCATTGAGCAGGAGTCCCATCCAAACGACCGCATTGGCGCGAGCCTGGCCGTAGAGTTCGCTGATCAGATCCGTGCATAGGAAGGTGACCGGGTAGGGGAGAACCCCGATGGCGACGGCGAAGGTCAGCGTTCCCCACGTAGCCGTTTCGAGTTCGCCAAGCTTGATGAAGCGAAGGATGCCCAGAATGTTGAGCATCGCCAGGGTGCCGAGGAAGAGTCCCGAGAGAACGAGGAAGACCCGTTCTCGCCGGGCGTGGAGGGCGGATGCTTCTATGGGGTGAAGAGACATGCTCTGACCATAGCCCTTTGCCTCAGGCGCAGGGTTTTAACCGTGGCATTTCCAGCCGTGTTTGCTTCCCCAGGACCCGTGGCTACAGCAACCAGAGGTCGCGAAGGTCAGCGCCGTAAAGAGAATCAGGAAGACGAGAAAGTTCTTCGTTGTATTCTTCATTTAGTGGAGACCTCTGGGTTTGGCTTCGGAGGGTCAGTCTATAGTTCGGGCTCGTTGGCGGCGCTGGCTCGGCCGGCGGCGCGGCCGAAAAAAGTGGCGTCGCCCACCGAGAGCCCGCTCGCATAGCCCGAGGCGTTGCGGGGGATGCCGCAGGCGGTTCGCCCAGCGGCATAGAGACCCTTGATGACCTCTTTTTCGGTGGTCAGCACTTCCCCAGTGGGCAGGGTATCGAGTCCGCCGAGAGTGAAAGCTGCGTAGATCGCCCCCTCGCCGGGGCTGCAGTCGAGGGCGGCATAGGGAGCGTTCATCGCTTTGAGCCATTCCGCGCTCTTGTGGAAGAGGGGGTCTTCGCCCTGGGCCGCATGCCTGGAGTAGAAGTCTATGGTGTGGCGGAGCATTTCCGAGTCGAGGCCGACTTCTTCCGCGAGCTCTTCGACGGTTTCCCCTGTGCCTACGATGGGCGCGTTCATGAAGGAGGGGTGGTCGTAATCCTCTGCTGAGACGATCAGGTAGGCCTTCCCTCCGAGCTGGTCGAGGGCTCGCGAGGCGACTCGGGCGTGATAACAGTCCTCGTTCACGAAGCGTTGGGCCTGGGCGTTCACGAAGATTCCATACGTGAGAGAGGAAGGCGGGTAATAAGGCAGGGTGATGAAGTGCTGGTCCATGTTGAGAAGCGCGCCTCCCACCGCTTGGCCCATGAGTAGCCCGCTCCCGGTATCCCCTGGGTTCCCGATGGGCAAGGGGCCGTCGGCGAGCCTGGGGCAGTACTGCTTCAGCATTTTGGGGTTCATCACAAATCCCCCCGCGCATAGAATGACGCCGCGGCGGGCTCTTACATTCAATTCCTTGTTGTCGATACGAACGACCAGGCCCAGAACCTCCCCTTCGGCGTCACTAATCAGGGTCAGGGCACGCGCGTTGTATTCGATGCGGATATTTCGCTTTTCCACCTGTCCGGTCAGGGTCTTCATGAGGAGGGGGCCGCCGTTATCGCCCTCGACCTCCAAGTTGTGCCCTCTTGGGCAAGGTTCTGCGACCTCTCGGAAGGGCCAGCATTTTTCGCTCCCGGTGTAGAGGAGGCAGTCGTCGGTAAGCGCCATTATGGCGCGTTCCTTGTACTCCGTATCTTTGTAGGGGGCCCCCATGCTGACGAGCCAATCGAAGTGCTCAGTGCCCTCCTCGCAGTAGACGCGAACCTTGGCTTCATCGGCGAGGTCGCCGCCGGCGGCCATGAGGTAGTCGAACATGGCCTCGGTGGTGTCTTCGTAGCCACAGGCCTTCTGTACTCGAGTCCCCCCGTTGCCTCCGAGGTAGACCTCGGCGCTCGAGAGCTCCGTCGATCCTCCGCTCGCACTGGCGACTTCGAAGAGCGCCACCTCGGCCCCAGCATCGGCGGCTTCAATCGCGGCGCAGGCCCCGGCTCCGCCAAAGCCCACGATGGCGACATCGGTTTCGATATCCCAGTGCTCGACGCGTTCAGCGAGGCGCGGCCGGGAGGGAGTGGTTTTCTTGCCAGCGGACATGCGAGTCTCCGAAGATACGAGAAGATACGACTCACCCCGGGAGGGGGTCGTCGTGGATGGCCCACCGGGTTCGTCCTAGTCGTCACCGGTGATAGGGCGTTCCCACCATATCATATTGCCCCGGGACGGCCCCGCCGGAGCCATGCGGTCCACTGCGCGGTTCACCGGAGCTAGAGCATCTCTATGCCTTTGGGCTCGCCCGCGAGATGGCTTCCGATGACCGAGTAGAGGTCGGGGCGAACTTGGACGTGTTGGGTAATGACGTGACTGTTGCGAAAATGCCGCTGTAGGCGCGAGCTCGTGTAGATGGAGGAAGCCCCTCCCAAGCGATAGGCGGTTCGGCTGATCTCGGCGCCCACCTCGACGGCATGGAGGGTGGCCAGTCGGAGAGAGGCGCGTTCATCGAGGCATTGATCATCCTCGGCTGCGGCGTCCCAGAGCGCCTCGGCACACTCGTAATAATGACTTCGCGCCGCCCGCAAGCTGACTTCGGCGCGGGCCAGGTCGCCTTGGAAGTCGCGTCGCTGAGCCAGGGGCGCGGATTGGCCGGTTGCCGTCTTGGCGCTGGCCATGGTTTGAAGATCGCTGAGTGCGCTTCTCGCGATGCCCAGGGCGATCGCACCGAAGCCCACGGCGAGGAGGCTTATTTGGGGAATTCGATAGAGCCGATCCTCGGGCACCGGCGTTGGGTTCCATGCCGAGATGAAGGCCTCCGGGACGGGAACATCTTCGAGCTTGAAGTCGTTGCTACCGGTCCCCTCCAGGCCCGTGACGTTCCAGGTATCGAGGAATTCGACCTGGCTCGCAGGGACGATCACCATATTGGTTCGGGGATTCCCACGCTTGTCCAGGATGGGTTCACCGTCCCGGAAGAAGCGGCAACCGGCGAGTACCCAGTCTGCGTTGCGGGTACCCGAGCCGAAGGGCCAACGTCCGCTGACCCGAAAGCCGTCCTTGCAGGAATCGGCTCGGCCCTTGGGAGCATAGACGCCAGCGATTATCCGGTTGGGTTGGTCGAAGATTGTACGAGCAGTCGAGGCCGGAAGGTACGGCAAGGCAAGGGTCGAGGACACGCCGATCGCGACGCACCACGCCACCGCGGCATCGCCCTGGGCCAAGATTTCGAAGACATTGAGCGAGGGTGCCAAAGGCATGGCCAAGCCGCCGAGTTCCTCAGGAACCCACATGCGATAGAAGCCCTGTTCGGCCAAGGATTGGGCCAGGTCGTTGGGAACCTGGCGGGCCTCCTCGATTTCATCGGCCCGGGCAAGCAGGGTCGGAGCCATGGCATGGGCGGCGTCGATCATCGAAGGATTGGCAGTCGCTTCCTGGGTGTTCATGGGGTTCTCCTGCTCAACGTGCCAGACCAAGAAGGCCGGCTAGATTGTTTTTCTGCATGTCTGAAGAGCCGCCGACGATCGGCATCCCAATCAAGTCGCGGACATGGCGCTCCATATCGTGTCCCTCGGAGAGTCCGTAGGCGCCCATGACGCGCTGACACGAAAGTCCGATTTCCACCGCGGTATCCGCGACGAAGAGCTTGGCCATGGATGTCTCGACACTGCATGGACGCCCTTCGTTGGCCAGCCAAGCCGCGTGGTAGAGCATGTGGCGGCAGGCCTCGAGTCGGGTTCGGGCTTCGACGAGTCGATGGCGCACAACCTGATGGCCGCTAATCACCCGGCCGAATTGCTTGCGCTCCTGGGCATAGACCCAGGCCTCCTCGACTGCCGCCTGGGCGATGCCGAAGGTGACCGCGGTGATCTCGAGTTTCTCGACGTCCAGAGCGCGCCCAGCCAACATCCCCCAACCCTGGTTCCAGCCGCGCTCACCCCCCACGATGGCTTCCGCGGGAAGTTTGACGTCTTCGAGGATTACGTCGTTGGAGAGGGTGTAGCGGAGATTGCCGTGTTCAATGGGGTGTACGGTCACCCCCTCGGCATTGGTGGGAATCAGCACGAAGCTCAGGTTGGCATGCCGAGGCGCCTCGTCATCGCTCTTGACCAGGCAATAGATCGTGTCGGCAAAATCCGCGCCGGTACACCAGCGTTTGAAGCCGTTGACCACCAGGCCCCCGTCCTCGGTTCGCCGGGCGGTGGTTCGCACGCTGGCAAGATCTCCGCCGACGTCGGGCTCGGAGAGCCCGTAGGCAAAGAGGTGCTCGCCCTTCGCAAGTTTGGGCAGGTAGTGCTTCTTCTGCTCCTCGGAACCGTTCTCTGAGATGTTCATGCCGCCATAGAAGGCGCAATGGATGAAGGGACCGGCGGCGAAGGCGCCTCCCCGACAAAGTTCTTCGATGATGGCGACGGCGGCGACCAGATCCTGGCCCAGGCCGCCGTAGGCGCTGTCGATGGTTACGCCGCAGACTCCTAGCTCGGCGAGTTTTTGAAAGAGCTCGGGCGGAAAGCGGTGTTCTCGATCCCAGAGCTGCCTCTTTTCCGGGGGCATTTCCTCGGCGACGAAGCGGCGGAGCAGTTCGCGCAGATCGGTCAGGGAATCACTTTCGTCGGCGAAGAGCATCTTCGGGGGTCTCCCTTCTTCCGGTTTGGGTGCGGGTTAAGCGGAGAAGGGGTTTCCCCAGTGGTCGGCGAAGGCGGTCTTTTCCACCGGCCGCCGGGAGATCTTTCCGTGGCCGCCGAGCAGGGGGTAACCGATGGGGACCGCACAGGCGGTGGCCCAGGGTTGGGGAATCTCGAGGATCTCCCGCACCTGCTCCTCGTAGCCGCAAAGCAAAGTGGTCAAGGTGCAGCCGAGCCCTTCGGCGCGGCATGCCAGCAGGAGGTTTTCCACCGCCGTATAAACCGAGGCCCCTCCGACCACCGAGATCCGGTCGAGGCCGGCGTCGGTGATGGCCATGAGCTTGGGGTTGAAACAGAAAACGATGACCGCGGGCGCTTGGCCAAAATTCTCGGCGAGATGGTCGCCGGAATCGAGCATGCGGGCTTGTTTGGCTTGGATCGCCTCGGGCGCGCTCTCGAGTTGGGCGCGATGGTCCGCCGAGTACTCATTCCATCCGGTGAGGTAGTGCTCGCCCAACGCCTGCTTACGCGCGGGGTCGCGGACCACGACGGCCCGCCAGGGTTGGACATTGCCCCCGGTGGGTGCCCAGCAGGCGGCCTGGAGAACGCGATGCAGAATCTCGTCGGGAACCGGGTCGGGACGAAGGCGTCGCACGGCGCGGAGGGTCTGCATGGCCTCATAGAGGTCTATTTCTGTCACGGGTTGTCCTTCCCGGAGCGGTTGGGCCGCAATCCAGTTTTAGAGTTCAACTCTAATTTCGGGAAAGGATACGGACAAGCCCGGAACAGGGCAAGCGGGATAACGGGAGGTCGTCTCCTGCCCCAGTCCCGGGAAATGTGCCCCTCGGGGCATGCGTCGCTCCCCAAAAGGGGGGCGCGGCTGGGCTCAAGACAGGGCGCGACCCGGTTGGGGGATGGACTCCCCTAGGACGGTCGGGCCTGTGGGACGAGTTCGAGCCCTGGGCCGAGCGGCACTCGGTCTCAGTGCGTGCCCACGCTCTCGATGTTGCTCTCAATGCCCGCCATCACCAGGGAGTCGGCGTGGGGGAGGGCGGAGATCAATGCGTCCAGGCGACTCTGCAGTTCGCCGTCGAGGTCGGTGAAGCGCAGGGCGAGCCCATCGGCCCCATCGTCTCGGATCACCTCGGCGGGAACCTCGAGGGGGCGCTTGCGGGCTTCGTCGTGAAGAGAAACGGTGAACTGGTTGCCGAGTTCGAGTTCGGGGTGCGCTTGAACGCGCATTCCCTGGGCACTCAGGTCATAACCCGTGAGGAGAGCGGTGACTCGCGTCCCCGAGGCATCCAGCTTGCAAACGTGTCGATCCATTCGAGCACGAGGCGTTCGCCGCCGATCCGGGTGAGAGGGGAGCGCTGCTCCCTTTTCGTTCAGCCCGAGCCAGGACCTGGCTCGATCTACCCAACTCTGATGGGGCGTCACTTCGTCGCTGCGGTTGGGACCCACGGTCTTGCGTTGGAGAAGTTGACCAATCCGGGCGCCCTGGACGTCGGCGGGCGGGTGAAAGCGCAAAGCGACCTGCCATTTCCCCGAAGCATCGTCGAAACGACGCCGGATCACGTGGCCGGTGATGCTGAGCTCTTCGGCTCCAGTGTATTCTGAACCCACGACCAGCTGAACCTTTTTGCGCAGGGCGGGACCTCGAGAGGCGGCGAGCAGGCAGCCCCCCCTGGAAAGGTCGAGGAGCGAGCAGGGTCGCTGCCAGCCCCGAAGGCTGGTCTGGATCGATGCATCGATGCCGAGGACGACTCGGGGGCTCGCGCGTCGACTCTCTCCCTTATGGAGAAGGTTGCGGAGCAGGATTTCGATGGCGTCCCGATGAAGGGGTCTTCGGATCAGGTACTGGTAGCCGAGGCGTCGCAGAAGATTCGCAAGAATTTCCGATTGGGACGACGCGATGGCGACGCGTAGAACTCCTTGTCGGTCCGCGATCCCGGGCACTTCGAGATTCAGGGCATCGGCGGCATCGACGATGAGAATTTTAGGGACATCCTCCCAGCCTTGGAGCCGGTCCGGGCCCGTCGCGCTGACCCGCCTGGGTTGGGCTCCAAGTTCGCTCAGCAGTTCAAAGATGTCATCGAGGGTGTTGCCGTTGTAGGCAAGCAGGGGGTAGGGAACGTGGGTCCGTCGGTTTTTCTGGGGCTCGGGCTCCTGGCCAAAGAGCGCGTGATAGTCGGCGGGTGCCTCGTGAATCCGGATTCCCAGGCCGAGATGGCCCTCGGCAGCCCCATCGCCATCGTCTGCGCTGCGCGCGACGGTGCCACGAAGATGCATCGCCGGGATATTCTCCGAGCCTTCGAGGAAAACCTCGACCTCGCTGTCCCGGGGCGGGGCAATGTCCCCAGAAACCTCGATATAGAGGCCGCTGACCGACAGGTTACTGGCGACGCCCTTGAAGCATGGGCCGTCGATCACAGAGAGTAGGCAGTGGACCGAATCCTCGACCCGGCCTCCGCTGGGAGAAATGACTACAGGGGTGTCCATACGCTTCTTTACGGAACCCTCTTCGCAGCACTTGAGGGGCCACCCGCCATTTTTTGCGCCTTGCCGCAATACTCCGCTGCTCTTCGGGTCTTTTGTGCGCACCCGGGCGCTCTTTTTCCTAATGCCCCTTGGGGGAGGGCTAGTCCTCGGCTTGGAGGCGCGTGAGGTGCTCCTCGTGGCTCTCGCGGCTGATGCGGTATCCGGTGAGAAAACCGAAGGCCAGGACGTAGAGAACCATCAGCACGGGCACGTAAATGAATCCGAGTTCGCGCAGGGTCTCCGCCGGGACTGCGCCGGGCTGGGCATCGGTCGGGAAATCGATGGCCGTCAGGATCGCCGTAGCGGTGAAGGTCCCTATTCCGTGAACGGATTTCTGGGCAAAGCTGCGGGCGGCGAAGAAGACCCCCTCGGACCGGCGGCCGGTTTTGAGTTCACTCTCCTCGACGACGTCGGCGACCATGGACGAGATCAGGATGCTTGCCGTGATGATCAGGGTGACCTCGAGGGTCCCAAAACAGAGCAATGTGTAGAAGAGGGCGTCGGTGCCATTGGCGGGGAAGAGGTCGAGCAATCGCAGGAGCACCGGGATGGGCGAGCATATAAATGCCAGCCCGGCGATGGCGAGTGCTGCCTTCTTCTTGCCCAACCCAATCGAGAGCCGGGGAGCGATGGCAAGAGCGACGCCCGCGGAAAGAAAGAAGGGAAGGCTCAGGGAGCCCATTTGCAACGTGGTCAGCTCCCAGAAGAAGTTGTTGAAGTAGATATTCAAAGAGGTGGAAACGCCCGCAGCCATGGCGCTGAAGAGAGCCGAAATGAAGAGGACGAAGAAGGACCGGTTGGCCAGGGTCTCCCGCAACTCGGCCAGGGTGCGGCCGAAAGCGAAGGGCTGGCGAGTGGGCGGGGCCTTGAGGCTGGGAATATGGCGGTGGGTCCCAATGGCTGAAATCAGGATGGCTGCGAAGATGATCGCCGACGCCACGGCCCCGTAGGTGCGGTAACCCGGGCCGTAGAGCACCCCGCCGAGATCTTGGGGGAGCAGGAAGAAATAGGCGAACACCGACATTCCCAGCCCACCCCACCAGCCGAAGAAATAACGGAATCCGAGCATGGAGGTGCGCGTGTCGTAATCGTCGGTGAGCTCGGCGACCAATGAGGTCGAAGGGATCTCGTAGAGGGTTAGGAAGGTTCGGACCGCGATGGCCACGCCCAGGAAATAGCCGAGGAGTTGGCTGGGGGAGAGCCCCGAGGGCGGGTTCCAGAGCATGAAGTAGCAGACGGCGGTGGGCAGGGCGGCCACGTACATGAACGGGTGTCGCCGTCCCCAGCGCGAATGCAGGTTGTCGGAGAAATAGCCGACCAGGGGATCCGAGAAGGCGTCGGCGATTAGGGCCAACATCAGGGCGGTGCCCACCCAACTCGCCGGCAGCCCGAGGACCTGGTTGTAGTAGATCAGGAGCATGAAGGAGAAGCCGTTATCCTTCACGCCGTAGGCGACGGATCCGAAGCCGTAATAGAGCTTGGTGGAAAGGCTCACGGGCCCTGGGCCGGACGTCGTGCTGGTCTTCACGGCGATGACTTCTCCCGACGTGGCTAATTTCGAACCCGTCGGGTTCCCACGGTCGGAGCGATCCTAACCCAGTTCTCCCTCGGTCGGACGCGCTGAAGCGGTCTAGCTCCCGGCGTTCAGCGCACCATGGAGTTGCCGCCGTCGGCGGGCAGGGTGTGGCCCGTCACATAACGCGAGTCGTCACTCGCCAGGAAGACGGCCACCGGGCCGATATCCTCTTCGCAGTCCCCGATCCTTCCCAGGGGCTGGTTCGCGGTCATGCGCTTTTCCATCTCAGGCGCGAGTTCGAGAAGCGTGGCCACTCCCGGCGAATTTGCCAGGGGGCAGATGATGTTGACGTTGATGCCGTCTCGCCCCCACTCCCGAGCAGCACTTTTACTGAGCGCCCGGATCGCTTCCTTGGCCGCGCCGTAGGCGGATTGCCCGGCGAGACCGTCGAGCCCCGCCCCCGAAGCGATATTGATGACCCTTCCCCGGCTCGCCTTGAGGTGGGGGTAGGCGGCTTGCATGAAGCGAAAGCTGCCCCGAAAGCCGGTATCGAAACAAAGGTCGATGATTTCGTCGGTGTGCTCCATGACCGGAGTGGGCGAAAGAGGCGCCCTTTGGGCGTTATTGACCAGGATATCGAGTTGGCCGAAGACCTCTATCGTTCGATCCACGGCGGCGTCGATGCTTGCGCGGCTCGTGACGTCGCAGCCCACGAAGAGGGCTTCGCCTCCCAGGCCTTCGAGTTCCTTGACGACCTGCTGCCCTGATTCCTCGTTGAAATCCGCGATGACGCAGCGCGCCCCTGCCTTGGCCATGGCGAGGGCAATGCCCCTGCCGACGCCCTGACCCGCCCCAGTGATGATTGCCACCTTGCCTTCGAGTTTTCCGGTCATCTTTTCCTCATAGGGATCAATTGCCGATCAGAAGATCGAGCATCTGGTGAGCTTCTTTTTTTCGCACGTCGGGTTCATCGCTTTCGATGACGAAGAACCCAAAGAGCGCCGTCGTCAGGATTCGAGTGGTCTCAGAGGCGGGGAGGGAGTTGTCGATTTCTCCGCGGGTTTGAGCGAGGGCGACCTCTTCTTCGAGGAACTCGAAGAGAGCGTTGCCCATCCAGTCTTCTTTCCGGGGTTCCCGGAGCATGAGGGCGAAGGTCTCCCGCCGAAGAACGGGGTTGGCATCGGCAAGCAGGTCGATGGTGGCGTCGACGAAGCGATGAAGGAAATGATCGCGTTCGCTGGCGCGCAGGCGTTGGGCGACGGCCTCGAGGGCTCTGCTCTCGCTCCGAGTTTGGAGTTCCCGGAGAAAATCCTCCCGGGTGGGGAAGTGGGCGTAGACCGTGGGCCGGGTGACCTCGGCCTTGCGCGCGATATGCTCGATGCGGACCGCCCCCAGGCCGCATTCGGCGATTTCATCCAGGGCCACCGTCAGGATGCGGTCCCGGGTGGCCAGGCTCTGGCGCTCGCGCTGGGACAGGGGCGGGCCCTGGGGAGGCGAACTGGGCCCGGAGGGCTGGTCGGGGTTGCCTGAACTCACGGGATTTGGCGCGCTCCTGGCCTCGGCCGATCTGGGCGAGGGTTGATATCTCATTTTACAGTTGTATACAGTAGGCCAGTCGCCATCAGATTGCCCGCCATAGGGCACGGGAGAGTCGAGGACATGGGACGTTTGCAGAATAGGGTCGCCATCGTGACTGGGGCGGGCCAGGGAGTGGGCCTCGGGGTCGCGCGCGCGCTGGCGAGCGAGGGCGCCAAGGTGGTTTGCGCCAACCGCAGCGCCGAGAAGGGCGAAGCCGTGGCTGCGGGAATCGTGGAAGATTTTTCCTCCCAGGGGGCCGAGGCCATCTATCGGCAGACCGATGTCTCGGAAAAGGAGAGCGTCTACGGCTTGGTGGAGGAGACCCTCGCCACCTTCGGGAGCGTCGACATTCTCGTGAACAACGCGACTCCCACCGGCGGCACGGCCCGCTTCGAGCACATGACCGATGAGGCCATGCAGAGCTATATGAGCGTGAACTACTACGCCTCTTTCTGGGGCATGCAGGCCGCTTTCCCCGCCATGAAGACCCAGGGCTGGGGTCGCATCATCACCATGTGCTCGCTGAATGGGATCAACGCCCACCGCTATACCGTGATGTACAACGCCTCCAAGGAAGCGGCCCGTGCCCTGACGCGAACCGCCGCGGTGGAGTGGGGGCGCTACGGCATCACCGCCAACGTTCTCTGCCCCTTCGCCGCGACGCCCTCTTGGGAGGGCTTCGAGCGCTTCGATCCCGATTCTGCCCAGGGGATCGTCGAGGGAAACCCGATCCACTACGCGGGGGATTGCGAGAAGGATATCGGCCCAGTGGCGGTTTTTCTGGCCAGCGACGAGTCGCGTTATGTCACGGGCAACACGATTCACGCCGACGGCGGCGGCCATATCAATGGTGTGGGCTGGAAATTCGAATTGCCCGAGTAGGGCGGGCGAGGATTTCGCCCCAGTCAAGGGAGTTTTATCCGATGGCATCCATGTCCCAATTCCTGCCCATGCCGGCGGCGCGACGCCTCTTGGCCGAGCACCAGGTGGACGCGCGCTATCTCCGCCGCAAGAAAGCTTGGCTGAGTTTCCTGCGCATGGTGGAACCCCTGCGTTGGTACGAGAATCTCCGCTGGGGGCGAACGATTCGGAAGACCGAGTTGGCCGCTCCGCCGCTTTTCCTGCTGGGTTTCGGTCGAAGTGGCACGACCCATCTCCACAACCTGATGTGGCAGGACCCTCAATTCGGGGGCGTGACGAATTACCAGGCCTCCATGCACCCCATTGCGCTCACCGGCCGGAATTGGCTCCCGAAGCTTTTCGCCAGTCGACTCCCCGCCAAGCGCCCCATGGATAACGTCGCCATCTCTCTGGACGGTCCCCAGGAGGAGGAGATGGCCATGATCAACGCCACGGAACACGCTCCCCTCCACGTCATGAACTTTCCCAAGGCGATCCCGGATCTCTACGATCGCTACGTGGTGGACCTCGGCAAGGATCCCGTCAGCACCGAGGGCTGGAAGCGCGCCTATCTCGAGGTGCTCAAGAAGGCGACCCTGCTTTCGGATCACAAGCGTCTGGTTCTCAAGACGCCGCCGAATACGGCCCGAGTCAAGGTTCTGCTCGAGATGTTTCCCGATGCGCGCTTCGTCAACATCGTGCGGAACCCCTATCCCGTCTATCAATCCATGCGGAACATGTATCGCAAGACCCTGCCTGGGGCGGTGCTCCAGGAATTTGAGTGGGAGGATATCGATGCTTGGATCGTGGGTGCCTACCAGAAGCAGATGCAGAAATATCTCGCCGAGCGCGAGTTGATTCCCGAGGGTCAACTCATCGAGATCCGCTACGAGGATCTCGATGCCGAACCCATCAAAAATCTCGAGGACATCTACTCGACCCTGGAACTCGGAGATTTCGAGCGGGTCCGCCCCTTGCTCGAAAGCTATCTGGCGAGTTTGGGGACTTATGAGAAGAATAAATTCGAATTTCCGGCCGATGTGATTTCGACGGTCAATGAAAATTGGGGCTTCGCGTTCGAGGCCTTCGGCTACGAGCGTCAATAGGCCGCGTCAAGCGGAAACCCCGGTCAGCGGTATTCAGGAGCAGCGATGAGCGACGGAAAAGCGTTCGAAGAAAGACTCAAGCAGATGATCGCCGGAGAGTTGACGATCAAGTGGGATTTCAACGAGTTCGTCGGTCATGCCGATGTGGTCCGGCAGCTGCTGGAAGTGGCCCCCGACGAGATTCGGGCCGATCTGCAATTCCTCTACGACCTCATGGCCGATGCGGCCAATGCGGAAGGCGCTGTTCTGGGCATCTTCCCCCGGCTTACGGATCCCGAACTCGCCGGCGTTGAAGGGCGCATCTCCGATTATATCGCCGAGCATTGCGGCATTCGCCTGGGCGACCCCGAATACGTGGTAGGGACCCTGATCGGCGAATCCCGCTGCCCGGGTTGGCCCGGCATCGGCAGCCCCCTGACGAATAACCGATTCCCCTACCTCCTCGATACCTCGGCCTCGAATTATTTCAGCAATCGCTTCTGGCATGGCGACAAGGCGCCGCGTGGCTTCGTCCCGGTGCCCGAGGGCGGCAAGGTCGTGTTCAGCGGTGAGTTCCCCTATTCGCGTTATTTCGCCTTCCATCCCTCGGATTTCGATACCAACAACCTGCCCACCCTGGTGGACGAGGATCTTGACCCCGACCCCGGAAGCGTGAACCCCTTTCGCGAAGCCGTGCCCGAGGGCATGGGCAGGCGCTTCAGCGCACAGTTGATCTTCACCGACAAGCCCGAGAACCCCGAGCCGAACACCACGTATTGCGGCATCAAGAAGAACGGGGGTCGCAACCCGGCGGTCTTCAATATCTACCGAACCACGGATTCCGTGCTCGGCGCCATGCCGCCGAATAATACGGGCGTCCTGCTCCCCTCGATCGCCGTCTACGACGCCGAGGGCAACCAGACCGCATTCTACGATGAAGTCGACCCGCATCCGCCGGGTGTTGAACCCCCGGTGGAGACGACCAAATTCGCTCCCCTGCCGATCCCCGATCACCGGGGGCTCTGCTGGCCCGAGGAATACAGCACCAAGTCGAATTGGGGGCTGCCCTACGACATTCTCGCCAGCGAGGACATCCTCTATCTCGTTACCCCCTACACGAATCGCCTGGGGGATGTGCACGTGACCCGGGCCAAGATGTTTACGTCCCCCCATACCCCGGAAGAGCCGACTTGGGCGCCGGGAAAGGATATCCGGGGCTTCACGCTCACGACTTATAATTTCTGGGCGGGTATCTGCGAGGCCGCGGTGGTCGATCACGAGATCGCGGTGGACGACGAGGGCTTCTACACCATCGTCGTTTCCACCGCCGAGAACCGACCCGCCAACGCGACCCTCGAGAACGGGGTGACCTGGCTGGCATGGGGAGACTATCTCGACGGCCAACTCACCTACCGGATGCTTCTCCGGCGCAGCGAGACCCTGACGAAACTCCGCCATGCGGTGGAAGGTGGAGAGGCGGATCCCGCCATCGCCCCCTATGTGCCCCGCTCCAAGCATACGACCCGGGAGGCTTTCGAGGCCCAGGGTTGGCGCGCGGCTTTCGGCGACTAGGCGAGTTGTTTTGAAAACATCTGAAGGGAGCCCATCGTTGGCTGGCTATGTCCGACTTCTCACGGTTCTATGCACGATATGGGGAGCGGGTGCTCTTGGGGTAGCGGAGGTGGGGGCAGCGGAAGGCTCGGGCGATCCAGCCCCGGCCTGCCGAAACAGCGACCCCCTGCGCCAGCCCTTTTTCGGCGATACCCACGTGCACACGACCCTGTCCTTCGACGCCAATTCCCAGGACACCCGGAACTCGCCGCGCGATGCCTACCGCTTCGCCCAGGGCGAGCGCATGGGGATTCAGCCCTACGACGGCGACGGAAACGCCCTGCGTCATGTTCAACTCGATCGTCCCCTCGATTTCGTCGCGGTCACCGACCACGCCGAGTTTCTCGGAGAAATGGAGATCTGCACGACCCCCGGTACCTGGGAGTATTGGCATCCAGTCTGCTTCGCCCATCGCAACATGCCCGGGGTCGGCCTTATGGCCTTCGGATTTCGCGGCCTGGTCGACAAGGAACGCTGGGGTCTGTGCGGCGACGACGGGAGTCTTTGCCGGGAGAAGGCCACCGAGGTCTGGGCCGAGGTGATTGCGGCGGCGGAGGAGGCCGACGACGCGAGCGATGCCTGCTCGTTTACGAGTTTTGTCGCCTACGAGTGGACGGCCAGCGTGGGGGAAGGACAGAATCTCCATCGCAACGTGATCTTTCGCGACGCCCAGGTGCCGGCGATTCCCGCGAGCTGGATTGAGACCCCCTCAGCGGTGGATCTCTGGGATCGCCTTGAGGCCGAATGCGTCGAGGGCATCAAGGGCTGCGATGCACTCACGATTCCCCACAACTCGAATCTCAGCGGCGGGCTGATCTTCCAGAGCGCGGCCGCCAGCAGCCCGGATGAACCGGGCCCCACCCAACTCGCCGAGGCCCGGCGCCGCAGTCGCTGGGAACCCCTGGTGGAAATCATGCAGCACAAGGGCTCCTCGGAATGCGATTCCCGCCTTCCAGTCTGGCAGGGCGACGAGTACTGCGGTTTCGAAAAACTCCCCTACGACCGCTTCGGGGGGAAGCAGAGCCCTCTCGTCGAAATCCAAGAGCCCACGGCGAACAACTACGTGCGCTGGGCCCTGGGCGAGGGATTGCGGATCCAGGACGAACTCGGCGCCAATCCCTTTCATTTTGGAGTCATCGGAAGCACGGATACCCATATCGCAGCTCCAGGACTCACCGCCGAACAGGGACATCCCGGGCACGGGGGCGCCGGCCGCATGGACGCCTCGGGCCCCGCTCCTGCCAATACCTTCAGCGACGATCTCGAGTTTGGGCCCGGCGGTCTGGCGGTGCTTTGGGCCGAGGAGAACTCGCGTGAGGCGCTCTTCGGTGCGATGCAGCGCCGGGAGGCCTACGCCACCAGCGGCACCCGGCCCCGGGTGCGCTTCTTTGGCGGCTGGGATTATCCCGGTGATCTTTGCGGCGCCCCCGACGCCGTCGCCCAGGGCTATGCCGGGGGCACGCCCATGGGCGGAGACCTTCCGCCCCGGCCCAAAGGGGCCAACGGCGGCCCGCGTTTCTTCGTCTCGGCCCTGCGCGATCCGGGCACGGCCCGGGATGCGGGCTCCGCTCTCGAGCGAATCCAGATCATCAAGGGAAAATTGGTCGGCGGCGCCATCGAAGAAGAGGTGCTGACCGTGGCGGGGGGAGAAAACGGCGCCAGCGTCGATCTCCTGACCTGCGAGCGCCAGGGCGAAGGGGCCGCGTCGCTCTGTTCGGTTTGGGAGGATCCCGATTTCGATCCCTCCGAGGCGGCCTTCTACTATGCCCGGGTGATCGAAAACCCGTCGTGTCGTTGGAGCCAGTACACCTGCAACGCGGCGGGGGTACGCTGCGAAGATCCCGCCAGCATTCCCGAAGCCCTGGAGGGCTGCTGCTCCGAGAGCCATCGCCCGATCATCCACGAGCGTGCCTGGACCTCGCCGATCTGGTTCACGCCCTGACGCTTTCGCCCGGGGTCAGCCCGGGAAGAGCGTTTCGCAACCCGTGCCCGACAGGATCGCGTCCACCGCGGCGCGGTCGTCCTCGCCCAGGGCGGCGTGGGCTTCGCGCAGCCAGCCCAGGCATTTGCCCTGGTACTTGAAGGGGATCTGGGACCAGGCGCTGCCCATGATCTCGCATTCCACGTTTTCGGCGCCCGCTTCGAGGGCGGCCGCGTTGGCGAGCAGGTAGGGCGCGTAGGTGCGGCCGATTTCGCCGAGGAGTGGGCCGTAGAGCGGCGCAATCTCATTCCGCGAGGGCCATTGGTTCTCGTCGACCTCGATGCCCGAAACGTCCTCGAGGGCGTCGCACCAGGCCAGGACCCGGTATGAGATCTCCCGAGCCACGGCCTGGGAGGCGGGCTCCACCTGGACGAGTTCGATGAGTTGGCCCACCAGTCCGAAATCGGCGCTGCCCGGCCGCCCGCCCATCACGAAGGGTTGCTCCCGGAGTAGCGCCTCGAGCAGGCCCAGAAGACGCCGATAGCTCTCCTCGATGACGGGCCCGGTCACGGCGTTCGAACCCACCACGTAGAGGCGATCGATCTGGCGCTTGCCGAAAGTCTCGGCGAATTCCGTCGCTGCCTTTTCGGAGACGCCAAGATGCCAGCGCGGCATGATGCGCACGGCGTGCTCGGCGTCTTCGGCAATCGCCCAGCGGTAATGGAACATGATCTTGGTCAGCCATTCATCGGCGTAGTCTTCGATGAGGAAGTCGATGAAGGCCAGGACGGGATCCGTGGGGATCACCGAACGCTCGCTGAACTCGTCTTCGAGTCGTTTGATCTGGAAAGTCGAATCGCTCGTAGGTGCGTAGCCGTCTTCGCCGGGAAGGCCAGGGAAATAGAGCGCGGGCATCATGGGCAGGGGAGGGCGGGCCAGGGCCTTGCTCGCCTCGGTCCCCCACTCGATGAAATGAAAGGGGATCCGTCGGTAGCGCAGGAGCGATCGCATCTTGCGCGAATAGGGCGAGCCGACGGAGCCCGCGAGCTTGAGGGGGTTCTTCACTTCGGTCTTCATTTCTGTCCTCCGGGGCTTCAATGCCAGGGCGCACCATACTCCCCCCGCTCTGCTCGTGCCCCGGTTCGCCCGCTTCTCTCCCGCTACCCCCCGGACCCGGATCGGACTAGTGTCTGGTTTCGCGACCCTGGGCGCGGTTGCGGGATCTTTTGGCGGGGAGAGCGACGTGGCGTTGAGAAAAGTCTTGGTGGCCAACCGGGGAGAGATCGCGGTTCGCATTCTGCGCGCGCTCGGCGACCTCGGGCTGCGCGGCGTGGCGATCCACAGCGAGGACGACGCCGGCGCGGTGCACGCGCTTCGCGCCGACGAATCCCTGGCGCTCTCGGGCAGGGGGGCGGCGGCCTACCTCGATGCCGGGCAGATCGTGAGCCGCGCCGTGGAGGCGGGCTGCGACGCGGTCCATCCGGGCTACGGCTTCCTGAGCGAATCCGAGGCGTTCGCGCGTAGCTGCGCGGCTGCTGGACTGGTCTTCGTGGGGCCCGCTGCCGAGAGCCTCGCCGAACTCGGCGACAAGGCCCGGGCGCGAAGCCTGGCCGAGGCGTGCGGGGTTCCGATCCTGGCGGGGACCGGTCGCGGGGCTTCCCTCGATGAGGTCCGCGTTTTTTTGGCCGGCCTGGGCGAGGGCGGTGCCATGCTCATCAAGGCGGTCTCGGGCGGAGGCGGGCGCGGCATGCGCCGGGTCAGCGCGGGCGACGACGTGGAAGCCGCCTACACGAGTTGTTGCTCCGAAGCCGAAAGGTATTTCGGTCTCGGCGAGGTCTACGCCGAGGAGTGGATGCCCGAAGCCCGCCACATCGAGGTCCAGGTGGCCGGGGACGGCGAGGCGGTCACGCATTTCTGGGAGCGCGAGTGCACCCTTCAGCGCCGTCACCAGAAAGTCGTCGAGGTGGCGCCGAGCCCGACCCTGGATCCCGCCGTGCGCGAGCGCCTTCTCGAGGCCGCTCTCGGGATGGCTGGTCGTCTCGACTACCGGGGCCTGGGCACCTTCGAGTTCCTGGTGGACGCCCGCCCGGAGGCCGAAGGGAAATTCGCTTTCATCGAGGCCAATCCTCGGCTTCAAGTCGAGCACACGGTCACCGAAGAAATCACCGGGGTGGATCTCGTCGTGCTCCAGTTGGAGTTGGCCGGGGGCAAGAGCCTGGCGAGCCTCGGCTTCGGGGCCTCTCCGCCGTCGCCCCGGGGCTACGCGGTTCAACTGCGAATCAACATGGAGAAGATGGCCAAGGACGGTTCGCCGCGTCCGGCCAGCGGAACCCTGGCTGTTTTTGAAGCGCCCTCGGGCCCGGGCATTCGCGTCGATCACCACGCTCACGCGGGCTTCAAGTCGAATCCGAATTTCGACGGCCTGCTCGCCAAGGTCATCGCCCATTCCCCGTCGCCGGCCTACGACCAGGCCCTGGCCCGGGCCTACCGGGCGCTTTGCGAACTCCGGGCCGAGGGCATCGCGACCAATATCGGCTTCCTCCAGGATTTGCTGCGTCACGAGGACGTCATCGTCAATCGTATTCACACGGGTTTCATCGAGGCCCACGCCAGCGAGTGGGTCGGCGCCGGAGTGGGCACGCACCCCCGGCTCTATTTCGAGGGATCGCCGGCCGATTCGTCCCCCGCACGGGAAGAATCGCGTCAGGTCGGTGCCCAGATCGCCAGTTCGGACCCCCTGGCCGTGCTCGAGCACGGCCGCGCCGGCTCGGCTTCGACGGCCCCATCGGCCGCCGAACCCTCCGTCGCCCCCCCGGCCGAGAGTCAGGGGCCCCCGGGCAGTGCCCCGGTCCGGGCTCCGGTGCAGGGCACGGTGGTGAGCGTGGAGATCGCCGAGGGGGATCGCGTGGTGTCCGGCGCCTCCCTGGTGGTGATGGAAGCCATGAAGATGGAACACGTCATCGAAGCTCCCATGAGCGGCGAAGTGAGCGGTGTCGGGGTTCGGGTGGGGGACACGGTGGCCGAGGGCCACGCCCTGGTCTTTCTGGCGGAATGCGAAGTCGAGGCCGCCGAGGTCGCCGAGGAAGCAGCGGTGGATCTCGACGCCATTCGCCCGGATCTCGCCGAGGTGATCGAGCGCCACGCCGTGACCACCGATGCCCGGCGCCCCGAGGCGGTGGCCCGGCGACGCAAAACCGGCCAGCGAACGGCCCGGGAGAATGTCGAGGACCTCTGCGATCCCGACAGCTTCATCGAGTATGCCCCCCTGGTGGTGGCCGCCCAGCGAAGAAGGCGCGAACTCGACGACCTGATCCGCAATACCCCCGCCGACGGCATGGTGGCCGGGGTGGGAAGCGTCAACGGCGAACTCTTCCCGGATGCCGAGTCGCGCTGCGTGTTGGCCTCTTACGATTACACCGTGCTGGCGGGAACCCAGGGGCAATTTAACCACCGCAAGAAGGATCGCGTCTTCGAGTTGGCCCAGAAGAATCGCCTGCCCCTGGTGCTGCTCACCGAAGGCGGGGGAGGGCGCCCCGGGGATACCGACGCCTCGGGGGTGGCGGGCCTCGATTGCCTGGCCTTCCAGTTCTTCGCGGAGCTCTCGGGCTGGGTGCCCCTGGTGGGGATCAACTCGGGCCGCTGCTTTGCGGGCAACGCGGCCCTGCTCGGCTGCTGCGATGTCGTGATCGCCACGGCGAACTCCAATATCGGCATGGGGGGGCCGGCGATGATCGAAGGCGGCGGCCTCGGCGTCTTCCGGCCCGAAGAGGTCGGCCCCATGGAAGTTCAGGTGGCCAATGGCGTGGTGGATATCGCGGTGGAGGACGAGGAAGAGGCGGTGGAGGTGGCCAAGCAATACCTCTCCTATTTCCAGGGCGATACCGCCGATTGGAGCTGCGCCGACCAGCGCCTCTTGCGCGGGCTGATCCCCGAGAACCGCTTGCGGATCTACGACGTGCGCGAGGTCATCTCGACCCTGGCGGATACGGGTTCGGTGCTCGAACTCCGCAAGGGGTTTGGTTTCGGCATGGTGACGGCCCTGGCACGGATCGAGGGGCGCCCGGTGGGCATCGTGGCCAACAACCCGACCCACCTGGCCGGCGCCATCGACCGGGAGGGGGCCGACAAGGCCTCGCGCTTCATGCAGCTCTGCGACGCCTTCGATATCCCCCTGCTCTTTCTCTGCGATACCCCGGGCATCATGGTGGGGCCGGAGTCCGAGAAAACCGCGCTCGTTCGCCATGCCGCGCGCATGTTCGTCACGGCGGCGAGTCTTACTGTGCCCTTCTTCACCGTGGTCCTCCGCAAAGGTTACGGGCTCGGCGCCCAGGCCATGGCGGGGGGAAGTTTCCGGGCGCCCTTCTTCACGATCTCGTGGCCCACGGGCGAGTTCGGCGGCATGGGGCTCGAGGGGGCGGTGAAACTCGGCTTTCGCAAGGAACTCGAGGCCAAGACCGATCCCGAGGAGCGGCGCGTGCTCTACGAAGAGATGGTGGCCCGGATGTACGAGCACGGGAAGGCGGTCAACATGGCCTCGCATTTCGAGATCGATGGCGTGATCGATCCCCAGGAGACCCGGACATGGGTCATGCGCGGGCTGCGTTCGGCCCCCGCTCCGCCTGTCCGAACCGCGAAGAAGCGGCCCTGCATCGACACCTGGTAGCCGGCTTGGCCCGGGGTTTCATTCCCAGCTGAGTTCGAGCATGGAGGCCTCGCCCGGCACGCCCACGCGTAGGGGGAAGCCGTAGAAGCCCGTGCCCCGGTGGACGTAGAGGTGATTGCTGCCCCGGGCAAAATGGCCGTGGTCGGGCCAGCGCGAGCGCGCCAGTACCGTCCAATTGAAGCCGAAACTCACGAGTCCCATTTGGCCGCCGTGGGTGTGGCCCGAGAGCACGAGATCCACCGCGTCGTCGGGCAGGTCGTGGAAGGCGCTGGGGTCGTGGAGGAGCAGTAGGCGGCGGTGGCCGTCGAGCCGGGGATGCGCGTCGAGGAGTTGGACGAGGTGCTCCTCGCGCTCCCGGGCGACGTAGTCGGCCCCGACGATCTGGACCGGTCCCGTGGCGGTCTCGGCCACCCACGAGTCGTCATTGAGAAGACGGACGCCGTTGGCGGCAAGGCCCGCCTTGACTTCGTCAGGAGCCTCGTGGTCGTGGTTGCCGAAGACCGCGAAGCAACGCCCGGAAAGCTCGCGGAGCGGGGAGAGGGCCTCGGCCAAAGCGCCCGGCGTGGCGTTGCTCTCCATGGTGAGGAAATCGCCGGTGAGCAGAATCAGATCGGGCTCTCGGGCCACGAGTTCGGCGACGATCCGTTGCAAGCGGGCGACGGGCTGCCAGGGGCCGAGGTGGGGGTCGGCGATCTGCACCACGCGCAGGGGACGATCCGCCAGGGGCTCGGGGCTTTGCCGCCGATGTCGCTCCATGGGGAGCCGAGAAAAATTCTCGGGTCGAGCGGTGCCCAGCTTCAGGCGAACGAGTTCCGGGGAGAGGCGCGGCGAGGTAAATGCCGCCACGAACGCCACGGCGTAGGGGAGCAGGTCCAGGGGAGCGAGCCATCCGAGTAGGCTGTCGGCCCCGAAGGCCCAGAGCAGGGCCCGGGGGATCAGGAGCGCGAGCAGCCAGAAGGTGCTCATGAAGCCCGCGGCCAGGAAGACCTGGCCTGGGATCGAGACGAGTCCGCGGAACGCGCGGCCCCGCATCCGGGCATTGACCAGGGAGGCGTAGTGCGCCGCGGTGGAAAGCATTCCCAGGGCAAAGGCCAATTGGAGCCAGGGCAGGGCGGGCGCGGGCACATAGTCGCCCATGCGCAGATAGACGAGACCGCCGCCCAGGGAGGTCAGCCCGAGGACGATGCCGCTAAAGATCGCGTAGAAGCGACCGCGGCGCAGACCCGCGTAGAGGGGAATCGTGACCAGGGTGGTCAGGGCCAGAGTCGGGAATATCCAGGGCAGGGCTTCGATCATCGCGGCGGCTACCGTAGTGCAACTCGCCGGCGATGGGGAGCGGCTTGCCTGGCATTTCGAAACTCCCAGGCGAAGATTTTCGCCCGATCTTGCGGGATCGGCTATGGGTAGCCTGACACACGCTGCGAGCCGGCAAGGAACGATGAGAGGAGTTCGCTTATGGCCAGACGCCTGGTTGTGTTCGGAGTTATCTGCTTGGCCCTGGCCTTGGGTGGCCTCCGGTGGGGGGTCCATCATCTCATCACGTCGACCACGGCCGACCCGGCCTTCTTCGAGGAGGCCATCGTGGCCTTTGAGCAGGCCGATCGGGCCAAGGCTCCGGCACCGGGAGCCATCCTCTTCGTGGGGAGTTCGAGCATCCGTTATTGGGATGACCTGGCCGGGGACATGGCTCCCCTGCGCGTGGTGAACCGGGGCTTCGGAGGCGCCCAGTTCAGTCATGTCCTCCATAACCTCGACCGGGTGATCCTTCCCCACGCGCCCAGGGCGGTGGTGGTCTACGCCGGGGACAACGACCTTGCCGAAGGCACGGGAAAGGATGCCGCACGCGTCTTCGCCGACTACCAGGCATTCGTCGCGGGGGTGCGTGCGCACTTCCCCGACCTTCCGATCTATTTTCTCGCCATCAAGCCTTCCATCGCGCGTTGGGCCCGCTGGCCCGAGATGCGCCAGGCCAACGCTCAAGTGGAGGCCTGGAGCGCCGCAAACGAGGGGCTCGGTTATCTCGACGTGGCCGCCCCCCTGCTCGGGGCGAACGGAGAGCCCCAGGACGATTTCTTCGTCATCGACGGTCTGCACCTGAGCGATTCGGGCTACGCGGCTTGGGCCGGCGTGGTGCGCCCTCGGCTGCTCGATGATCTCGGCCCTGGGAACTGAATTCCCAGTGGGCGGCGCCTAGCTCCCGTCCACAAGGCGCCTACGGATTTCCGCCACGGCGTCGATACCGGTTTCTGTGTCCTCGGCCACAGCCATCAGGTTGAACTCGCGACAGCCGGCGGCGACATAGGGGGCGAGGAAATCGGCGACTTCGGCCGCCGTTCCGTAGGGGCTGTATTTCTCGAAGCGTTCGTAGGGGATGCGGTACATGGCGGTCATGGCTTTGGCCAGGCGTTCCCGGGCGCGCGCGCGATCGTCGTCGATGCCAACCCAGAGCTGGATGCCGTTGCGCCGGGGCGGCTGGGGCCGACCCGCCTCGGCGGCGAGCGCCCCAATTCGGTCGAGGGTGGCCCCATAGCGCTCCGCCGACGACCAGATGCCGAGCCAGCCATCGCCATAGCGGGCGACCCTTTTCAGCGCGGCCTCGGCGCGTCCACCGATGACGATGGGAATCGCCGGATTCGGAGCGGGGACGATCAACGCCTGGTCGATGTCGAAGAACTCTCCGTGAAAAGTCGTGGGTTCGCCCGAGAGCAGGCCCCGCAGGACCTCCAGGGATTCGTTGGTCCGCCTTCCCCGGCTCCCGGGGTCAACGCCGCAAACCTCGATCTCGTGGCGGTCTTCCCCCCCGACTCCCACCCCGAGAATCAGCCGCCCCGGGGCCGATTCGGCCAAGCTGGCCAGCTGGCGCGCCACCGGGGTCGGATGCCGCAGGGCGAGGAGATAGACCCCGACATAGACACTCAGCTGCGGCGCCAGGCTTGCGGCAATGGCGGCCTGGATCAGCCCGTCCATTCCCAGCCCGGTGTGGAAGCTGACATGGTCCGCCATGAAGACGTGATCGAGACCGCCGTCTTCGGCGCGGCCCAGAAGGGCGCGCCGCCGGGTGTGGTCGCCCGTGAGCATCTCGGTGTGGGCGAGGGTTCCGACGCGAAGGGGCGGGTTGCTGGCCATAAACGGAGCCTAGTACGCCGGCCCCGGTTTATTCCAGTCAGGCGCTGGGAAATGGCCCTCCGAGGGGGCGAAATCCGCGTTGGCTACGGCCCTCCAAACTCGCTTCGGCATTCGGTAGCCTTCCCGTGTCGCCCATCCGGGTTCTCGTTTCGAGAGTCAGGGGGGCAGCGCGGGTTCCTGGGACGAGTCGAGGTGAGCATGGCGGAGAGAGAGAAGCGAATAGCTGGCTACAACGGGCTCACCCAGAGCGAGCCGACTCTACCGACCCACTATTACCTGGACGCCGCGCACCACGAAAAAGAATTGGCTCGGGTTTGGTACCGAAACTGGGTCTATGTCTGCCGCGCCGATGAACTCGAGGGGCCTCGCGCCTACCGGGTCTTCGATATCGGCACTCAGCAGGTGCTAGTGGTGCGCGATCAGGAAGGCAAACTCCAGGCCTTCCACAATACCTGCCGCCACCGAGGCTCTCAGTTGGTGCAGAACCAAGAGGGCCGACTTCCTGGCGGGCTGATCACCTGCCCCTATCACTGTTGGGCCTACGACCTCGAAGGCAAACTCCGGCGGCTCTCCGGGGGGTCGCCTCCCCCGGGTTTTGATAAGTCTGAACACGCGCTCTACGGAGTGGGGATCCAGGAATGGAAGGGATTCGTTTTTGTCCATCTCGATCACGCCAACAGCGAGCCCCTGGAATCTATTTTTAGCGACGCCGGGATCCTCGACAACTGGCACCTCGCTGACCTCGTTGTGGGTCATACCCTGCGCAAGTCCATCCGCTGCAATTGGAAGATTTTCTGGGAAAATTTCAGCGAGTGCCTCCACTGCCCGCATATCCACAGGGAACTCTCGGGGACGGTGCCGCTCTACAAGCAATACCTCATGGAAGTCGAGGATGATCCGGAGTGGGAAGCCCACCAATCCGCCGGCAATCCCCTTTTTAAACCCGGTCTGGCCGAGGGCAAGGAAACCTGGTCCACCGACGGCAAAGCCTGCGGTGAGTTCTTTCCGGATCTCACGCCCGAAGAGATCGAGGTCGGGCACACCTATTGCGAAGCCTTGCCCTCGTTCTTCGTCGTCGGCCACGTCGACTATGCGCGGACGGTTCGTGTGCTGCCCCTAGGCCCCGAGGAAACCGAAATTCAGGCCCAGTGGCTCTTTCGGCCCGAGGTCCTATCCCAGCCCGATTTCGATGCCGCTGGGGTTGTTGCTTTCTCAGAACAGGTGATCGCAGAGGACGGTGCGGTGGCCGAACTGAATCAGAGGGGCCTGCATTCGATTCGCCACAAGAGGGGTGCGCTGATGGCCGAGGAATACGCGGTGCACGATTTCCATGTCTGGCTGAGAAGCCAGCTCGATTGATTGACTGGTCTCCTGGGACCGTTTTGGGTTTCGGGGATGAGGAAAAGAGCGCGTGGCGGAGATAATGAGATCCAACGGGGAGCCGAGTAAAACCCAACGCACCCGTGCGCGCCTGGTAGCGGCCACCCGAGACGAGATCGCCGAGGCGGGCTCCTTCACCGCCGAACGTGTGGCGAACCGGGCCGGGACCTCGGTGGCCACCTTCTATATCCACCTTCCCACCAAGGACGATGCGCTCACCGCGACATTCGGTGAGGTGATGGATGAGTTGGTGCGCGTGGTGGAAGCATCGCTGACCCGGGAAAGGCTCGAACTCCAGGGGCTGGAAGTGCTCTCTCGGGAATTTGTGGACGCCAGCCTCGCATTTTTCGGGGAGCGCTCCCCAATCTTCCGACTCGCTCTGGCTCGAATGCCCGAACACCGTCCGCTTCGGGAGGTCTACCGGGCGCACGAGGCGAAAGCCTTTTCTCTTTACGCCGGTTTTATCGAGTCGGGACAGAGCGCGGGGTTGCTGCGAGCGGGAGATGCCACAGTCCTGACCCGAAGCCTGCTGGTGTTGAGCCAGGGGCTGAATAACCCTCTGGCCCTTGGGCTCGAAGCCGAGGATTCCCTGCGCGATGAACTCGCGAGGCTGGTCATCGCCTTGCTTGCCCCTCAGTCGTAGCCGCCGGGCTTAGAGACATCGCCCAGAGCTCAGGGAAGCGCGGCCTCCGCGCCAAGATCGGCGATTTGCTCGGCGTGGCGCTCGGCCATGGCGGCAAACATGGCATCGCCGCGTTCGCTGATTTCGACGATTTGCGAGGCGACCACCGCCATGACGAATCCCGAGAAGCTGAAACGGCGGTAGTCGGCGTGCAGGCTCTCGAGCCCGTAGCCCGAAACGCCGAGGCCCAGGAGTTGCTCGTGGTAGAGCGCGAGGAGTTTCTCTTCCTCTTGTCGACGAGCGTCGGGCAGCAGACCCGCTCCTAGAAAATAGGCCACGTCCGAGGCCGGGTGCCCGTGGGAGCAGGTTTGCCAGTCGACCACCGCCAGGGAAGCGCCACCGTCCTCGTCGCCGAAGAGCATATTGTCCAGGCGGAAATCGCCGTGGGAGACCGCCCGAGGCCCCGAAAGATCCGCCGCCCAGGCTCCGATGCGTTGGCCGAAACGTCGGGCGAGGTCGATGACGGATCCGGGCAGGCGCTCGGCGAAGCGCGCTTCGAAGCCGGGGAGCACACCCTGGTAGACGACTTGAAGGAGTGCCGCGGCCTCTGCACTCGGCCGGGAGAGCCAGGCGAGGTCACCGAGTGCGGGATCGTTCCAGCGCGGGGCGTGGAGGCGAGCGGCCTCGACCATGGCCAGGGCGGCCTGATCGGTGCTGCAACCCAGGATTTGGTCGCCCTGGAGGGCCGGAGCCATATCCTCAAAGATCAGCACGAAGCGATCGCCCCCACTGGAGACGTCTGCGTGCCAGCAGCGCGGCGTGCGGATGCCCACGGTCTGAGCGATCTGGGCGTAGAAATAGACCTCGCGCTGGTAGATGCCCTGGGCGACGGCGGTGTTGCGACTGACTTCGTTGGGGGAGGGGAGCTTGGCCACCAGGCTGGCCGGTCCCTCCTCACCCGATGCCGCGTAGCTGGGGGTGAGTCGAAGATTTTCTCCCACCTGACCCGTGCCGATGCTCTCGGCGGTGAAGTCCTCGATCAGGGCATCCGGGTGGCCGTTGCGGGCGAGAACTGCGTTCAACCACGTCGGTGTGATTTCGTCTTGTCTGGAGATCAGGGGCGGAGGCTGGGTCATGAGGGTCGCTCTCTTCCAGTTCGAGGGCAGTCGAGTATCATCGATTTTGATTTCGAACTCCACGGGGCGATCGCGAATGACGATCGCGGAAGAGGGCATTCATGGCGTCAGAGAGCGATAGAGCAGAGCGTAATAGAGCAGAGAACAGCGAGGATCAGGCCGGGGCGGAGCGCCGGCTTTTTTCCCTGGACGGACGGGTGGCGGTGGTCACCGGGGGAAGCCGTGGATTGGGCCGTGAGATGGTGCTCGCCTTCGCGCGCCATGGGGCCGACGTGGTCATTGCGAGTCGCAAGCTCGAAAATTGCGAGGCCCTTGCGGAAACCGTCGCCGAGGAAACCGGCCGCCAGGCGATGGCCGTGGCCTGTCACGTGGGCGAGTGGGGGCATTGCGAAGCCCTGGTGGATGCGGTCTACGACCGTTTTGGCCGGATGGATGTGCTCGTCAACAACGCGGGTATGTCGCCGCTCTACCCCTCCCTCACCGACGTCTCCGAGGCGCTCTGGGACAAGGTGATCGGGGTGAATCTGAAGGGTCCCTTCCGGCTCTCGGCCCTGGCGGCGACGCGAATGGCCGAGGGCGAGGGCGGTTCGATCATCAATGTCAGCAGCGTCGCCGCGGTTCAGCCGTCGGCCCAAGAGATCCCCTACGGCGCGGCCAAAGCCGGGCTCAACGCGCTGACCATCGGTTTGTCCCATGCCTTCGCGCCCCGGGTTCGGGTCAACTGCATCATGCCCGGGCCTTTTCTCACGGATATCAGCAAGGCCTGGGACCTTGAGGCCTTCGAGAAAACTGCGGCCCAGTCGATTCCCCTGAAGCGAGGAGGGCAGCCTCACGAGGTGGTGGGAGCGGCCCTTTACCTGGCCAGCGACGCCTCGAGTTATACCACCGGGGCCGTGATCAAGATCGATGGGGGTGCGGCTTTTACCCCGGGATGAGGCTCTGGCCGTCGCTAGGACGAGGCGGAATGCCGAGGCTGCAGCTATTCTCGCGTGATGTCCGAATCCTCAGAAGCCTTTATCACGCGTTCGGAAGCCCTGACCGAGGGGGTCCGGGTGCAAGTGCGCGCGCGTTATGCCCCCGAGCAATCCGACCCCCGGGCGAGCCACTGGTTCTTCCTCTACTCGATCCAGATCGTCAATGAGGGGACCCGGCCGGTGCAACTCATCGATCGCCACTGGATCATCGTGGACGGTTCCGGGCGCACCGAAGAGGTTCGTGGGGACGGTGTCGTGGGCAACCAGCCGACCCTCGACCCCGGGGAGGGCTTCGAATACACCTCGGGATGCCCCCTGGCGACGCCCTTCGGCAGCATGACCGGGACCTACGGGATGGTGTGGGAGGACGGGACCGAGTTTCGCGCGGAGATCGCCCTCTTTGAACTCGTCGAACCCCGGGCGATCCATTAGGCGCCCGGAGGGTTCGGGTTCGGCGACGGCCGTGGTTTGGAACGCTCGGTTCAGGAGGCCGACGGGTCTTCCGGGGCGGTGAGGCCCTCCCGCAGCAAGCGGGCCGTCCATGCGCGAAAGCGGCGACGCTCGGCCTCGCGTTCGGGTTGCGGTGCGGGGCTCAGGAGATCGCCGAGCAGGGCGTCTCCGAAGGTGGCCACCACGGCCAGGCGCACGGCGAAGGAAACGGTCTCGTGTTCCCGGGCGACGAGGCCGGGTTCGTCGGCGACCCGCGCGGCGATGAGTTTCGAGACATTTTCCACCAGGGACGGCGGGTCGATTCCCTGGGTCGGGTCGGCTCCGGGTTCGCGCAACGCCCACCAGGCGATGAGCCGGGCCAGGCCCTGTTCCTCCATGGTTTCAGCCACGCGTTCGATCAGTTCGACCTCGGCGGTCGGAGTCTCGCCCCGCTTTAGCACCGCCACGACATCCCGGGTGAGGGCTTCCACGGCGCGCGCGTCGAGGGCGCGGATCAGACCGTCTCGGCTCCCGAAATGATGGATGATGGTGGGGTGGGCGATCCCGACATCCCGGGCGATCTCCTGGAGTCGGATCGCCTCGGGCCCTCCCTCGGACAGCCGCTTTTGCACGGCGTCGAGAATTTCTTTGCGGGCGATTTCTGCGGAACGCCGGCGCCGAGGGGAGGGTGCCCCCGAGGGGGCGGTGGGGGTCTTCATGATTTAAGGCTACACGATTGCCACGTAAAGTTATATACATTAGTGTCAGTAAGGCCAAGTTATGAGGAGAACGAATGTCGACGTCCACTTCCAGTCCCCGCCGCCGGAAAAACCCCATCCGCTTGGGGGATGCTTTTCGGGCCGTTCGCAAGTTGATCGCCAACCCCGACGGTACGGATCAGGTCTTCGTGATCATTTCCGCGCTCTCGGGCAATAGCGGGGAGCGCCAATTTCAGCGCTTCAGCTCGACGTCGGTGGGTCGCCGGATCCTCTCCGAGGAGAGCGATCTCTTGAGCGTCCTGATGGATCGGGAGACCCTCCACGCGCTGCCCGAAGGAACCCTGGGTCATGCCTATGCGGATTTCATGACCGAAGAGCAGATCAGCGCCGATGGTCTGGTATCGTCGAGTGAAGAGGGGGGCGACGGTCTCTCTGTGGATGTCGATCGCGACCGCTTTGGAATGCGCATGCGTGACAGCCACGACCTCTGGCACACAACGACGGGCTATGGCCGGGACCTGCTTGGAGAAGCCGCACTCCTCGCCTTTACCTTCGCCCAGACTCGCAGCCCCGGTGTTGGCTTCATCGTAGCGGTGGCTTATCTCAAGGCTGGAGGCGTGCCCGGCGCTCGCAAGTTGATCCGCGACGGTTATCGCCGAGGGCGCCGTTCGGCCTGGTTGCCCGCCGCCGATTGGGAGCGACTGCTCGGTCAGCCGATCCAGGATGTTCGCGCCGAACTCGGAATTGAGGGCTCGCCGAAATACGACGAAATGCGAAGCGAAGCCGGCGCAGTGGCGTTGGGAGCGCAGTAGCCAGTTCGGCTGATCGTGAGGCCCGCTAGTCGCTCTTCGCCGAATAGCAAGGCCTATGGAGGTTCCCGAGCCCGGGTTTATTGGGCTCCTTTGGGCCTATAGACGACCGCATCTTCCGTTGGCAGGTTGGCCTCTCAAGCCTAACCTTGGCCACAGTCAACGAAGAGAGGTCCTATGTCCCAGCCCATTTATCGTACGCGTCCCGGTGGTTTCGATATCCAGCCGGCTTGCCAGGAAGAGGCCGAAGAGATTCTCGAGGGGATCTATCTTTCGAGAGGACTCTCCAATAGTTTTCTGATTGTGACCGGCGAGGGCCGGGTTGTGATCAATACGGGCATGGGCTTCGAAGCCCCGGTTCATAAACGCAATTACGATGCCGTCGATGAGTCGCCGATTCGGTATATCGTCCTCACCCAAGGACACGTGGACCACGTCGGTGGCGTCGACTACATGGCCGAGTCCGGAACCGAACTCGTCGCCCAGGCCAATAACGCGGCTTGTCAGGCCGATGATGCCCGGCTGAACCAATTTCGGCCGGCCCGCAGTGGCTTTGCTTTCGCCGAAACCATCGGTAAGGCGCTGCGCTATGTCCAGGCGCAGGGGGGCGCTATCAGCGCCCAGTCCCGCCCGGAGCCCACTCTCACTTTCGAGGACGAATACGCTTTCGAACTCGGCGGGCAACGCTTCGAACTCTTCGCCGTGCCGGGTGGCGAGACCGTCGACTCCCTGGCGATCTGGATGCCCGAGAGGGGTGCCTGCTTCTCGGGCAATCTCTTTAGCGCGCTCTTCGGTCATATTCCGAATCTGGTGACCATCCGCGGGGATCGTTACCGGGAGGCCCTGGGCTTCGTCGATTCGCTCGAGAAGGTGCTGGCCCTGGATGCCGAGGTGCTCCTGGTGGGGCATCACGACCCCTTGGTGGGGCACGCGCTGATCCGGAGCGAACTCGAGCGACTTCGCGACGCGACCCTGTATATCCACGACGAGACCATCAAGGGGATGAACGCCGGCAAAGATGTTCACACCCTGATGCGAGAAATCAAGCTGCCCCGGGAGTTTGAGGTGGGGGAGGGCTACGGCAAGGTGGCCTGGGATATTCGCGCGATCTGGGAGAACTACGCGGGCTTCTTCCATCATCGATCGACCACGGAACTCTATGGGGTGCCCGTCGAAAGCATCTTCGGCGATCTCGGTGAACTCGCCGGAGGGGCGGAAGCCGTGGCGAATCGGGCGGCCGAGCGGTTGGCAGCAGGGGAAACCCTGGAGGCGGTCCACCTGGTCGAGGTGGCCCTGGGTGCGGATCCCCAAAACACCACGGCTCTTGAAGTCGCCGTCGCTGCCCATCGCCAGCTCGATTCGGAGAGCGAAAATTTCTGGCTCAGCTCCTGGCTCCGCAAGCAGATCGCGGAGTTCGAGGTACGACGAGCGAGCGGGGGGGACTCAGGCCGATGAGCGGGGCCGACGAAATTCACATCGATGATTTAGCCGAACCCGTCCTGACTCCGGTCCAGCAGGCGGCCAGGGACGGTGCGGAGCAATTCCCCGTGGAACTCAGCCAAGAGGCGGTGCTCGGCGAGGCGGTGGAGCGCACGGGCCTCTCGGATTTCGGTCCGGACGATTTTCGTGCCCGATTGGCCGTGCAACTCGAGAGCGTGAACGAGGACGAGGGCCTGGGCGCCGTGGGTCGGATTGCGGTTTATCGTGATCTTGTCCGCTACGCGGCGAACCGTCTGCGTTTCGAGGATTTGCTCCGGCGACACCCGGAAATCCTCGAGGTGGAGATCAGGCAGCCGATCATCATTGGAGGGTTGCCGCGCTCGGGGACCACCCATCTCCTCAATCTGATTGCGGCAGATTCCCGGCTGCGTTCGCTGCCCTATTGGGAGAGTCTCGAACCCGTTCCCGATTCCAGCGAGGCGGCGGGCCCGGAGGGCGTCGACCCCCGGCTCGCACGCTGCCAGGAGGGGTACGCCCAGCAGCTCGCCATGATGCCCCTGCTGCGCAATATGCACGATATGGCTCCCGATCACGTGCACGAGGAGATCGAACTCCAAGGGCTCGATTTTTCCTCCTATCTGCTCGAATGGATCGCCACCGTTCCCCGCTGGCGCGACTACTACCTCGGTGAGGATCAGACCCCCCACTACGCCTATATGAAGCGCGTCCTCCAGGCGCTTCAGTGGATGCGTGGGCCCGAGCGTTGGATTCTGAAATCCCCTCAGCACCTCGAACAACTCGGCCCTCTGCGCACGGTCTTTCCCGACGCCACGGTGGTGCTGACCCATCGCGATCCGGTCTCGGTGGTCGCCTCGGCGGCGACAATGCTGGCCTACGGAGATCGAGTGCGGCGTAAGCGCCCGGAGCCCCATGCCGTGGCGGAATATTGGGCGGATCGTGTCGAGAAATTGCTGCGTGCGTGCGTTCGCGACCGCTCGCTGATCCCCGCCGAGAGCAGTCTTGATGTGCTCTTTCACGAGTTTATGGCCGATGACGTCGCGGCGGTGGAGCGCATCTACGAGCTCGCCGATTTGCCCATGACGAGCGCCGCCCGTGCGGCCCTAGACGCCTTCATGGTGGCAAATCCTCGGGGTAAGCACGGCCGTATCGTCTACGACCTGAAGAGCGATCTGGGCTTCGACCCCGACGCCTTGAAGGAGCGCTTCGGCTTCTACTATGATCGGTTTCCGGTTCGCGAAGAAGCTCACTGAGCCCCTTTGCCACCCAAACCGCGGGAGGGGGAAAGATGAGTCAAGCAGGTTGTCGGTTCGATTATTCGGGAAGCCGGGTGCTGGTCACCGGGGGGTCAAACGGAATCGGCGCGGGGGTTGCCGGGGCATTTCGTGCGGCGGGGGCCGACGTCGTCATTACGGGAACTCGGGACTCCGCCGGGGACTATGATCACGATCTTTCCGGCTACGAATATCACTCGCTCCAAGTGAAGTCGCCCGAAGAGATCGAAGACTTGGCCGGTCGTCTCGGCCGCCTCGATGTGCTCGTCAATAATGCGGGCGCGAGCCTGCCCGGCGGTCGCAACGAGTGGGAGCCGGATGTCTTTGAGGAAAGCGTAGCCATCAACCTCTTCGGTGCTTTCCGAATGTCCATCGCGTGCAAAGAACTCCTCGCGGCGAGTGCGATTCCGGGTGGGGGTAGCGTGATCAACCTGGCATCGATGTCTTCCTACATCGCCGTCCCCATGGTTCCCGGTTATGGCGCGGCCAAGGCGGGAATCGTGCAAATGACCCTGAACCTCGCGGTGACCTGGGTGGGGGAGGGCATCCGCGTAAACGCCGTGGCCCCGGGCCTGGTGGAGAGCAATATGACCGCGGTTATGAAGGGGATCGAAGCGCTGGAAAAGCCCCAGATGGATCGAACGCCCATGGGGCGCTGGGGGCTCCCCTCGGATATCGCCCCCTCGATTCTCTTCCTGGCCAGCGAAGAGGCGTCCTTCATCACCGGGCAGACGCTCAACGTTGACGGCGGCTACTCGGTCGCTTGACGACTCAGCGGCCAGAGGATCGCGATCAGTTCCCGACCGAGGATGGGGCCGACCTTTCTGTCCTGGGCCGACAACTGAGACGGGCTGGGACCATTTTAGGGGTACACCTTGCCCTGGTGTTGCTCCTCTTGAGTTCTCCCCTTTGGGTTCCTCTGTTGGCCGCCGTGGGACTCTTCCAGCGCAATTCATTCCCCCTCTTGCGGTGCTTTCTCTACTTGACCTGGCTGATGGCCTGCGAATCCGCGGGTTTGATCGGCGCTCTAGGCATCGCCCTGCGCGGCCGGAACTATCGGGAGACGTGGCTGGCTCGGAATTACGCGCTCCAGAGTTTCTGGGTCGGGGCGCTCTATTGGGGCGCGCGTCGCCTTCTGGGCATTCGGCTCGATGTGCAAGGCGGTGAAGTCCTGGCCCGGGGCCCCGTGATTCTTCTCATCCGCCATGCTTCGGTGGTGGATGCCTTGCTTCCCGACCTGGTGGCTGCTCGAGCCTATGGGCTGCGGCTGCGCTACGTGCTCAAACGCGAACTTCGCATCGATCCGTGTCTGGATATCGTGGGCGATCGCCTGCCCAATGCTTTTGTTCTCCGGGGGGCGCCGGATAGCGGGCCAGAAATCGCTCGAGTCCGAGCGTTGGCCGACAATCTCGGTGCCTTGGACGGGGTGATCCTCTTTCCCGAAGGCACTCGGTTTACGGACTCGCGCCGTGACCGGATCCTGGCGGGGCTGCAGTCGCGGGGTGAAAGCATCCGCCACCAAGCCGCCCTTGGCCTGAAGAAGGTTCTGCCCCCACGCCTCGGCGGAGTTTTGGCGCTGATGGACGCCGCGCCCGAAGTCGACGTAGCCTTCTGCGCCCATACTGGGACCGAGGCCCTGACCCGGCTGGGAGATCTTGCTTCGGGGGCTGCCTTGGGAGCTCGGCTGCGGGTCGGGTGCTGGCGGGTGCCCGCCAGCGAAATTCCCCGGGAAGAGCAGGCGCGCAAGGCCTGGCTCGATGGGGAATGGGCCAAGGTGGACCGGTGGGTCCAGGCCCACGGCGCCTGAGGGCGCTCGCCCGAGAGTTCAGCGCGGAGCGGGTTTGCTGGTGCCCACCGCCCGGGTGCGCACGGTGTAGACCGTATCCCCGCTGAGAATGCCCCCCCGACCGAAGAGGCGGCCGGATTGCCAGTTGGAGAGTCCGAGCTCGGGCCGATCGAGAGCGACCTGGCCATCGACCCAACGGGTATGGCCGTCGCCCACAAAGGGCGCATCCACGGTGGCGTAGAAGCGTTCCTGTTCGGCTTCCTCTTCGCTGATAAGGCAGGCGACGAAGCGAGGGCTGTAGCGATTGCAGAGGTCGACGGCCTCATCGAGATCATCCACCAGCACTAGGCTGATCTCAGGGGTTTGTTCCCACTCCCATTCATGACCGAGTTCTGACTCGGCGATCGCCTGAGCCTGGCGTTCGGGGACGTCGCCCTCGGCTCGGCGCACCATCACCTCGCGTTCGAAGAGCTCGGGGGGAATTGCATCACGGCTGTTTTCCGCCACGTGCAATTTGTAGGTTTGGCCGAGGGCTTCGCCCGCGCGCTCGAGGGCGCCGATCAGCGCAGGCACGAGTTCTTTGGCCCGGGATCGCTGGATGCAGCAGGTGTTGAGCGTGTTGCAGACCTTGCGATCGAGGGATTGGAGGACGGCTTCGGTGAAGGGCTCTTCCCGGGTCGACTCGGAAGCGATGAGCCAGGCTCCGCCGGTTCCGTGCAGACTGACGGCCACACCGGCTTGCTGGGCCAGGGAGCCCAGGGTTGCCACCGCTTGTCCCGAGCCTCGGGCGACGGCGAGGGAAAGGCGTGCATCTCCGAAGAGCGCCCAACCCGCGGCGTGGGTGCTGCTATCGACGAGGACGACGCAGCCCTCGGGCAGGCCCGCTTCGCGTAAAGCGGGGGCGAGGGCTTCGCTCATGATCGAACGCGCCGTGGCCAGGGCATCGCTGCCGATCCGAAAGACCACGGTATTTCCCCCGCGAAGTACGCCGGTGGCATCGGCGAGGACATTGGGCCGACCCTCGAAGACGAAGGCGACGACGCCCAGGGCGGCCCCGACCAACTCGGTTCGCCAGCCGTCGCGCTCGACGGTCTCGATGATCTGGCCGCGCCGGCTCTGGGCACCGATCCAGCCCCGAAGGCCCTCGATCATCAGCCTCCGCAATTTTTCATTGGCGACGAGCCGGGTGGTGGAGCGCCCCCGTGCCCGGGCCTGGGCCACATCCTCGGCGTTGACTTCCTGGATGCGGGCCCAGATGGAATCGTCGGCGAGTCGCTCGGCAAAGGCCAGGTAGAAATTTGAAATCGCTTCGTCCGAGGCCGACGCCAGGGTGCTGAAAGCGGCTTGAGCCCGCTCGACGGCTTCGCCAGCGATCCGCTGCTCCTCGGCGGGAATGAGAAGGATCTCCTCGCTGGCCTCGACGACTACCACGGAATCGCCCGGCTGGAAGCGCCCGGCGAGTTCGTCGGAAACGCGCAGGATGCGGTTCCCGCCGAAGAGAATGGGGGTTCCGGCTTCGAGTTGAGTGAGTTCGCTGCTCTGGGGATGGGTCTCCGACATGCGGGCAGTTTGCGCGCCTCGGAGCGCGATGTCAAAGCGAAGCCGGTGTTAGCCGGTGGAAGCCGGTGGAAGTCGGTGGAAGTCGGTGTTAGTCGGCGGGGGGACCGGCTCCCGGGGGCGAGCCGGGCGCCCGGCTCTTTTCGATCAGCACTTCGAGTTCCTGAAGCTTTCCGAAAGCAGCGTCGGGGAGGGCATCGCCGTCGGCTCCGCCGAAGCCCACGACCACGTATTCCTCGAGCAGCGCGTAGGCGCTGGCCGCCGAGGCTGAGCCCGGGGCCAGACGGATGGCGGCTTCGAGGTGGGATTCCGCCTGGGGGAGCCAATAGGAATCCACACTGCGCGCTTCGACGACTCCGAGCAGGTAGTAGGCCTCGGAGAGTTCCTCGGGGCTGGCCCGGTTGTCATCGATGAAACCCAGGAGGAGGCTCGAGGCGGCAAGGTCGTAGACGGTCTGTTCCCGGCCGAGGAGGTCCGGCTGCGGAACGCCTCGGGCTCCGGCCAGTTCCCGGGCCCGCACCAGAGGGTCAGCGGGGGGCTGCTCGGCTTCGATGGCGTCTAGGGCGATGGCCCAGCGCGCTAGGTGGCGCTGGAGGTAGATGGGCATATCCGGCCGCTGGGAGAAGCCTGCGAAGGTGCTTCGAACCCGGGCCGGCTCCTGGAGGACGCGCAGGCCGATCGTCATATAGTCGAGGAGATAGCCTTCGATATCGAGTTGGCCAGGAGCCTGCATTTCGTCGGCGAGGGCTGCTTCCCAGACCGCCATGGCCTTGTCGAAGCGCCGGGTAGCGACCCAGACCTGACTCTGTTCGTGGAGCGAGAGTCCCTCGAGCAGGCCGTCGGGCAGGGGGGGGCGGCGCGTGTCGGAACGGCCCGAGAGCCGCGAGTGACAGGCCGCGCAGGTATTAGCAATCTCGACCATGGAGGCCCGGGATTCCTCGAAGGCCCCTTCGGCGTAGTGATTTCGAGTGCGCTCGATATCCTCGGCCAGGGAGTCGCTGAGGTTTCGAAAACCGAGGTCACGCGTGACGGCGTGTTGGCCCAGGGCAGCGCTGGCCTGGGCGAGTTGGTCGAGACCGCTCCCGATGGCGATGCGTTGCTCCGGCGACGACCAGGCCTCTTGATCCATGGCCAGGGGCAGCAGGGGGATCGCGGTTGCAAAGAGTCCCTGCATCTCGGGGTTGGCATCGTCGTCCTCCGCCACCACTTCTCCCCCGGACTCTTTGCTCGGGGCGACTTGGGCTGGGTCGGCGGGAGCGCTCGGGACCTTGGCGAACCACGCGAGGAGAAAACCGATCGCGGCAGCGCTTAGCCATTTTGATCGCTGGGGCACCCAGGGCTCCTCTGGCCGTTTAGGGACGACGCTTGAAGTTTCGCCCATTTGGCGGATTCGTCCAGCGCCCCCCGGAAGCCTCTGGGTTTTGGGTAGCGGCGAAGCCAGGGAGGGCTTGCCATACTGCCGGGGTGCCGGGCAAACTCTTAGTGAGCGAGAGCGTCGAGTCGGATTGGGGGGCGGAGATGGATGCCGCTGCGCCGAACGTTGCCCGCCGGGTGAGTTCTCCGGGTGTCGATATCGTCGACTACGCGAGTATCGAGGTGCTCTACTTTTCGGGTGATATTTTCCCTGAACGTTCGAGAGAATTTGCCCTGGCCGCCCTGAAGGCCGAGAACCTGCGCTGGATGCACACCTTTAGCGCGGGAGTCGACGATGCCTTCTTCAACAGTCTGCTCGAGCGAGGCGTGCGCCTGACCACATCGTCGGGCACCCAGGCGGAGCCCATCGCCCAGACGGCGATCCTCTATCTCCTGGCGTGGAGTCGCGATCTGCCGGGCTGGATGCAAGACCAACGCGACAAGCGCTGGAATCCCCGGGGCTTTCGCGACCTTCAGGGGCTCTCGTTGGGGGTGGTGGGGCTCGGCCCCATCGGGGAAGCCGTCGCCCGGCTTGGCCTTGCCCTGGGAATGAATGTCACGGGATTTCGGCGTACGCCCCAGGGCACGGAGCCCTGTAAGGCTCTGCCCATGAGCTCCCTTGCTGAGTGCTTGCCCGGCTTCGATGCGGTGGTGGTCGCCGTTCCTCTGACGGACGCGACGAATAACCTTTTCGATGCCTCCGCCTTCTCTTGTTTCAAGCCCGGTGCTTTTTTCGTGAACGTGGCCCGGGGAGGCGTGGTGGAGGAGGAGGCGCTGATCGCCGCCCTGGAATCGGGACAGGTGGGGGGAGCCGGCTTGGATGTTTTTCGAGAGGAGCCATTGGGCCCCGAGAGCCCCCTCTGGATGCTGCCGAATGTTTTGATTACGCCGCATAGCGCGGGCACCAATCCCGGGAACCATATTCGGGCGAGTCGGCTTTTTATCGAAAATCTCGGTCGTTATGCGCGGGGCGAAGCGCTGCGCAATGAAGTCGGCTTGGCTGGCGTTCGCTGACGAGAAAGAAGAGAGCGAAGGCGCCTTCGGCAAGTCGATCCGCGACGATGTATCTTTTCGATTCCGGCGACGAGAAAAAGGGTTGTGGGAATACGAAAAGGATCGTCATGCAGAAGCATCCGCGGAACACTGAGTTTACCTGGGTTGATCATACGGGACCGCTGCGTTTCCTCAGCGAGGAGCAGGCACGAGATTACGATCGGAACGGTTACCTGATTCTCGAGGATGCCTTCACCCGGGAGACCGTGGCGAGCCTGATCGAGGAACTCGATCCCTTGGAGGCCGAGTTCGAGGGTTTTCTGCGCGAGAAACTCGGAGGGAAGGCCTTCATTGCCCGGGCCGATGAGATCACCTTCAGCGTGCACCCGGTCTTGCGCTCACCCCGGGCGGAGGCCTTTACGCGACATTCTGTTTTTCAGGGCCTGGTCCACGATCTGATCGGTCCCGATGTTCGCCTCTACTGGGATCAGGCGGTCTACAAAAAGCCCGGCACCGCAGATCGCTTCCCGTGGCATCAGGACAACGGCTACACCTATATCGAGCCTCAACAATATCTGACGTGTTGGGTAGCTCTCACCGATACCGATGAAGAGAATGGTTGCCCGCTCATTGCGCCGGGTCTCCATCGCGAAGGCACCTACCAGCACACGCTGACCGACCTTGGGTTCGAGGTTTTTTCCAAGCCGCCTTCGGAGCCCGTCACGGTGCCCCTTCGGGCGGGCAGCGTGGCCGTCTTTTCCTCGCTGACGCCCCACATGACCGGGCCCAACCTGAGTACGGATCGCCTCCGAAAAGCCTATATCGTTCAGTTCGCACCGGATGGAGCTACGACCGTCGCCAACGGGATGGGGGCCGAATCCGAAACGACCTGCGACGCCGAGGGGCGCCAATACCCCGTGCTTGTCGACGGTGCCGCACCCACCTGAGCGAAGCTTTCAGCGGGTCGCGACGAGTCCTGCCGTGAGCACCGAGTCGATCAGTTCTCCGGGCTCTTCTTCGCTTTCTCCCGGGACAGACTCCAGGCGAGGAACCGGCTGGCGGCGACGACGGCGGCACTCGAGCGGATGGAGTGAAAAACTTCGAACGCGTGCTGGGTTCCGGGAAGTTCCCCGTAGGCCACCGGTTGATCGGAAACCCGAGTGAGAGATTGCGCGAAATGGCGCGCCTCCTCAACGCAGGCCAGGCTGTCATTCGAGCCGTGGATGATGAAGAAGGGGGGCGCCTCGGGCGCTATTCGGTGTAGAGGCGAGGCCCGTCGAAAATCCTCGAGTTCGGTTTTCGGGTCTTTCTTGAGAACCGATTTGCCTACCCATCCCCGTATGGAATCGGACGGGTGCAGGTGGAACGCGTTGGCGAAGTCGTAGACGCCGTAGAAGGGCACGGCCGCCTGAACCTGGGTATCGACCTCTTCGAAGCCGGGTTGGTACTCGGGGTCATTGGCGGTCAGGGCAACCATCGCAGTCAGGTGCCCACCCGCCGAGCCACCGGTCACGGCGATGAAGTCGGGATTCCCGCCGTAGTCGGCGATCTTTTCCCGGATCCAGCCGATCGCCCGCTTCACGTCCACGAGGTGGTCGGGAAAGGTGTTCTTGGGGCTCAGGCGATAATTGGCGGCGACGCAGACCCAGCCCTGGGCAGCCATATGGTTCATCAGCGGGAGCGCTTGTTCGTGCTTGTTGCCGATGGTCCAACCCCCGCCGTGGATCTGCAGCAGTACCGGGGCCCCTTCGACGCCGGCGCACGGCGTGTAGACATCGAGTTCATTCCGCTTACCGCCCCCGGGCAGGTAGGCAATATTCTCGTGTCGAATGACATCCGGTCGATGCAGCTTGAAGGGATTCAGGGCGAGTCCGGGAGGGGGCGTGGCCCGTTCGAGTTTCTCTTTGAGATCGGGTGCGATCTTCTCCTGGTAATCGGGCCCGAGTCCCGCGCTCAGGCTCGCCTCCAAAATCGGGGCGGCTTTGCGCGAGTAGGAGACCAGTCCGAGCAGGCCGATCCAGGAGAGAATCGAAAGACCGAGCGCCCAGAACCCCTGAGGATGGGCAAGCCCGCCGTCGAGGAGGCAGTAGAGGGTGATGGCCACCTGGACGAAAAGGATATGCAGGGGCAACTCCGAGACCAGCCAGCCGAGCATGAAGCTGATGATGACTACGGGACCCGTCCGTCGCTGGGCCAGGTACGCGTTCAGGGTGAGCAGGAGTCCCGCGAGGGAGAGAGTGAAAAATGTCCAGGGGGCCATGACGCCCTTTCCAGTAGCTGGGAGTGATCAGTGAGGCGAGAGGATACAAGTCCCCGCCCCCGGGCGCAGGCCAGGAGGCGGGGGAGAGGGTATGCTCTCAAATTGCTCCCGTGACTTCTGGGAGATCGATGTTTTCCGTTCTTTCGGCGAGGAAACCCATGCGCTCCGATCCCTTGCATACCCGGCTATGTGACGTCCTGGGGATGGAACTCCCGATCGTGTGCTTCACCCATTGCCGAGAAGTGGCAGTGGCTGCGACCCGGGCCGGTTGTTTTGCGGTTCTTGGTGAGGCCTTGCGCAGCATGGAAGAGATCGAACGCGATATTCGCTGGGTTCGCGACCAGGTGGGTCCGGGCTTTGGTATCGATCTGGTTCTCCCGGCCCGGGCGCCCCGGGATGCCAGCCCCGAAGAGATCTACGCCGAGATACCCTCGGAGCATCTGAGCTTCGCGGAAGCACTCGAGGCCCGCTTCGATGTGCCCCCGCCCACCAACGAGGTTGTCCTGCGCAAGTGGGGCGGCAACAACAAGAAGATCGCGCGAGCCCAAATCGAGATGGTGCTCGACGAAGGCGTGCCGGTCATCGCGACGGGCTTGGGCGCACCGGATTTCCTGTATGACGAGGCCCGGGCTCGAGGGATCAAGATGATCGCCCTGGTGGGGGCGACCCGGCAAGCCATGGCTCAGGCCGAGCGTGGAGCCGATATGGTGGTGGCCCAGGGCTACGATGCCGCGGGTCATACGGGCGGAGTCGGGACCTTTTCGATCGTCCCCGAAATCGCCTCGAAGTTGCCGGACCTCCCGGTGATCGCCGCAGGGGGAATCACCACCGGCCGGCACCTGGCGGCTTCGCTCTGCCTGGGGGCCGCCGGGGCATGGGTGGGCACGGCCTGGCTGGCCAGTCGGGAATCCGATGTCGACCCCATCGTGAAGGAGCGGATCCTGGCGGCAGACGGTGCGGAGACCACCCGGAGTGCTTCGATTTCGGGCAAGACAATGCGGGTTCTTCGCTGTCCCTGGACCGAGGTGTGGGATGGGGAAGACGCGCCGGAATTGCTCCAGAGCCCCTACCAGATGCTCCTCACCTCGCGCTATCTCCAGGGCGCCAACGATGCGCGTCGGCCGGACCTGATGACCGAGGCCGTGGGCCAAGGTGTCCACTTCGTCCGGGAAGAACGCTCGACCGCGGAAATCGCGCGCTCTATGGCAGATGAGGCCCGGACGATTCTCGAGGGCTTTCGCGTCGACTGAGGGGAACAGCGCATGTGTGGTAATTTTGCACGTGCAGTCCAGGAGGGTCGACCGAGCGGTCGGCTGGAATGCCGGGGGCGAGGCGGAGCCTAGGGAGAGGCAAAGAGTGGGGCGCATACGAACTTGCGGAATCGCGAGCCAGGCACGAACCCTGCTCGTGATTTCGGCGTTGTTGATGCTGCCTCCCTCCGCGGAGGTCGGCGCGTGGCCTGATGAGAGCCCGCTCCCCGCCCTTGAAGTCGGCTCGATTTCCGATTTGGACCTCGAGGCGGTCCGCCAGATTTTGGACCAAAGCGATGATGTGGGGGCGCCGGCGGTGCGCGCGCGTCTCGGCTTGACCCTCGAGGGCGCCGTGAAGGCCTCCCTCGAGAATAATCTGGGCCTTCAGATCGTCGCGCTCGAGGTCGACGCTCGGGAGAGCGATGTGACCGGGGCGCGATCTAAATTTCACCCGGTTCTTGCCATTGAGGGCAGCGCCTTCGAAACCAAGCGGGCCCACTCGACCCTGGACCGACAGAACGAGTTCACCCAGAACCAGCAGGGCCAGGCGATGGTTCGTCAGCAGGTGCCCACGGGCGGGAGCGTCTCGGTGGGGGTCGGCTATGCGCGTGAATTCAAGAACGAATACAACGAAGATCTCCAGACGAAACTAGGGGCGAATCTGGAAAGCGTGAGCGAACTCGGGGGGCTCGGGATCGAAATCCGCCAGCCCCTGCTCCGGGGCGGGCGCATCTTTGTCGCGCGTCGCGAGATTCTCGATGCGGAATACGACACCGAGATCAGCCGGGCGGAATTGCGCTCGGAAATCCTCAACGTCACGGCGGGTACGAAGAGCGCCTACTACCGAGCGATCCAGGCGCTGCGACAGATCGAGGTGATCGAGCAGGCCCTGGGCCGGGATGGCGAACTGATCCGAGCGTCGGATGCCCTCTTCGAGGCGGGCCGGGTCAGCAAGGTGGACGTCTACAGCGCCGAGATCAGTCAGTCGAATAACCAAGCGCGCTTGGCTACGGCAAGAGCGGACCTGGAAATTGCCCAGAACGAGCTGCGCAAGGTCATCGGGCTCGATGCCGAGATGCAAGTGGATGTGATGGATCTGACGATTCCCTTTCAGCCCCTGGAAATCGAACTCGATGATTGGGTGGCTCGGGCCCTCGAGGATCGACCCGAAATGGCCCGGATGCGGGCGAAGCTCGAGAAGGCCGAGTTGGCGGTGAGAGTCGCCGAGAACGACACTCTCCCGAATCTCGAGGCCCGCGGTGGTTTTCAGCCGGGGTTCGACTGGAAGAGCTGGAATTGGAATGCGGGGGTCGCCTTCGATTACCCGATCGGGAATGTCGGACCGCGGTCTCGGCTATCGCGCTTTCGCGCGTTGCGGGCCCAGACTCGGCGAGAGTTCGTGCGCCAGAAGCGCGATATTGAGCTCGAGGTGCGCGGTGTGGAGATTCGCTTGCGCGAGGGAATCGAGCGACTCAAGAGCCTGATCCTGCAAGTCGAGAACGCTCGCAATAAGGGAGAGATCGCCCGGGGGCGGTTCGAGATGGGGCTGGCGAGCAATCTGGATATCACCGACGCCGACGCCGAACTCGTGCGCGCCGAGAGCATGCTTTTGGCGGCCCTGGTGGATTATGCGAGTAACCGGGCGTTGCTCGAGGCGCGCATCGGCGGACCCCTCTAGGGCTTCTGCCCGGAGTCCTCGCTCGCGGTCGCCGAAGCATCTCCGGCATCCAGGACGTCGAGCTCCCCAAGCCTTCGGGCGATGCGCTGGAACCCCGTGATATGCGTCATGGCGGCGACGAAGTAGAGCACCCACCACATCAGTGCGTGGCCCAGGATCGGCGGGCAAAAGGGTGCGGCCACGAGTCCGAGGCAGAGGGTCGCGGTGCGTTCGAGTCGCTCGAAGAGGTCGGGTAGGCCCCCGCTTGCGTCGCCGTGGGCGCCAAGGGTGGAGGCTCGTGCCGCCGCGTAGCTGGTAATCAGCGAGCCCGTGATGGCCAGGGTCGCGGGCAGCCAGAAGCCCGTGACGTAGGCGATGGCCAGGAGGATCAGCGAATCCTTGTAGCGGTCGGTGGTGGCATCGAGGTAGGCGCCCCTCCGGCTGCTGAGCCCGGTCACCCGGGCCACAGCCCCATCGACGTTGTCGAGCAATTCGATCAGCCCGACGAGCAGGCCGAAGAGCCAGAAATTTCGATGGAAGCAGAAGGCCAGGGCGTTGCCCGCACAGAGCGCCATCCCCAGCCAGGTCACGGCGTTGGGGGTCAGGCCGCTGCGCGCGACCCAGCGTCCGACCCGGTCCCAGCCCGTATCCATCCGATCCTTGTAGAGCTCGTCGATCATGGGAGCCGCTTTCCGGGAGGGTGGGGGTCACGGAGAGGGGAGCCCGTTTGGCCCGCCGGGTTCCCAGCGGGGGCGTGGCCCTTTGGGGGGCGGGGGGCGGAGGCTTCGCTGGGCCGCCACCCATAAATCGGTCGATTCGACATACCGAGAGGGTAACCCCGGCGCTCTCGGGCGCACCTGGGGCCCCCAGGGCGGTCTCTGGGGCTCCGCATGTCCCCGGGGTATGACGGTTTTTCGGCGAAAGCCGAGACCCGCCGCCTGTGATAGGTTCCCGCCGCGCTGGCCGCCGAGGCGTTCAAGCGTGCCTTCCGAAAATCCGTGCGAGAGCCCTGGTTTGCACCGACAGGCCACGCATTGTGCCTCCTCCGCTGGGCTCTGGCTCGAGGGGGCGCGGCCCGGGAAGGCTGGGGAGAGCCTACGGGGCAACGCCCGATCCACTGCGAGGATTCCAGATGCGAATTGGCATAGTGACGGAGTACTACCGGCCCTGGCCCGGCGGCATTTCCGAGCACGTCCACCACCAAGCCGAGGAACTTTCGGCTCGGGGGCACGAGGTGAAGGTCATCACCGGACCGGCGACCCCGGGTTGGAAGGACGAGGGACCCGAGGTTGTGCGTCTGGGTTTTGAATACAAGTTTACCAGCAACGGTGCGCTCTCCCGGATGGTGCTGGGCCGGGAGCTCTTGAATTTTCGCAGCTATTTGCGGCGGCATGCTCTCGACGTGGTTCATGTTCACGCGCCGATGGATCCCTTCTTGGCTGTGGCTGCTCTCTACGCGTCGGAGTGCACCACCGTGGGGACCTTTCACGCGAACTTCGAACCGTCGTTCCTGTGGGAGACGCTTTTTCGTCGGCTCGGGGTGATCACCCGACCGGCCTGGGACCGCATGCACGCACGGATTGCGGTCTCCGCCGAGGCCCGCCGAAGCATCGCCCACTATTTTCCGGGTGATTACGAAATCATTCCCAATGGTGTGGACACGGCGCGTTTCCATCCCGAGGCTCCTCGCCTGGCCGCACTGGATGACCATCGTCCTAAAATTCTCTTCGTTGGCCGGGCGGATCCACGCAAGGGACTTTCGATCCTGCTCCGGGCCTTCGATCGGCTTCGAGTCGAGATCGAGGGGTTGCAGTTGGTGGTCGTCGGTGCCGAGGCCGGTGAAGTCGAGGCCGACCTCGCCGGACTCAGCGAAGGTGCCCGGTCTGCGATCCACTTCGAGGGATATGCCGCGCCCGAAGACATGGCGGGCTACTACGCGAGCTGCGATGTCTTCTGCTCGCCGGCGACAGGGCAGGAGAGCCAGGGGATTGTTCTGCTCGAAGCCATGGCCGCGGCGCGGCCACCCGTGGCCTTTGCGATTCCCGGCTACCGGGACGTGGTCAGCCACGGCGTCGATGGCTGGCTGGTGGACGAACCGAATTCCGAAGCCTTGGCCGAAGGCCTGGGCCGGGTGCTGCGCGATCGGGTGGTGCTCGAGCGAATGGGTGAGGCCGGGCGAAAAACGGCGCTCTCCTACTCGTGGCCCAGCGTCGCCGAGAAAATTGAAAGCGTGTACGAAAATGCGACGCGAATCCGGATCGACGGGAGCGGCGCGACGAACACTTGAGGGCGGGTTCGGTCGGGGGGGGATACCGACCGGGGTCGCCAGGGCTATCCTCCGGCAGCGAGTGAGTTTGCAGGCCGGATCTGACTTGATTGATCAAAAGGATATGGGGTCGAAAAAATGAACCAGAACAGCCTCTTGGAAAGCAATTCAAAGAAGCTCCGCAAGCTCTTGGAGAGTCCCCGGGTCGAGCAGATCCTGGAGGCCCACAACTCGCTCTCCGCCACCATCGTCGAGGAGGCCGGTCTCTCGGGCCTTTGGGCGAGTTCGCTGACCCTCTCCTGCGCCGCGGGTCTGCGGGATAACAGTGAACTCACCATGACCGAGGTGCTGGAGGTGCTCGAGAGCATCACCGCCCGGGCGAATATCCCGATCCTCTTCGACGGCGATACGGGCTACGGCCAGTTCAGTCATTTTCAGCAGCTGGTTCGCAAGCTCTGCGTTCGCCGAGTGGGCGGCGTTTGCATCGAGGATAAAATTTTCCCGAAGACCAACTCCTTCCTGCGCTCGGAGGGACAATCCCTGGCGCCGGTGGAAGAGTTCGCGGGCAAGCTTCGCGCGGGCAAGGACGCTCAGACGGATCCTGATTTCGTCGTGGTGGCCCGAACCGAGGCCTTGATTGTTGGTCTGGATACCGCAGCGGCTATCGATCGCGCCGAGCGATACGTGGACGCGGGCGCCGATGCGATCCTGATTCACTCCAAGGAACGCACCTTTGCTCAGGTTCAAGATTTCATGTCGAAGTGGAGCGGCCGGGCCCCGGTGGTCTGTGTGCCCACCACGTATTACAGCACGCCCATGGAGGCCTTCGATCAGGCGGGCGTTTCCCTGGTGATCTGGGCGAATCATATGCTGCGCGCGGGGATCGGTGCCATGCAGTCTGTGGCGAACGAGATCGGTGCAAAGGGAACGGCGCGAGATCTCGAGGATGCAATCGCTCCGGTCAAGGAAGTCTTCCGACTCCAGGATGCCGACGGTCTGCTCGAGGGTGAGAAGACTTATCTGCACAAGGAGTCCGGGGTGTCGGCTCTCGTGTTGGCTGCGTCCCGGGGTACGGGTCTCGATGAGCTTACGTCGGATCGGCCCAAGGCGATGATTCCCGTTTCGGGCATGCCGGCCATCGAGAAAATGCTGCAGAGTATGCGTGCCGAGGGCATCAAGGATATTTCTGTGGTTCGTGGCTACCGGCCCGAGGCCCTCGCACCGGCGGGCGCGAAATTCTTCGACAACCCCGATTGGGAAGAGAACGGCGAATTGGGATCACTGGCTGTGGCCCGAGACGCGATCAGGGGCGACACGGTCATCGCCTACGGCGATGTGGTCTTCAAGCGCTATATCCTGCACCTGCTGCTCTCGTCCGATGCACCCATCACCCTGGTGGTGGACGGCTCGCGTTCCTTCCTCGAGTCGGGACGCAGTGTCGACCGGGTGAAGGTTTCCGGTCCGGCTCCGAGCGCGTACGACGAATCTGAGAACTGGCTGGAAGCCGCCTCCGAGGGCTTGGCAGAGGATATGACCCACGGGGAGTGGATCGGCATGCTTCGGGTTCGCGGTGAGGGGGTGGAGTCGTTCCAAGAGGCTCTGGACTCGACCTTGGCCCGGCCCGGGAGCGGCCAACTCGACCTGTGCGCGCTGCTCGACGAGATCGCCCAGGCCGACCCTCGTGCCATCCGGGTCATTTATATTCATGGCGGCTGGATCGATATCAACAGCCTGGCCGATGTCGCTCGCAGCGGCGACGTCTGAACCCCTTGCCAGGCCGACTTCGGCCGAGCGGAGGCTCCACCCTTGCCCCTCGATCCGCAAGTTCTCTTTCGCGCGCTGCTCGGTGCGGGAATCACCGGCCTTGCCGGCGTTCCTTGCTCCATCCTCAACCATCTGACGCTTGAGGCCGAAGCATCGACGGAGATCGATTATATCCCGGCCTCGGTCGAAGGTGAGGCGGTCTCCGCCGCCGCGGGTATGTGGCTCGGGGGTGGGCTGGGCGCCGCAATGATGCAGAACTCCGGGCTGGGGAACGCGGTGAACCCGTTGGCTTCTCTCTCGGTCCCCTATGAGATTCCCGTGCTGATGATCGTCTCCTGGCGGGGCGAGCCGGGTAAGAAGGATGCGGTTCACCACTATCCCATGGGAGCGGCGACTCCGGGCCTCTTCGAGTTGCTCGATATTCCGGCGACGGTGCTTCGCGAAGAGACAGATCTGGATTCCGCGGTCAAAGATGCGGTGGCTTATATGCGTAAGGAGCGTCGCCCTGCGGCGCTGATTGTTCCGCGCGGCCTCTTTCAGAAGCCTTCCGCCGACGGGGATGGCGAAGGGACTCGCCGGGCGGCTCCGATCCTGGCCCGGGAAGTCATTTCCGAGGCCCCTCGGGCTCGGGCGTTCGGCGGCGGGGAGTTGCCGAGTCGAACCGAAGTCCTGGGTGCCTGGCTGGAGCGTTACCCCGAGGCCCTTGCGGTTTCGACTACCGGCTTCATGTCCCGAGAGGTTTCCTCACACGGGATGGTGGACCGACATTTTCCCATGCAGGGTTCCATGGGCTTTGCCTCGGCCATCGCTCTGGGGCTCGAGCGCAGCGCGCCCGGCGGCCGACCCGTCCACGTCCTCGACGGAGACGGAGCGCTGATCATGCGTCTGGGCAGCCTCGCCACCATCGGCGCTCTGGCCCCCCGGGCCTTTACCCACGTGGTGGTCGATAATGGAACCTACGCCTCCACCGGAGGCCAGCTTACAGTTTCGCCCCATGTGGACTTTCCTGCTGCGGCCCTGGCCTGTGGCTACCGGGCAGCGGCTCACTGTCGCGGAGTCGGTGGTCTCGCGGAAGCGCTGGAGTGGGCCGGGAGCGAGGCCGGGCAAGGTCCTGTTCTGCTCCAGATTGCGGTGGACGAGCGGGAAGCCGAAGGCCTCGAGCGGCCGGCGCTTTCGCCCCAGGAGATCGCGTTGGCCTTTCGGGATGCCGTGGCAGGTCGGGGTTGATGACCGACCGACCGAAAGCGGCGGTGATCTTGGCGGCGGGTATGGGAACGCGGCTTAAGAATGTTTTCTCGGATCGCCCCAAGGGCTTCGTGGAAATCGGCGGAGAGGGGTTGATCCATCGCTCGGTTCGCTTGCTCCAGGAAAGGGGCATCGAGCGGATCGTCATTGTTTCTGGCCATATGGGGTCGGCTTACGAAGCCCTGGCCGCCGAGCTTCCTGGTTTGGAGGTGGTTGAGAACGCTGAGTTCGCCACCACCGGCAGCATGGCGTCGCTGGCCCGTGCCCTCGAAGCCGTGAATGAAGATTTCCTTCTCCTCGAGAGCGACCTCTTCTACGAAGAGCGTGCCCTGGATGTCCTCTTGGAGGACGAAGCGCCCGATATCCTCCTGGCCTCAGGTCCTACCGGTGCCACCGATGAGGTCTGGATTGAAGCCTCCTCCGGCTGCCTTCAGAGCATGTCCAAGGATCCCGCCGAACTCGGCGAGGTCTACGGAGAACTCGTGGGCATCGTTCGTATTTCGCATGCCCTGGCTCGGGAGATGGTCAGAGCCTATGAGCGCTTTGTCGAGGAAAACGGCCATGGCCAGATGGCGTATGAGACCGACGCCCTGGTCGAAGCCGCGGGCCAGCGCCCGGTGGCTCTACGCCTGGTTCCCGACCTGCTCTGGGGCGAAGTCGACTACGAACACCACTACCTCCGGGTCCGAGATGAGGTGTGGCCCCGCTGGGCTTCCGGCCGGGCTGCCGATCATTCGTCATAGCCCTCGAGCCGCGAACTCGGCGCGCAAAATTTAGTTCACAGGAGAAAAGCATGGATATGCCCAAGCGAAACGTCTTGCTCAACCCAGGCCCGGCGACGACCACCGATTCGGTGAAGGCGGCTCTGGTGATCTCCGATATCTGTCCCCGGGAGCGCAGTTTTTGCGATCTCTATTCCGATGTTCGAAAGCGCCTTGCGGCCCTGGCGGGTGATCCCGACCAGGTGGTTGCGATTCCCGTAGTGGGCAGTGGGACCACAGTGCTCGAGGCGGGTCTGGTTAGCCTGATCCCTTCGGGTGGCCGGGTGCTGATTCTCGACAACGGAGACTATGGGACACGCTTGGCGGCAATCGCGGCCGCCCACGGCATCGACCACCGGCGCGTAGAATTGGGATGGGGGCAGCGGATCGATTTTGAGGCCCTCGATGCCGTACTCGCCGAAGAGCAGGGGAGGGCGACCCACCTCTTCGCCATCCATCACGAAACGAGCTCGGGCCTCCTCAATCCCTTGGACGCCCTGGTGGAGAGAGCCCACGCTCACGGTCTCAAATTGATGCTCGATGCCATGTCGAGTTTTGCGGCGATGCCCATCGAGGTGGGTGAACACGCGGTGGACATGCTCTTCTCGAGCTCAAATAAGTGTGTCCAGGGGATGGCGGGGCTGGGCATTGCCATCACCACCCGGGCGCTGCTCGACGAGGTTCGCCCGACGCCTCGGCGCTGCTACGTGTTGGACCTGGTGGCCGAGCACGATCATCTCGAGAAGACGGGCCAGAGCCGCTTTACCGTTCCTCCCCAGGTGGTATCGGCGCTTCATCAGGCGCTCGTCGAACTCGAGGCAGAAGGGATCCCCGCGCGCCAGAAGCGCTATCAGGAGAGTATGCAGACCCTGATGGCGGGGCTGGCTGAACTGGGCTTTGAATTCCTGCTCGAGGACGAGGACCAGAGCGAGATTCTGGTGGCTATCCACGAGCCGAGCGGGGACTGGTACGATTTTGATCGCATGCACGATGCTCTCGATGCCGAGGGCTTCACCATCTATCCCGGCAAGCCCGGAGCCCAGCCGACCTTCCGGTTGGCGGTGCTGGGGGCCATCGATGCCCGAGATATCGAGAACTTTCTTGCCGCCCTGGGTCGCTACCTCGAAGGCGTGAAGGGAAGCGCCTGATTTGAAGCAGGAGATCGCGCTTCGCTTGCTTCTGACCCTCGGCGCCATCTTCGCGGTGGCCGGGGCTTGGGTGCTGGGCCAGTGGGCCGTGCGGGGTCGGACAGCTTCCCAATCCCGAATGGGGACGCGCTTCCTTGTGGAAGTCGGCATCCTGGCCGGAGTCTGGGGCCCGGCTTATTTGGGTGGCGGCTGGCTCTTGGCGGGAGTTCTAGTCCTCGCCTGGCTCTGCACGCGGGAACTCTACGCCACCCTGAAGGTCGGCGGGGAGCGTCCGTGGGCCGGGGTGGGGGTCGCCGTGACGCTCGGCGCGATTCTTTTCGTTTACCAGTCGCCGGATGCCGCCGGCTGGCTCTTTCCCGTGGCTCTCGGGCTCTATGGGGCGCTGCGCTGGATCGTTTCCTCCCGCCAGGCCGCCCCCGACTCGCCCCTGGCCCGGGTGACCAGCACGGGACTCGGCTTTGTCTACCCCGGCTTGTGCCTCGCCGTCTTTCTTTCTCTTGGGCTGCGGGAAGAGGGCTTCGGCTATGCGATCTTCTTCTACGGCCTGGTCGAGGCCAATGACGTCTTCGCCTACCTCGTGGGAAGCGGGATCGGCAAGCGGAAAATTTTTCCGGTGTTGAGTCCCAATAAAACCCTGGAAGGCGTTGTGGGTGGGCTCTTGGGGACCGTGGCTGTGGGCTTCGCTTTTTCCTTCGCTGTGCCCGATTTTGGCCCGTTGCGCGTCGCGAGCGCAGCGCTTCTGATCGGTTTGGCAGGGCTCGGGGGTGATCTTTTTGCCTCGGCGCTCAAGCGACGTGCCGGGGTCAAGGACTACGGCAACCTGGTCCCTACTCAGGGCGGCGTGCTGGACGTTTACGACGCATTCTTCTTCGTAACCCCGGTCTTTTACGGTTTCCTAGAACTCACCTCGGGTTGATCCGAGGGTGATAGGCTGGGGGAGGAGGGGTAGCCCCGTGCGATACACACTCGCCGACGTGAAGGCGTCCTACGGACCCGAGAAGGCCTGGGCCGAGATGCAGGGTGATCTGCCCTGCTATCTCATCTATCGCCCGATTTCCTTTTGGGTGGCTTTGCCCTTTCTCTGGTTGGGGATCCCCGTGCTCGTGATGACGAGCTTCTCTCTGGTGATCGCGCTCAGCCTTCCTGCCATGGCCTATTGGGGGGGAGAGCACGCCTATCTCGGGGTGGCGGGCCTGGGCTTCCTCTATCACGTCATGGACTGTGTGGATGGCAACATGGCGCGCACCCTGGGCCGCACGAGCCGCCTGGGCGCGATTCTCGACGGGACCATCGATATGAGCTTTTGGTGCCTGCTCTTGCTCTCGCTTGGACTCCTTGTGGACGGTCAGGCCGGGGGGTTCTGGGACGGTCACGCCGTCGCGCTCTCCCTGGGGCTCGCAGTGCTCTTGCTCCTCAATCGCCAGACGCGCGACAATTTCAGCCTGCAAAATCGAGATGCCACGTATTTTCGCAGTGAGATTCCCGAGCGGCTCAGCCTCGGCGATCGCCTCATGATGGCGGTGGTCGGCCTCGAGTTCGTCTACGTCTTTGCCATAGCCCTGGGCGGGTGGTTCGGAGGGCTGGAGTGGGTTCTGCTCGGCATTGCGATCTACGTCGGCCTGATGTTCCTCGGGGCCGTCGGGCTCACATGGATTCAGGCGGCTCGTCTGGATCGGGATCCCCCGCCGCAAGATCCTCGTTGAGCGAGCGGAACCAAGTTCGGTTTCGCTTGTAGTAGTCCAGAAAACTTTGGTAGCGGCTGTCGTAGAGTTCACGGTTCCCGGGGTTGGGCTCGAAGGTATCCGTGACTTCGACGAGATCGCTCATGGCGTCGAGTTGGTCGATTTCGCCCAGGGCGCGTAGGGCGATCAGTGCAGCGCCGCGAACCCCGCAGAATTGCGGGTTGGCCACCCGCTCGACCCTTTTGCCGAGGACATCGGCCATGATCTGGCACCAGATATCGCTTTGGGCGCCGCCGCCGGTGATTCGAACGCTGGGGACCGGGGCTCGGAGAAGTTTCTCCACGACGCCCAGGGCCCACAGGTTGTTGTACGCAACGCCCTCGAAGACCGCGCGCAGCAGGTGTCCCCGGTCGTGATCGAGAGAGAGATTGACGAACCCGCCGCGCACGGTGGCATCGTCGACCGGGACGCGTTCGCCCATGAGCCAAGGGAAGAAGAACACGCCCCCCGCACCCGCCTCGCAGGTTTCGACCAGGTGGTTGATGGTGTCGTAGTCCGTCTCGCTGCCGAGGATTTTCTTGCGCACCCATTCCATCGAGGCACCGGCTGTCTCCTGGGTGGCAATTAGGATGTACTTGCCATATTCCGCCGCGCAAAGGGTGCCCGTGGCCGCGAAGGGATTGACGGCTCGGTCGTCGAGGTGGGTCGCGACCCACGAACTGGTGCCGAGGTAGATATGCACGTCTCCATCCTTGACGGCCCCCGAACCTACGGCGCACGAGGGGACGTCGCCGGCGCCGGCAATCACGGGAACGCCCGGGGGCAAGCCGAGATCCGAGGCGGCCTCGGCACCGAGGTCACCGACAATCTCGGTGGAGGGCAGGACTTCGGGGAAGCGGTCGGTGTCGAGATCCAGCATGCGAAGAATCTCGGCCGACCAGCCGAGTTCTCCCTTGCGAGTCTTGAAGAGCCACCCACCGCTGGCCAGATCGTAGGTGGTCGTGGACCGCCCGGTGCAGCGCATGACGAGGTAGTCCTTGACGTCGAGCAGGCAATCGGTCTGCTCCCACAACTCGGGCCTTTCGTCGCGTAGCCATATAAACTTGGAAATCGTGTCGCGTCCGGCCAGGCTGGGCACGCCATTGGTGGCGCGTAGCCACTTGATGAGTCGGGGGAGTCCGTAGCCTGCGACCCGGGGCTGCCCCGAGGTTATCTCCCGGGCCTGTTCTCGGGAGCGCGTGTCCAGCCAGATCATGGCGTTCATGAGGGGCTTGCCCGCGGAGTCCACGGGCAGAACCCCGAACATCTGGCACGAGAAGACGACGGCGGAGACCTGAGCCGGGTCGAAGCTGGATTGGCTCCAGAGTTCCCGGGCGGCGGAAGAGATTGCGCTCCACCACGCGTAGGGGTCCTGTTCGGCCCATCCCGCCTCGGGGTAGATCACCTCGAGGCTGCTGCGGGCGCAGTCGCGGATCTCGCCCGTATGAGAAACCAGGGCGACCTTGATTTCGGACGTGCCCACATCGATCGCCAGGACATTTTGTTCGCTCATTGACTGAAAATTCCCTCGCCCATTCGCCGGCCCGGCCTCGCGCGACATCCCAGGACTTTGACCGTAGCCGAGGGGTCGATGCAGGGAAACGGTGGGGTGCCGGGTCGTGATTCGCCAGATCTCATTCGGAGAGCCGCACGTCTGAGTCCAGTTGACCATCGACGAGATTGATGAGTCGGTCCGCCGACTCAAAAACTCGGGCATCCTGGGTGACCATGAGTACGGTGGTGCCTCGCTCATGGGCGAGCTCAGCGAGTAACCCGAGAACGATCTCGGTGTTTTCCCCGTCGAGGGCCGCCGTGGGTTCGTCGGCGAGGACCAGGGCCGGGCGGTGTACCAGGGCTCGGGCGATGGCGACTCTCTGCCTTTGGCCGCCGGAGAGTTGGTGGGGGCGATAGTCGAGCCGTTCCCCCAGGCCGAGCTGGGTCAGCAGCGCACGAATGCGGTCGTCCATTTGGTCGGCGGCTTCGGGGTGAAGGTCTCCAGCCATCTGGACGCTCTGAAAGGCCGTGAGTGCAGGGAAGAGGTTGTGGAGCTGAAAGATGAAGCCGAGTTGCTGGCGATAGCTTTCGAGTCCCGGGCTCTCGAGGGTATTGAGGTCGTGACCCAGGACATTCAGTTGTCCGCCCTGGGGCCGGCGCAGGGCACCCACCAAGGAGAGCAGGGTTGTCTTACCCGAGCCCGAAGGCCCCGTCATGATCGCGAACTCACCGGGTTCGAGAGAGAGATCAATCTCGAAGAGAACCTGCTTGGCGGTTTCGCCCGTTCCGAACGAGTAGTCCAGCCCTGCGATTTCAATGGCCTTGTTCGCTGCGGAAGTCATGGAAGCTCCAGGCGCTCGCTTGATCGAAAATTCTCGAGTTGAGGATACATTCGTTTCGCCCGGGCTTCCTCCCGGCTTAGAAGAGTTCAGCAGGCTCAAGATTGCGGACTTTGCGCAGGGCGAGGGTTCCGGCCAACGTGCACATGCTGACGGCGAGGAGACCCACATTGAGAGCATCGCCCAAGCTTATGCCCGCTGGGAGCCCACTGCTCCAGCCAAGGACTGCCAGCATGAACGACCCCAGGACGAGAGAAGGCACGAAGCCCAGGGCGGAAAGCAGCACGGACTCGACCATGACGACGAATTGGATGTAGCTATCTCCGTAGCCCATGGCCTTGAGCGTGGCGAATTCGGCGAGGTGGTCGAGGACTTCGGTGTAGAGAATCTGATAACAGATGACGACTCCGACCGCGAAGCCGAGGGCAACGCCGACGAGCAAGATGACACTAATGGGGGTGCCCGTGCGCCAATAGTCGAGGTCGCGGTCGATCAGTTGGGCTTTCGAGAAAGCTCGCACATCGCCGGGAAGTGTGAGAGCGAGATTTTCGAGGACCCGATTCATTTCGGCGCCAGGCTTGAGCCTGAGTAGGGCAATTTCGATCCAGTCAGGGCTCTGGCGTGTCAGCTCGAAAAAGGTTTCGTCCGAGACAAGAAGGCTGCCATCGACTTCGAAATCCGTGCCCAAGGGAAAGCTGCCGACGATTTCGATTTCCCGGAGGCTCACCTGGGCGATGCCATCGGGTAATTTGCCGTAGGAATCCCGGGCGTGGGAGTCCAGAAATGCCGTTCCGATGCGATTGAGCTTGTCGACGTTTTCGTTTACCTCGTCGATGAGAAAGGTGGGCTCCCTGGGATTGAAGCCGATCACCCGAATCGGGTGCAGGGTCTCCTCCTCGAGATTCTTCCACTGTTCGAGAGCGATCCAGAGAGGGGAAGCGCTTTCGACCCCCTCGACGGAAAGGGCCTGATAGAGCCTCTCCTTGTGCATTCTGTTTCGGGCAAGGAAGGGGTCCTTCTCCTTGTTGATGACGAGGATATCCGCATCGACTTCGCGCAGGAGCTGGATCGCGCTGTCCAAAAGTGCGTTTCGAAAACCGATTTGGAGCAGCATCAGGAGCAGGGCGAATGTGACTCCGCCCACTGAGGCGATGAGGCGCCCTCGCTCGTGCATCAGGAGCCTGAACGAAAAAACGACTGCCCTCATGAGTTTGAGCATCAGAAGAGCTCCGCCGGGTCAGCTCGCTGGAGCCGGCGAGCCGAGATCAGCGCCGACAGGGAACACATGATGAGGCTGAGAGCCAGAATGCCCAGTACCAAGCTTGGCGTCATGTAGATCGGGAGATCCGTAATGTCCTGGATCAGGGGGAAGGCGACGAGGCTGAGGAAAAGAGCCGGGCCAAATCCGAGCAGGGCGTAGATCCAGGCCTGTTCGATGATGTAGCGAATTAACTGTTTTTGGGAATAACCCATGGCGCGGAGTGTGGCGTAGAGGGGGAGGTGATTGCGAATATCGGTGGAGAGAATCTGGAAGAGCACGACCAACCCCACGAGGAACCCGGCCAGGGTACCCATTCCAAAGATGTCACCGACGGCGGTGTTCTCCACCCAGTGCTGAGTTTGCAGATCGTTCAGTTCGCTTTGGGTGATGACACGGACGTCCTTGGGAAGAGTCTGCTTGAGGGCCTCGGCGACCTGGTCGACATCGCTGCCCGGTGCGAGGCGAACCAATCCGAGATGGGGTGAGTCCAGGGGGTGGTTGGCGAAGAAGCGGGAGAATGTGTCGTCGCTCATAAGCATGGCGCCGGCGGCGAGGAAACCGACGCCGAGTTTGAAGTCGCCGACGACCTGGGCGCTCTGGTTGCGCACTTCGACCTTGCCGTCGGGATCTCGGGGGCCGCATTTATCGCGGGTCATTCGATCGAGGAGGACGGTGCTGGTGGGTTTCAGGGCCTCTAATTGCTCGGTCACCCCGGGCAGGATCAACGGCGAAGTGTCCGTGTCCGCGGCGATGGGGAAGCCGATGGCAAAGAGCCGACAGTTGGCACCGTTGACCGGGTCTCGCCAATTCGCGTAGCGAAAGTAGACGGGGGTCGTCCCGATGACTTCGGGTTGGGTTTGGGCCTGGTAGAGGCGGCTGGCGGGGATCGTGCCCGTGGCCCCCAGATAGGCGAAGCGCGGTGAGATCAAGACGATGTCGGCGTCGAAGCGGCCCGAAACAGCGAGCGCCGTATTCAGCACTGCACCGTAGAAGCCGAGTTGGACGAACATGACCAGGATTGCGAAGCCGATGCCGGCGGCGGCCACCGCGGTACGGGTCTTCTTGTGCGACACCAGTTGGATGGAGAAGGGGACCGGTCGCGAGGGGCCGCTCCGTCGTGTGTACGCGGATACGGGGCTCAAGGCTCTTCGGCTGGCCCCAGGTGAATACGGAGCTGACCCTCGAGGTTGGTCATCCTTTCGGCCAACTCGTTCTTCTCGAGGAGAACCCGTACCTGGACGATGCGCAGCCCCCGAGGCGCGGTGGGGTCCTCGCCGGTCACGCTATTGCTGAAGATCATTTCGCCCACCGAAGAGACGCTCCCCTCCAAGGAGTCGGGCAATGCGGGGCTCGTGAAGGTTGCCTTCTGGCCCACTTCCACCAACCGGATTTCGTTGGCATGCACCTCGGCGACGGCCACCATGTTGTTCGTGTCCCCGATGCTCAGCACCGGGTTCATGTCGACGCGCTCGCCCTGCTTCATCAGGATCCGTAGGACACGGCCGGCGATGGGCGACTTGATCATGGTGCTTCCCATGCGCGACTCGGCCTGGGTGACCTGGTTTTGGGCTTCCCGAAGGACGAGGTCCACGTTGGCGGTTTTCCGTTCGAGGAGGGCGCGGGCTTCGTGGAGATGCTCCTCGGCCCGCCGTACCTGGAGCTGGGCGTCCCGGAACTCCTTCCCCGCGCTAAAACCTTTGCGGCTCAGCCCCTCCTGGCTCGTGACCTCCTCCCGGGCGTAGGCGAGTTCGGCTTCGATGGCGCGGACTCGGGCGAGTTGGGCGTCCACCTCCAGGGGTTCGAGGCGCGCGCGCTCCAAGTCGATACGTGCGGCCTCGAGTTCGGCGGCGCGGAGCGGGTAGCTTCCGAGCAAGACGAGTACCTGGTCGGTGAGGACATGACTCCCCTCCTGGACGAGGATCTGCTGGATCACGTCGTTGGAAGCGGCGGCGACGTTCACGACCCGACTCGAGGGCTCCAGGCGAGCGAGGGAAACCAGGCTCGTACGCTCGGGTGTTGTTGAGGCCGGCGCTTTGGTCGCCGGGGACGGGGCGGGTTCGGCCAGAGACTCGCCGCAGCCCACCGTCCCAAGGGCCCAGAGGCCGATCGTGGCGAGCACGAGGGCCGCTTTCCGAATCTGGGTGTTGTCGGGCGTAGGCATGGGGAATGAGGCCGGTCTTCCTGCTCTCCGAGGAGGCGGCCCAAGCGGCCCACGACTCGTCCGGAAATGGTTGGCGGGGGCGGTTTAGGGGAGGGGCCGCCTCGCCCCCCAGCGCGCGGCGCGAGTATAGGGGCGGCTCCGGGGGCTGCGCTATCCGCTGCCCCTCGGGGAAAAAGAGGCTCTCAGGGCGCCCTGAGGGGCTCTAGAGCCGACTCAGTTCGTCCCCAAACTCGTTTTCCGTCGATCCACACGGCGCTCAGGTCCTTGGCGTCCAGGCGCAGCCGAGCCTGGCGCCAGGGGCGATCGAGGAGCATCAGGTCGGCGGGCTGTCCGGCGGCCAGGGGGCCGCGCGGCTGGCCCGGTGCCTCGAGCGGCGAGGTGAAGAGGCCGAGAGCCTGCTCGGGGGTCAAAGCCTCTTCCTCGACGCGCATGCCGGCTCCCCCGGCCGAGCGCCGCTCCACCGCGGCCCGCATGGCCGCCCAGGGATCGCACGCGCCGAAGGGGGCATCGGTGCCTCCGCCCAGGGGCACCTGGGCCTCGATGAAACCCCGGCCGCGGTAGAGCCAGGGTTGGTCGTGCCGGGGAACCTCTCGGCGGTAGACGTCCCCTCTTTCGAGCAAGAAATTCGGTTGGGTCACCACGGTGACCCCGAGCCTCGCGAGCCATTCCACGATATCCGGGGGCGCCAGGCTGGCGTGCTCGATGCGGTCGCCGGGCCCGCCCCCGGCGCTCTCGAGGGCGGCGGCGGCCATCACGATTTCGGCTCGGGTAACGCAGTGAAAAGCCACCCGGCGCCGGTCGCGGTGGGCCTGGCGAATTTTGTCGACGAGGGCGTGCTCTTCGGGGAGGTGGTCCTCGTCGAGCATCACCTTCAGTTCGCCGCAGTGCATGGAGGGCGTTCGGTGCAAGGGCAGGCTCGGGTCCCCCATCACCCGGAGTCGCTGGGGCAATTCCCCCGAGACCTTCGCCGCGGCCAGGAGCGCCCAGGCCTCCGGGCCGTTGCTGGGGGTGGCGTCGCAGACGCCGGTCACTCCGAGACGGGCGAGTTCGGCGCCCACTTCGCCCAGACCGGGAGGGCTGGCGGAACCCATGCGCTCGCGCAGCCAGGGGTCGGCCCGGCGCAAACGGCCCTGGGCCCGGTCTTCGGCGTCCGGGTCTTTCGCCGTTTTCCCGGGGCCCTCGGTCCCCAGGTCCAGGGCGGCGAGGCCCTTGGAATTGACGAACCAGAAGACGCCGCTTCGGTGCTGTATGCGAACCGGGACGTCATCCACCATCGAATCGATACGATGGCGATCGAGGGGGCCGGCGACGCTCTCGTGGTAACCGACGCCGCGCACCCAGCGGGCGCTTCCCTCGGCTTCGCGAGCTTGGGAAGCGGCCTTTTTCAAAGCCGTCTCCAATTCGGATGCGTTGCCCACCGTCGGGGGGCCGCAGGCCACCGAGTCCCGGGCGGCGGCGAGGGCGAGCAGATGGATATGGTGGTCGTGGAGGCCGGGCAGCAGGGCGCCGGCTCGGGCATCCAGGCGTGCCTCGCCGGACTCGGGCCCGAGCGTCGGGCCCAGGTCGGCGATGCGTCCGTCGCGGATGCGCAGGGCTGCCCGGGCGCCATTGATCTCCGCGTTCTCGATGAGGAGCGGGGTCATGAGCGGGTGCCGGGCTGGGTTGGTTGGGCCACGGCGGCGAGCAGGCGGGCGGTATCGGCGCCAAGGGCAGCGGCTGGACCCCGGCTCTCTCGGGCCCGGGGCGGCGCCACAGCCTCGACCCCGGTTGCGGTGAGCACCTGCCAACCCCGGTGGTGGGCGGCGATTTCGACCCCGGTCTCGGGGCCGGCCGCGGCCAGGGCGTGCCGGGTGACCGCCGAGAGGGAGACGTCGAGCAGGGCTCCCCGGCCCCGCCGGTGGTGGGCGAGAGAGGCGACCGCAGCATGAAGGCCTGTGAGCGGATCCGCGATGGCGTCCCCGCAGAAAGAGGGAGGAGCGCTGTCCCCGTACCGGATGGCCGCGCCCGCACCCACCGCAGCGTCGTCTCCGAAGCCGACCCAGTGACCGCATTCGCCTTGGCGCCCGTGCCCGGTGATGGAGAGCCAGACGCGACCCGAACCTCCGCCGACCAGATCCTCGGCGGAGATTCCGAGTTGAGCCAGGGCCCGGGGGCGAGCGCTTTCCACCACGATCTCAGCCCACTCGAGAAGCCGGTGGAATTCGGCCATGCCCGGGCGCGAGTCGAGGTCGAGGACCACGCTTTGTTTGCCCGCGTTCATGAGGTCGTAGAAGCCGGTTTCACCCCGCCGGGCCCCATCGGGGCGCCCCCGGCTTTCGAGCTTGATGACGTCGGCGCCCGCTGCGGCGAGGAGTTGGGCGCAGAGCGGGCCGGCCCAGAGCGAGGAAAGATCGAGCACCCGGGGCGAGGTCGAAGCCGGTCCGGGGCGGGGGGTGCCGGGGCCGATTCGAAGCCACGGCTCCGGGGCCGGGGATGGCGCGGGGGCGGGCAGGGCGGCCAGGGCCAGTCCCAAAAGGCGCCCCCGGTTGACCCAGGCCTCGGTTGTTCGCTGGGGGAGCACCCGCTCGGCGAATGCCCACGGGTCTTCTCCAGGCTGCGGGGTGCGCTCGAGCCAGGCCGGCAGGAGTTCCCGATCGTCCGAACGCGGTAGGTTGACGGCCAGCCAGCCGTCCCGAGCGGCGAGCAGACGGCAGCCACCCCCCGGTGCGATGGGTCCCCGGCGGGTGAGGTTCATGCGCGCTGCCCGTTCGCCGAGCAGGGCGGGGCCGTCGAGGCGGGCGAGGTCGGGGCTCTCCGGGGCCAGGGACGCCAGGGCCAGGGCCGCGCCCCGGGCGGCCAGGGCCAGGGGCCCCGGCGACAAGGCCGGCGGGCCGGCCGCCGGGCCCGTCAGAGACATGGCTCCCGAGCGAGCCCATTCGGCCGCGGGAGAGAGTCCGGGGTCGAGCGCCGAGCTTTTGGGCAGGGGGGCCGGGGCCACTCCGCAGTCGGCCAACAGGTCTCGGGCGTAGTCCGAGGCTGAGGGGGTGAGGGGGGCGGGCATGCTTTGGGCTCCGGTGCGATCGGGTGCCGGACCGACGGCGTCGGATTTCGCTCGTCGGGCGGGGCCCTGCCGGGACAGAACTTCAGCCGGGCTGCAAGGACCCCAGGACCCGGGAAGACAAGGCTAACATCCGCCGCCCATTGCGGCTATTTTCCCGACCCCGCTCGATGCGGTGGCGCTTTCGGTGGCGTAGGCCTCGTTGCTCTTAATCCAGCGGCGGGCAGGTCCCCAAGCGGGATCGGTGCGGAGAGGCCGCACGGATCGCGAGCCAGGAGATGCCCCGGCCAAGGAGCCGGGGGAGCGAAGAACCCGGATTCGTTCGGGCAAGACGAAAGGGAGAAAATATGGCGGTCCTCAAGGCCGGTACCCGTTTGAAGAGCAGCGTGTGCAGCACCGAGGTGATGGTGGTCGCGGCGCCCAAAGACGATGTGGAAGTGACGTGCGGCGGAGCTCCGTTGGCGGAGTTGGGCGCGGATACTCCCGACGGAGGCTCCATCGCGGAAGGCGCCGCCGAGGGCACCCAGATCGGCAAGCGCTACGTGAACGAAGCCGGTGATCTTGAGATCCTGTGCACGAAGCCCGGTGAAGGATCGCTGGGCGTGGGCGGAGCTCTCTTGACCGTGAAGGGCGCCAAGCCTCTCCCGTCGTCCGACTAACGCTGGAACCAAAGCCCGGATCCTAAGCCAGGAACCCAAGCCAGGGAATTCACGATGAATTTGATGATGTTGTTGGAGATGGCCGCCGAGGGGATGGGCGACCGGGTGGCCGTGGTGAGCGGCGACGTTCGATTGACCTACGGCGAGCTCTTCGAGGCCTCGGGCCGGGCGGCTGCCCGCTTGCGGGCGAGCGAGCTCGATCACCTCGCGATTCTCGATACGAGTAGCCCAGCCCTACCCGTGGCGGTTTTTGCCGCGGCCTGGGCGGGCAAGCCCTTCGTCCCGCTCAACTATCGCCTGACGGGCGACGAACTCGACCGCTTGCTCGAGCAGATCCTGCCGGGGCAACTCATCACCGACGCCGACCGAGTGGACAGCCTGGCCGGTCGCTCGGGCCTCGAAGTGATCGGACGGGGTGATTACCTGGCCAGCGCTCGTGCTAAGGATGCCGAGTCTTTGGAACGCGAGTGGTCCATGGACCCCGATGAAATCGCGATCCTACTCTTCACCAGCGGGACAACGGGTCCGCCCAAGGCGGCGGTGATCCGTCACAAGCACCTGGTCAGCTATATCCTGATGTCGGTGGAGTTTATGTCCGCCGACGAAAATGATGCCGCCCTGGTTTGTGTCCCGCCCTACCATATTGCCGGGATGGCGGCGATCGCCAGCTCGGTCTACGCGGGCCGTCGCATCGTTCAGTTGCCGAATTTTACGCCCGAGGCCTGGCTCGAATTGGCTCGTAAGGAGCAGGTCACCAACGCCTTCGTGGTGCCGACCATGCTGGCCCGGATCGTCGAGTTGCTCGAGGGTGAGGGAAGCGCCGATCTCCCGCACCTGCGCGCGCTGTCCTATGGCGGCGGCAAGATGCCCCAGTCGGTGATCGAGCGGGCACTGGAACTCTTCCCGGAAACGAATTTTGCCAACGCCTATGGGTTGACGGAAACGAGCTCGACGATTTCGATTCTCGGTCCCGAGGATCACCGCGCCGCCATCGTCAGCGACGATCCCAAGGTGCGTCGCCGCCTGGTCTCGGTGGGGCAGCCCCTGCCGGCCATCGAGGTCGAAATTCGCGACGATGAGGGCAATGCTCTCGGAGCCAATGAGCGTGGAGAGATCTACGTGCGGGGGGAACAGGTCTCCGGCGAATACCTAGGGAAGGGCAGCCAGGTTCAGGAAGACGGGTTTTTCCCCACTCGGGACGGTGGCTCCCTGGATGAGGACGGATATCTCTTCATCGAGGGCCGAATCGACGACATCATCGTTCGCGGGGGTGAGAATATTTCTCCCGGCGAGATCGAGGATGTCCTGCTCAAACACGAAGCCATCGCCGACGCCGCTGTGGTCGGACTCCCGGACGAGCAATGGGGCGAGAAGGTCGTGGCTGCGGTGGTCTACAAGGCGGGCGATTCGGCCTCTGAGGCCGAACTTCAGCAATGGGTGAAGGATCGCTTGCGTTCGTCGCGAACCCCCGAGAGCTTCGATTTCTGGCCTGAGTTGCCGTATAACGAGACGGGTAAATTGCTGCGCCGGACGGTGCGCTCCCGGCTGATGGCCGGGTGATTCGGGTCGCGGAGGAACCCCGCTTCCTCTCGCTCCCCGAGGCGTTGGATCGTCTCCTCTCCCCCTACGCCCTCGAGGAATTCGCGCCCCTGACCGGGGACGGGGTATTGGTGGTGGATCTCCCGGTGGAAGATCGGCGGGCGCCAGCCACGACCCGGGTAGAAGCCGCCGCCGAGGCGCTCAGCGAGTTGGCCTGCCCCACGGTGGCTCTGGCTCCGGCGGATCCATCCCCCGCGGCCGCCGCCCTGATGTCGGCCTTCGACGTGGTGCTGCCCGGAGACGCCGCTGGGCTCGAGTCGATCCTTGCCCGCATTCGCGCACGCCCCCGGGCCGCCCTGGCTCTCGTGCAACTTCTCCGCCACAACGCTGAGTTGAGCATCCACGAGGGTTTGATTGCCGAGTCCCTGGTCTATTCGACTCTTCAGGCCGGGCCGGAATTCGCCGAGTGGCTCGAAACCCACTCTCCTACCCCCTCCGAGGAGACCGGGGAACCCGCGGTTCAGGTGGAGCGGGTGGACGCCACGCTCTTCCTGACCCTGAATCGCCCGGCTCGCCACAACGCGTTCGGCGTGGCGCTGCGCGACGGTCTGGTGGAGGGCCTGCAACTCGCGGTCTGGGACGAGGAGATCGAGGAGATCGTCCTGGCCGGGGCGGGCCCGTCCTTTAGCAGCGGCGGTGACCTCGACGAATTCGGAACCTTTCCCGACCCCGCGACGGCCCACACCGTGCGCAGTATCCGGAATCCCGGCCGACTCCTCGCTCGACTCGCCGATCGTTGCCGGGCGCGGGTCCACGGGGCGTGCATCGGGGCCGGGGTGGAGTTGCCGGCCTTTGTTTCCCGAGTGAGCGCGGCGCCCGACGCTTTCTTTCAACTTCCGGAGTTGGCCATGGGATTGGTGCCCGGGGCTGGGGGAACGGTCAGCTTGCCCCGAAGGATCGGCCGCCAGCGCACCGCTTGGCTGGCTCTCGGCGGCGAGCGAATCGACGCCGAAACCGCGCTGGACTGGGGCTTGATCGACCGCATCGAGTCGGATGCGGCTGCGCCTCGCGCTCGTTAGCTTCGACGTTCGTTCAATCAAGGAAATGGGGAGGGACAGTGATGGCAGGTCCGTTGGCAGGGATAAAAGTCGTTGAGTTGGGGGTCTGGGTCGCGGGCCCCGCCGGAGGCTGCATCCTGGGTGATTGGGGGGCCGACGTGATCAAGATCGAGCCGCCGGGAGTGGGGGATCCCTCGCGCCTCTTCGACCGACTGTTGGGTGCGGATATGCCTTTTAACCCAATTTTCGAAAATGATAATCGCAACAAGCGAAGCATCGTCATCAATATCGCGGACTCCCAGGGGCAGGCACTCGCCTACGAGCTCATCGATGATGCCGATGTTTTCATCAGCAACGTGCGGCCTGCTTCCCTCGCGCGCCTGGGTCTCGATCCGGACACCCTGCGCGCGCGCAACCCCCGGCTGATTTACGCCTCGATCACGGGGTACGGCCTCGAGGGCCCCGATGCGGATCGCGCCGCCTACGATGTCGCCGCTTTTTGGTCCCGGGCGGGGATCGCGGCCTCCCTGATTCAGGAGGGGCAGCCCCCGCCCTTTCAGCGCGGGGGGATGGGCGATCATAATACGGGGCTCGCTGCCGCCGGCGCGATTTCGGCGGCTCTCTTCGAGCGCGAACGGACCGGGGAGGGGCAGCTCGTCGCGACGTCTCTGTTGCGCGAGGGCATGTACACCTTGAGCTTCGATATGGCGGTGAGCCTGCGCTTTGGCGTCGATGTTCAGCTTGGAAACCGCGCCACCATGGGAAACCCGGTGATGAACAACTACAAGGACAGTGACGGCAGATGGTTCTGGTTGGTCGGTCTGGAGGGGGCGCGGCACTGGCCGGCCCTGGCTCGGGCAGCTGGGCACCCCGAATGGATCGAGGACCCCCGCTTCAAGGAGGAGGCCGCCCGTGCGCTCAATGCCCCCGAACTGATTGTTCTGTTGGATGCGATTTTTGCCACCCGCACCCGGGAGGAGTGGGGTGAGGTTTTCGACGCCGAAGAAGATCTCTGGTGGGCACCGGTGCAGACCATTCAGGAGGTGCTCCAGGATCCCCAAGCCCACGCAGCCGGAGGCTTCGTCGAGGTTCCCGATGGCGCGGGGACGACCCTGTTGCCCGCCACTCCGGTGGATTTTGGCGGCCGCCCCTGCGAGCAACGCAATATGGCCCCGGCCCACGGAGCCGACAGCGACGCCATCTTGGCGGAACTCGGCCACCCGCCCGAAGAGATCGATAGGCTCCGGGAGGCCGGGGTGGTGGCCGGAGCCAGGGAGTAGGCGTTCGCGAATTCAGGCGCCGAACGCGCGGCTCCCGCGTTCACCAGCGCAGGTAGAACTCGGCGGAGATCACGTGGAGGTCATAACCGCTTCCCGTGTAGTAGTCGTAGTCGAGGCCGACCAGGGGGGTTTCGGCGATACTCATGAGGTAGCCGGTACCGACGAAGAGTTGGTTGTCGTCGGCCGGGGCACCCTTGGTGACGAATGGGGCGGCCCCGGGCACGTTGTAGAAACTCGCGGCTACGGGTCGGGCGAGGTTCCCGAAATCATGGGTCCAGCCCGCACGAAATTCGGGCTCGATGCCGAATTCACCGTTCAGGGTGAAGAGGGTGCTGATGCGTGCGCCCAGGGTGGTCTGCCACGAGTCGAAACTCTCGGACCGGACCGCCAAGGAGAGGTCCCCAGCGCCGTTTTCCTGAAAGGCATCCTGGGTCAGCCGGTTGTACTGGAGGCGAACCATGGGGCGGTAGGCCAGTCGGGTCGGGTCCCCCAAAAGCACGCCGGCCTCGGCGAGGAAGCCGGCCTCCTGGCCCGATGAACGAGCCCCGGCCCGGCGGTTGATGTCTTCGAAGGCGATTCGCCGGTCGGTCTCGAAATCGGTATACGCGTAGCGACCCGCAAAGCCGGCGTAGTAGTGATCGCCTTCCCAACTCCCGTAAAGGGCGGCTTGGTAGGTGTTGCCCTCGGCGCTGAGCCCCCGATTGCCCGTCAGGGAGTAGCGGGTGTAGCCGAAGCCGACGCCGAGTCGCGCCTCCTCGCTCTCGCCCAGGCCGCTATCGAAGCCCACGGCGATTCCGCCGCTATCGCTCTTGATCGTCGAGGCGTTGACTTCGCCAGCTCGCCGCGAAAAAAAGCCTCCGGCATCGAGCCATCCCCCGGCCCCTCGGGTCGAGCTTTCTTCGGTCCCCGCCGCTCCGGCAGCGGCCAAGGGTTTGCCGGCTGCTCCCCGGAGTGCCTGCTTTCGGTTCAGGCTGCCCGCGCGGTAATCGTTTGCGGTAAAGCGCCGGGAGATCGCCTGTCCGAAGGCAGTGGCATTGGCCAGGCGGGGGTTGGTGAAAGCGCCCAGACTTTCGCCGGCTACTTGGTTGAGTACACCGGGGACCTGGCTCGCCGTCAGGATATTCAGGCTCTCCTGGATCTCCAGGGCATCGGGTGAGCCCGAGTTGAGGAGTTGGTCAAAGGCGGGGGCCGTGGCCCTTTGGTTGGGGGTTTGGGCGTAGTCGTCGAGCCGGTTGGCGTTCTGTACAAGGGTGAAGGTCAGCCTTTGGGTGCCCCCATCCCGGGGTTGTACGGTGAGCGGTCCGATTTCCAGAAACGCAAAGTCGGGCGCCGTTGTGCCAATGCCCTGGGTTCCTCCGTTGAAGTCGCAGAAGTCTGGGGTGCAGATTTCGAAGGCCTCGATGATTTCATAGGTCTCGATCGAGTCGTAGAGCCCCGGGGAGGGTGTGATGGAGACCACGATATTGTCGAGAAGGACGCGATTATTTCCTGCGCTCAGAAGGGAGGCCTGGGCCTGGTCGTTGACGGTTACCGCGAGTTCTGCGGCCGGTTCGAAAATGACTTCGCTCGCCAGGCTTACACTGTCCGTGGCTCCGCCCAAGTCGAGAAGGCCGCGATTGGTCAGTTCGCTGCCGAGTTCCAGGGCGCCCGCCGCGTTGACCAGGCTGCCGCCGGCTTCCACTATGATATTTGAGGTCGAGGTCAAATCGCCGAGCAGGCGCAGGCTTCCCAGGCTCACCTGGGTTTCGCCGGTGTATTCCTGACCGGCGGCGAGGCTCAACGATCCTGATCCGGATTTCACGAAATTGCCCGCGCCGCTCACGATATGGCTGTAGGTCTGCCCGTCGCTGAGCGAAAAATCGACGTTGGCTCCTCCGCTCACCTCCACGTGGTCGGGCAGGCTCAAAGTGTCGAGACGCAGGGTTCCCTCCTGGACGCTGGTGCCCCCTTGATAACTGTTCGTGCCGGTCAGGGTGAGCGTCGAGTCGATTCCTCGCTTGGTCAGTCTGCCCAGGCCCGTGATGGCCCCGGAATGGACCCCATCCTCGGCTTGTTCAAAAAGGACCTCGGTCGTTGATCCGTCGAGCTCGATGTTGCCGGGAAAGCTCGAGGCGTCGCCCAAAATTCGCCCGGCGGTGACCAGGAGCCCTCCGGTGAACGTGTTCGCTCCCGAGAGTCGGAGGTCGTTGAGGCCGATCTTCTCGACCTGGCCCGCTCCGCTGATGTTGCCCGAGAAGTCGGGGTCCGCCGTCGCGCCATAGAGTTGCAGGGTGGCGTCTTGGGCCACCGCGACATCTCCGGTGATGGTGGTGGATTCTCCGTAGAGGATGCCCGCCAGGATTTCGATCCCCTGGTCGACGGCGACGCTTCCCTGGCCGTCGACGAATCGGAGGGTGCGCGTGCCGTCCTTGGTGAAGCGCCCCTCGCCGGTGATCTCGCCGATATATGAGAATTGGCTGATGGCGTCATCCTTCCAGGTCAGGGCGGCGTCCTTCGCCACGGAAATATTCCCCTGGATTCCTTCCCCGTGGCCGCGCAGTTCACCCCCAAGGACCTGGGTGCCTCCGGTGTAGGTGTTGACGCCCAGGAGGTCGAGCAGGGTGTCTCCCTCTTTGACCAGGCTGCCCTCGCCGTTGATATCGTCGCCAATCTGGTACTCGAAGCTGTAATTGAAACCGAGTGTTGCGTCGGCGTCGACCACGAATTGGGAGGAAACATCTTCACTGTCGACTTGGGCGCTACCGAAGATGTCGAGATCGACCAGGGTGGCCTGGCCGGATTCGACGTGCAGCAATACGAAGTCTGCACCGACGTCTTCCGCGGTGGTGATCCAGAAACTGATCGTTCCCGTGGCATCGAGGGTGACCTGGCGTTCGGTCCCGGGATCCAGGAGTTGCAGGTCGATTTCGGGCAAGGGGGCGTCTTGGCCGAGAGTGAGGGTGAGGAATTCCAGGTCGTCCGGAATGAACTCGATGATGTTGTCGGTATTCGCCCCACCATTGGCCGATAGGATGGCGCTGTCGAGACTCCCAGGGATGTCGCGACCGTTATTGATGACGGTGAATATATCGGGGATGATCACAACTTCTTCGGCACGGATCCCGAAAGCGAGGAAAAGCCCGGCGATCACCAGGGGCAGGGCCGTTCGGGACCTGGGTTGAAAACGATCTTTCTGCATGTGTCTCCCTGGGTTCTCTAGCTCTCGGACTCTTTAAGCTTGCGTCTGCACTTTCGAGCTAGGCCGGGTCGGCCGGTTTGTTCGAAGGCATCGGCAGCGAAAGCATAGAGGTCGAGCAGTTTGGAATCATCGGGGGGGAGATGCGTTTCATAGAGTTCGATCGCACGCTCGAGGTTCTTATTGGCAGGAATTGCATTGCCGAGCATGATCTCTGCCATCGCCAGGCTAATGTGGACGCCACCCATCTGCACGCTGTCGGAAACTCCGGCGGCATTGAGGTTGTAGAGGACGCGCTTTGAGTAGCTTCGCATCCGCTTTGCCTCCCCAAGGTCCTGGGCGACCTCGAGCAGTTCGAGAAGGATTTCGGTGATTTCAGGCGAGGTGCGCGGCTTGTTGATTTCGAGGATTTCGACGCTTCGGGTCCAGTGACGCTCGGCCCAGGGCAGGGCACCCAGGGCCCGAGTGGTCTCGGCGAGTTTGCCCAGGGGGAGCAGGTTTTTCTCGGATTCCGGGCCGTAAACCTCGGAGTAGATGCTCACCGCCTGCTGGAGAGGAACGAGTGCATCCCGGTAGCGGGTGAGTTGGAAGCTGACGGCACCGAGGTTGTAGGAAAGGATGCCGGTCCTGGCGTGGCGCGGGCCGAGTTCCTGCTGCGCCAGGGTGTGGGCTTTGCGCGCGTAGAGGAGCGCCTTCTCGAGATCCTTCTCGGTCAGGGCTTGCTTGTACTGGGTGTACGCTTCCTGGTAGTCGGCGGCCAGGCCATTGGGGGCGATGGCGACGATAAAGAAGCCGACGAGCAGAAGGAGGGCGAGGGCAGCGCCCGGGGATGAGGCCGACTTGCTCGGGAGGCGTTGGCGGGAGAGCTCACATAAAGGAAGGGCGCTCACCAATGATCCCCTCCTCGCGCAAACGCGCCAATTCTTCCGACGTCAGCCCGAGTTCTCGTCCGAGGACTTCGTCGTTGTGCTGCCCCAAGGTCGGGGGTGGGCGACGGTGTAGGGCCCGAGGCAGCCCCGAGAAAGCCATGGGGAGGCTAGGGTAGCGCGCCTCGCCCGAGCGCGGATGCTCCATCACCTGGAAGAACCCACGGTCCTCGAGTTGGGGGTTCGGGGACAGGGAGTGGGCATTGATGAGGGTCTCGGCCGGAATGCCTGCCTTCTGGAGTGCGGTGAGGATCTTTTCTCGGGGCTGGGTGGTCAGCCAAGCCTCCAACGCTTCATCGATGGCATCGTGTTGGGCACGGCGCCCCTCGCGTGAATCCAGCTCCGGGTTCTGAGACCACTCCGGGTCGCCCATGATTTCGCGCAAGGTTCGCCAGCGGGCATCGTCGGGAATTGCCAAGGCGATGAGTTCGTCGGCCTCGGCTGTTCGGTAGACGCCCTGAGGCGCCGAAACCGGTCCCCGGTTTTCGTCTCGGATCAGAAGTTGACCGTAATGGGAGAATTCCATGACCTGCTCGGCAGCCAGGTTGATCGCGACTTCCATCAGCGGGACCTCGACAAGCTGTCCTTTTCCGGTGCGTCGGCGATGTTCGAGGGCAAGTTGCAGGGCATAGACGGCGTGCATGCCGCCGATGGGGTCGCACGCCCCCCGAATCACAAGGGGCAGATCGGAGTAGCCAGTGAGCCACGCAAGCCCGCTCACCTGCTCCACCGTCATGGCGAAGCCGGCTCGATCGCGCCAGGGGCCCTCGAGCCCGAAGGCCGGCATTCGAACCATGATGATGCGCGGGTTGATTTGACTGACGTCGTTCCAGCCGAGCCCGAAGTTCTCGAGCACCCGGGCCGAATAGTTCTCGATCACGATATCGGCCTCGGCGAGCATTCTTCGGAGGATCTGCATGCCCTCCTCGGTGTCCAAGGCCAGGGTGATCCCGCGTTTGCCAGGGTTTGCACCGTGGAAGACCGGCGACCATTCCCAGATTTCATCGTTGGGCACGGCGCCGGCGAAGCGCATGCCGTCCGGGCGTTGGACGGACTCCACCTTGACTACATCCGCACCCATATCGGCGAGGTAGGAGGCGGCCACCGGGCCGGCCCAGAATGCGGTGAGGTCCACCACGCGCAGGCCCGCCAGGGGGAGTGGGTCGGCGGAGGGGTCCGCCTCGGGCTGGGGGGGTGGCGCCGCTGCCAACTCACCCAGGATCGCCTCGGCGTGTTCATCGAGCCGAGGCGAGGGGGCCGGCGGGCGCAGGGGCGCGGCTCCCAGTTGGTAGGGAGGGCGGGGCTGGAGGAAGCCGCCCGGTCCTTCTCGCAGGATTTTCCGGGCCTTGACCTGTTCCATTTCGGGCAGGCTCTGGCCGTTGCCGATTTCGGCGACCGGGATCCGTAGGAGTCCCGCGAGTTCGATCAACTCCTCGACGCTGCGCTGAGATGTCCAACCCTGGATCATCTCCTGCATGAAGTCGATGTGCTCCATGCGGGCTCGACCGTCGAGGTATTGGTGGTCTTCGGCGATATCCTGGCGGCCGAGCATTGCGCAAAAATCGGTCCACTGTTGCCCGGTGATGACGCAATAACCCACGTAGCCATCGCTTGCGGGTTCGATGGAGGGGATCTCGATGCCACGGGGAAGCGGGCCCTCGAACCACTGGCTGCTCAGGTCGTGGTAGATGGTCAGGCAGGTCAGCATGCTCTCAAAGATCGAGAGATCTACGTGGTGTCCAAGGCCGGTCTTGCGCGCGGAAAAGACCGCGCTGAGGGCAGCCGGGGCGGCGAAGCTTCCCGCTGCCCACTCGCCAATGCGCCCCCCTGCAGCCACGGGCTTGCGGCCGGGTAGGCCGCGGTAGTCGATGGAGCCGGTCGCGGCCTGGAGGGTGAACTCGGTGGCGGGCCGTTCGGCGTGGGGGCCCTCGAGGCCCCAGGGCGAGATGGAGAGGATCGAGAGCCGCGGGTTCACCGCCTGCAACTCCTCGATCCCCAGGCCGCGTTCGGCGAGGCCGCCCGGGCCGTGGTCTTCGATGAGCAGGTCGGCTCGTGCGGCCAGGCCGAGGATTTTCTCCCTGTCCTCGGCGCGCGCGGGATCCAGGGCGATACTGCGCTTGGAGGCGTGCAGGAACTGAAAGAGAACGCCGTCCTCACCCGTGGGCACTGCAGTTCCCGAGGCGGTCCAGTTCCGCAGCGGGTCGCCGCCGTCGGGGCTCTCGACCTTGATTACATCGGCTCCGGCATCGGCCAACAGCTTGCTGCAGTAGGGACCAGCGATACCGCTCGAGAGGTCGACGACCCGCCATCCAGCGAGGGGCCAAGCATCGGGTTGGTGCGCTTCCATCACGCTCCTTCAGGGTTCTTTGTCGCGCGGGGAGTGATTTTCTGCGGCTACTCGTCTTCGATCTGGATATTTTCGCTTTCGCCGGTCAGGACGTTCTTCAGAACTTTACCCGCGGCATTTCGGGGGAGGGGGTCCTGCCTGATATCCCATTCGCTCGGGACCTTGTAGGCCGCCAGGGTTTCCCCCGTCCAGCGGGCGAGTTCGTCGGGATCGAGGCTTGCTCCCGGAGCGGGCACAACAATGGCCTTGACCGCTTGGCCGAGTTCTTCGTGGTCGACGCCCACCACCGCGCACTCGCCCACCTTGGGGTGGGCATCGATGCGGTGTTCGATTTCGACGGGATAAACATTTTCTCCCGAGCGAAGGATCATGTCCCGGGCGCGTGAGTTGATGAAAAGGTAGCCCGCATCATCCAGGCGACCGATATCCCCGGTGGCAAGCCATTGCCCGGGTTTGATGGTTTTCGCCGTGGCCTCTGGATTGCGCCAATAGCCCAGCATCAGGTAGGCGCTGCGGATGTGGATCTCGCCGTATTCCCCGGCGGGTAGCGGCTTGTCGTTCTCGTCGCGGATCTCGACCTGGTGGCCCGCCGCGACGAGACCCGCCGAAGTCGGCCGATCCACGAGTTCCACGCCCCCGATAATCGTGCCCATTCCCCCGGACTCCGACAGCCCATAACCCAGCCCCAGGTTTCCGGCCGCTTTGGGAAAGGCTTCGCGCATCCTTTGCTGGAGATCCGGGCTGGTCGGCGCTCCCCCGAACCCAATGCTACGCAGGCTGGAGAGATCGTAACGCTCCCGGGAGGGGTGGTTGATCACCAGAGCGCCCGAACTCCCCAGGGCGCTCCACATGGTGACCTTCTCCTTCTCCATCAGGCGCATGACATCCTCGGGGTCGAAGCGCGCGTCGCGGTAGACGGTTTTGATTCCCTGGCTGAGCATCATGATGACCGCGGCGTAGAGCCCGGAAAGGTGAAAGAGGGGAACGGTGACCAGGCTGCAAGGGCTCGGTGCTTCGCCGGACTCCGGGCTGTTCGTCCCGCTCTGAGCCGCAATCATGAAGCGTTCGAGCCCGTGGAGAGCCTGGGTCTTCGTGAAGCCCACTAGGGCCCGATGGCTGACCATGGCGCCCTTGGGTCGGCCCGTGGTGCCGCTCGTGTAGAGAATCAGGCACGGGTCGTCTTCGTCGATGGGCGCGTCGGGCAGTTCGGGGGCGACTTCGCCCTCCATCAGCCCGGCGAACTCGCTCTCGATTTCCAGGGTGGGGACGCCCAGTTCGAGTTCCTGGATTCGAGCCAGGCGCTTGCGATCACCGATCAAGAGCTTGGGTTCGCTATGCCCGGTGGCGTACTCGATCTCGTCTGCGGTCCAGAGCCCGTTGAAGGCCACCAAAATCCCGCCCAGGCTGGCGACGGCCCACCAGGTCATGACCCATTCGGTGCTGTTGGCCGCGAGCAGGGCCACCCGGTCGCCCTTTTGGATCCCATATTCCTCGGCGAGGGATCGGGCGATTTTTGCCACGCGTTGGATGTGATCGGCGTAAGTGATTCTCAGGTCGCCCTGGACGAGATATTCCTGATCACCGTGGACCGCGGAGTTCTGCAGGAGCTCGCGAACCGACCTCTCGCGGTTTTTGAAGACCTTCAGGGTCTCCCCGAAAACGGTCTCCTCGGTGAGTTCGAAGGGGCCCTCGGGGCCGGTCAATTGTTGGCGGATTTCTTCGCGTAGAGTCAAAGCTGGCCTTCCGGGTCTGGCTGCCGGCGGCCGGGAGGCCGGGCAGGGAGGGGTTCGCGATTCAAGATCTTACCCTGAACGATGCCCGCTTTCACGGGTTCCTGTGCGGGCGGAGCCACGGGATCCGTGTAGCATTCGCATTCGGCCGGGCGCGTCCTGCGTTCCGGACCGGCCTCGAGAGGTAGAATGCGATGAAAGAGTTGGACGGACGTGTTGCGGTGGTCACCGGCGCTGCCAGCGGGATCGGTCGGGCTTTTAGCCAGCGCTTGGCCGCCCAGGGGATGAAGGTCGTGATGGCCGATGTGGAGGGAGGCGCCCTCGAGGCGGCAGCGGGCGCCCTGAAAGCCGATGGACACCAGGTGCTGGCGGTTCAGACCGATATCAGCCAGGCGGATTCGGTGAGTGCCCTGGCCGAGCGCGCTGTGGATGCCTACGGAAAGGTGCATGTTCTCTGCAATAATGCGGGGGTTTTCGCGGCAGGGCTCTCCTGGGAAGCACCCCAATCCGATTACGATTGGGTCTTCGGGGTCAACGTCTGGGGCGTCCTTCACGGCCTCAGAAGTTTCGTGCCGCATATGCTCGCCCACGGCGAGCCGAGCCATATCGTCAATACCGCCTCGATGGCCGCGGTGACCACGGCCCCCTTCACGGCGCCCTATTACATGAGCAAGGCGGCGGTTTTTTCACTTTCCGAGAGCCTTTACGGAGAGATGCAGGCGCGCTCGGCGGCCATCGGGGTTTCGGTCCTGTGCCCCGAACTCGTGGATACGGCGATTGCTCGGGGCGAGCGCAATCGCCCCGAACACCTGAAGCGCAAAAGCGGGGAGGGGGATTCACCCGAGCGCGAGCTTGTGGAGCAGGCGATTCATGCGGCGACGCCGACGGGCTCCGACCCCACGGTTCTGGCAGATCGCGCCATCGAGGCGATCTACGAGAATCGTTTCTACGTATTGGCCCCGGAAGGCAATTCCTGGCGCGATGCCTGCAATACTCGGCTCGAGGATATTCGCCTAGCCCGAAACCCCACCAACGCGTTGCCCGATCCGTGATTGGGGGGAGCGCGCAATGGGCCGGGCTGAGCAATAGAGTCAACGAAACGAGGAGATGAGATGGGACGTCTTGACGAAAAAGTGGCGCTGGTCACAGGGGCGGCTTCGGGGATCGGTGCCGCGGTCGCATTGCGCTTTGCCCAGGAGGGCGCTCGGATCGCCGGAATCGATATCCAGGAACTCGACGACGGCGACTGGGCCGAGGCGGCTCGACTCTCGGGAGTCGGCCGGATGCATAAGCTCGACGTGCGCGATAAGTCCGCCATGGTCGCTGCCGTGGCCGAAGTGGAAGCAGAGTTTGGGCGGGTGGATATCCTGGTCAACTCAGCGGGCGTCGCGGGGGGAGGCCCCGTCCACCTGATTCCCGACGAGGAGTGGGATCGGGTGATGGATATCAACCTGAAGGGCACCCTGCACGCCTGCCAGGCCGTGGTTCCCGGAATGTTGAGTAGACAAGCGGGGAGCATCGTCAACGTCGCCAGCGTCGAGGGGATCGAGGGCTTCGAGGGGGGGAGCGCCTACAATGCCTCAAAGGGGGCGGTGATTCTCCTGACCCGCAATATGGCGATCGATTATGGGCGTCGCGGGATCCGGGTCAACGCGGTCTGTCCGGGCTTCATCGAGACCCCTCTTTTTAGTGCCACGTTGGAGAATGAGGGCATGGCCCAGGTGCGCGAGAAGATCCGGGAAGCGCATCAACTCGGGCGCTTTGGTCGCCCCGAGGAAATCGCAAACGGTGCGCTCTTCCTCGCCTCCGATGAGGCCTCATTCGTCACCGGTCAGGCGCTTCCCGTGGATGGAGGCTATACCGCCGGCCATCGCTTCGGCATCGCCGAGATGATGGGACTCGATTGAGAGGGTGTTCCTGAGGGGCGGGCTCTAGAAACTCAAGCGGACCCGGCCGGTCACCGCGTTGACCGTGGTGTCCTTCCAGAGGAAGCCGTCGTAGCGAAGGGTGAAGGTGAGTCGGTCGGCCACCAGGGGCGTCCAGTCGAGTCCGACACCCACTTCGAAGCCCTGCTGGAAGCTCTGGCTTTCGATGCTGAAGGCGTCGGTGGTCGAATCGAGAAAGCGGGCCTCAAGTCGGTTCTGCTCTTCGCCCAGAGGCTGGCGCCAGCGCAGGGAGAGGTGGGGTCGCCAGACGCCGTCGACATTCTCGAGCAGGTCGGTCCAGTAGCCGTTCTTGTGCAGGGCCGTAGTGAGGTCGAACCCAACACGAGCGGTTCCCGTGGAGTCGGTACGGCTCGGCAGGACTAGGGCTGCGCCGCCACCGCCACTCTCGCTGATCTCGGATTGCAGCAGCGCCGTGTAGTCCAGGGAGAGGGTGGGGCTGATCAGGAACGCGCCGCTTTCGACGCCATACTCGGCCTCGATACGAATTTCGAGGCGGTCAATCCCGTAGTCCGCCTCGGCGCGGTTGACGAACTCGCCGATGGAGAAATCACGAACCCGGTGTTGCCAGCTGTGGCCGTAGCTCGTCACGCCCTGGAGGCGAAAATTGCCCGTGGTGTATCCCGCGTAGAGTCCGAGATCCAGGGTCTTGAAGTCGCCGGGGCCCGCCCCATCCACGTGAATCGAACCGTAGGCGGTGCCCAGGGAAGCGGAGACCACGAGGTTTTCGTCGACCCGGCGATCGACGCCCAGGGCGACGCCTCCGGCATTATCGCTGTATGATATCTGTCCCGGCCGGCCCTGGTAGTTGCCGAACTGGCCGTAGGATGTGATCCACGGCTCCAGGGGGCGCTCGCGACAGAGAGTTCGTGTGCGCGGGTCGGTCACCACCTGACCCGGGGGAGCGATGCAGAAGCGTGGTCGTTCGAGGAGTGCCTGGACGAAGCGGTTGCCGAGTTCCAGGGTCGCCTGGGTGTGGGCGCCGTAGGCCGCGGGGCTGAGTTGGTCCATGGCATCGAGGTAGCTGTCGAAGCCCAGGATTTCGGTCTGAGAGACGAGAGCCTGGGTGCCGCTGCTGGCGCCCGGGGCAGAGAGGGCGGTGACGGCTTGGGAGGTGGCCCATTGGTTGTCGGAGTACCCGGTGACGTTCACCGAGAGTGAGACCTGGTTGGCCGAATAGACCGGAGCGCCAATGACGAAATCGGGGTTTTCGGGCAAGACGATCCGGTCGAACTCGTTGATGCGACCCCCGTCTGCCTGAAGGAGGATGAACTCTGCGGGCCCGCGAAAGCCTCCGCCGATGATGATTTCGAGGAGGCCATCAGCGAGGGCAGCGCTCCCGGTGGTGGTCAGGAGGGGGCCGCCCCGGGTCGCCTGGCTGAGAAGAGCTTGCAGGGTGGGCTCGGGGTCGCCGGGTTGGGGTACCAGGGAAGTCGGTGGTGCGTGGCTATAGCTTCCATCGATGGTGGTGGGCGCGAGCAGGGCGAGGGTTCCGTTGCGATCCACCACGACATCGCGGTTTTCGGGGCTCTGCCCGGTGAGTTGCCAGCGCCCGGAGTCGACTCGGAGCGAAGTAAAATTCTCGGCCAGGCCCGAGTCAAATTGCCCCAGAGCACCCCGCTCTCCCGTCAGCTCGAGGGTATTGCTGCCGATCCCTCCATCGACGACGGGCATTCCGAGATCGCTGAGTTCCGCCCCGGTGGCCAGCTGGAAACGATCGTCGCCTTCGCCGAGGAGCACGGTGCCCTGAATGAGGCCCGCGTTAAGAATGACGTCGTTCCCGGGCGAGCCCTGGATCGCGATCCCCCGGCCAGGGACGCCGAGGTCGCTGAGGTCGGCCAGGATCGACGCTCCCGCCCCATTCTCGATTCGGCTCTCGCCGCCCGGGAGGGCTTCGCCCATGATGACGAGCGCCCCGGCTGCGGGGTCGGTGCTGCGCAGGACGCCGCCCGGATTTCCGGATGCCCCCGCCGCATTGCTGAAGCTGGCTTGTTCGGGGTCCGAGTGGGCCCCGATCTCGATGCCGCGGCTTCCGCTTCCGCCGATGCTGATCTCTCCTTGGTTGACGAAGAGGCTGTCGACGCCGGCGCGGATCGCGACGGCATCGCTGCCCAGGACTTCCAAGCTCCCCGAGTTTTCACCCTCGGCGAGGATTCCGAAATCAAAGCCCAGGGCTCCTGCGCCGTTGAGGATCAGGGTTCCGGCGTTGATCGCCCGGCCGCCGCCCTCGACTTGGATGCCGATGACTGCGTCTCCCGTCATTTCGAGGGAGGCCCCGAGTTCGTTAATCGTGGTGGTTGCCTGGCCGCCCTGAAGGCCGACGCTGTCGTTCGCATTGAAAACCATGGTGCCCAGGTTGCCGCCTGGGTTGGCGTTGCTGCCCAGGCGAATGCCGATACTGCCCGGAGCCGACGAGGTGATGGAGCCTTGATTGGTGATCTGGCCGCCGAAGTCGGCCCCTGCGAGGCCCACTGCGTCGAGGGCCGTGGCCTCCAAAACGATGCGGGCGCCGGGCTGGTTGTCGATGACTGTGTTGCGGCCCCCGGCCAGGCCGATGGTGCCAGCGCCGCTGAGGGTCAGGTCTCCGGCCTGGGTAATCTGGGAGCCGTTTCCCAGGGAGGCACCCGTGGCTTGATCACCGGAAACCGTGATCGAGCCGGTGTTCTCGAGGAACACCCCATTCGTCCCGAAAACGCCGGTGGCATTGGAGCCCGAGACCTCGAGGCTACCCGTGTTGAAAACCCCGGAAGAGTCCAGGACCGCGATTCCAACGCTGTCGCTGCCAGCCACTTCGATGGTTCCATCATTCTGGCTGCGGGTCGGGCTTCCGACATTGATGCCGAAGGCGCCTGGGCCGGTGACGACGATCGAGCCACTGAGCGAATTGACGAAGGGGGCGGCTTCAGACGAGCTCCCATCGCCGCCGAGGATTCCGCTGCTGGCGCCGCCGATCACTTCAATCCGGCCGTTGTTGGTGACGGCGCTGGTATTCTCCACCACGATGCCATCTCCGGGAGCCGTGACCGTGGCGTTCTCCTCGATCACCACGGTGACGGAATCGACGCCCGTGGGAACCGAATAACCCGCTGGGTTGTTGCCGGAGCAGCTGACCGTGTCCCCGGGCGAAGCGGGGTCCGGTAGACAGGCGGCCGAGAGCGGGAGGGCGGGGAGGACGAGGACGCCACCCAGCAGAAGGAGAGCCCCTCCTCGGGCCACCCGGCGTCTGGCCCAGCACACGGCTCCATGGGCTCCCTGACGGGGTTTGCCGCTCCAGCTCATTCCTGCCTCCTCCTGGCCCCGGATTTTGCTGGCGTGGGGGGATCGCCGCTCTTCTGGTTTTACGGGTTTCCGGGGGGCAAGCCTTAGCGAGATCGTACCGCGCCGAGCTCGGGGGGATAAAAACTCCCAGGGTGCGGATTTTTCAGCTCTCGGGCACCAGGCACGAGTGGATCGATTCCTCGTCGGGGATCTCCCGGGCCAGGGTGCGGATGGCGAGTTCGGCCTCTCGCAATGCGAATCGGTGAGTGTGCATTTTTTCGATGGGGGTGCTGCGCGATTCGATCAACCGGATGGCGTTGGCGTAGCCCGAGGACGTCACGCCGATGGCGCCGCGCAGGGTGATCTCCTTCATAACGACTTTGTCGGAGATGAAATCGGGGACGGCCTTGAACCCCTTGGTGCCCGCGAGAACGACGCTGCCCCCAAAGGTGACGAAGTCGAGGGCCTGAATAATGGGTTCGGTGGCGTAGGAGGAGACGTCGACCACGACATCGGCCCCTCGGCCGTTGGTGATTTCACGAACCCTTTGGACCGGATCCTCGTTCTGGACGTCGATGGTGTGGTGAGCGCCGAAATGTCGGGCGAGTTCGAGTTTGCGATGGTCGGCGGCCAAGCCCGTCACGATGATCTGAGCCGCGCCGGCTTCCCGGCAAGCCAGTACACACGAGAGCCCGCGCTGGCCTGGCCCCATGATCACCACCGTGTCCCCGGGCCGGGTGCCCGGCATCTCCACGCCCCAGCGAAAACCCGCACCCAGGGGGTTGAACATGACGGCGAGCTCGGCCGGAAGTGTGGGATCGATTTTGTGCACGATGCTGTTGGGGTGGAGGTACATGAATTGGGAGTAGGCGCCCCAGAGCCCGGGCGCATCGGCCAGGGGGATATAGGAATAGATGCGGCGAGTGGGACAGAGGTGGTAGCTCCCGGTCAAGCAATTCGAGCAGTTCCGGCAGGCGAGCATGGTTTCCACCGCAACGCGGTCCCCCACGTCGACGCCCCAGCGCGTGGCGGCGCCGTCCCCGATCCGTTCGATGATGCCCAGGGGCTCGTGGCCCGGGATGGCGGGCATGGGGCTGCGCAGGACACCCTCGAATTGCTCGTAATCGCTGCCGCAAATCCCGCACGCCTCGATTCGGAGCAGGGCGTCATCGTGTCCGATTTCGGGGATGGCCACGTCCTGGGCGGCGAGTTGGCGGGGGGCCGTGTGGACCATGGCCAGGCTGGTTTTCGTCGGCATGCGTTGCTCCCATCGTCGATTGTGCCCCGCGATGGTACTTTCGAAGGCGCTCGATCCCCAGACCCGGGTGGGGATCGCGTAGAAAATTGGCTCGGGGAGGACGATTGGGGGGGGAATGAAGATCGGCGTCATCGGCGAGATCGAGGGCGCGGGGGACGAGGCCCGCCTGGATCGGCTCGCAGCGGCGGAAACCCAAGGCTATGCGGCGGTTTGGCTCGACGTGGCCCCCGGCGTCGAGGCCTCGGCGGGGCGCAGCCTCTTTGGCCTGGCGCGCATCGCCGAGAGCAGTCGCTCCGCGCGGATCGGGCTGCGCGCGCCCCTGCCCGCCGACCTGCACCCCCTCCGCCTCGCCGAGGACCTGGCCGCCCTGGATATCCTCTCGGGGGGTCGCCTGGATTGGGCGCCTCGGGCGGGGGCCTGCGCCGAGAGCCTCGAGATCGTGCTCAACGCCTGGCGGGGCGAGCCCTTCGCGCATCGCGGTGCGCGCTTCGAATTTCCCGAACTGCGCTGCCTGCCGCGCCCCGAGCAGGCGCCGCACCCGGCCCTATGGTTCGAGCCCGGAGAGACGCCTCCCGGCGCCTCGGAACCGGGCTGCACCGGGTGGCTCGAGGATGTGCTGCCGGGCCAGTCCGCCGAAAGGCCCGGTGGATCGGGCCCTCGGGTGCTGGTCTATCCGCTTTCGAGTGCGGGCGGGCGCGGCCCCAAGGAATGGCGCGGCGAACTCGAGGCTTGGCGAACCCGGGCCGACCCGGATTGGGTCTTGGTCTGTCCTGGGAGCGACGAGGCGCATGCGGCCGAAGCTCAGCGGAGCTTCGCCGGGGAAATCGCCGAACTCAACGCTTGAAGACGTCGAGAATGGTGTCGAGATTGGCGCGTACCCGGGCCGGGGCAACGCCCACCTGGGGTGCGTAGAGCATCACCTCTTCGGCCAGATCATCCCATTGGGCCAGCCGATCTCGGGCTTCATCGGGTGTGCAGGCGATGGCAATTTCGTCGACCAGGGAATCGGGGATAGCCTCGGCCATGGCGCGGATATCGAAGGTGGCCAGGGCGGCGCGGCAGGCATCGGCGACCTCGGGCAGCCCGTGGTAATCGAGAATCGTGCGATAGACCGAGACCGTGTAGTAGAAACCGATTTGTCCCTTGGCGTCGCGAATCGCCTGTTCGCGATCATCGGAGAGCGAGGTCATGACGTAGGGGACGAGTTGGCAGGCGCCAGGCTCCCGACTCGCACCGGCTTCGGCCTCGCGCAGGGTGGGCAGGGTTACCTCTCGGTGCCAGCGTCGGGTGGCGATGGGGTGGCCCACCATGCCATCGGCCTGGGCGCCGGCGGCGGCCATCATTCCGCGATTGACCGCGGCGAGCCAGAGGGGGATCTCTTCCCGGGCGGCGCCCGGGCGGGAGTAGACGGGAATCTTCAGGTCGTAGAAATCCCCCTCGAACCTGAAGCCCAGGCCCCCGGCCGCGCGAAAGAGTTGACGCAAGAGCACGAGCAGTTCTCGGCTTCGAGCGGCGGGCTTGGAAAAGGGGACACCGAACCACTCCTCGTTCATGCGCGAGGTTCCACTGCCCAACCCCAGGATCATCCGTCCCTGGGATAACTCGTCGATGTCCATGGCCGCCGTGGCGTGGGTGAGGGGAGAGCGGACAAAGGCGCTGGCGATCCCCGTACCCAGGCGGATTCTCTCGGTGGCCTGGGCCAAGGCCCCGAGCACCGGGAAGGTCTGCTGGTTGAAAAACTCGCAGGCGTAGACCGCGTCAAAGCCCGCTTCTTCCGCGCGTACGCCCAACTCGACGTTGCCCCGCGCGCTGCCTCCCGTGAGAATGAGGCCCAGATCCATGGGTTTCCGCCTCCCGCCGCGTTTGGGTGACCTTCGTTAGTGTCCTCACTCTAGTATGCCCGCTCGCCCGATGCTGGGTGTCTCGGTGGCCCCTGCCTCGCGCTGGAATGTCGCCAGGCCTCGGCGGGTCGGTGACTTCGAAAACCTTCGATTTGCTTTCCGGGAGTCAAGCGGCGAAGATGATGAGGGTGAAATTGCTCAGGGAGCGTGACCGGTTGATGTACGCGGATCTCTCTAGCTCGGCGGTCGAGGCTGCGGCGCCAAGCCGCTGGCCAAGGCGCTCCCCCGGCCGACCTTGGAGTTGCGGATGAGTCCGCTGGTCCCAGGGAGCAACGAAGCGGCCTTGGGTCGCTGGTGGACCCTGGGCGGCGTTGAGATGCTCGACGTGATGTCCAGCGTCGAGCAGTTGCTCGATCAAGGGCGCACGGTGCATATCGGCACAGACGCGCAGCAGTCGTCGCGCCGGATGGAGTTCGTCACCGTGCTCTGCGCTTTGAATCCCGGCAAGGGAGGGCGCGTCTTCTATACCCGGCAATTCGCCGAAAAGGATATGTCGCTCTTCGACAAGCTTTCGATGGAGACCTGGCTAAGCCTGGAACTCGCCCTGCGGATGAATGCCGAGTTCGATCTTCCCTCGGACAAGAAACGCATTTGGGTTCACGTCGATGCCAATCCCGATACCCGATTCGACTCGAGCAGCTATGTCAAACAGCTCGCGGGTATGGTGGCGGGGAGCGGTTTTCCCGTGCTCGTGAAGCCCGATGCCTGGTGCGCCTCGCATGTCGCCGATTTCGCGGTCAAGAACAAGCACCGTCGGGTGCTCACCCGGGGCTAGCCGTTACGGAGTTCGCCGCCGAGTTCGCTGACCAGGGCCTCGAAACGTTTGAGGAATTTTTGCTCGTCTTTCTCGGTGAGCGTCTTCTTCTCGGATTGCAGCGTGACGTGGTACGCCAGGGATTTGCGACCGGCCCCCACGCTGTCGCCCCGGTAGAGGTCGAAGAGTTCGGCGTCGGCAACGCTGCCCTTGCCGGCCTTTGTGATGGCGCTGTGAACCTCGGCGGCGGTGGTGGTCTCGGGCAGGGCAACGGCGACGTCGAGTTTGATGCCCGGGTAGCGAGCCAGGGCCTTATATCGGCTCCCGCGTTTCGGTGCCTTCAGTAGGGCGTCGATGGAAACCTCGCCGACGGCGACCTCGCTGGCCTGCTCTCCCGAGAGGCCGAGGGCGGCGTGAAGGCCCGGGTCGAGTTCTGCGACGACGGCGAGCACATCTCCGCTCTCGGTGCAGACGGCTTCGAGGGCCTTGGCCGGGTGGGCCCAGACCGGCGGGTCCGGAGCGGGTCGCCAGTGGGTCTCCGCGGCCTCGAGTTGATCGAGCAGGTCGGTGACAACGCCCTGAAGCCGGTTGAATGCGTGGGCGTCGAAGCGGGCTCCGGCGCCGGCGGGGGCGCTGGCCCAGACGAGGCCCGCGAGGTGGAGTTCCTGGGGTTCCCGGTTTCGGTCCTCGGGATCGGGCAGGTATCCCTTGCCGACTTCGAAGAGGCGGACATCGTCGAGAAGCCGGCGATTGGTCTCGAGGCCGGCCAGGAGTGAGGGTGCCACCGAACGGCGAATGCGTTCCTCGCCGTGGGCGACGGGGTTGACGATGCGGACGTGGGGCAGATCGAGCATGCCCAATTTCTCGAGCAGTGCGTCGTGAACGAAGGAGTAGCTGAGGGTTTCATGGAAACGCCCGGCCCCGGCCAGGCGGTCCTGAAGCGCCCGCACGAGGTGTCGCCGGGGATCCTTGGGCGGCGGTGTGATATCGGCCCGCATGAACTTCTCTTCGATATTTCCGTAGCGGTAGATACGGCCGATCTCTTCCACCAGATCCCGGTCGAGATGAACGTCCTTGGTGGAACGCGAGGAGGGGACCGCCACCGCGTAGCTCGCCCCGTCTTTTTCGACTCCGAAACCGAGACGCTCGAGGATCGAGGTGATCTCCTCGTCGGGGATGGCCTTGCCGAGTTCCCTCCGCACCTGTTCGGGCCGAAGGGTCAGGGTGTGCGCCGGATCCGTCCACTCGCCTACATCGGTGGGCGGAGCGGGGAAACTCACCTCGGGCTGAAGTTCACGCAGGAGTCGTGCGAAGTGGGCGCCGGCGCGCTGGGGCAGGGTGGGGTCGAGGCTCTTCTCGAAGCGTGCCGAAGCATCGGTGCGCAGGCCCAGCCGCGAGGAGGTGCGGCGCACCACCGCCGGAGCGAAGGTGGCGATCTCGAGGAGGAGAGCGTCGGTCGTGTCCCCGACTTTGGAACCCTCGCCTCCCATGATCCCAGCCAGAGCGACGGGACGATCGGCCGAGCAGATCAGCAGGTCACTCGGTTGGAGGGCTCGGTCTTCCCCGTCGAGGGTTGTCATTTGCTCGCCTTCGCGGGCCATCCGGATCGCGATTCCGTCTGAGTCCAGGGCGTGGCGGTCGAAGGTGTGGTTGGGTTGGCCGAGGTCGAGCATGACGAAATTCGAGAGGTCCACCAGACAGTCGATGGAGCGTTGCCCCACCGCGAGGAGCAGGCCCTTGAGCCAATCCGGGGATTCCGTCGCCTGGGCGCCATCGATCTGCAGGCCGATATAGCGCGAGCAGGCCGGGGTCTCGATGCGGATCGGGTAGGGGGCGCCGTCGCCCCACTCGGGCCAATCGAAGGAGAGCGGCTTGAGGGGGCGGCTATAGATGGCGGCGATTTCCGCCGCGATGCCGCGATGGCCCCAGAGGTCGGGCCGGTGGGTGAGGGATTTGTTGTCGATCTCGATCACCCAGTCGTCGAGGCCCACGGCGTCGGCCACGGGTTGGCCGATCTCGGCCGCTTCGGGAAGCACCCAAATGCCGTCGTGATCCTCGCCGAGTTCGAGTTCCCGAACCGAGCAGATCATGCCCCGGCTCTCGACTCCCCGAATCTTGGATTTCTTGATCTTGAAATCTCCGGGCAGGACGGTGCCCACGGTGGCTACGGCGACCTTCTGGCCGGCATCGACATTGGTTGCCCCGCAGACAATGTTGAGATTTTCCTCCTCACCGACATCCACGGTGCAGACGCTGAGCTTGTCGGCATCGGGATGCGGAACCCGGGTCTCCACCCTTCCGACCCGGACGGCCGAGAGGTGCGGTGCGAATTTCTCGAGCCCTTCGACCTCGGCGGTGGAGAGGGTGAGATCCTCGCAAAGTTGCTCGGGGGAGATGCCTTCGAGGTCGACATGCCGGCCCAGCCAGCGGTAGGAGACGTACATTAGAACTGCTCCAAAAAGCGAATGTCGCCGCCGAGAAGGTGGCGGACGTCGTCGATGGTATGCCGCAGCATGACCAGGCGGGAGAGGCCGAGGCCGAAGGCGAAAGCGCCCCATTCCTCGGGATCCACACCGCCCGCGCGAAGCACGTTGGGGTGAACGAGTCCGCAGGGCAGAAGTTCGATCCAGCGGGTTCGTTTGCAGACCCGGCAGCCCTCCTCGCAGAAGGGGCAGCGGGCATCGAGTTCGAAGCCGGGCTCGACGAAGGGGAAATAGCCCGGGCGGAGCCGGACCTCGAGATCCCGGTCGAAGATGCCGCGCAGCAGGGTCTTCATGGCGCCGATCAGGTGGGCGACCGAGATGTCGCGGTCGACGACCAGGCCCTCCATCTGGTGGAAGGTGTGGTCGTGGCTCGCATCGGTGGATTCGTGGCGAAAGACCTTGCCGGGGATCACGACTCGCAAAGGGGGCTCGAGGTTTTCCAGCGCCCTGATCTGGACCGGCGAGGTGTGGGTGCGGAGGACCAGATGCCCATCCCCCTCGCAGAAAAATGTGTCGTGGCTATCCCGGGCGGGGTGGTCGGCGGGGATATTCAGCGCCTCGAAATTGTAGTAGTCGGTTTCGATCTCCGGGCCATCGAGTATCCGGTAGCCCATGGATTGGAAGAGATCCTCGAGTTCTCGGGTGACTTGGGTCAGGGGGTGGAGCGATCCGCGCTGGGGCCGGGGCGGGGGCAGACTGGGGTCGAAGCCCTGGCCCTCGCGTTCGGCGGCCACCTGGGCGTCGGCCAAGCCGCGTTGCCGGGCTTCAAGGGCCTGCTGGACCCCTTTTTTCAGGATATTCGCCTGCTTCCCCGCCTCGGGTCGCTCCTCGGGCGGGGCGTTGGGAATCGAGGCCAGCAGGCGTGCGACCACGCCCTGCTTGCCGACGTACTCGCGCTCGACTTCCTTGAGCGCCTCGGGGCTCTCGCAGGCGAGGATTTTCGCTTCGGCCTCGGCGAGGGTTGGGGCGCTTGAGTCGTTGCCGGCGTCGCCGGATGCGGGATCGGACACGTAGATCTCCTGGCAGCAGTGGGCGGGTCGCCTGGGCGCGGATCTTAACGAATCAAGGCCGGGGCGTCTCGGCGCAGGGCGCCCGGGCTACGCGTTTTCGGGGCGAGGCGCGGCGCTGCTCTGAAGTCCGAGGGAGAGCAGGGCTCCGATGGCGAAGAGGGCAGCCGCCAGATAGAAGGGGAAAGTGCCGGACATATCGTAGAGAAAGCCCGCCAGGAGGGGGCCGAAGATTCGGGCCAGAGCGGCGCTGGATTGGAAGAACCCCATCAACTCGCCTCGGCTCGAGGCCTCGCCCCGCATGGAGATCAGGCTCGTCATGGGCGGCTGGGCAATGGCCCGGCCCAGAGCCAAGACCGCCAGGGGGATCATCAGGAGGCCGACGGTATGGATCGAGGGAATCACGGGAAAGGCCAGGGCCATGAGCACGAGCCCGCTGACCAGCATTCGCTTCTCTCCCAGACGATCGACCAGGGGGCGGATGCCGCCACCCTGGATACTGGCCATGACCACCGCCATGGCAACGAGGATATAAGCGACCTGGCGGACCGAATACCCGAATTCGTCACTCATCCAGTAAAAGAAGGTCGATTCGAGTTGGGCGACTCCCACGGTAAAGAAGAGATTCGTCCCACAGATGCGGGCCACCACCGGATCGGACAGGGCCGCTCGCAGGCCGGCGCGCCGGGTTTCCCGAGCCTCGTGGCGCTCGGGCTCCCGGAGAGCAAAGGCCGCCCACAGGAGGTTGATTCCCGCGAGCCCAGCGGCGACGAAGGCGGGCAGGCTCGCCGAGAAGGGGTGGAGCAGGCCGCCGAGAGCCGGGCCGAGAATGAAGCCGATCCCGAAGGAGGCCCCCACCATGCCCATCCAGCGTGTGCGCTCACTCTCGTCGGTGACATCGGCCACGTAGGCCGTGGCCACACTGATATTGGCGCTGAAGAGTCCCGAGAGGAGTCGGGAGATGAAGAGCCCCAGGATGCTCTCGGCCAGGCCGAGCATCAGGAGCGCGCCGCAGGTCCCGGCGATGGTGATCAGCATGATCGGCCGACGTCCGAAGCGGTCCGAGGCCCGGCCCCAGATCGGGGAAAAGATGAATTGCAGCGCGGCGTGGGTCGCGAGCAGGATGCCCAGGATCCCCGCCGAAGCCCCGAGATCCTTGGTGTAGGCGGGGAGGATCGGAATCACGATCCCAAAGCCGATCAGGTCGACGATGATGACGCTGAAGAGGATCGGCAGGGTCGAGCCGGTGCGCTCGGTTGTGGCCGAACCCGGGCTGCTCTCTGTCAAGATGTCGCCTCTTTCCCTGGGCCCAAGCGATCAGGCGCTTCCCTGGGCGAGCATCCTGCCCAGGCTTCTCAGCTGGTAGGTGGCTCCACCCAGGCTCAGTTCGAGTTGCTTGGCGTAGAGGAAGTAGCGATGCAGCGGGTAATCGCGATCGACGCCCATTCCACCGTGGAGGTGCGCGGCGGAATGGACAACCCGTTGTCCGCCCTCGGCGGCCCAATATTTCGCGACGGCCACTGCTTCGCTGGCCGGCAGGTTAGCGGAGATCCGCCAGGCGGCCTGCCAGGCGGTCAGGCGGACGGCCTCGGTGTCCACGTAGGCATCGGCCTGACGCTGGCCCACGGCCTGGAAGGTCGCGATGGGCTGGCCGAATTGTTTGCGGGATTTGGTGTACTCGGCGGTCAGGCGGAGCGCCTCCTCGCAGACCCCCAGAGCCAGGGAGCACAGGGCGGCGGTGCCGCGCTCGCGGATCCAGTGGAGGATCTCGGCGCCTTGGTCGGCGGCCCCCAGGCGATCCGCTTTCTGCATCCGGGCCCCGGTCAGTTCGAGGGTGGCCTCGGGCTGGCCGCTGGTGGTGAGGAGGGGGACTATTTCGACGCCCTCGGTCTCGGGGTCGACGATAAAGAGGCCCACGCTCCTGTCGTCCAGGGTCGCCGGAACGATTAATCGATGCGCGAGTTGTCCGGCGGGCACGCAAACCTTGCGACCCTCCAGGCGGAAACCCTTGCCGTCGCTGTGGGCCCGGGTGACGGGCTCCGTCGGGTTGGCCTGGTCCTCGACCAGGGCCGAGGTCAGGATCAACTCACCCTGGGCAGCGCCCGGGAGAAGCGCCTGCTTTTGGGCCTCGCTGCCGAATTCGGCGATGGGCAGGGCGCCGAGCACTGCGGATTCGAGTAGGGGGATGGGTGCCGTTCGTCGGCCGATTTCCTCGAGGATCCGGCTCAGTTCGAAGAAGCCCTGGCCCGAGCCGCCGTAGAGTTCGGGGATGGCGATGCCGAGCAGGCCGGCTTCCGCCATTTCTCGCCAGAGCTTCGGGTCGAAGCGCGGTCCCTCCTGGGCTTCGATTTCGCGTAGTCGGTCGTGGCTGGCGCTATCCGTCAGGATCTGTGCGGCCAGGCCGGCGAAAGCCAACTCGTCTTCTGTGGGAGCAAAGTTCATTTGCCGACTCCGTTCTTTGTCTACATGCGCGGGACTCGGGGAAGCCCGAGTCCGAAGAGGCCGATGAGATCACGCTGGATCTCGTTGGTGCCCCCGCCGAAGGTGAGGATAAGGAGGCTGCGGTAGAGGGACTCCACGTAGCCGTGAACGAGGTCGTCGGGGGAGCCCCGTCGCAGGTAGGCGCGCTCGCCCATGATCTCCATCAGGAGACGGAATGCCTCGAGGTAGAACTCGGTCCCGAAGACTTTGATGCTCGAGGCATCGGCGGTGTCGAGTTTGCCCTGGGTGCTCGACCAGGCGACCTTCCAGTTGAGCAGGCGCAGGAAGTGGAGGCCCGAGTGGACCCGCGCCAGGTTGACCTGGACCCATTCCTGGTCGATCACCCGTTCTCCGCTGGCGGTGCGGGTCTCCCGGGTCCATTCGAGCACCTGGTCGTAGGCGCTTTCCAGCATGCCCGGGGAGCAGATGGTGACTCGCTCGTGATTGAGTTGGCTGGTGATCAGCTTCCAGCCCTTGTTCTCGCCTCCGACGAGCCGGGAGGCGGGCACCCGAACGTTATCGAAATAGGTGCTGCAAATATTGTGGTCCGAGAGCAGGGACATGGGCTCGGCCTTGATGCCCTCGCTGTCCATGTCGACGACGAACATCGAGATGCCCGCGTGCTTGGCCGCCTCGGGATCGGTCCGGGTGGCGAGCCAGATATAGTCGGCATCGCTCGCCAGGCTCGTGTAGACCTTTTGCCCGTTGATGAGGTAGTCGTCCCCCTGGCGCTCGGCCCGGGTGATCAGGGAAGCGAGGTCGGTGCCCGAGCCGGGCTCGGTGTAACCGATGCAGAAGTGAATCTCGCCCTTGAGGATTCGGGGTAGGAAAAAATCCTTCTGTTCCTGGCTGCCGTTGCGGTAGAGGGTGGGGCCCACCGTGTTGATGGTCAGCATGGGCACCGGAGCTCCCGAGCGCATGGATTCGTCGAAGAAGATGAATTGCTCGATGTCCGAGCGTCCCTGGCCGCCGTATTCCTCGGGCCAGCCGATGCCCAGCCAGCCATCGGTGCCCATCTGCCGGACCACACTGCGCATGGCCTCGCCGGTTCCGTGGCCTTCGTGAATGGCCTGTCGGACGTCGGGGGTCAGCAATTTGTCATAGTAGGCCCGGAGTTCTTGGCGAAGGGCTTCCTGCTCCGGCGTGTAGGCGATGTGCATTTCGTCTCCCAGGCTTCCCGGGATGGGTAGCCAGGTGGTGGGTTCACGGTCCCTCGACTCGATATTCGCGGCGGATCCGGGGCCGCTGGGCCCGGGCCCGGATTCGGTGACCCGGGTGGAATCCCCGGCCATTCTCGACCTCTCGGGTGCGGGACGAGAATGCCGCGTTGGGACGTCTACGTCGACCCGCTCGCCCGGGCGGCTTCCTGGCCCCGGGCGTGCATCAAATCGCTGCCCGTTTTGGTCCCGAGACCGATTGGCTTGGCGCATCTCCCCGCTTTGGTTAGCGTCAGGCGGTCCGCGGCCGCTCGGCGTGCGCCCGCCACCGACGCACACCGGACACGAGGTCCCCTGAACCCGATATTTGACCACGAGGGCAGCGCTCGCTCCCCTCGTCGAATCAGCGAGGAAGATCTGGAATGAGTGATCCCACCAGCGACGGTCACCTGTCCGATTGGGCACACAATGCCCATCTGGCCGAAGACATGATCCCTCGGGTGGGGCGTCTCTATCGCGACCGGGGCGTCATCATCACGATCTTCGGTCATTCCCTGGTGAATAAGACGCCGATCGAAATCATTCAGCTCCACGAGACCGCCCAGCAAAATTTCCAGGTTGCCATCTCTCTGGCCGATACCCATCCCGTCCTCGAGGTCATTTCGGAACTCGATCTCTCACCCGCGCGGATCGATATCGGGACCCTCTTCACCCAGAGCCTGGGCAGTGGGGGCGCGGCCAACGTCGCCCAGGTCGTGGCTGCGGAGTTGGCGCACGTTTGCACCGGGCGCGCTTCGATTCGCCCGAAACCCCAGGACGTCGTCCTCTACGGATTCGGGCGGATCGGTCGCTTGGTGACCCGTATCCTCGTGGGCAAGACCGGCCGCGGCGACGCTCTGCGTTTGCGGGCTGTGGTGGTGCGCGAGGGGGGCAGCAAAAAGGACGACCTCCAGAAGCGGGCCAGCCTCCTGCGCCGGGATTCGGTCCATGGCCACTTCCAGGGAACCATCACCGTCGACGAAGAGGGCGAGGCGCTCATCGTCAACGGCAACCGGATCTTGGTCATCTACTCCGACGGCCCCGACGAGATCGATTACACCGACTACGGGATTCACGATGCCCTGATCGTCGACAACACCGGAAAATGGCGTACCCGGGAAGAGTTGGGACGTCACCTCAAGGCCCCGGGCTCCTCCCAGGTAATTCTGACGGCGCCGGGGAAGGGCGATATCTCCAATTTTGTCTACGGGGTGAATCACGAGAGCATGCGCGAGGCCGGCCCTCTGATCTCGGCAGCGAGTTGTACCACCAACGCCATCGTGCCGGTGCTCAAGGTGGTCCATGACGAATTCAAGATCGTGGCCGGGCACATGGAGAGCTGTCACTCCTTCACCAACGACCAGAACCTCATCGACAACTACCATAAGAAGGATCGCCGGGGTCGAGCGGCGACCCTGAATATGGTGGTGACCGAGACCGGGGCCGCGAAGGCCGTCGCGGCGGCTCTGCCTGATTTGGCCGGGAAGCTGACGGGCAACGCGGTTCGCGTGCCGACGCCGAACGTTTCCCTCGCGATCCTCAACCTGCACCTGTCCCGGGCGACCGAGGTGGGAGAACTCAATGGGCTGTTGCGAGCCGCCTCCATCGAGGGTCCCCTGCAAAATCAGATCGACTACGTCACCTCGAGCGAGGTGGTCTCGAGCGATTTTGTGGGCAACCGGTATGCGGGCATCGTCGATGCCAAGGCGACCATCGTCAACGGTGAGTACTGCGTCCTCTACGTCTGGTACGACAATGAATTCGGCTATAGCCGGCAGGTCGTCCGTTGCCTCGAGGAGTTGGCGGGACTCGTGATGCCGAATCTGCCCCAGCGCGAGGCCACAAAGGGCTGAGGCTCGGCCTCGCCGCCCGGGCGCCACTTGGCTAGAAGGTCACCGTCGCGTAGCCGCGCACAAGCCCGGCCGAATCGAAGCCGCTCTTGACGAGTCGGTTGCCCCGGGCGTCTTCGATGCTGAGTTCCCCGGCCACCGCCATGCCGCCCTGGGCCACGATGCGTAGCCTCGGGGAGAAGCGCAATTCAAGGGCGGCGAGCAGGGGCACCGAGGTCTCCTGGGCGATCCCATTCGGGTTGGCCCCGCCCGTGGCCAGGCGGAAACGCTGGCGGTCGTAGCCCGCGGTGAGCACGCCCTGGAAAGTTTCACTGGGGCTCCAGATCAGGGCCACCTCGCCCCCCTGGTAGGGGCCGCCGCGGGTCTGGAGGCGAAGTTCCGAGCCCATCTTCCAGTCCAGGGAAACCGCGGGGTAGACATTCGATTCCTCGCCCAGAGCGCTGCGGATACCGATTCCCAGGCCCGCGGTGAAGGTCGACGAGATCTTCCATTGGAGCAGAGCGACGGCCCCGGCGGTGATCGCATCGGCCTCGGCCCGGTTCGCGGCATTCCAGCGGATGGGGACCATGAAGCGAATTCGGATCGCCGGGGTCAGCAGCAGGCTGGCCTGGGGCGAGAGGTCGAGTCGGTGGACATCCTGCCAGGCCGATGGGCTAAAGCAGGCGGCCGGGTCGGCGCAAGCCGCCCCGGAATCCCCTGCGAATTCGAAGGCGGTGTGGGTGTAGGACGCGTCGAAGCCGAGTTGGATGCTCTCGGTCAGCGGCCCTTCCGCCCAGGCCGCGATCTCGTATTGCAGGGTCTCGAAATTTCCCCCGGCGTCGATGTCGGTGCCCATCTGGTAGCGGGCCGCCCCGCCGATCTTTGCATCCCATTGGGGCGCGTCGCGTTCCACCGAGGGAAAGGCGACTTGGGCCAGGGCGGGGTTGAACCCGAACCCGATCAAGCAGGTCGCCAGGGCCAGGCTTCGCCCGATCCGGAACATTTCAGTAGATCCCCTCGAGCTTGCTGTGATCCCAGCTGACGATCTTTTCCGGGCGAACGAGGATCGCGGTCTTTTTGGGCGCCATGCTCCTCGAGGCCTGCTCGAGGACATCCCTGGGAATGTCCGGAGTGTTTCGCAAAAGCACCGCCATGTGGAGGGCATGGATTCGCTCGATATCGTCCTGGACGAGTTCGGCCCGGGTGCCGATGGAGGCGCCGCGCAGGGCATTGTACTCGTCGCCGTCCTCGAAGAGCAGGGTGATGCGCGGGTCGCGTTCGAGGTTCTTGACCTTTTGGGACTTGCTGAAGGTTTCGAGCACGATGGCGCCGTCCTCTACGGCGAACCAGAGGGGCATCAGGTGAGGGCTTCCATCGCGCTGGACGGTGGCGACCTGGACGGTCTTCTGGCTCTCGACGAATTGCCAGAACTCTTCGTCACTCATACGGATTTGGTCGCGTCGCTTGGGCACATGGCCTCCTTCATTTGACTGTGCGGAGCATCGTATCAGAGGAGGGGCCTAGCTCGCTCTGGGAGGTCCTTTTCCCAAGGGGGCAGCCGGATTGGCGGACGTTCGACGAAAGCCGGGGTCTCGGGTAGAGGGGCGCACGGTTTGTGGTAGGCTGCCCGCCGAAACCGATCAGAGCGTGCGCCGCGGGAGGATTTTTAAATGGGCAAGCGAAGCAAGACGGGCGTTCTCAAGCGCCTGCGCGAGGTTAAAAAAGCCGAGAAGGCCGCCCACAAGCGCGAGGAAATGCGCGAGCGCAAGGAATCGGGAGTCGCCCCCGAGGCGCCCCCTCCGGGCGCAACCCTGGCCACCGCCGAGGATCTCGCGGGCTATGGCTTTCCCGTGGACGAAGAAGACGAGCAGGAAGAGGAAGAGGCGTAGCCTCAGGCCCTTCGAGTTCCCGGCCAATGGTCATCTCTGCTTAGGAGAGAGCGTCCCGCCGCAGATGATCGCCGTCGTCGGGCAGGAGTTCTTCGAGCCGTTGGGCCTGTTCCTCACCGAGAACCCCAGGCACCTGGATTCGTAGGGTGACGTAGAGGTCGCCGGCTTCACGCCCGCCTCCCGCCGGAACGCCCTTGCCCTTCAGGCGAAGACGGCTGCCGCCGTTGCTGCCCGCGGGCACGCTCAGGGTGACCGCTCCCTCGAGGGTGGGGACTTCGATCTTGGCGCCTCGGATGGCTTCCACCACGGTGATCGGGACCTCCATCCCGAGGTCGCGATGGGTCCGCTTGAGGTACCGGTGGGGCCGAACGCGCACCGTCGCCATGAGGTCGCCCGCGGGTCCACCCTGGGCGCCCGCTCCCCCCTTGCCCGCGAGCCGAATCCGGCCACCGTCATCGACTCCGCTGGGGATGCGAATGGTCAAGGTCTCGCGTTTGTGGCTTCCATTGGGTTGGGGCCGATCGAGATCTACGCGCTTTTCACAGCCGCGAACCGCCTCGGCGAAATCCAGGTCGAGGGTGGTCTCGAGGTCCGCCCCCTTCTGGGCGCGCGGGGTGTGGCCCCCCTGGCCGCCGCCGAAGAGGTCTTCAAAGATGTTCCCGAAGCCGCCGCCCTGGGCCTCGGAGAAATCGCCGCCGCCGCCGAAGCCGCCGCCGCCGAAACCCTGGCCGAAGCCGCCCCCAAAGCCGGGTCCCGCCCGCCGAGCCTTGTCGGCGTCGAAATTGGGATCGATGGCGATTTCGCCGAACTCGTCGTAGTCGCGTCGGCGCTTTTCGTCGGAAAGGACGGTGTAGGCCGCGGAGATCTGCTTGAAGCGCTCCTCGGCCTTGGCGTCGTCGGCATTGCGGTCCGGGTGGTATTGCTGGGCGAGCTTTCGGTACGCCTGCTTGATCGTCGAGGCGTCCGCATCCCGAGGGACGCCGAGTTCTTTGTAGAGGTCTTTCGCTTGTTGTCTGGCCACGGGGTTTTCGAGCACTCCTTATCGCCGCGCTTTGGGGGAGTCTCCCCCAAGGCGCCCGGGCGAACCCCTATCCTAAGCACCTCGGGCGAGCGATCAAGCGCTCGGGGGAATCCCGCGGGCAACCTCGGCCGGCTCGCCTAGTCGTCGAGCAGGGCCAGAAGGTCGTCCCGGGTGAGTCCCGAGCCGCCGCCTCCCTCACCCAGGGCGGCCTCAGAGAGCGCTCGTTTGCGCGCATGGAGCTCAAGGATCCGCTCCTCCACCGTCCCCAGGGCCACCAGGCGATGCACCACCACCGGCCGGGTCTGGCCGATGCGATGGGCTCGATCCGCGGCCTGGTCCTCCACCGCAGGATTCCACCACGGGTCGAGGAGAAAGACGTGGTCGGCGGAGGTCAGGTTGAGCCCGGTGCCGCCTGCGCGCAGGGAGATCAGCATGACCGAGGCCCCCTCGGCGTCGTCGAAGCGGCGGATGACTCCTGGGCGGTCCCGGGTGGATCCGTCCAGGCGTTCGAAGGCGATCCCCGCAGCGCCCAGGGCCGGCTCGACCCGGTCGAGGAAGCTCGTCCATTGGGAGAAGACCAGGGCCTTATGGCCGTCCTCGAAGGCCTGGCTGAGCCTTTCGACGAGCAGGTCGACCTTGGTCGAGCGCTCGGCGTCCTGTCCGGGGACCAGTCCCGGGTGGCAAGCGGCCTGGCGAAGGCGCAGCAGGGCTTCGAGGGCCTCCATCATGTTGCCCCCGTCGCGCAGGCTCTCGACCACTCGGCTCAGGCTGGCCGCTCGCACGCTGTCGTAGACGTCGCGTTCCTCGGCGCTCAACTCGCAATGCAGGACCACGTCGCTGCGCGGCGGCAACTCCGGGGCGACATCGCGTTTGAGTCGGCGGAGCACGAAGGGTCGGACCCGGTCGCGAAGTCGGCTCGCGGCGCTCGCGTCGCCCTCGCCGATGGGGCGCGCGTAGCGATCCTGAAAATCCCGTCGTCCCCCGAGCAGGCCCCGGTTGAGGAAATGCAACTGGCTCCAGAGTTCCTCGAGCCGGTTTTCGACCGGGGTGCCCGTGAGGGCGATGCGGAAGTCGGCTTCCATCGCCTGAGCGGCTTGGGCGACCTGGCTCTCGGGGTTTTTGATATTTTGGGCCTCGTCGAGGACCAGGGTACGCCAGCGTTCCTCGGCCAATTGATCGTTATCCAGGCGCATGATGGCGTAGCTGGTGAGCACCACGTCGGCTTCGCGGTCGAGGGTGCGCTTCGGGCCGTGATAGGTCGAGACCCGGAGGCCCGGGCGAAAGCGCTCGAGCTCCTCGCTCCAGTTGTGGATCAGGCTCGTGGGCACCACCACCAGGGCGCGGCTCTCGAGCGCGCAGATTGTCTGGAGGGTCTTGCCCAGCCCCATATCGTCCGCGAGCAGGGCACCCAGACCCGCCCCGCGCAGGAAGTGCAACCAGTCGACCCCGTGACGTTGGTACTCGCGCAATTCCGCCCGGAGGTCGCTGGGCAGGGGAGCGGGAGGAATGCCGGAAAAGTTTTCGAGCAGCGGGCGCAGACCACCGAGTTGGGGGGGAGCCGGCTCGTCGAGGTCTTCGCAAAGCCGTCCGAGGTCGGGCAGCACGCAGGCCGGGACCTCGCCGCGTGGGTCCCGGGCCGCGAGCAGGTCGGCGATCCGGTGGCCGAAGCGGGCGAGCCAGTCCGCGGGCAGCGGGGCAAAGCCGCCGCCGTTTAGGGAAACCATGGAGTCGCCCCGGCGCCAGGCACCGATCACGCTCTCGGCCGAAGCCACGCCGGCACGTCCGGGGCGCCCGCTCTCGGAATCCGCGGGCAGGGAGAAGGAGACGTCGAAGGTCGAGCTGGCGACCTCGAGCGCCGGGATCAATTCCGGGGCGCGAAAAAAAGCGCGGTGGGCGTCGCCCTGGAGATCGCCGCGCCAGCCCGCCAAGCGATCGGCAAATTCGATGGCCTCTTCCCCGGAAAGGACGACCTTTCGACCCGCCTTGAGTCCGAGGCCTCTTTCGAGTTCGACCAGAGCGCTGCGCTCGGCGGCGGGGTCGCGCAGGGGGAGGGGGCCTTGGATATGGACCAAGCGACCGGCATCGACCCGGGCGCTGGGCGGGTCTCCGTAGACCAGAGAGGGGAGGATGGAGAGTTGGTCCCCCTCCCGGGCCGACGCGATTTGGACGCGGGGCGGATCGCCGCGCTGGGTCGCAGGCAGGCGATCGGTCTCGATACGAACCGGGATTCGCGCTTCGAGGCTGGGCAGCACCTCGCTCACGAGTTCCCCGAGTTGATCGTCGCTGAAGAACTGGCCCCGGGGAAGTTGCTCGCGCTCCCGGCCGTCGAATTTGGGGTCGCCCATGGCGCGCAGGGTGTCGCCGGAGAGAACGACCCCACTCCCGAAGGTTCGGGTCACCGAGCCGTCCTGCTCGACGAAGAGCCTCACCCCGCCGGGTGCATCGACCACCCGGGCCAGGGGGAGCACCCGCTCGGAGGAGACCGCCACGGGTTCACCGTCGAGGATCACGCGCTCGCAGTCCGCCAGGGCGTCGAATAATTGGATCATGGCCTCCCGGGGCAGCACGGGCTCCCGGAAAATTCCGAGGATTCGCTCCACCTTCATGTCCCGGCCGCTGGCGTCGAAGCGGGGACCGCTGACCCGGCCCGCCGCGAGGGCGGTGAGACTGTGTTCGAGGGGGAGCACTCTCTCGCCGGTCACCACCTCTCGGGTCAGGGACAGGCTCTTCTTGCCCTGGCTATCGAAGCGGTAGCGTAGGCGCCCGGTGCTGCTCGCGGCCTTGGGCAGTGCGTCGCCTTCCTTACGGGCCTTGCGTAGGGCGATGATCGCGGCGGTGACGTGCTCGCACGGATCCTCCTCTCCCTGGCAACTGCACTCCCAATCCTCATCCTCGGGGTAGAGGGTGACCGTCGGGGTCTTCAGGCCCTGGCGGGTGGAGACCCGCAGCACCACTTCCTCGGGCTTGGACTTCTCGCCGCTGACGGCTTCGGCGCGCACGAGTTCAACCCCCCGAGACCAGACGGGTCGAGAGGCGGCTTCCTGGATTGCCTGAAAGAGGGCCTGGGTCGCGCGCATGCCAGGAGTCTACCCGGCGCGGGCGAGTTTTCCCGGGCCTTGGGCGCTCCCTTTATTTCCCGGGCTCGGGTATTCTCGCCCCATGAGCGCCCCTTCGATCTCCGTTTATCGCGTTTCGCGCGCTACGGCGCGCGTCCTTGGCCAAGGCCACCCCTGGATTTTGCCCGATGGGGAGAGCGACGATCCCTCGGGTTGGCCCCCGGGCACTCGGGTCGAGGTGGTGGGTCCCGGCGAGCAGCGCCTGGGTCTCGCCCGGGTGGAGGGCACCGGGCCCATCGCCGCGCGGATCTGGGCCCGGGCCGGGGTCGAGACCCTGGACGATGCCGAGGAGGTCCCGCTTCGGGTGAAGCGGGCGGTGGCCCACCGCCGGGGTCTGGCCAAGCGGGGAGCGAGCCTCCGCAGTTTCGAGGGCCGTCCCCATACCGATGCCCTGCGGCTGATTCACGGTGAGGCCGATGGGCTGCCCGGGCTCTGGGTCGACCGCCTGGGAAGCGTGCTCCGGGTGTTGGTCAGCGGCCGGGCTTGCCAGGGGCTAGTGGGCCCGGTGATCGAGGCCCTCGAGGCCGAGGAGTGGCCCGGGGGTCCGGGCCGAGTCATCGAGGTCCTTCAGCTTCCCAGCGCCGAGCGTCCGCCGGGCCCTCTGGTGGCCTGGCGCACGGCGCCGGAGCCGGATTGGCTCGCCGAAAACCTCGATCCCCGGGGCCGTCTCCGGGTGCATGAAAGAGGGCTGCGCTTTCAGGTGGATCCAGGCCTCGGCGATCCGCGCCGGCCCCGTCCGGGGGTGGGGCTCTTTCTCGACCAGCGCGAGAACCGGGAGACCCTGGCGAGCGCCGCCCAAGGAGGCGATTGGCTGAACCTCTTCGCCCACACCGGTGCGTTCAGCGTGGCCCTACTGGCCGCGGGCGCCCAGCGCGTGACCAGCGTGGATCTCTCGGGTCCGTATCTGGCCTGGCTCGGCGATCATCTCGCGCTCAACGCCGAGTTCGGGGTCGAGGAGGCGCGGCACCAGGCGGTGCGCCACGACGGGCGTCGCTATTTGGCGAGCTTGAGCCGCCGGGAACGTTTCGATGGGATCGTGCTCGATCCCCCCACCGCCGCCGCTGCCGGGCGTCGCTTCTGGTCGGTGCAACGCGATCTCGAGCCCCTGGTGGTCGAGGCCTTGGGTCGCTTGAGGCCCGGAGGTCGCTTGCTCGTCTGCCGCAACTGGCGCCGAGCCCGGGGGTCGCTTCCCGATCTGGTCGAGGGGGCCGCCGGGCGCGCCGGGGTTCGCCTGGACACGGTGGAGGATGCCGGTCCCGGCCCGGATTTTCCCCGTCGAAGAGCCTTTCCCGAAGGCGATTCGTTCCGGGGGGTTCTCGTGCGTCGAAGCTAGACCCCGTCGCCGGGGTTCGCGGTTACTCGGCGCTGGGGGCGGGGTCCGAGGGCCAGACTATCGCGTCGAGTTTCGCGCGCAGGGACGCGTTGATGGGGTCCGAGGCGCCGTCCAGGTTCAGCGCGGCCTGGGCGATTTGAGCCGCCATGACCGGGTTGCCCGCCGCCACTGCCTGCTCGGCGTGGCTGAGCATCAGGGGGCCGGCCACGTCGAAGTTGATCCGCCGGTCGGCCTGCTCCTGAACGATCAGGATTTGGACGAGTTCGGCGGCTTGATCTTGGGAGCCTTCGGCATCGAGGGCCTGGGCGAGGATCGTGATATTGACCAGCGAGGTCTTGACGCGCACGTCGTGGTCCTCGAGAGCGGCGGTCTGGGCCAGGGCGGAGAGGAAGGCGCTCTGGGCCCCGTCATAATCGCCCACGAGCATGGCATCCCGTCCCCGGGACGAGAGTTCGGCCCAGCTGTAGGGGCTGTCGGCCCCGGGCTCGGATGCGGCGGGCTCTGGTGCCGTCCATTTGGAGGCATCCGGGGCCGGCTGCGCCGGGGCGCCGCTCCTGTCCTTGGGGAAGCTGAGGCTGTCGGCTGAAAGACTTCCGCCGTTGCAGCCGAGCCCTAAGGCGATGAGGAGGGTGGCGAAGCCGAGCGCGCAGTGGATCCGAGAATCAATCATGCCGTGAATGTACCCCGAAGTTGGGTGCACGCCTCGTCCACCGCCAAATTTGCCTTGTCGATGGCCGCTCCCATGCCGAAGAAGCCGTGAAAGAGACCGTTATAGCGGGTCAGCCGGGTTTCGATCCCCGCGCTTTCGAGGCGCCGGGCGTAGGCCTCGCCCTCGTCGCGCAGCGGGTCGAATTCGGCGGTGAGCACCGTCGCCGGGGGCAATCCGGCGAGGACGGCGGCGCGCAGAGGCGAGGCGAGTTCGTCGCCGCCCTGGGCGGGATCCGCCAGATAGTGGTTCCAAAACCATTCCATCAGCGGGAGGGTGAGCATGTAGCCGTCGGCGTTTTCTCGGTACGAATCCGTGTCGAATGCGTAGTCGGTGACGGGGTAAATGAGGAGCTGGTGGCACAGGACCGGGCGCTGGCGATCTCGGGACATCAGGGCCACCACCGCCGCCAGGTTTCCGCCGGCACTGTCTCCGCCGACGGCCACGCGGTTGGGATCGGCCCCGATTTCCGCTGCGTTTTCGGCCACCCAGGCCGTGGCTGCGTAACAGTCCTCGGGCGCCGCCGGAAAGGGGTTTTCCGGAGCCAGGCGGTAGTCGACGGACACCACCATGCAGCCGGCTCCCCGGGCGAGGGCGCGGCAGGTGCCGTCGTGGGTGTCGATGTCGCCGATCACGAAGCCGCCGCCGTGGAAGTAGACCAGGACCGGCAGTTGGGGCTCTTCGTCGGGGGTGGACGGCGCGTAGATTCGCACGGGGATCTCTCCGGCAGTTCCGGGAATCGTACGGTCCTCGATTCTCGCCACGGGGACCGATGTGTCGGGGGTGTTCATCTGGGCGAAGAACTCGCGCGCTTCCGCCACCGTCGCGTCGAGGTCGAAGCTGGGGGCCGAGTTGATAAGATCGAGGACTTGCTTGGCCTGAGGATCGAGGGGCATGGCGGGTTCCTTGAGGCTGCGCGGGTTTTGAGGGCCCAGTTCTCGACCCGGGGCGAGTCTACCCCAGGCACGGAAATCATCGAGTGCGTCTACCGCCCGAAGGGCGCTAGGCTCAAACGGGATTTGGAGCGCGGTCGCAGGGGAGGTGGAGATGCAGGGGCATCGAGGCGGACTGGGCGTTTTTCTGATCACCGGACTGCTCATCGGTGGGGTACTGAGTTCAGCGGGGCGAGCCGCCTCGGATGAGGCCGCCTCGTCCGACGGGGAAACAAGCCCCCAGGTAGCCGGGCTGGCCTTCGTCGACGATTGGACGCGCGAGAATCTCGAGAACCTGGTGGAACTCTACCGCGAGTTGCACGCCCACCCGGAACTCTCCCTTCAAGAGACGAAGACGGCGGCCCGGGTTGCCGAGGCCTTTGAGCAGGCGGGCTACCGGGTGACCTCCGGGGTCGGGGGCACCGGGGTCGTGGGCGTGCTGAAGAACGGCCCCGGGCCGACCCTGATGATTCGGGGCGACATGGATGCCTTGCCCGTGAGCGAGGAGAGCGGCCTCGAGTACGCAAGTGAGGTCACCGCGCTGCTGCCCGACGGCCGCACGACCGGGGTCATGCACGCCTGCGGGCACGACGTGCACACGACGAACCTCGTGGCCAGCGCTCGCCTGTTGGCCGAGGCCCGGGATCTGTGGAGCGGAACCCTGGTGATGGTTGCCCAGCCCGCCGAGGAAATCGGCCAGGGTGCTCGGGACATGATGGCGGCGGGACTCTTCGAGGATTTCCCCCGGCCCGATTATACCCTGGCCCTGCATGTGGACTCGGACTTGGCCGCGGGCACCCTGGGCTTTACGCCGGGTTTCGCCTTCGCCAATGTCGATTCCGTGGACGTGACCTTCTACGGGCGCGGCGGTCACGGCGCACGCCCGCACTCGGCCATCGACCCCATCGTTACGGCGGCCTCCTTTGTGAGTTCCGTGCAGACCCTGGTCAGCCGTCGCCTGAATCCTCAGGATCCGGGGGTGGTGACCGTGGGGTCGATCCATGCGGGCACCAAGCACAACGTGATTCCCAACGAGGCCCGGCTTCAGTTGACGGTGCGCTCGTACAGCGACGAGACCCGGGGGCAACTGCTCGAAGGGATCGCCCAGATCGCCGCCGATACCTGCCGCGTCTTTCAATGCCCGCGCCCACCCGGGGTGACGGTGCGCGAGGAGTACACCCCGGCGCTCTACAACGACCCGGCCTTTACGGCCCGGGCGGTGGCGCTCTTTGGCGAGGTCTTCGGGGCGGAGCAGGTCTTCGAGATGACGCCCACCATGGGGGGCGAGGATTTCGGCCGCTACGCCCGGGCCCTGGATGTGCCGGGCCTGATGTTTCGAGTCGGCGCCCAGGATCCCGAGCGCTTTGCAGCGAGCCGGGCGCCGGGGGCTGTGCCCTTGCCCGGGGTCCATTCGAGCGGCTTCGCTCCCGCCGCCGAGCCGACCTTGGATACGGCCATTCGGGCCATGGGATTGCTGGCCCTGGACGTCCTGACGAGCGGGGCGAAGCCCGGGGATGCGCAGTCGCCCTGATCCGAGGCGAGGGTAAATTCAGGCCAGCAGGGCCAAGATTTCCTGGTCTTCGGGAAAGCGTCCTGTGGCCTGCTTGGAGAAGAGCAGGCGGCCGTCGCAGACGACGTCGAAGACGCCCCCGTCGCCCTTGAGGAGTTGGGCTTCGTGGCCGGTGGCCTCGAGGAGGGCGGCGGCCAGACTGGCCGCCCGGGGTTGGAAATTTCAACGCACGCAGTAGGTAATCGTGATTTCCATGCGGGGCTCCGGGTCCGGGCTTCGGGCCCGGTTCGGGGGAAGTGTGGCCCAGCCTTCCCCTCCCTGGCAAGGGCGGCGTGGCCGCGATCCGGGGCCTAGACTCGCGGCATGCTCGAGGCCTTCGAAGAAAGCGAGTTCTGCCACGAGGGCGTGACCCGACGGGTCTTCTATGCGGGCGCCGGCCCCGGCGTCGTGATCATGCACGAGGTTCCGGGCCTCTATCCCGCGATGGCGGAATTTGCCGAGCGGGTGGTGGCGGCGGGGTTTCGGGTGGCGCTGCCCGAACTCTTTGGCACCACCGGGCGCCCGGTCTCCCCGGGATACGCCTTGGCCGAGATCACCCGGGCCTGCATCAGCCGGGAGTTCCATGTCCTCGCCTCCCGGGGCTCGAGTCCCATCACCACCTGGCTGCGGGCTCTGTGCCGAGAGTTTCATGCCGAGTGCGGCGGGCCGGGGGTGGGCGCGATCGGCATGTGCTTGACCGGGAACTTCGCGCTCTCCCTGATGGTGGACCCCTGGGTGATGGCGCCCGTGCTTTCCCAGCCCTCGCTGCCCTTTCCCCTGGGTGCCGAGCGCCGCCGCGGGCTGCACCTGTCCGACGACGATCTCGAAGTCGTGCGCCGCCGGGCTTGCGACGAGGGGGTCGGCGTTTTGGGCCTGCGCTTTACCCGGGATCCCATGTCCCCCCCCGAGCGCTTCGAACGTCTGCGTGAAGAACTCGGCGACGGCTTCGAGGGGATCGAGATCGATTCGGGCCCGGGCAACCCTCATGGCATTGCCCGCAGCGCGCACAGCGTGGTGACGAACGATCTGATCGACGAAGCCGGGCATCCGACACGCCAGGCCCTCGACCGGGTGCTGGAATTTTTCGGCGAACGCCTGGGCGGCTAGTCGAGGAACTCAGCGTCGCTCGAAGAGCGCCAGGGTCTCGACGTGTTCGCCGTGGGGGAAGAGCGCGTAGGCCTCGAGCCGGGTGAGTTGCATGCGCCCGCCCGCGATCAGCGCGCGCGCCTCTCGCAGGAGGGCGGGGAGCCCGCAGCTCACATAGGCGAGCCGGGCCGGGGGCGCGTCGGCGAGGGCACCCACGAGTTCGTCGCCGAGGCCGCGCCGAGGCGGGTCGACGATCACGGCGTCGCAGCTTGCAAGGAGACCGCGAAGTTCGGGGATCCGGGCCGCGTCGCCGGGATGAACCTGGGCCCGGCTGCGCATTTCCGGGGCGCAGCCCGCCAGGGAGAGGGCTAGGCCGCGCAGGGAGTCCTCGCCGCGCTCGTTGAAATGCACCTCGGCGCCTCGGGCCAGCACGGGCAGCCCCAGGGCGCCGCACCCGGCGTAGAGATCCGCCACCCGGGGCGCGTTGCCCGGGTCGCTGTCCGGGCCGGGGGAGGCCCCGGCAAGAGCGAAGTCCGCGACGCGCTCGGTCAGGCTGTCGGCGAGGTCGAGGTTCGCCTGGCCAAAGGCGCCGGGGGGAAAGTGAACCGTCACTCCACCCATGGTTTCGCAGGCCGTTTCGGGGCCGGCGAGCCGGGCCCACTTGGGGCCGAGGATGCTGTTCGTGCGCTCGGGCTGGCCGTTCCACCAGAGACTGTGGAGCGAGTCGCCGAGAATTTCGATCAGCCGGGCGGCCGCGGGCTCGAAGGGCTCGGGGGAACTCGAGTTGCAGATCACCACGACCTGGGCGCGGTTGTGCGCGCGCTCCACCACGACCTGGAGGTAGCGCACGAGCCCGCTGTGGTGTTCCTCCCGGTAAGGGGGCGTCCCGGTTTCGCGCAGCGCCTGCTTCAGCCCGGCGACGACGCGGTTGATTCGGGGATGGTGGATCACGCAGCGGGGGATGTCGACGACACTGTGGCTGCCCGGGGCGAAGAGTCCGATCTTGGGCGAGCGCGCCCGACCGCGCACCGCCAAGCGGGCTCGGCGGCGCCACTCGAGGGGGGCGCCCTCATGGACCGGGGGCGGGGGCAGGGCGCTCTCGGCCGCCAACTCCTTGAGTTGGGCGAAGGCCCCGGGGTCGATTCCGCCCTGGCCGAGCCGAGGGCAGCCGGGGCAAGCGGGCCGATGGGAACATTCGATCAAGACAGTCCTTTCCGCGACGCGTCCGAAGCGCTCGCCGCCCGGAAGGGCAGGGGATCCGCGCCGGTCCAGGGGATCGCCTAGTATGGCATTTTCGTCGCCGGGGAGTGCAGCCAGATGAAACCAGCCAAGACGCCTGGAAGCCCCGGGGCGAGTTCGGGTTCCGGCGACTTTCTCCCCACCTCCCGGGCCGAGATGGAGGCCCGGGGTTGGGATCAGGCGGATATCGTTTTCGTCTCCGGCGACGCCTACGTCGACCACCCTTCCTTTGCCGCGGCCCTGCTCGGCCGCTGGCTCGAGGCCCACGGCTTCCGGGTGGCGATCCTGGCCCAGCCCGATTGGCAGAGCGCCGACGCCTGGCGGGCCCTCGGCCCGCCGCGTCTGTTTTATGCCGTCAGCGCGGGCAATATGGATTCGATGATCAACCACTACACCGCGAACCGAAAGCGCCGAGGGGCCGATGCCTACTCGCCCGGGGGCCGGATCGACCGGCGTCCAGATCGCGCCTCGGTGGTCTACACCCAGCGCTGCCGAGAGGCGTTCAAGGGGGTCCCGGTGGTCACCGGCGGCGTCGAGGCTTCCCTGCGCCGGGTGGCCCACTACGATTATTGGTCGGACAAGGTGCGGCCGAGTCACCTCGTCAACTCCAAAGCCGATCTGCTCGCCTTCGGTATGGGAGAGCACACGATCCTCGAAATCGCCCGGCGTCTCGATGCCGGCGAGGACGCGAGCGCCCTGCGCGATCTCCGGGGCGTCGCCTATTTGCTCGGAGCCAAGGGCGAACTCCCGGATCACAGCTTTCGTGACGCGCCGGAGGAGGACGAGAAAGACGTCGTGCTCCCCGGTTACGAAGAGGTCCTCGCCGACAAGCGCGCTTTTGCCGTGGCCACCCGTCAGGTGCACCGGGAAACAAACCCCGGCAACGCGCAGCGCCTGATCCAAGCCCACGGCGACCGGCGGGTGGTGATCAACCCCCCGGCGCTGCCCGTGGAGACGGCAGAACTCGATCGCCTCCACGAGCTTCCCTACGCCCGGGCGCCGCATCCGAGTTACGAAGAGAAAATTCCGGCCTGGCAGACCATCGCCGACTCGGTGCAGATCATGCGCGGTTGTTTTGGGGGCTGCACGTTCTGCTCGATCACCCTTCACCAGGGGCGTCGCATTCAGAGCCGCAGCGAGGGCTCGGTGCTTCGGGAACTCGAGGCCGTCGCGGCGCGCCCCGGCTTCAAGGGGCATGTGAGCGATATCGGGGGACCCACGGCCAACATGTACCGCATGCGGTGCACCCGCCCCGAGATCGAGGCGCGTTGCCGCAGGCTCTCGTGCGTGCATCCCAAGGTCTGCAAATTGATGGGCACGGATCACACGCCCCTGCGCGACCTCATGCGAAAGAGCCGGGGCCTGGCGGGGATCAAGAAGGTGAACGTGGCCTCGGGGATTCGCATGGATCTGGCCGCCGACGACCCCGCCTATCTCGAGGAACTCGCGACCCACCATGTCGGCGGGCACCTGAAGGTGGCGCCGGAGCACGCCAGCGAAAAGGTGCTGGAGAAGATGAAGAAGCCCGGGGGCGACAGCTTTGATCGCTTTGCGGCGGGCTTTCGCGCGGCGTCCGAGCGGGCGGGCAAGGAGCAATACCTCGTGCCCTATTTCATCGCGAGCCACCCGGGCTCCGGGCTCGAAGAGATGATCGAACTTGCGCTTTATCTAAAGAAGAACGGCTATCGGCCGCGGCAGGTCCAGGACTTCATCCCCGCCCCGATGGATCTGGCAACGTGCATGTACTACACGGGCCTCGATCCCGAGACCCTCGAGCCCGTGGAGAGCGCGCGCACAGCGAGCGAGCGCGGGCTTCAGCGCGCGCTGCTCCAGTATTGGGAACCCGCCAATCACGCGACGGTCAAGCGCGCCCTCGAGCGCGCCGGGCGCCGGGACCTGATCGGCGACGGCCCCGGCTGCCTGATCCCGGCCCGGGCCCCGGTTATTCGAGATTCTGGGCCGGCGGCGGGCTCTTCACGCGGAAACGAGCCCGGCTACCGCGGCCCCGCCCGGCGTCGGCGACGGGGAACCGGCCCGGCTTCGCGGGACTAGCGCGCCCTCGCTCTCTCGGCGCCAAGGTGCAGAGGGTGGGCAGCCCGCCCGAAGGTCTAGGGCATCCAGTCCGAAGGGTGGTGGGGGAAGGATAAAACCCTCATGTTTTTCGGCGAGCGATCCGTTTTTTGGTTGGAATCCATATTTTCTCTGTCATAACTGGGCTGTGATCCGATGTTATTGGCCTTTCCCCGGCGTGGACTCGCCGGGGGAGGACGGGCTGTCCAGAGAGTTTTTTCTTAGAACGCAGGCCATCGATGCTGGGGACACAGGAGGCGCTGAAAATCGGCGAATCAGCGTTGCGTCGGATCCTCTGGCTCTTGGTGATCCCTGGGGTGTTGCTGGCATCGTCCGGTTCGGCCTCGGCCCAGGTGCTGGATCTTCGGGTCCAGAGTTTCAGCGTCAGTTATAGCCACGACTTTGCCTATCTCTCGGGCTCGGAAAACGTGTCCATGGACATCGTTCTTGAGACCAGTGTGAACTGCACCGGCACGGGCACTATTCTTGCCGGAACGATCGACTCGCCGCCCGCTTTCCAGGCCTCGGTTGACTTGGTTGAAGTCAGCCTGGGAACCGTGGTTGCCAAGTTGCCCATCGCCGCCTTCCCCGTCCCGGCCGCTCATGTCTCCGGCCGACCGAGCGGTTCGTTCCCCGGGATCTGCTTCGCCGGCTATTCCGCATCCGGCGGTCCCGTTCTGTCCGTCGCCGACCTGACCAGCACCGCGGGCTTTGAGGCCTTCATCGCCACCGCCCGAGCCAGCGGCAATTCTGTCCAGGCGCGGGTCGAGATCGACAGTACGGCTCTGGTGGCGGAAACCAACGAGACGAATAACGAGTGGGTCGAGCCCACGGTGCTCGACCTCTATCCCCTGAGTGGGACCCTTTTGTACGGCGCTATTTCGGTTCCTCTGGTTACGGCCACGATCTTCGACGGACTGTGCCCAGCGGGCCAGGCCGCGGCGGTGAATGTCCAGGGAACATGGCAACCTTCTCCCGGCAATCCATGGACCCCCGTCCCCGTAGCCGTTCCCGCTCTGCAATGCCTAGCGCTGCTCGCGAACGGAAATCAATTCGACCTCGAGGCCTTGGGTGACACGTCGGTGGGGACCGCGAGCGGAAGCCTGGCGGGCTTTGCGGTCGACGTTTCCAACGTGGTTCTCGGCGCGACCGGGGCGAGGCCGGGTCAGCTCTCCCTTGAACTGCCCGAAGGCCACACCCATCACGCCGACGACGGCAGCGGCCGCCCCGAGGCTCGGGGGAGGCGGCAGATCACCTTCGCGACGGTGTCCCCGGCGGCGACAAGCGATTTCGATCTGCTCCAAGCCGGCGGGTTGGCTGGATTCCTCCACGCCCGTTCGAACCCCCTGTCCTTCGAACTCGTCTCCTTGAGCCTGACGGCGACCTCCCTCGACGGAAAGTTCGCCGGCGCGGTTTATCCCTACAACGTTGACTTCTCGCCGCGTGATCCGCGAATTCGGACGGGCTTGCGGAGCAATGACCAGCGAATGCGCCTCCCCAGCGCGGGAACCTTTCTCTTCTCCCTCTTGCCCTCAGGGCTTCAGACCAGCGTGGCTTTCGATCCGGGGGTTGGGGGGCTCCACTTTCCCGCACTCAGGTCGTTTTGGAATAATTACTCCCTGAATATCATCGACGGCAGGTTGGAAGAGAACGGGGTCCTCTCCCCTGAAATCTACGGCTTTACTCAGTCCTCGGATTGCCCGGGTTGCGACGAAGACAAGTACGGCGTCGGTTTCAATCTTGCCGCTTCGCATACGGGCACGGACTGGGATGGGGCCAGTGTGGCCCGGGTGTCGGCCCTGGGAGCGGACCCGGAATGGGGCCCCCTGGATCCGAATTCGGGGTTGCAGATCTACACCCGTTCGGGCGATATGAATCATCCTGCGGTGGTCGCAGTCCCCGGTTTTCACGCCCAGGCAACCGGGGGAGGGGGCGACGTTTCCGTGGCCGAGTATCTGCTCGGCATGCGGGAGGCGGCCTGGACCGGCGCCATCGTCAAGTTCGGGGCACACCACCTCCTTCCGAGCACCGAGAGCCGAAGCGGGAACTTCTTCATGGCCGGGGTCTCGGTGGGCCCCGATCTCTACAGCTCGGGCCCTCTCAACCTGCCCATGGTGGGAAGCCTCGGGAGTGACTTGGGCCAACGGGGGATTCCGACGGATCCCGCGCCCGGTCTCATCATTGGTTTCGGCGGAATCCTCGCGCCCGACTATCACTATGTCGCCAACAACTCGGGGGCGAAATATGTGGTGCGCCCGGCGGGGGTGACGGGGGTCTTCAACTCCGATGTGGCTCCCTCACCGACGGTCTACGGCTATACGCTCCCCCTGACCCGCTTCGGAATTCGTCAGGTCGTGAACGAGATCGACCCCTATAGCTGGATCGACGGCAAGGTCGTGGTGCCCGGGAAGGGCGATTTCGAGATCGTCTTCCAATCCCTCGCACTCGAATGCAGCGGCGATATCGGCGAGGGGCTCGTGGTCCGGGAAACCTGTGGAGACGGGGTGGGCGCCGATGTCAACTGCAACGAGACCCTGAGCGCTTGGAATACCCGCATGGAGGAGATTCTCGGCATCGCCTTCGAGGGAAGCGGCAACCAGTGTCTGGCCTCGAACCGAGAACTGGAAGTGGCCAGTGTCGTGGACATCAAGGCCCTGGAGAGTTGGGTGGGTCTGACGGCGACCTGGTCTTCGGCGGGGGATCCGTCGAATGCATCCTTGACCTCGACCACGGATCAGGTTTGGGACAGTCCCGACGGAGGAGTCACCCCTGGCTTCTCAACCGCGATGTCCGAGGATGTGGTCCTGGATCTTGGGGGTTATTACATTTTCAAGGGCGATGTGGGTGTTCCCTTCTGGGAAGCCCTGGACGCCGAGATGCGTTTTCAGAACGACGCGGGTGCGGGCGGCGAATTCGTCCGAGCCCAGTCGATTGCCTACTCCGCTACGGGCGGCTGCGTGTTTCCCGACCACCTGGGCATGAGTTCGGCCGATCTGTCCCAGGAATTGGAAGTCACTTGCAACGTGGACGCCGACTACACCTGGGGGGGGACGGGTTGGGAAATGACTTTCCCCGTCTTCTTTGAAACAGGCCGCTACGAACAGGGCGAGAGTCCGCGTTTCCTGGGCAACACGATCGAGGGCGACCTCGTGGTGATGGATGTCAATGCGGGGACAGATTTCATTACCCCGGAGCAGACCCAGATCAGCTTCGGAGCGAGTGCTGATTTTGCCCGCCTGCGCGACTTGGCCGCAGTGGTTGACCTTCATGTCGATCTCAATGATCCCGAGAGCATTGAAAAGATCGATTTCTTTCTGAATGATGTGTTCAGTACCCCGTTGAATTACAACGGCCAAGTGGATTGCGGCCCGGTGTGCGGGGTTGTCTCGACCCTTCGTGACCGTCTGGATCTCCTCAATAGCGTGGCCGATGCCGGATTGGACGGGTTCATCGAAGACGCCGTTCGGGAAGTGGTTCGCTCGATCCTCGATGCTGTGCCCGATCTGGATACCAGCATTGTTGCCGTGGACTCGCTCCCCGAAGAGATCACCGGCCGGATTGTCGATGCCCTTCGCACCGAATTGGTGGCGCTTGTGGAGCCCTTGACCGCCGAGTTCGAGGGGCGGGTGAATGACCTCTACTCCACGGGCACTGGTTCCCTCGCCCAAGCCGTGAACGAAGTGAACACCTTGGGGTTGGTCTCGGACCCGTTGCTGCAGATCAAGCTCGAGGATCTTCGCTTGCAGATCCAGGATATTCTCTCCGCCCTCGAGGCAATGGACAATGCGGCTCTGGCCTTCGACCAGCAGGGCCTGGCTCAGGCCCAGGCGGCGGTGGCCGAGATTCGCAGCGAGAAGGCTGCGATTGTGGGAACGGCGACCGCGGCGATCTCGGCTCTCGAGGTGGGCCTCGGCGGTGCCGTGGAGTTCACGAGTTGCGGGGCGGGCAACCCGGTGATCGACAGGATCGACGAACTCGAGGCGGCGATCACCGATGTCAAGACAGCGCTGGACGGCCTGAATCTCGTGGGCCCGGTCGGCGGAGTGGCTGCGGCGGTCGGCGTGGATCTGAGCGCCATCGAACAGGCCCAGCAGACGATTCGCGAACTGGCCGACGACACCTCGAGCCGAATCGCCGAGTTGCAGAGCCGGGTCACCGGGCTCTGTGCCGGGGTTGCCTACACCCCGCCCCTGACCGATGCGCTGACGCATTTGGCCAACATGAAGAGCGCGATCAGCACCCTGGATAGCCAGTTGGATCTTTTTCTCGACAAGTTGGATGTCGATACGGATGCCGCTGCACCGCTCGATGGCGGCTATCTCGGACTCGTGAGCACTTCTCTCGGGGCGGCGCGAGGGGCTCTCACGGATCTTCGTAGCCGAGTCGAGGAGGTCGACGTTTTCCTCGAGACCGCCTTGGCCGACCCGGCTTTGCTGACTGTGGCACCCGCGAGCGCCTTCCTGAATACGGCGGCGGGGAGCTACGATTTCAGCCAGGCTGCGGGCTGGAAGCAGTTTTTCGACGACCAGATTGTTGCGGCCACCGGGGGCTCGATTCCCGATTGGTCCTCGCTGGTGGCCGGGCTGTCCAGCTATTTGACGGACCCCGTGATTGCGACCGTCGATACCATCGCGGTGGAGGTGACCAATATGCTGGGCACCTACACCGCCCTGGTGCCGCACCCGAACCTGGATGATTTCGAGGATCAGCTGGTCGCGCTGATCATGAATAGCCCGATCATTGAAACCCTTGAAAACGAGGTCTACGCCTTCACCTCCGAATTGACCGAGGATCTCAATGTCATCGGTTTGGCGGTCTTCGATCAGCTTAATGCGGTGATCGGCGACGTGCTCCAGGCGGCCAACGAGTTCATCAACGAGGCCTTCGCGTCGGCCACCTCGGCCATCGAGGGTTGGGACCTCGGCGCTGCGGAGATGGACGGCTACGCGCTGATGACGGGGAACGAGCTGTCTAAACTGCATGTCGGCGCCGAGTTCGAGATGGGCGGCGAAGAGGACGGTTTTGGTTTCAAGGCTGCCCTGGACGTGACGAGTTGGAGCGCCAATGGCAAGGAAACGGGCTGTGGCATCGATCCGGGGTCGGGCAGCCTGCTCGATGTCGTGATATCGACCTATGACCTGCCGCTGAACCTGGGCGAATCGGAAATCCTGATGACCGAGCTCTACCTCGGCTTCACAGTCCAGGACCTGGCCCCGGTCGGGCTCTTCGGAGGCGTTTTCACCAGCGGTGAAATAGCCTTCTCGGAATTCTCGATCTACGACCCGGGGATGGCTCTCGGCGCGGGCGCCTACGAGAATTATTTCGGGGCCACGGCCGGTGCTTCCTTTGATGCCGTGTCCATGCAGGTCGCTTTCCTGGTGGGCAGAACCTGCAATCAGGATGTCATTGTGAGCCTCGATCCCCAGGTGGGTGAGTTCCTGACTTTCCCGGATAGCGGCTTCGCGGGACTCTTTGTTCGTGGCTCGGCGAATATCCCGGTTTGGAGCAACGGCTGCTTCCTGACCGTGGGCGTCGGTGCCGACGCGGGCACCTGGATCCTCGGCCCGTCGCCGGTGACCGTGGGCATGCTTGTGGGGGGCGCCGTCTACGGCGAGGGTGCTTGCCTGGTCTCGGTGCGGGGGCAGATCACGATTCTGGCCGAGGTGTCGGGGATCACCAGCCTGAATCCCTCGGCCCTGGCATCCTTGGTTCCGGATAACGTCAAGCTTCAGGGGGAAGCGTTCTTTGTCGGGGGCTTTGGCTTCGACTGCGATCCCGGCACCTGGACCAGCGTTTCCCGGAGCCGCAAGGACGACTGGTGCGGAACCGGCGACTTGAGCACCGGCGCGTCCTACGACGGGTCCTTTCACCTTCAAACTCCCAAGCTCTCGGCTATTCACTAGAGGAAAGCAGGCGTGACGGCAGTAGAATCGACATCGCTCGCGTATAGGAGGCGCCTTGGGGCCCGAGGCCTCGGGCTCTTTGTGCTCCTTGCGTCTTTGCTGTTGGCCGGGCAGGCGACCGCTCAGAGCGAGCAGCTCTATTTCGTGGGCATGGAGGCGCGCAACGCTTCGATCTCGGCGGATGCGAGTGGGACGGCCGTTTATCTCCGCTGGGATCCTGTGGAGGGCGAACTTCCGGCAGACCTCGTGAGCTTCCGAGTCGAACGCAATGGCGTCCCCCTGAGTGGAGTGATTCCGGCGGGTTCGGTTCTCTCGAGTTCCCAGATCGCGGCGCTCTACGCATCGCCGTCCCAATCGCGCCGAGCCGCCGAGATAGCGAGTGCCCTGGCCAATGAGGCCTCGGGCCGAATCGCCCAGGCAGCCGAGGACGGCACCTCTGTGGCGGCCTGCGAGATCCATCCCGTGACGCCGGCCAATTTTGCCTCAGCCATTCGGAACAAGGTCAGCCCGGCCAGCGCGTGCTTCGACAGTTATTGGTCGATCATGGCCTCACGACTCGATTTCAACGTGGCCCTCGCTCGCAACCGCGCTTTTATCGATACCGATATCCTGGCCTCGGGAACCTATACCTACGAACTCGTGGGGGTTTCCGATTTGGCCACCGAAGCCCTGCTCGGCCGCATCGAAGTGGTGGTCAACGGAGTGGCCGATCGCCTGGCCGGCGCCGCCCAGTTCGAACAGCGCGAGGTTGCGCGTTGCGACGGGCCCGAGGCTTCGAAGGATCATGGAGCCGTATCGCTCTTCTGGAATTATCCGGGCACCAATCTCACCGAGTTGCTCCGGGATGCGCTGCTGACCACGGGCTATGACCTCTATCGAAGCGATACGGACCCGGGCGGCCTGACGGGTCTGGACCTGGGCACCCTGGCCCTGGGCCTGGGTCATGGCAGCGACGGCAGCGTCGAATTCGCGGGGCTCGAGCGGGTGAATACCCGGCCGATCCTGATCTCGGGAGCGCCCGACCCCGGACCTGACGGCGTCGAGCGCGATACGCGCAATGTCGGCTGGAACCCGCCCTTCGTGCAATACGTCGATTCCCCCGAAGCGCTTGTGGCGGCGGGCGCGGCGCCCGGGGAGTGGCGCAACTACTACCTGGTGGCCCGGGATTTTTCGGGCAATTATGGCGACACCGTCGAGATCCGGGTGCAGATCCCGGATCGCATCGCGCCCCCGGCGCCCTGGGACATCCACACCGAACTCGATAGCGCGGATGATTCCATCCCTGCACTCGGCGGCAGTATCGAACTCGTCTGGGATCACGTGGACGTGAGAAATTATTACGCCGACCACACCCACGCCCACGATTACTGCAATCTCGATACGGCGCGCTTCGATCGAAGGCTGATCTACGCTTCCGGCGAGGACGATTGCCAGGCGCCGGGCCTGCGCGAAGTCGATCTCGATATTGCGAGTTATCGGGTCTACCGCTTCGCCTCCCCGGCCGAGGCCCAGGCCTTCGCGGACTCAGACCTCGACGGCCGCGCCGATCTGGTCGAGCGGACCGCCTTGCCCGGCCCGCCGGCGGGCCTCACCGATCCCGGAACCGCGTGCGATCCTGCGGCTTGGCCCGCGGGTGCCGATGATTACCGGGTGGCATCCGCGCCCGGCGTTTACGAAATTGATGTGGCTTCGCCGCCGCCTCCCGGGGCCGACTGGAGCCTTGGCACGACATCCGACGGGCGCCAGCAGCTTCGCTGGCGGGATACGGACCCGAATGGCCCTGCTGGCCTGGCTCAAATGGGTGACGTGTTCTGGTACGCCGTGGTGGCCGTGGACGCCGACGGGAACGCGAGCCCGCTCTCGGCCCCGGTGCGCGGCTTCTTCCCCGACCGTACGCAGCCCCTTCGCGACGGGATCGTTTGCGGCCGGCTTGAGGATTGCGTGACTTGGGCAGACCACCTGGGCCAATACTCTTCGACGCTTCCCTTCGCCGAGGATCAGACCAGTGGAGGCGAGGCCGATTTTATCCGGGTTGGCTGCGAGGATGTCGCATCGGGCACTTCGGTCTACGAAGAGGAGCACGCCGTCGTCACCCTGGCCGGTGGCAAGCGCGGAGTCGAGCAATCCAGTGCGGACTGTTCGAGATTGACCGAGGTCTGCAAGGGTGCCGGGCCGGGCTATGTCGAGTTCTATTCCAGCGGTGGCCTACTGCTCGGCACCGCCGTCTACACGGCCGGATTCAGGGAGTGTCCGATCCCCAATGCCTTCCTCGCCGAGGACTGCACGAATTCGGTAATCGTTCCCATCGAGCCGGGGGAGGCGCTCTCTACGCCGCCAATTTGCGAGCCCGCTCTGGGGGCGCCCGACGCCTGCATCAGTATCTCTCGGCGCATCGGCGACGAGACGTTCAAGGTGAAAACTCATTGTGAACCGACTTCGATCGAACTCGACTTCCCCTCGTCGGGGGGTGAGCCGATCTGCCTTTCCGTGGCGCTGCAAAACGCGAACAACGTCATGTCGGCGCCCTATCACCTGAACTGCTTCTCGCTTCCCTCGACGGCGCCCATCGCGCCTCCCCAGCCCCTCGGAATCACTTTCGATGCCACCACGGCCAAATTGACCTGGCTGCCGCCCGAGCAGAACGTGGTGGGGACTCTCCTTCAGTGGCGGCGGATGGACGACAACAGCGGCGGCGCCCATTTCTACGGGCACGCAGGGCAGACCGCCACGGACGGTGCGCTCTCCTACGCCGATGTCGATCTCGGCGGGATCATGGCCTCGGGTGACCCCGACCAGCAGTGGTGCTTTATGGCGCGCTCCATCGGGAGCGACAACAGCGAGGAAAGCTCGCAGTGGTCGGCGGAACTCTGCGGCCTGCGGATTCCCCCGGACGAAACCTATCCCGAATACCTGCCCTGGCCGGTGATTCCCCTGCCCGGCGAGTTGGAAGAAATATCGGCAACCTATTTCCCCACCGAAGGTCTGCCGGCGGTGTTGATCGGCGACGACGTGTTGATCGATTGGCAGTTGACTTCGGGCGTCTCCAATACCTGCCTCGAGCAAGAAGACAAGGAAGGCCAGGTCACAGATCTCACTTGTCTGCCCGTCGGCCCGGTGACCGGCTCCTACCCCGGGTTCTGCCCGGCTGTGCGCGCGGCCGTCGCGCCGCGCTTGGGTTTTGTTGCCTATCGCCAATCCCGGGCGGATTCCTTGGACCCGGACCCCTCGGAATATCACCAGGTCTCTCCATTGATCGACCGCATTCACTGCTGGGAGGAAACCAGGGATAGCGCCTCCATGGGTTTGTCGGTGGTCGGGCAACTGGACGATCCCTTCTTTGAACTGGTTTGGTTCTCCGCCGTAAGCCCCTCTTGGCCCTTGGAGGCGGCGGTGGTTTGGGTCGACCGCACCCCCCACGAAGTCGATCGAGAGTATCGCTACCAGTTGGTCTATTTCTCAGAAGACGGCGAAATCCTGGGGCACCGCACGACGGATTGGGTGACCTCGAGGGAAGCGAACTGATGCTGAATCCTCTTCGCATAGGAGATCGTCGCATAGGAGATCGTCGCGTAGGAGATCGTCGAATAGGAGATCGTCGCACAGGCGGTTGTCGCATGGGCCCGCGCACGCTCGTGGGGACCCTTCTCTGCGTGCTGGGGCTGGCCGCGGGCGTGGTGCAAGCCGATCCCAGCCCGGTCTTCCAGGGCGAGGCCAGCGATGTCTGGCTCCTCGATGAAGAGGGAGGCACCTTCGGGACATTCAGTGTGGGCGGCGGGGATTGGACCTCCTCGGTGGTCACCGGGATCTCAAGCGCCCAGATCACCCTCGACAGTGGGGGGACGCCGAAGGTTCCCATCGGATCGGCACCTTTGGGTGGAGTGCTCATCAACGCCGTGCCCCAGAGCGCGCCAAATATTGGGACCGGGTTGTCCGGGATCTCCCTGAAGGGTCTGTCCGCTGCGGCTTCCGACCTCTTGGACACCGACCGGCCGAGCCACTCCATCGCACCCGCCCAGGGCGACTACGAAGAGACCATCGCCGTGGAGATCTCGGCGGTGGCTGGGACCACGAATGCCAACCCCCTGGTGATCTACTGGTCTGTGGATGGGGGCGCGGTGCAGTCCGAGGCGGGCGACCGCGCCGAGTTCTTCCTCTACGAGGCGGGAGCGCATACCGTGAGCTTCTACGTCGAGCAGGGGGTCGGCCACGCAACGGCCCCGACCACCGTGACCTACACCCTGGACGCCGGGCTCGGCGCCATGCGGGATACCGATGGCGACGGTCTGCCCGACGCCTGGGAGATTGCCAATGGGCTGAACCCCTTGGCGGCGGATGCCGAGGCCGACAGCGACGGCGACGGCACGTCGGATTTCGACGAAATCCTTCGCGGCACGGACCCCAACGATCCCGCCGACCACCCCAAGAATGCCGCCCACGACCCCGACTGCGACGGTTGGTCCACCTGGGATGAGAACCTGCGCGGGACGGATCCGGGCGAGGCCAGCGACCCCATTGATACCGATGGCGATGGCGTCGACGACGCCTGCGAGCCGCGATACGCCTGGACGTCCACCCCGGTGGCCCGGCGGACCACCGAAGTCGAGTACATGCCCACGGGCGGCATCTGGCTGGATGAGAGCCAGACGATCTCGGCAGTCCCCATCGGTCGGCTGACCGTGGTCGACCCCTTCGGCGAGGTTTTCTTCGACCAACTCGGCCTCCCGGATAGCACGGCCCTGGCGGGGGCGGGTTTGATCGAAGCCGATCTGCCGACTTGGCTCCGGGCGACGTCCCTGGCCGGAGAACTGGCCGCGGGGCAGGTGCCGAGCATTCGCATCCCGGGCGGCACGGGGACGATCATGCGCGCCCAGAACGAGGAACTCCCGGGGCAGGGTGGAGCCTGGGTCGCCAAGGCCTGGGTCGTCCCAACTCTTGACCTGGTGCCCTCTGCCTACAACACCTACGTCGACGAGCAGATCGCCCTGGGCAACGACCTCTCCTGGACCGACCCCGGGGATTGGTTGCTCGGCTACCAGACCTATCTTGCCGCCGGCGCCGTTCAGTCCGTGGTGACCTCCATCGATCCCTCCACCGGGCTTGGCCTCGCCTTGCTCGAGGCTGCCGTGGCCTGGCATGGCCAGCTCAGCGAAGGCGCCGAAGTTCTGGTGGGCAACCCCAACGCCTCCCCGTCGCCGGCGGCCATCGCCGCCCTGGACGAAAGCCTGGAGCCCTCGGATCGCAATTGGATGGATCTGCTCGATGCCTATGCTCCCCTGGTCGCGGCGGGCGGGGAACTGTCGACGTTCCGGGCCAGCGTGCTCGGTTATTTCGCCGATCCCTCCACCATCCCGACGCCGCCTTCGGCGCCCGCGGCCCTGGCCCCCACCACCGAGCGCGGCACAGCGGCCCTGGTCCAGGGCGCCAGCGCGGACAACGACACCCTGGCCGCGTACCTCGCGAAGCTCTATGTGCTCTTCTCTCCCGCCGAACTCGCCGCCCTGGCCCCGGCGGATCTCGCCGTGCTTCTCGACCCGGCCGGGGATAGCGATGGTGACGGCCTGGACAACGCGACGGAACTCGCCGCCAAGGCCACGGAGAGCGGCAACCCCGAAGCCTCGGATTCGGACGGCGACGGTTTTGCGGATTCCCTGGATCCCTGCCTCGCCGACCCCGATAATCTCTGCCTTGCCCAGGTCGAACTCGAAGGCGACGACGATGGCGACGGCGTGGTCAACGCCCTGGACAACTGCCTGAACGCCGCCAACAGCGCCCAGGCCGATGCCAACGGCGACGCCATCGGCGACGACTGCATTCGTTACGCGAATATCCGGACGCCGGTGGCCAACGTGCGCGTCTACCCCGGTGGTGCGGTGAATTTTACCTCCATCGAAACCGAGGCGGGCACCGTGGCGACGGGGCCCCTGGCCTACGATTGGGATTTCGGGGGCGGCGCGGCGAACTCGGTGGCGGCCACGCCGGGCCCGATCAGCTTCAACTTGCCGGGCACTTGGCCCGTGACCCTGCGCGTCTCCGATGCGGCCGCGGTCGATCTCGGCGTGGATGAGCGCACCGTGACGGTGCTCGGGGATATTCCCCTGGTGAGCATCGTCGGCGCCTTCTCCCTGCCCGAGGGCCAGGAACTCGCGCTCTCGGCGGCGGCCTCCAGCCCCTACGGCGCGATCGTGAGCTACGCCTGGGATTTCGGCGATGCGCAATCGGGTATGGGCGCGAACGTCGCGCATACCTGGGCCCAGGACGGCGACTACAGCCTGAGCGTGAGCGTGGCCGATGTGATCGGCGCGCCGGCGACGGATACCGTCGTGCTCAGCGTGACCGATACCGCGCCGGTGGTGAGCTTTGTGCTCGATCGCGATCGCGGGCCCGCGCCGCACACGGTCCAGTTCACGGGCAGCGCGCCCGTGCCCTACGACGGTCTCGCCGGGCTCGACTGGGATTTTGGGGACGGGTCGCCCGCCTCGACCCTCGCGGCCCCGAACCACGATTTCACCGCCCCTGCCACGCCCACGGTGACCTTCTCGGCCACCGACGGCGACGGCTCGGTGGCTTCGGTGGCGGCCAAGGTTCAGGTGCTGACGGATTTCAACCTTCCGCCGGATAGCGATAGCGATGGGATCTCGGATGCCTTCGAAGCCGCCCACGGCGCCACGGATCCGGCGGCGGACAACGACGCCGATGGCGTGGACAATCTGGCCGAGTACCGGGCCGGCACCGACCTTGAAGACCCCCTCGATCTGCCGCCGGGTCCGCCCGGCGATCCGCTTCTGCAACTCGGCGATGGCTTCACGGATCCCATGGGCGAGCGCTGGAGCCGGGCCCTTATCTCGAGCGAGGCGGCCGCGACGCTCAGCCAGGCCGGCGGCCGGCTGCTCTTTGAACTCCAACCCCCGGCCCTGGGCGAACTTTGCCAGACCGGAAGCCTGATGAGCTTCAGCAGCCTGGATGCCGAGGATCTCTGGCTCACCGCGCTCTTTGACCCCGGGGCCGCGGGCACGGGCTGCATCGGCCTGGTGCCCGGCACCGATTATTTCGCTCGGGCCGAAGCCTGCTTCGTCGAAGCCCCTGGCGGCTTCGATGTCGAACTGCGCCTGACCGAGGGCGACACCGTGAGCGTGACCCCGGCGGGCAGCGTCGTCGGCGGCAGCGATCTTGAACTCGGGCTGGTCAAGGTCGGCCCGGATTTCTACCTGACCCTCGAGGGCGCCGCGATGGCGAGCGACAGCAGCGGCGGAAGCCTCGGCAACCTCGGCCTGCGCCCCTACGTGAGCGCCGAGAGTTGCTCGGATTCCGGGGGCGCCACGGCCCTGGATCTCGATGCCATCGAGATCATCTACGCCCCCGAACCGGCGATGGCGCTCCAATGGGCCGCCGGGCTCTTCGGCCTGCGCGCCCTGGTTCGCCGCCGCCGGCGGCGTGTTTGCTAGGCCGCCCAGCGCGACCGAGCGCCCGGGGCGTGGCCGCTCGGTCCGAAACGCTCCATCCTTTCGGCTGAGTCTCGGAGTAGGGGCTCGTGTCTCAAGCCCATTCGAGAGCGGGGGCGTCGCATGCTGACTCGGTTCTACACCCAATGCTTCCTGGCCGGAAACGGGGCGCCCTTGCCCGGGCCTGGCAACACCGAGGCGCGCCGGCTTCTGGCCGACCATGCGGCCAAGGCGTACCGCGAGATCGTGTCCACGTTGCCCCGGCAGCCGACCCTGGGGGCCCGTGCGGTCACTCGCTTCACGGCGGTTGGGGTCGCGTTCTTTCAAGCGGCTCTGGCCGCGGGCATCGCCCGGCAAGAGGCGATTCGCTCGGTGGAGCGCGCCAACCGTCGCGCCCTGGGGCCGTTCGTGAAACTCGGCTCCCGGCTGCGCGGCGGGCTCGGGCGCCGGCCGATCACTCGGGCGCGACGGGTCTTCTTCTTCATGAATCGCGTCTTTCCCTTTGCCTCACCGGGCTGGCAACGCGCGGATGTCGAGCTGGGCCCGGGGGCTGTCGGCTTCGATTACACGAGTTGCCCCATCGCGGTGCTGACCCGGGAGCAGGGCGCGCTCGATCTCTGTACCGGGGCCTACTGCGAACTCGATCATTGGATCGGCGAGGCCCTCGAACTGCGCCTTCACCGCACGGAAACCATCGCCCTCGGCCACGCGCGCTGCCGATTTCGTTGGCATCCCGCCGACGCTTCAGCGAGCGCCGCCGGGGCCGAGCCCGGGAAGGGTTCGGGGCAGGCGGGGCCGCCGGCCTAGGTCTGGCGCTCGGGCTGGGGGCTCGGGCCGGGTTCAAGGCAGATCGGCGGGGAGATAGGGGCGCAGCCGGGCCAGGGATTCGGCCTTGTCGAGGGTGTCCGCCACGAGCCGGGGAGGGCGGGCGTAGAGGGCCTCGAAATGGTGCTCGCCGGCCTGGGGATCGGGAATTCGGGCAAAATGCGGCGGGGCGAGAGCGAAGGCCGGGGCCCCGGCTTCGCCGGTGCCCGCCGGGTCGAGGGGGAGCCAGCGCTCCTCTTCGGCGAGCCAGGCCGCGGCATAGCCGTGGAGCGCGAAACCGCTGCGGCAGACGGGGTCGGCCAGGCGCTGGTAGCCGAAGCCCGCCGGGATGCCCTGGGCGCGGAGCAGGGCGGCGAGCAGGTGGCAGCGTGCATAGCTGAGCCCCGCGGCCTCGCGCAGGACCTGGCTGGCGGTGAACGCGACCGCCTCCGAGGCGTGCCCCTCGGCGAGGGCGTCGCCGATGGCGTCGCGCACAAACTCGAAAGCCGCGCGGATCCGCTCCTCGGCGCCGGCGCCCTGGGCGCTGAGCGCCCGGGCCTGGGCGTAGACCGCCGGGGTCTGCCAATCCACCACCGCCGTGTCCTCGAGGTAGCGGTCCATGGCCTCGGGCCCCTGCACGACGCTGGGTTGCTGGGTTTCGTCTTCCGGGCTCTCGCTCACGCCGCCTCCTCGGTTCGGGGGCGGACATTACACCAGTCGCCGTGCGGCGGGGGCCGGCCCCTGGCCAGGGCCCGCCACCGAGGGCACACTGCCTGCATGCCCGATTCCGAAAAGCCCGGTTTTGATGCGCCGCCCGATTCCCCGCCCGAGGAAAACGCCATCGAGGTGCCCCACACGGATCTCGCCCCGGAGACCCTGCGCAACCTCGCCGAGGAATTCGTGACCCGGGACGGCACCGATTACGGCGCCGTCGAAAAGGATCTCGACGCCAAGGTGGCCGGACTCATGCGCGAACTCGAGAGCGGCAAGGCGAAGATCTATTTCGAGGCCGAGAGCGGCACGATCAATATCGTGGCCACTCGCAGCCTGGGCTGAGCCCGGGCGCGGTGCGGCTCAGCGGGCGCCGGCCGATGGGGGCCGCCGCCACTGATAGATCGCCAGGGGGAGGATCACGCCCGCGGCCAGGCCGGCGACCAGGAAGATCACGAAGCGGATGGGGTGCGTGCCGGCCCCCGCCAATTGACTCGGGGGAAAGAAGCCGACGACGAGGGCAAAGAGCGCCCCCAGGATGCCCACGGCGCAGACCGCCCCCAGCCCCCAACGCCCGCCGGGCACGCGAAAGGCTCGGGGCTTGTCGGGCTGGGTCTGGCGCAGGCGAATCGCCGCGGCGAAGAGCATCCCGTACATCAGCAGATACATCTGAATGGTCAGCACGCTGATCATGAAATAGGCCGAGGCCACGGTGGGCTGCAGCAAGAAGGCCAGGCAGATCAGCGAGACCACGACCGCTTGGATTGTCAGGATCCGAGTGGGGACATTCCGGGCGTTGGTGCGGCCCAGCCAGGGGGGCAGGGTGCCGTCCTCGGCGGCGGCCAGCATGCCCTTGCTCGGGCCGACGATCCAGGCGTTCACGCTGCCGAAGACGCCGATGGCCATGCCCAGGGCGATCAGCCGGGCCAGGCCGTCGAGGTCGTAGCGGTGGAGCATCACCTTGAGGGCTTGGGTGACCCCCGTCTGTAACGCGTATTGATCCGGGGTCAGGGCCACCGCGATGGAGAGCGCGCCGAGAATGAAAACGGTGAGGATGACGACGACCGCGGCGAGAATGCCCAGGGGATAGGTGCGCTCGGGGTTGCGGACCTCCCGGGCGTGGGCCGCCGTCATTTCCATGCCCGCGAAGGCGAGCAGTACGCTCATGGCGAAGGCGATGTTGGCGAAATGGCTGAGGTCGGGAATCGCACGGTCGCCGTTTTCGAGAAGGTGGGAGGGGCCGCCGCCGAGGAGCAGGAGCCCGGCCAGGCCGATGAGAAAGAAGCCGGGGATCACCACGCCGCAGAAGGCGCCCGCGATGCTGATACGCGCCGAGCCCGAGAGGCCGCGAAAATTGAGCAGCACGGCGGCCCAATACGCGATCAGGACCACGCTGACGATATAGGCCTTGCTCTCGGACCACTCGGCCGCGCGCTCCGGGGCCAGGCCGAAGGCGAGGGAAGCCGCGCCGAAGGTGAGCACCACGGGGAACCAGAACAGGTTCTGAAACCATTGCAGAAAGACCGCGACGAAGGCCCAACGCTTGCCGAAGGCCTCGCGCACCCAGATATAAACGCCCCCGCGCTCGGGCCAGCCGGTGGCGAGTTCGGCGGCCACCAGGGAGACGGGCACGAAGAAGATCGCTGCGGCGAAGATGTAGAAGAAGATCGCGCCGATCCCGTAGCTGGCCATCTGGGGCAGGTCGCGCAGGCTGGCCACGGCGACGATATTGATCATCGCCAGACCGAAGAGGCCCAAGACCCTCGGCTCGTTCTGGGGTTGTTCTTTCCTGGGCATGGGCAGGCGGTCTCTGGGGCTGGCGGTACCGGCTAGACGTGCACCCACTCGCGGTCGCCCACCGGGGCCGAGTGCTCGAAGACATTCCACGGGGTGATCTCGCCGAGCGGCCTTTCGCGGAAGCCGTCGGGGAGTTCGGAGTCGAGGATGAAGAACGCGTTGGGGGCGAAGCGGTCGGCGTAGACCAGGCTATAGCCCTTGGCTCGGCCGAGCTTCTGGAAGGCCGCGATGCTGGCGCCGTGGTAGTAGCTGCGATCCCAGACCCATTCGGGGTCGTAGGGGATCGTGCAGGCCTGGTCGATGGGGAAGAAGACGTTGTATTCGACGACCACGACTCGTGGGGTGTAGTCCTCGATGGCCTTCCAGACCCAGTAGTCGTTGCCGTCGATGTCGATGGAGAGCAGGTCGAAGGTCTCGGGCACGCCGTGCTTGGCGAAGAGGGCGTTGACGTTGCCGGCATCGACGAACTCGCGCTTGACGAGATCGCCGTCGGCCTTGTCGCTGCCCTCCATGAGCAGGCCCTGCCAGCCGTCGTTCAGGCGCAAGTTGGCGGTATTCGAGAGGTGCTGGCCATCCCAGGCGCCGAACTCGACGAAATAGCGGTGGCCCGGGCCGATCACGTCGAAGATGCGGCCGAGCACGCCGTCCTCGCCACATTGGGAGTAGACGCTGGCCTCGTAGTCGGCGAGATCATCGAGCATGGGGGGCTGTTCCTTCTTCCCTGTTGGGCTTCCTTGTTGGGGAACGGGCCGCTGAAGCTAGCATCCTGGCCCGGGGAACGGGACACCCGGCCCGGGCGTGATAGACTCGATCCAAGGGCTTCGCAGCGCGTTGTGCGGCGGCAGAAGGCTGGGAGAACACCGGGATAAAACCCGGAGAGATCGAGGAGGAAGCGGGATGTACAGCGCCGAACGACTGAGTCTCTTCCGAAAGATCACCCTTGTAGTCTGGCTCTTTGCCGGGGCGTGTTTCTTTTTTCCGCTCTACTACACCGAGGTCGGGGGCTTTGGGCGCACGCTCTTTGGCCTGCTCCTCGCCGTTCACCTCGTCGAGTTCTTCCTTTTTCTCGGGGTCTACCGCCGGGTGGGAGGCTCGCTCTTCCGCCACTTCCACCGCACCCTGGTCTTCGGCGTGATCCACAAGACCGAGGTCGAGCAGAACGCGGCGGACGCCTAGGCCCCGCCCGGGCTTTCGGCGCGCATCGCCGCCAGGGCGCGCTTTTGCTCGCCGTTCGCATCGAAATTGTCCGGGGCCAGCCACGCCTCGAAAGCCGCGCGGATGCCCGGCCACTCGCTGTCGAGCATGGAGAACCAGGCCGTGTCCCGGTTCTTTCCCCTGACCACGAGATCCTGGCGGAACAGGCCCTCGAAGCGAAAGCCCAGGCGCTGGGCCGCGCGCTTGGAGGCGGCGTTGGCGTCGTCGCATTTCCATTCGAAGCGCCGGTAGCCGAGATCGTCGAAGAGATGGCGGGCCATTAGGTAGAGGGCCTCGCTGGCGGCGGCGGTGCGCTGCAGAGCTTTCGAGAAGACGATGCTGCCCACCTCCACCGAGCCGACCTCGGGGCGCAGGCGCATATAGCTGGCCATGCCCAGGGCGGGGCCGCCCGCTGCGGGGCGAAGGACCATGGGTTGCCATTGCCCCGCGTCCCGGGCGCCGGCGAGGGTGGCCACCAGGCTCTCGGGGGTTTCTGGGGGGCCAAAGGGGATGAAGCGCCAGAGTTCCTCGTTGCCCGGGCCGGCGATGGCGGCGAAGAGGTCGTCGCCGTCCCCCTCGTCTTCTTTCAGGGGAGCGACGGCGACAAAGGCGCCCGTGGTGGGCGGCAAGCGCGGAGGGTCGCAGGGTTTCCAGTCCATGGGGATGGGCCTCTCGAAATCCTCGGTTCGCGGAGCCCGGCTGGGGTGCTCGGCTCGGGTGCTCGGTTCGAGTGCTCAGCTCGGGTGCTCAGTTCGGGTACTCAGTTCGAGTGCTCAGCTCGGATGAAAGAGGTTGCGCTCGTCGCCGGGTTCGACGCGGCCCTCGCGCCCCAGGGCGTCGCCCTCGGCGAAGGCGGCCAGGGCTTCGGGGCCGCCGGCGAGGTTGGCGATGAAGCGGCGCTCGCCTTCGTGCAGCCGGCCGAGCACCACCCCGAATTCGGGTTGGCCGTCTCGGCCGTAGATCACCGTGTAGGACTCGATGCGGCCGGGGCCCTCGGGCTTTTCGGCGACGGAGATGGGCTCGGGGCCGGCGATGGGCTCGCCGGTATCGGCCCGGGGCGTCGCGTCGCCGGGCCGGGGCCGGGTGGACCAGACGTTGGCCGAGTGCTTGGTGAGGTACCAGCCATTGCCCGTGGCCAGCCCCACGCTGCCCGGCTCGGCCCGGCAGCGCTCGGCCACGGTGGCCAGGCCGTGGAGGGTGTAGTTGTTGGCCGGGCCGCCGTGGTAGGGCAGGCCGCCGGTGGTGGTGTGCCCGCGCGGGTCGTCTTCGGCCACGCCGAAGGCCTCGCACGCCATTTCCACGGCCACGGGGAAGCAGCTGTAGAGATCCATGTGGCCGACGTCGTCGATGCCGATGCCCGCGCTGTCCAGGGTGCGCTGGGCGCAGGCCCGCATGGCGGGGGCGTCGCCGAGTTCCGGGCGCTCGCTGACGAACCAGGCGCGCTCGTTGGCCCGGGCGCCGCCCCACCAGCGCACGCGTTTTTCTTCGGGGACCCCCAGGCGATCGGCGGCGGCTTCCGAGGCGAGCAGCACCCCGGCGGCCTGGTCGGTGTAGAGCACGGCGTTCAGGTATTTGGTGTACGGATCGCCCACCATGCGGTTATATGCCGTGGGCGTGATCAACTCTTCGGCGCTGCGCTCGGTGGGAAACCACGAGTAGGGGTTGGCGGCGGCCACCCGGGTGAAGGGCGCCATCAGCGCGCCGAGGTTGGCGGCGTGGGTCTTGGGGTCGAGGCCCCGGCGCCGGCGCAGGGCGTGCTCGAGGATGGGGTAGATCTGGGGGGGCATCGCCAGCCCGTGCTGGTTTTCTCGGGGGTGGGTGCCGGGCTCGGTGGTGCCCATGAGTTCGGGCTCGCCCTCGCCGGTATCGAGCCAAGCGAGTTCGACGCCCTGCTTGCGCGCCCGCATCATGGAGGCCAGGGGGTTGGCGCCGAGGATCAGGGCGACCTCGCTCTCGCCCCGGGCGATGGCGTCGGCGGCCTCGTTGACGAGCACCAGGGGCATCTCGCCCCCGACCCGGGTCATGAGCTGCCGGCGCGGGGCGATGCCCAACTCCCGGGCGACGCCATCCGGGGGGTTCGTCGAGCGGGTGCCGATCAGGCTGACCACGCCCAGGGTGTCCGCCGCCGCCAGGGCCGCCTCCCCGGCGCCGGCATCCGCCGCCGCCCGGCGGGCGATGTCGACCATCATTTCGATGGGGCCGATGCTGTCGGCGAGGTCGTCGCTGCGTTGGACCGATTGGGCCAGGCCAATCAGGACGGGATCTTGGGGTCGGGACACAGGGGTTCTCCTTGCTCAATGACTCGCTCGGCAGTGTCCCGGCAAGTGGCCCCGGCTCAGGTCTCGGCCAGAGTCTTTTCTTCCGCGAGTTGCACCGGACCGAAATTCTCGGGGTAGCGGGCCATCTTGTCGGCGTAGAAGGCGCGCACCGCGTCCATGTCTACAGGGATATCGCCCGTGGGCATGAAGGCCAGGCCGAAGCCGCCCACCTGGCGCTTGTAGTCGAGAAACGAGAGCACCACGGGGAGCCCGGCTTCCCGGGCGACGTGGTAGAAGCCCGATTTCCAGTGCTCGCGCCAAGCCCGGGAGCCCTCGACGGGGATCACCAGGCCTCGGGGCGGCCCGTTCTTGAGGGATTCGGCGAGTTGGTTCACCAGGCCCTCGGGCCCATCGCGCCGGACGGCCACGCCGCCCAAGCTCCGCATGAAGCCGCCGAAGGGCCAGCGAAAGAGGGAGTGCTTGCCCACCCAGGCGATCGGCACCTTGTAGAGCCAGGCGAAGCCGATCAGCAGGGGAAAATCCCAGTTCGAGGTGTGGGGCGCGGCGACGATCACATAACGCGAAGCGTCCGCAGGCGGGCCCCCTTCCGGCCGCCAGCCCCAGAGCCAGAAAACGATCTTCGCCACGAGTCTACGCACTGGGGCAATCTAGCCCATGTGGCTGCGCTGCGAACCTCGGGCTTTTCCCTAACCCCCTGGCTTCTCGGGCGGGTCGGGCGCGCTTTACTCAAAAAGCCGCTGCACTCAAAGCCCAGAAAAAAAAAGTCGGCAGGGAAAGCGCTCGCCCTGCCGACTCTTTGAATCCGAGGGCCCGCGCCGGCCCTCGTTTCTCTTGCCCTTAGCGAGCTTTCATGAAAATGGTTCAGAGGAGAAGATCCCGCGCCTCAGTTTCGTGTTTCTGTATCGCGGAGAACTTGCTCATTTCCACTATGCCCCATAGGGCGCCTGTTGTGGGCCTTCACGATTAATCTGATGGGATTAGAAAAATGTTTTTTTCCGCTTGTGAAGATGATGTGAGGCGGCAGAGAGCCCTCCCTTACGCCTAAAAAAGAAAGACTTTTCTCGGTTTCGGGGTTTTGAGGTTCGGGCGCAGGTTGCCGGTGGGTTGCTTCTTCCCAGCGTGTCCGCCGCCCGGAGCGTGCCCACCGGATGCCTTCGGGAGGCCTGAAAAGCACGGGCGAGGCGCCGGCGAGGCGCCGGCGGGCGCCGGCGATTGCAGCGTGGGTGAGCCAAGCCCTCAGGCCATCGTGGCCGGGGGGGGCAGCCGGGGCGAGAGCCACGGCGGGCGAGGCCCAGGGCCGTGTCCGGGCACATTGCCCGGGCTCGGCTCAGTGGGCCTCGCCGTCGATCCGGGGCTCGATCGAATTCTCGGTGGGCTTCGTGGGCTGCGCCGAGTGCATGAAGTGCTTGTGCACAGGGGCAGCCCCATTGGCCTCGCCTGGAGCCAGGGTTCGCGCGGAGGAGCGATCCGAGTTGCCCTTCGAGCGGGGGATGCTCGAGAGTGCGTCGCTCGTGCCCGCGGTCCTGGACAGGGCGGTAGCCGTGCCTGCGCCCGTACCGGTGGTGAAAGCCGCTTCGGGGGGAACCGAGTGCGACGGTTGCCTGTGAGGCCACCGGGTTGTGGTTTTGGCGCCTGCCTGACCGAGAATTGCCATCCCTTCCCCTTCCCAGAGTTTCGTGGCGTCGGGGTGCTGGTTCGGCTGGCTGGGCGTTTCATTGTCGCCGCGTGTCGCCAGAACCTTCACCCTTCCTCCTTGAAGTGGTTTCGAGAGCAAAGAAGTGGCAAAAAAAATGCAAATAATTGAAGAAAAGAAGGCAGCCCGCGTGCGGGCGGGGGGCAGGAGCGGGGCTGGAGAGGCCGTAAGTCCTTGTCTTGATTATAAAAGTAGGATTTCTGCAAAACCGGGGCGTGAGGCAAGCCCGGGCCTGGAACGAGCGAGAAAAGTTGCTCTTTTTGCTCCCAACGGTCCGCGCACCCCGCTGCCCGGCGAGGGGCGACGCCGGGGGGCCTCGAGAGGGCGGGGCTCAGAAGCAGGTATTGGCGATCCCGCAGGTATCGGGGCCCGGGCCGGGGACCTGGCCCACCATGCCCAAGGCCTCGGCCACATCGTCGAGCCCCACGCCGCCGTCGCCGTTGATGTCGGCCACCGGCGAGGCCGTGCCCACGACTGCGAGGATCGCGGCCACGTCATCGAGCCCCACTCCGCCGTCGTTGTTGAGATCGGCATCGCAGGCATTCCCGAAGCCATCGCCATCGGCGTCGAGTTGGCTCGCATTGGCGACCTCGAGGCAGTTATCGGTGTTGTCGAGGGCGCCGTCGCTGTCG
>JAQWRT010000017.1 GCA_029243605.1 Myxococcota bacterium
GGCCGGGCGTTCGGAGTGGAGTGATTAACTCCCCATCCTCCGACGGCGGTCCCTGAGAGTCGGCCTAGGCTCGCGATCCCCCCGCCCCCGGTCAAAGGATCAAATCAATCAAAGCACCCAAGAGTCAAGAACTGCACGAGCCGGCGCGAACTGCACGAACGAAGAAGTCGAACGTCTTGCCGCTGTTGACGTTCACGAAGCCATCGTTGAAGGCCGCGGACCACGCGTTGGAGGGAGCGGTGACGTTGGTAGACGCCGACCAATAGCCCGACGACGCTGTGGGGCCGCCGATGGCCGCAAAGTCGGGGTCGATGCAAGGCGGACCGGCACAAGTCGTCGCCTGACCCGTAACATTCTGCCCCGCCGCCGGGTCGGCTGGTTCGGCGTTCGCAACTGTCTCAACGCCCGGCCCCGTCAGAATGCTCTGCAGTTCCGAAATGGAAGGCAAACGCCAGTCCGTATGACCCGCAAAACCGGGAGAAGTATTCAGATCCGCTAGGAACACGGTGTAAGCCGTGCCGTCAGCGGCCGTCCCCGTGCTCGACCAGGTGTAGAGATTACTCACATCGTGCACGCCAACCCTGGTCGTCTTCCGCTCCCAGAGCAGGCCCGTTTCTGGGTCTTCGACCGTCAAGCCATCCGTGCAGGCCAAGAATCGCCGCGGTTTGCCTGTTCCTGCACGAATGGTTTCAGCGTTTACGGTGGCCGAGTCCTGAGCGGTGTTCGCCGCGTTTTGCGCCGAGGTTGCCGTCGCCTGAGCGTTGTTTGCTGCATTCTGGGCGTTGCTCGCTGCAGCGGAGGCCGAGTCCGCAGTCCCTTGGGCATTAGCTGCCGCGGCCGAGGCGGAGTCCGCAGTCCCTTGTGCGCTAGCTGCTGCAGCAGAGGCCGAGTCAGCGGCAGCTTGAGCGTTGTCAGCGGCAGTTTGGGCCGCCGCTATGGAAGCTTCAAAGGCCGCCAGTTGGGAACTCACGCCTGAGTTTCCGTCTGAGCACCCAATGCCTCCTGCGCCCAAAGCCATAACCAAAACAGCAGTCGATAGCGCCCGCATACCTACGCGCCCTCCCTAATTGGCTGTCAAGTCTCGAGCTGAGTGTAGCGGACAAAGCCGCGCTGGCTGGCCTTGAGAATCGGCGTCGGGGACAGGATGTCATGCTGCGGAGAAAGGCCTTCGGATGGTGTGAATTGCTTCACGGTGCTGTCTGTCTGTCTCCTGCATCGTGATGGTCGCAACGATTCGCGAGACACCCATAACATCAAGAGGAGTCAAATATGTTGAAGAGTCGAGTTTCTGCGTTTTTGGTCGCGCTTACCCTTGTAGCCTGTAGCAGCGGAGGTGATACCGGTTCGAGCGGAGTCGGATTCGGCCAGTTCAAAGACAGCAATACACAGGGTCTTAACTATGTATCCGGGGATCTCTCTGGCGTGACGCTGGCAGATGGCAGCTTCGAGTTCGTCGTAGGAGGCACGGTTACTTTTTCGGTCGGGGGCGTGGAACTGGGAACGACCGGTGGAAAATCGGTTGTGACGCCTGTGGATCTCGTACCTGGCGGATCATCGAGTTCGCCTGCAGTCCAAAACATCGTCCGCTTCTTGATGACGCTCGATTCCAACGGTGACCCCTCTGACGGCATCACAATTTCACCCAAAGTTCAGGCGGCGGCCGTCGATTGGCAGTCCGTGGCGTTTGATGGGGGTAGTTTCCAAACGGCTCTGAACACCAGCCTCGAAGCAGCGAACGCGGCAGATCCAGACAATGCCGCGAACCGAATCATCCGGGATGCGGTCGCAGCCCAAAACCATCTGGAGTCGACGCTTCTGTGCTCCTACGCAGGCGCATACGAGGGCACTTTCTCAGGCGGTGACCGTGGCTCTTTCGGAATCTTGGTGGATGCCACGAGTGGCGAAGTACGAGGGATGGCGTATAGCGACATCGAGCAGATCTCTCTCGAACTCACTGGCGATTCGCCCATCACATTCGATCAGAATGCCAGCTTCGTGAGCGGCAACATCAGCAGTGGCGCCACCTTCAGCGGCCAATTTGATTCCGTGAATGGTTTGTCGGGGACTTGGGAGAACACTCTCTATGGCGATGGCGGAAGTTACTCGGGCTCAAGGATCGGTGGCGCTGCGGATGCACAGTATCGTTTTACTGGAACCTTTAGTAGCGATGCCAGTTCCTCGACGGAAGGACTGATCACTCTCGACATAAACAGCGCAAACGAAGTGACGGGCCAAGTCTACGATAGTGTTGACGACGTGTTGTCTTCGCTTAGCGGTTCGGTTTCAGGCACAGCCCTGACCGCGACAGTAGCCGGAAGTGTATCGGTGACGGGAACGCTCGATCGAGATGCCGGAACCCTGAGCGGGACTTGGACCGACGACGAAGCAGGCGAATCCGGGGACTTCACCGGCAGCGGGTGCCGACTCAACTAAAGGCGCGCCAAGCTCAGGTCGGCTCCTGAATCCCAATTCGGGGGCCGGCCTGAGGCTTCGCTAGGTGCGCCCTCTTTAGACTGCTTCGTCTGAGCTACATCCGCCGGGTGGGGCCGCCGCCGGCAGGCCCGATGTCCCGAAGGCGCCCGTACGCCCACGGCCCGTCGAGTGAGGGGCCGGGGAGACTGCAGCGGCGCCCCTGGGGAGCGCGCACCTTGAAATCGCCCCGTGACGGGCTCGCCGGCCATGATATCTGGGGTGGGGTTCTGCGAGGAGGAAGAAGGGCGCGTTTCTGTAGAAAATTCACACAGGTCGCCATCCCGTCCAAGCGACCAGACCTGGGCCGGGCTGCCGGACGCCGAGTTCCCCTCGGCCAGGATGGCATCGATCCCGGGGCCGTGGATCAGCCTTCTATCTTATATCCTCCCCCGAACGTTGTGCCAGGACCCGCCTTGAGCGTCCTCCCCCCCCCTCCGAACGGAAGGTTGGCGGTTTATCGACCTGATGGCCAGCGAAGCCGTTCGCGCGATCTCGTCACCCCGATGGGCCCCCTCGTACGTTTGACCCGTCTGAAGCGGCGGATGATGCGCATTTCATCCCACACCACGCTCCGGTTCCTGTCGTGTGAAGGTGTCTTCTTTGTGGTTAGAAAAGCCGCCTTTTACGTGATGGGTATTGCAGCGGGCGCAGACTGCCGTTCGTTTTTTCGCTTGGAGATCTTAAAAATGCCGTGCTCGATCGTTCAAAAAGGCAACCGCGAGGTGTGCCGCCTTGCGCTCTCCCTTACTTTTCTATTCGCCCTTTCGCTCGCGCCTCTCGCCCAGGCCGATCGGCCAGACTGCAAAAGCGAAGAATGCAATGACCTGGGGAGCGCAGGCGGAGAGTCGCATTCTGACCCAACGTCCGAGAGCGCCGCGATCGTCGTGGACTGGAACAACCTCGGACTCGACCTCGTTCGGGCATCGGAGCGGGGCCCAACGATCTCGGGGCGCTTTCAGGCTCTTCTTAATACAGCCCTATACAGCACCTGGGCCGCTTTTGATCACAGAGCGAACGGTTGGCAGTCCGACGTAAAGGCGCGCAAGGTGCTGCGCAAGCGAGACTGGAAGCGATGGAAAAAGACGCCGGTTGAAGTTCGACAGGCCGCGCGCAATTACGCAATGTCAGTCGCTGCGTCCGAAGTCCTCACCAAAATCGGGCGCACGGTACTTCAACAGCCATACCTCGAAGAAGAATTCGGTGAGAACGCAGACGAATTATATGCGGCACTTTCTGCAAGTGCGGCAGAACTCGTCGAGGCCTATCGATCCGAGATCGCGCTTGCGCACGGCCAGACGTCAGAGGCGAAAAACGCTCGACACAATGACAGCGACTGGAACCTGAGTGATCTGGAGCATCAGGTCGAGCGTGTTGGCCAGCAGGTCGCCGACGAAATTTTATTGGTCGCGGCGAACGACGGTGCGAACCAGGAGAATGACTACGCGGACACGACCGGCTACGCGGTCACCCCCTGGGCATTGCCAGCCACGACACCCGAGGCGCCTGTTCCGGCCTGGACCGAGTTCCCCGATTTCGACCCAGCGATCGCCGCAGCGCAGTATCCCGTGCCGATGGGTCGTCCTTTCATGATCGTCAACCCGGCATTGGATGCGGGGGAGACTCGACTGACACCGAATTGGCAGTCCCTTTCCGAGTGGGGGATTTTCCCGCGTGCCAACGATGGTGGCCCGCAGGTTCCCTTGACAGCGCATTGGGGGCAGGTGACGCCGTTCGCGATGCGTTCGAGCGATGAGCTGCGATTGACCTCGATCGTGAGGCCGTATTTGGAAGATGGCGCGTCGCTAAACGAAGAATTCGTGAGACAGGCGACCGAGGTGGTCGATTTCGCACACTCGCTTCAGCATGGCAGCGAACAAAGTGCGCGCCGGCGGGCGATCGCCGAGTACTGGGAACTCGGAGACGGAACGACCTATCCACCAGGTTGGTGGTCTCAGACCGCCGTAGATTTGGTCGTTGCCAGTGATCTTTCGCTACGCGATGCGCTCAAGCTTGCTTTCGCGACCAGCCAGGCGGTCTTCGATGCTGGAATATTTGCATGGGATACGAAATACGTTTACGACAGCGTGCGGCCTTTTACTGCCATCAATCAACTCTTCTTCGGGAGCGTGGTCGATGACTCACGCGGTCAGCAGGTTGCGATCACCGATCCGCGCGATGGTTGGCGCCCGTACCAGCTGCGCCGAAATTACACGCCGCCGTTTCCCGACATTCCCTCCGGCCATTCGACGTTCAGTAGTGCAGCGGCTTCGGTCTTTGTCGAGCTGCTCGATTCGAATTCCTTCCCCGCAGAAAGTTTGCCTTTCATTTCCCGGTTCAGTTTGCCGGATGGCTTCGACGGCGATTCCGAAAATGGCAACGAGGAGGCCACGTTGTCCTGGAGCTATTACTCGCAGGCTGTGCTGGAGGCCGGTATTTCCCGGCTCTACGGTGGGATCCACATGATGGACGGCAATTGGCAGGGCTTGATAGCAGGCACGCGGATCGGACACTTTTCACTGCGCAAGACGGAGGCTCTCTTCGCCGGTCGTTCGCTGGATCGTGATCGGACGGACAAGGGGCTTCCTGTTCTGGTTTTTGGAACCATGGGAGACGACCCGGCGCTGGGCCCCGCGCCGCAAGCGCGAGGGAAGCGCAAGGCTGCGCTACGAGCCGAGGTCTACGGGTTCGGCGGCGATGATGTACTCACCGCTCCGAACGGGAACAGATCACAGAAAATCGAACTCTTCGGTGGCGACGGACTTGATACGTTCGTGATCGGGCGCGCACCGGGCGTCGTCATTCGTGACTACCAGGCAGGGGAGACCCTGGTGGTGGCAAAGCGCAACCGCTCTCGCCGATCCATGCGTCAGAGCAAGCGGTACACGGACGAGCTGTCGGTTAAGGTCGTGCAAAATGTGCATGGCCCAGTCACGCATGTTCGCATCGGCGCCAAGCGCGTGGCGCGCCTGGATGGGGAATGGACCTTGTCGCAACTCGAGGATGCCATCGAGTTCAAATAGCCGGCGCAGCGCATCCTACAAACTCAGCCCGCCCTCTCCGCTTGGGTTGTGCCCGCCGCGCTGAGCTCCCATGGGAACACGGGAGAAAGCGCCCAGACTTTACAGTCCTCTTTTGTTGACGGGTTTTCTGTATAGCTGTTTTGACTTAGTTTTGATCGATCAGACGGCAGGCGAGTCCGCATTTACATCATTCAGTCGGGCTCTCCGAGAGGATGGAGTTCTCGTCCTGGACGTTCGCGACTGGGATGCGACAGCCACCCGAAAAGCTCGCAATCCTCTCTTCAAGAAGTCGGTAGATACTGACCGCGGCAGGCTAGCGTTTACAAGCGTTGCCGCGCTGGATGCGCAGGACCACCAAATGACATTGAATGAACGGCACCTATTGTAGTTCAACGGCCACGAGCACTACCGCGACTATGAGTTCGTCATGCGATGTTGGACACCCGAAGAACTGCGTTCGCTGCTTCATCTCAACGAATTTCATTCGGTTTCCTACTTCGGGGCGTATGATCCGACTGTGGTTCAGGGCCTGACAGCTCGACTTGTGGCCGTCGCACAGTTCTCGGAGAATGCGGTCTAACAAGGGCTTGGAGCTGACAACAGATAGCTGGGCGTATCCGAGTTCGGTAGCATTCTGGCGTCGGGGTTTCTGTGGCATGGCGCTGACGGTGAGCGCTGTCTGTTGCAGCTGAAGCCCGATCCGTTAAGCGGCGTGCCGGAGGCGGAGAGATTCCGGATGGTCGCGCGCCAGCATCGTGTCCAGATGCGCGCTCAAGGAGGCCTACGATGACGCGAGAAGAGAAGGTGGCGGTCGTCGAAACGTTCTTGAACGGAATGGTCTCGGGCGATGTCGACGCGCTGCCGCTCGCGGAATCTTTCTTCGTCGAAACGCCGCTCTTGGGGCGAGCGGAACGCGACGCCGCGATGGGATACATCAAGGCGACGTCAGTGGCGACTCTCTCGATTCAGGTTGAAGCTCATATCGTTGAGGGAGATCAAGTCGCGACGCTGAGCGAGAATGAGACTCCCAATGGCCCAATGATGGTCTTCGCAAAATTCGTGGTCTGCGACGGGCTGCTTCAAAGCGCGCGCGTCTTCTATGATCCTCGGGCAATCCTTGGTTCTAGCTCGGGCAAGGATATCTAGAACCCCCTACGGCTCCCGCAACGGGCTCTGAAAGCCGCTTGTTTCCAGGCGGAGGGGGCGTGCCTAGGCAACCAAAGCGGGTCCGCCCACAGCGTACAAACTGGGCCGAGCGAAACTGGTAGGTGTCAAATAGGTGTCAAACCGGCTTCGGGCCCAGGCTTCGCTGATCCGCGCAAAAGAAATTCACCAAGCGCGTCAAGGACATAAGCTGGTGGCCCGGGACAGAATTGAACTGTCGACACCGTGATTTTCAGTCACGTGCTCTACCAACTGAGCTACCAGGCCACCGCTTTGCGCCCGGGATCATAGCCGCCCACCCGGGATTTCCCACCGTTTTCCGGTGCTTTCCGGCTAGGCGAAACCGGGGAAGAGTTGGGGCGGTTCCGGGCCGATCTGGGAAGGGGAGGGCTTGAAATTGAGTTCCGCAGGTGCGCTGTGGGCCGGAGCTTCCTTGGGTCCGAGTATTTCGATGCGCTTGATGACGATGTCTTCCAGGGGCCGGTTGGGCTTGCCCCAGCGCCCGTGAAGGTCGGTTTCCGTCGTGGCGATGCCATCGGCCACCTCGATGCCCGCGGCGACCCGGCCGAAGACCGTGTGCCGGCCGTCGAGGTGTAGGGCGTCGCCCTGGACGATGAAGAATTGTGAGCCCGCAGAATTCGGCCGCCCGGTATTCGCCATGGAGACCGTGCCCCGGCGATGAGGGGCCGGGCTGAATTCGTCGGGGACGGTATAGCCGGGGCCGCCGTCGCCATCGTTGCTGGGGTCCCTGTCCCGAGAATTGGGGTCGCCCCCCTGGATCATGAAGCCGGGCAGGACCCGGTGAAAGGTCGTGCCGTCGTAGAAACCCGAGCGGGCGAGTTCGATGAAATTGTCGACGGTTTCGGGAGCGAGTTCGGGGTAGAGCTCGAGGAGAATGACCCCCCGGTTTTCGACGTGGAAAAGCGCACGGGGATGCGGGCCGGTCGGCCAGGTAAAGTCCGGGGGTGAGGTCGCCTGCACCTGGTCACCCGTTTCATCATTGCCGCATGAAGCCATGATGAGGGTCAGGAACAGGGCAAGCGCCCCGCTTGCAATCCGGGCTCGTACCTGGGCCGCCGGCCGCATCCTCGCGTGTGATAGGGTTGGGTTCATGAAGACCATGTGTGATTCATCGGCGACTTCTTTTGGGAAGTTGAACGTTTTCCGCGCTTTTCCTCGGCTTGTGCGTGCCCGGGCGGAATCCGCAGCGACGCTCAAACGCCCGGAGAGGTGGCTTCAGCGCGCAATCCCCCTGGCCTGTGTTCTTTTCCTCACGTCAGGGTTCGCCCAGGGGGCGGCGCGGGCCCCGGCGGTGGCCGAGGGCGGCATGGTGGTGAGTTCCTCGGCCCTGGCTGCCGAGGCCGGGGCCGAGATCCTCGGAGCCGGGGGCAACGCGGTGGATGCCGCGGTGGCCACGGCCTTTGCAGTGGCGGTGACCCAGCCCTTTTCCGCGGGGCTCGGCGGCGGCGCCTTCGCCCTGATCCGCACGCCGGACGGCGAGGTCTACGCCCTGGACGCTCGGGAGACGGCGCCCGCTGCGGCGACCCGGGATATGTATCTCGCCGAGGGATTGCCCCCGCGGCCCTCAATGCACGGCCCCCTGGCCGTGGCGATTCCGAGCTTTACCGCCGGTATGGCCGCGATGCTCGAGCGCTTCGGAACCCTGCCCCTGGCCCGGGTGCTCGAGCCGGCGATTCGCCTGGCCGAGGGTTTCCCTCTGGCGGGTTTCCAGGCCCGGCGCATCAACGCTCTCAAGGATCGCTTTGATCCCGCTCGCTTCCCCGAGACCGTTCGCATTCAATTCGCCCCGGCGGCGGACGACGGCCGGGCGGACGTGGGCGAGGCCCTGGTCCAGGCCGATCTCGCCAAGACGCTCCGGGCTATCGCCAAGGAGGGGCCCGAGGTCGTCCAGAGCGGCCGCATCGCCCAGCAGATCGCCGCTGAGGTGAAGAAGCGCGGCGGCCTTCTGAGCCCCAACGACCTGGCCGGCTACGCGCCGAAATGGCGGGCCCCGGTGGTTGGGCGCTACCGCGACTACGCGGTCTATTCCTTTCCGCCCCCTTCATCGGGCGGCGCGGTTCTCCTGCAATGCTTGAATATCCTCGAGGGTTTCGATTTGGCCGCCACCGGGCCGGGCTCGTCGGCCAGTCTGCACCGGGTCTCCGAGGCCATGAAGCTCGCCTTCGCCGATCGCGCGGCCTATATGGGCGATGCGGATTTCGTCGAGGTGCCCGTGGCGCGTCTGATCTCCCGGGAATACGCCGAGTCCCAGCGCGCGCGCATGGATCCCGCCAAGGCGATCGAGGTCGCCGCGCCGGGGCTGCCCGCCGACGACGCGGGCACCGCTCACCTTTCGGTCACCGACGGCGAGGGAGGTGCGGTGGGGATCACCATGACGATCAACACCTCTTACGGCTCGGGGATCACCGTGCCCGGCACCGGCATCATCCTCAACAATGAAATGGACGATTTTTCCATCGCCCCGGATACCCCCAATGCCTACGGGCTGGTGGATACTCGGGGCGCCAACGCGATCGCTCCGGGCAAGCGCCCGCTCTCGAGCATGACGCCCACCCTGCTCGTCGCCGGGGACAAGCCCTTCATGGTGACGGGCAGCCCGGGTGGGCCGCGCATCATCAGCACCGTGTTGCTGACGATTCTCAACGTGGTGGATTGGGGGATGGACGTCCAGGCCGCGGTCTCCGCGCCGCGGTACCACCATCAGTGGATCCCCGATACCCTGCGCGTGGAGCCCGAGACGCCCCAGGATGTGACCGGGGCGCTCGAGGCGCTAGGGCATCAGGTCGACGTGCAGTCCCGGCATTGGTCCGCCGCCGAGGCCATTGTGATCGACCCCGCCAGCGGTCTTCATTACGGCGGCAGCGATCCGCGCACCGATGGCGGTGCCTACGGGCCGCGTTAGGTCCTCGGGTATCGAGGGCGGGCTTCCGGCTTCGATTCAGCGGGGCGCGGGGTGGCTCCAATCATCGTCCCCGGTCCGGGCATTGGGCATCAGGCACCAGAGCAGCAGGTAGACGAGGATGCCGGGAAACGCCGCGCTCAGGACCGAGACCAGCACATAAAGAATACGGACTTGGTTGGGCGACCAGTCGAGCCAGTCCGCGATGCCGCCGCAGACCCCGGCGATGATGCGATCTTCGGATCGGTGTAGTCCCTCGCTGCGCGCCATGGCATTCTCCTCCCGGGTTACCGATTTTCTAGCACGGCCTTCACGTGGGGGCGAAGGCCTCGGGGGCGGCCCCCGCACCCCGGTCCCTCAGTCCCCCGGTCCCTCAGTCTTTGGAATTGCCCAGGGATGGGGTGGGCGGGGTGATGGAGTAGTGCCCGCTGGCCAGGGGGCGCATCCTGTCGTCATCGCTGTAGAAGGCGACCTTGTAGAGCCCGGGCGGGAGCGGGCTCTCGGGTCGCAACTCGACCTCGGCGATTTCGGAGTTTGTGCTCACGGGAAAGCGCCGGAAGAGAATGATCTCCGGACCCTTCATCCGCGTCCATTTCATGAAGACGCGATCGTCGCGTGAGTCCTCCCGGGAAAATCGAGCAAAGATCGCTTTCCTTCCGTCGAAGGGGCCGGTCTTTTCGCTGTCGCCCAGATCTTGAGGATCGCTTTGGTTGGAAAAATAGACCTCGCCCAACCCCGGCGGGCGGTTGCCCGGGGAGCCGAGGAGGTCGGAGACGGCGATTTCGGACATGCGCTGGGCCAGGGCGCGCGGGTCGCGCACGTCGCGAACATCCTCGGCGCTCATATCCGTGATCGTGGCCAGGGCGGCGATGATTTCGTCGTCGCGCAGGGCGTCGATGACGCTGCCAAAAATTTCGCGCGGGTCCTCACCGCTCTGGGCCAGGCCCGGAGGGCTTTCCGAAGCCGAGGGTTCGGAGGCGGGCGCCGCCCGGGGCGCCGGGGCTGGCGCCTTTGTCGGGGCCGCGTCGAGGGCCGGCTTGAGGGCCGCTTGCCGGGCGGTGGCGGGCGAGGCGGGGGCGGGGGCTTGCCCGAGCCAGCGCCCGACACCAAGCCCCGCCGCGAAAGTCAACGCGGCGATGGCGGCGAGACCAAGTCCACGCAGGGGCCTACTTCTGGGGGTCATTCTTGAGGGTCGTCCTTGAGGGTCATCGTGGCCGGGCGATTTGCTCAGGGAGGGCATCCCTCTGCAAGGTCGGGGTTGAACTCGCAGAAGATATGGGCGGCGGTGTTCTCGGCGCAAGCGCCCTGACAGGCGGGCGGGTTGGAGGGGGGCATGGTGTTGTGGATCTTGCTCTCGAGGGTTTCAAAGGGGCCCTGGCAATTCGAACAAGCTCCGCCAATGAGGTTGCGAGTGCCCGGCGCGCCGCCATCGACCCCGTGGCAGAGCGCGCACTTCGTTCCGTAGTCGGCGGCGCCCGAAACAAGGTCGGCGGTCGCCGGGATCACGGCCTTGGTCGAGACGTTTTCGCAGCCATCGGTGATCGACGGGTTGAAGCTACAGAGGATGAAGGCCGCGGTGTTCTCCGCGCAGGCGTCGGCATCGGCGCAGGCGGCCGGGTTGGGCGGGGGCATGGTGGTGTGAATTTTGTTCTCGACGTCTTCGAAGTCGCCCCCGCACACCTGGCAACTCGTCAGGTCGCTTCCGAACTCGGTGCCCGAGCCGTTCGCGCCGTGGCAGAATGCGCAGCCCGTATCGTATTGGGCCCCACCGCTCGTGAGATTCGCCGTGGCGGGTACGACCGCGTTGCTGATCGCTCCGTCGCAGCCCTCGGCGTGGTCGGGGTTGAAAGCGCAAAGGATGTAGGCGGCGGTATCCCGGGCGCAGCCATCGCTGTCGCTGCAGAGGCCCGGGTTGCCCTGGGGCATGGTGGCCCGGATTCGAACATCCAGGGCGTCAAAACTTCCCTCGCAGGACTCGCAATTCGTCAGGGAATTGCCCGAGGCGGTGCCGAGTCCCGACGGCCCGTGGCAGCTGGCACAATCCGTGCTGTAGCGGGCGAGCCCAGTGCTGAGGTTGGCGGTTGCGGGAACTTGGGCTTTCACGGTGGAGCTCCCGGAATTCGATCCCATGGAATCCGAGCAGGAGACCAGGCTCAGCAAGGCGAGGGCGAAGAGGGCGGCCACGGGGGCGGCCAGTCTGAGCCCTGACCTTGGGTCATTCACGGGCTCATTCACTGGGGTATTCACTCGGGTATTCACTGGGACATTCACTGGGACATTCACTGGGATATTCACCGGGACATCGCTGGCCGGGTGTTCTGCTCAGGAAGCGCATCCCTCTGTGAGGGTTGGGTTGAATTCGCAGAGGATATAGGCCGCGGTGTTCTCGGCGCAAGCGCCCACACAGCTGAGGGGGTCGGTTTGGGGCATGAAGTCGCGGATATAGTCCTCGAGGGGCTCAAAGGCGCCCTGGCACAGGATGCACTCGTCGCCGATCAGGTTGCGGGGGGCGGGTGCGTTCCCAGCGACTCCGTGGCAGGTCAGACAGCGTCCTTCGTAGTCGGCGCGGCCCGAGGCGAGATCGGCCGTGACGGGAATTTGGGCCTTCGTGTGGGAACTTCCGGAGTTCGAATCCGAGCAGGAGGCGAGGCTCACCAGGGTGAGCACCAAGAGGGCGGCCAGGGGCCAGGGGCGAAAGCGCATCGGTTTCTCCTCGTCGAAGTTTGAGGGGGTGTCTTGCCCACCAGGGCCGGTGACTGGGATGTTAAGCGCCTGGTCGGCATCCTGCCCCCGTTCCTTCATATTCCTTTATATGTGTTTTGCCGGGCGAATGGAGAGATTCCCGAGGGGGAAACGGCGCCACGCGAGCGCCGAGTGGCCGGCTAGGGCCCCGGGTGGACTAAGGCTTCGGTATAGGCGTCCATGCGAAGGATGCGCCGAGCCACTCGCAGGACATCGTCCCCGGAGATGGCGGCGATGCGTTCGGGGTAGGCCAGATGGTGATGGGGGCCGAGTCCGAGCAGGCCGTCGATGGCCAGATGCGCGGCCCGGGTGGCGCTTCCCTGCTGGTCGATGGCGAAATTGCCGATGAGGTTGCGGCGAGTTCTCTCGAGTTCGTCCTCTCCGGGTGGCGCTTCGAGCAGAGCCTCGAGGTGTTCGAAGATGCCGCGCCGGGCCTCTTCGACTTTTTCCGGGGCGCAGCCGATATAGACGGCGAAGAATCCCGGGGCCGCGCCCTCGACGTTCGAGGCGCTCACGGTGTAGGCGAGGCTCCGCCGATCGCGCAGGTCGAGGAAGAGCCTTCCCCCCTGGCCGGCCAAGAGCTGGGAGATCACTTCGAGGGCGACGCTGTCGGGGTCGTGGACGGAAAGCCCCCGAAAGCCCACCAGCAGGTGGGCCTGGGCGCGGTCCTTGATCTCCTCCGCCCGGCGAATTCCCGCCTCCCGAGTCTCGACGGGCGGGGAGGGCGCGCTGAAGTCGCCGGCGGGGAGCCCTGCCAGACGTTCGCCGAGTTCATCGGCGAGGGCCGCGCCATCCACGTCGCCGGCCGCCGCGATGATCAGATTGGGCGCCCGGACCAGACGATCGTGATAGGCGCGGATGCGCTCGGGGCTGAAGGTCTCCACCGTGGCCCGTTCGCCCAGCATGGGGAGTCGGTAGGGGTGCTCGCGGAACTCGGTGCGGGCAAAGAGCAGAAAGGTGCGCTGGGCGAGTTGGTCCTCCCGGCGGTCGATGGCCGCCAGGGTCTCGCGCTTTTCGCGCTCAAATTCATCGGCGGCGAAGCCGGGCTCGAGCAGGACATCGCGAAAGAGGTCGAGGCCGGGCAGAAGTTTGTCGCTGGTGGCCTCAAGGGTCAGCCCGAGGCTGCTGCGTCCGGAATAACCGCTGATATCGGCGGCGAGGTCTTCCACGGCTTCGGCGAATTGGGCGGCGCTCAGCTTCCGGGTGCCTCGGGCCCACATGGAGGCGAGGAAGCTCGAGAGTCCGGCGCTGTCCTCGTTCTCCGCGAGCAGGCCGCCAGAGAAGGCGGCTCTGAGCGCCACCACGGGCAGGTCTCGGCGGGGGGCTACATGGAGGGTGGCTCCACCGGGCAGGGGAAAGGTCTGGATTTCGCCCGGGGCCGAATTCGCCGGGGAGGCGGTGGCCTTGGGGGTTGCCCGGGACGCCGGGGGGGTGGGGGCGGCTTGGGCTTGGCCCGGGAACGCGCCGGCGCCGGCTTGCCGGGCGGCTCGAGAGGCGCCGGCTTCCAGGGCGCTCGCCATGGCGGGGGCGTCGAGGGTTTCCCCGGGTTGATCGGGAATCAGCGCGCAGGCGGTGAGGGACTCGGGGGCGAGGTATTCCTGGGCGACCCGGAGGAGGTCTTCGGGGGTCGCGCTGGCCAAGGTCTTGAAATACTCGGATTCGCTCCGCCAGTCGCCGCCGATCATCTCGAAATTGCCGAGCTTGCTGGCCATGCCCGAGACGCTCTCGCGTTCGAAGTGTTCGCTGGCCAGAAAATTCGCCTGGGCCCGCTCGAGTTCACGAGCGCTCACGGGCTCGCGCCGCAGGCGCTCGACCTCCCCGGCCACGGCATCGAGAGCCTCTCGGCTGCGCGCCTCGTTGGTTTCGAGTCCGATGGAGAAGAGACCCCGGTCGAAGGGGGTATAGGCCGAGCAGTCGATGCGGTCGACGAGGCCCCGATCCTCGCGAATGCCGCGGACTAGGCGGCTGGACTCGCACTCGCCGAGGACGAAACCGAGCAGGTCCATATACGTCGCATCCCGGTCGCGAAAGCGCGGCGCCGGCCAGGCGAGGTCGAAGCGCTGGGCCTCGAAACTGCGGCGCTCGACCCGGGTTCGCAGACCCTCTTGTCGGGGCTCCACCGGTCGCTTGCGCTCGGCGCCCGCCGGGCGCGCGTCGGCGAAGTGTTCGGCCAGTCGGGCCGCCAGCGCGGGTGCGTCGAAGTCGCCCGCGGCGACCCAGGTGAGATTGTCCGGGGCGTACCAGCGCCTGAAAAAATCCAAGCAACGTTCTCGTCCGAGGCCGAGCACGCTCTCCGGGGTTCCCAGGATGGGCAGGCGGTAGGGGTGGACCCGGTAGGCCTCGAGGCTGGTCAGCGCGCCGAGCACCTGGCCCGGCGAGTCCTCGTAGCGGCGAATTTCTTCGATCACCACCTGCTGTTCGCGCTCGATTTCGTCGGCCTCGAAGAGCGAGTGGCGAACCATGTCGGCGAGGACATCGGCGGCGGTGTCCAGCGCCGCGCTCGGCACCGTGGCGTAGTAGACCGTCGAGTCGAAGGAGGTGTAGGCGTTAACGCGGCCACCGGCGCCCTCGATACGGCCGGCGACTTCGCCCACGCCCAGGGTCGGGGTACCCTTGAAGAGCATGTGCTCATGGAAGTGGGCAAGGCCCTCTTCCCCGGGATGCTCGTCCGCCGAGCCCACCCCCGCCCACACCTGGAGGTTGGCCACCGGGAAGCGGTCGGTCTCTCGGAGCAAAAGGGTGAGCCCGTTGTCGAGCTTCTCGTAGTAGATGTCGTTCTCAGGCACGGAGTCGGCCGAGATTACCCGAGGGAGGATCCGGGCGCTCCCCGCTGCCCTACATTCCCGCGATGGAATCCTCCCTGGGCGTGTACGTCCACATTCCCTTCTGCGCCCGGGTCTGCCCCTATTGCGATTTCGCTGTGGAGGCCGTGGAGGCGCCGGGCCGCCGAGGCGCGGCTTCGGGGGATTGGCGGGAGACCGAGGACCGCTACATCGAGGGGTTGCTCGCCGAACTCGCGCTGCGCGCGGCCACTTTCTCCGGGCGGAGCCTGTCCAGCATCTATTTCGGGGGAGGGACGCCCTCCCTGCTGCGTCCCGAATCCCTGGCCCGAATCCGGGAGGCCGTGATGGCCGCTTTTCCTCCGGGCCCGGCCCGTCCGGAGATCACGCTGGAGGTCAATCCGAGCACCCTCGAGCGCGAGCGGCTCCCCGGCTTCCGCGCCGAGGCGGGGATCAACCGACTCTCGGTGGGGGTGCAGTCCTTCGACGATTCGCTCCTCAAGGCCCTCGGCCGGGCGCACGGCGCCGACGAGAGCCGGCGCACCCTCGAGGCCGCACGCCGGGCGGGCTTCGACGACCTCTCCGTGGATCTCCTCTTTGCCGCCCTCCACCAAACGCCCGAGATGCTCGAGGCCGACCTCGACGAGGCGGTGGCCTTCGGGCCCGAGCACATCTCGAGCTACGAGCTCGTCTTCGAAGCGCGCACGCCTTTCGGCCGGGCGCTCGCCGATGGCCGCTTCTCGCCCTATCCCGAGGAAGGCTCGGCGAGCATGGTGGAGCGGATTGAGGAGCGCCTGGTCAACGCGGGGTACCGCCGTTACGAGCTCACCAACTACGCTCGGCCGGGCCATGAGGCCGTTCATAACCGGCGCTATTGGCAGCGGCTTCCGGTCCTGGGGCTCGGGGTGGGAGCCCACTCGACGGATCCGTCCGGGCCCGGCCGCGCCTACGGTGCCCGCCATGGCAACCCTCGGGCGCGCGGCGCGTGGTTGGCCGGCGTCGAGGCGGGGGTCTGGCCCATTGGGGAGGAAGAGCCGCTCTCGCGCGAGGACGCCATGGCCGAGGCCTGCTTTCTCGCTCTCCGCTGCGCCGAGGGCTTGGATGAGGCCGGCTTCGCGGAGGAGTTTGGTGTGGCGCCCCGGGAGCCCTTTGGCCCCGCCATCGACCGCTTCCTCGGGGAGGGGTTGCTCGAGGAGAGCGGGCCCGGCCGTCTGATCCTCAGTCGCCGGGGCCGCATGCTGGCGGATACGGTCTGCGCCGAATTCGTCTAGGCGATTCGCTTCACGGGGTCTGGGCCGCGAGGAACTCGATCACGCGCTGGGCCGAGGCTTCGACGGCGGGCCCCTCCTTCCATTCCTCGACGAGTTCGGCGCCCGGAGCGAGTTCGGCCACCTCCCTGGAAATCGCCTCGGGGTGGTAGAGGTCGTTGCCCATCAAGACCAGCATGGAGTGGTCGCAAGCGCGAAGAAAATCCCGGGAGACATTGAAGACGAAATCGCCGTCGTACATGCGGCTTCGGAAAGCGGTCCAGTCGGCCTCGCTGACTTCGGGACGCCGGCCGCGCAGGTCGTCGGCCCAGGCGTCGAACATCGCGTAGAACGCTTCGCGGTTGGTGTCGCTGAGGCCGATAGGCTGCAGCAGCACGGCGCCCGCCACCCGCTCGGGAGCCGCCTCGATCAGCCCCAACGCGTAGGGCCCCCCGATACAGCATCCGAGGACGTGGCAGCGCTCGATGCCCAGGGCGTCCAGTAGGCCGACGTGGTCGCCGGTGTAGGTGGCCCAACCGTCCTCTCCGGAAATCGGCGCCGAGGAGAGCCCGGCGTTGCGCTGGTCCATGGCGATCACCCTGAAATGCCGAGAGAGCGCTTGGATCGGATTCCAGGGGGTGCGCGCCCACGCTTCAAGGGTGGAATTCATCCCGCCCGGAGCCAGGAGCAGGACCGGAAAGCCGTCCCCGTACTCCTCGTAGTGGATCCTGCGGCCTTCGCTCTCCCAGGTCGGCATCGCTTCCCCTTATGGTCTCTGGCCTTGTAAACTAGGCCAGCGGTGCCCGCACAGCCCCTTGCTGGGCTGGCCAATTGACGGCCTGCCGCCGCGATGGTAGATACACGCAGTTGAATTTACTCAGGTTTTTCCTGGGTTGAGAGGGATCATGGGTTCCACGGGATTAAAAGACGGGTTTTTGTCGGGGCTGAGCGAGCGCCAACGCATGGTGCTTCGCGCGGTGGTGACCGCGTACGTCGCCCAGGCGGCGCCGGCGTCTTCGGCCACCGTTTCCCACTTGCTGCCCGTGCCCTTGTCGAGCGCCAGCATTCGAAACACCATGGCCGACCTTTCGGCGTTGGGTCTCATCGAAAAACCCCATGCCTCGGCTGGCCGCATTCCCACCGACGGCGGGTTGCGGATTTTTGTCGAGCAGTTGCTGGGCCCCCAACCCTTGGCGGATTTCGATCGGCGTTCGCTCTCCCAGGAGTGCGAAGAACTTTCGGGAGAGGGCATGACCCGCTGGGTGTCCCAGTTGCTTTCCGAGCGGACCCACCAACTCGGTTTCGTGGTGACGCCCCGAGTGGAGCGCGTGCCCATGCGCCATGTGAGTTTTGTGCGGGTGGCCCGGGACAAACTGCTGGCGGTGTTGGTCCCCGAGGCCGGCCCGATTCAGCAGCGGGAAATCGAGGATCTCGGGACGGGTGACCAGAGGGAACTCGACGCGGTGGCGGCTCGGCTCAACGAACGCCTGCCCGGGCACACCCTGGGCGAGATGCGCAGCCTTCTCGAAGGCGAACTGAGCGATCTGCGCAGCGAGGCCAGGGGCATCTATACCCGAACCGCCGAGCTCGGCCTGCAAGCCTTTGCCGCGACGCCTTCGGTCCCCGGCGACCTGGTGATCACCACGCGCTCGGCGCTTCTGAACCAGCCCGAATTCAACGACCCGGATCGGACCCGCGCGATCTTCGAGGCGGTGGAAACCAATCGCCGGCTGCTCGAGGTGATCGGGCGGGTTCTCGAGAGGCCCGGTGACGAGGTTCGCGTTTCCCTGGGTGAGGATCTCGATGAACTTGGGCTTCGCCATTGCGCCATGGTGGCGATCTCATACGGCGCGCGGTCGGGCGCGGAAGACTCGGAGACGGGGGCGACGGGCGGGGATCAACCCCTCGGCGTCCTGGGCGTGATCGGCCCGAATCGAATGGATTACGGGCGGGTGATTCCGCTGGTGCATTATTGCTCGCATCTCGTCACCGAGAAGCTGCTGCCCTGAGGGTGGGGCGCGACCGGCACCCAAAAAGGAAGAGGAAAAGATGACGCCGCCGAAGAAGACAGAAGAGGGGCCCGATGGCCCGACGATTCAGCCCGGAGACGAACTCGCCGAAGCCCTGCGGGAGGCCAGTGAGGCCGTGGGCGCCGATGATCCCGGGGATCCGTCCCCCTCGGGCGGGGCCGGGGAGGGCGATAGCGAGGCGCTTCAACAGGCCCTCGACGAGCTCCAGGACCGTTTCGTGCGGCTACAGGCGGAATTCGACAATTTTCGTCGGCGCAGCCTGAAGGAGCGCCAGGAGAGTTCCCAGTACGGTCACCAGAATCTCGTCAAGGATTTGCTGGGTAGTGTCGATAACCTTGAACGTGCCATTGCTCATTCTGCAGAGGACGCCAATGCCAATATGGAAAGCGTCCAGCAGGGAGTGGAGTTGGTTCAACGCGAGTTGCTTGGAGCCCTGGGAAAACATGGAGTAAAAGTCATCGAACCCGTCGAGGAGGCGTTCGATCCGACATTTCACGAGGCCATGGGGCAGGTGCCCAACGCCGCGCTCGAACCGAACTCGGTGGTTCAAGTTCTACAGAAGGGATACATGGTCAACGAGCGGATGCTGCGCCCGGCAAGGGTCCTCGTCGCTCGGGAGTTGACCGAAGACGAAGCCCGGAACCCAGCGGGATCCGGAGAAACGGAAAACTGAACGCGGCTCTCTCGACGCCGCGATGAGAACTGAGACGGCGGCAGGGGGACAACCGGATGGGCGCGGTAATCGGAATCGACCTGGGGACCACGAATTCGTGTGTGGCCTTCATGTCGGGTTCTACCAGCGAGGTCATTGCGAATAGTGAGGGCTCCCGAACCACGCCCTCCATGTTGGCCCTGACCGAGAACGGCGAAAAGTTGGTGGGTCAGATCGCCAAGCGTCAGGCCGTGACCAACCCCTCCCGTACCCTCTTCGCGATCAAGCGCCTGATCGGCCGGAAATACGCCTCTCCCGAGGTTTCGGCTTTTGCCTCGGTGGCCCCCTTTCCCATCGTGTCCGCGGAAAACGGGGATGCCTGGGTGACCCTCGCGGGTCGGGATTGCTCGCCCCAGGAAGTGATCGCAAGCGTGCTCCAGAAAATGAAGGAGACCGCTTCGGATTTTCTCGGAGAGGAAGTCGTCGCGGCGGTGATTACGGTTCCCGCGTATTTCAACGATGCCCAGCGTCAGGCGACCAAGGAGGCCGGGACCATCGCCGGCCTCGAAGTGTTGCGGATCATCAACGAGCCCACGGCTGCGGCCCTGAGCCACGGCTTCGACGAGAGTTCGGACAAGACCCTGGCGGTTTTCGATCTGGGGGGCGGAACCTTCGATATTTCGATCCTCGAGATCGGGGACGGCGTTTTTCAGGTCAAGAGCACCCACGGCGACACTTATCTCGGCGGCGAGGATTTCGATTGCGCCCTGGTGGAGCACCTGGCCAACGAGTTTAAGAGCGAGCACGGGATTGACCTGCGAGGGGACCCCATGGCGCTCCAGCGCCTCAAGGAGGCCGCCGAGCGCGCCAAGCACGAGCTCTCCTCGGTGGACGAGACCGATATCAACCTGCCCTTCGTGGCTTCGGATGAAAGCGGACCCAAGCACCTGGTCATGACCCTGGATCGGGTCCTCCTGGAAGAGTTGACCGCGCCGCTGGTCGCTCGCCTGGAGAGCCCCTGTCGCCGGGCGGTGCGGGATGCGGGGATCGCCATGAGCGAAATCGATGAACTGATCATGGTCGGCGGCATGACCCGTATGCCAGCGGTTCAGGCCAAGGTCGCCGAGATTTTCGGCAAGGAGCCCACCAGCGGGGTCGACCCCGACGAGGTGGTCGCCGCCGGGGCCGCGATCCAGGCGGGGGTTCTCTCGGGTACGGTGGAGGATATCCTGCTCCTGGACGTGACCCCTCTATCCCTGGGCGTCGAAACCCAGGGCGGCGTCTTTACCAAGATCATCGAGAAGAACACCACGATTCCCTCGGCCAAGAGCCAGGTATTTTCGACAACCGAGGACAACCAGGATCGGGTACAGATTCACGTCCTCCAGGGTGAGCGCGACATGGTGGGGGACAATATGAGCCTGGGACGCTTCGAGCTCCTGGGTCTTCCCCCGGCGCCGCGTGGGGTCCCCCAGGTGGAGGTGACCTTCGCCCTGGATCCCGACGGAGTCGTCAACGTGTCGGCCAAGGACCTGGGCACCGGCAAGAGCCAAGGCATCGCCATCACCGCCTCCTCGGGGTTGAGCGAGGACCAGGTGGAGCGGCTCGTGGAGGAGGCCAAGACCCACGCCGTCGAAGACGCCGCCCTGCGCGGCCGGACGGACCTTTGCAATAAGCTCGAGGGCCTGGTCTATTCCACCGAGCGGACCCTCGAGGAATTCGGCGGAGACGTGTCCGAGGCCGACCGCAAGCCCGTCCAAGATCTCATCCTAGTGGCCCGGACCCGGATTTCGGAGGGCGAGATCGCGCCCATCGAGGAGTGTATTCGCGAACTCTCGGCGCTGACCTATTCCCTCACCGAGAAGATCTACGCCAGCCTGGATCTCGGCGACGCCTAGGCCTTCGCCTCCCGATCCCGCTCCATCACACCCCCATCCACCCCATCCACCCCACCCACCCCATCCACCCCACCCACCCCATCCACCCCACGGGGACTGGGGGAAAGATCGGGCGTTCGCCCTCGGCTGCCCTTGACATGGGTGGCCCCGTGCCGAG
>JAQWRT010000082.1 GCA_029243605.1 Myxococcota bacterium
GCCCTCGACGGCCTCGTCGGCACCTTCCTCGAAGGCTACCAGCGAGTTCGGGGTCGGCCCCTGGCGGGCTTGACCCCCTTTGTCGCCGAGGGGCTCTTCCGTCTCGCCCACCACCCGTTCCGGCGCCAAAGCCCGGACTGGCCGAGCCAGAGCCAAGAGATCGTCGAGCGAACCCGCGCCCTTCTCGCGGAGAACGCCCACCCGTGACGCCCGAGGAAATGAAACCCGCCGCCGAAGACCCCAAGCTGCCCTGGATCCCCGAAGCCCTGGACCCAGTGCGGGCGGGCGAATGCGTCGCCCCGGTGGTCGCCGAGGCCGCGGGCTGGCCCGAGGTTCCCCCTATCGTCGCCGCGCGACTCATGCGCCACAAGCCCGGTCGGCGCTGCGTGATCTACTACGAGTTCGCCGGGCAGACGGACTCGGGGGTCTTCGCCAAGATGCGCGCCAAGGGTTCCGACCGGCGCACCCAGGAACTCCTCGAAGCGCTTCGTCGGGCGGGACTCAAACACGGGGCTGAAAGCCGAGTCGCCGTTCCCCGACCCCTGGGTTGCCTCGACCCCTGGAATATGACCTTCCAGGAAGCCGCACCCGGCCGCCTGCTCAACGAAACCCTCCCGGAGCCCGATGCCGAAAGCCGCATGGCCCAGGTCGCCGAGGCCCTGGTCGCCCTCCACCAGAGCGGCGTCACCCCGGCCCGCCAGCACGGGATCGCCGAAGAGTTTGAGATTCTTGGCGCCCGCCTCGACGACGCCGCCCACCGCGCACCCCACTGGAGAGCGCGGATCGAAAGCGTACGCGATGGCTGCGCCGCCCGGGCAGCGCGCTTGCCCGAGGTCGGCCCGGTCGGACTGCACCGGGATTTCTACCCCGACCAAGTGATCGTCGACGGACCGCGCACCACCGTCCTCGATCTCGATCTCTACGCCGGGGGCGACCCGGCCCTGGATGTCGGAAATTTCTCTGCCCACCTCGCCGAAATCGCCCTACGCACCCGGGGCGACTTGCGCGGCTACGAAGCTCTCGAGGGCGCATTCGAAGAGGCCTACCTCGCCGGCTCCGGCGCTGACCACGCCCAAACGATTCGGACCTACCGGCTCCTCACCCTCGCCCGGCATATCCAGCTCAGCATGATCATCGACGGCCGCGCCCAGACCAGCGAAGCGATCCTCGAAGCCTGCGAGGAAGAACTCGGCTAGCCCACCGCCAAGGGATCAGAAGTTATAACGGAAGCGAAACGCGAAGAGGTAGGAGAGATCGCCCTCTTCGGGGCCGAAGGCGTCGCCGGGCCGGAAGATCGAGCCGACGATCTTGAACTCGAAGGGGTTCCAATCCTCGATCCCCAGGATCATGTCCCATTCCTGGCCGATATCCGGGCTGAGACCCGAGGGATCGCGCTTGAAACCGACGTCGCGCATAAAGGGGGCGGCCTCGGCTTGTCGGTACCAGTGGTAAAGGAAATCGATGGAGCTCTTCTTCAGGAAGCGAAACCCAAAACCCGTGGTCACGATATGCAGGTTCGAGACCTCGGGGTCGAGGAGTTCACCGTAATAGCGAAAGCTCGCCACCCCCCGGAAGCGGTCGCTGTTGTCCTGAAAACCGGTCTGCCGAAAACCCGTATCGTGGATCTGAGTCATGCCCGAGTCACCCGAGCCGTAGGCATAGCCCGCGGTGACCGATGGGCCCGACTCTACGGGCAGAACCCAGGTGGCCCCGATATCGAACCCACCCCCGGAGACGTCGTGGGTATCCACCGCCGTCACTTTGCGCGCCCCTGTTTCCCCGCTGTAGTTGGTGTAGGTCTCGCTTCCAAAAACTCCCGCCGCCTCGAACCAATAGTTGACGCGACCGTATTTCGGAATCTTCACGCGTCCCTCCGCCGAGACGCCCAGCCAAGTCAAATTCACATCGCTGTCGTCCTCGTAGGCCACACAGCCCGTGCGGAAAAAGGCCTCGCCCCCCGGCGGTAGCCCGGGTGGGAGATCGATATCGGCCACGCATTGGGGATCCACGGATTGCTGGTTCGAGTAGTCCTCCCTGTAGAGAGCGAAGAGGCCGACCTCCTGGCCCTGCGCCCACGCCCAACTCGCCGAGCCGAGGACATGCACGACATCGTTGTCCTCGGGGTCGATCCCACCGCGGTTGAGAACCACCGGGAAGATCTCGTGGGCCACGGCGATCTCGGCGTGTACTTTTTCGAGATCGAAGCGGAAGCGAACCGAATCGAGATCCTGATCCCACCACCATTCCCGGGAATCGAAATAGCGCTGGCGACCTACCTGGAGCCCGAAGGGGGAATCGAAGAGGTTGCCCAGGTAAAGCCACATTTCGCCGCGTTCCACAAGCCAATCGTCACCGGTCACGACCGCATCCGATGAAACAAGATTGCGCCAAAAGAATTTCATCTCGAGGTAGACCGACAACTGGTCGCTATACGCGTAAAAGAGATCAGTCTGGAGGCCCTGGTTGATTCTCCATTGATCGTCCCGGGCCGAAAGACCCCGGGCCGCATCCTCGATCTCCAAGAAGTCGAGGTCGCCGTCGATATCCTGATTGTCCAGATCGAGATAATCGAAATCGAGCAGCTTCGACCCCTCGTAACGCGGAAGGAGCGTGTAGCGACCGCCGAGCATCAGGGGGCGTCCGAAGAGGGGAATGATCAACTGCTTCTTCGGGCGCTCACGATCGGGCCGCCTGATGAGGATTTCTTCGGGGCGGGTCAGAGTCAGGCGGTCCGACGCAACCCGGCGAGCCTCTCGCCGAGGATCGGGAAGAGCATGGGTCGGAGTATTCGTGTGCGGATCGCTGGGTAGCTTGTTGGGCGGATTACTCGAAGACTCGGGGGAACTCTGCTTCTCCTCGGCAACGGCCACCACCGGAGTCGGCTCTAAGGACTCGCCCTCCACCGGCAATCCCCATGCGCTTCCCGCCGCTAAAAGGGCGAGGCTCAAGAGAAAGCCGACGCTACAAGTTTGTAATTTCGAGTGCTTCATCGCCTCATTCACTCGTCCGGCGAAACCCCTTCGGAAAGCCATCTTGAGCCCTTTGCGGCCTCTCGCTCAATCCGGTCGCGGACTTCACCGGGTACTCGAAGAAGTTCAGTATCGTCCGGTAGCTGCCGATAGTCTACACAGAACTTATCGGACAAAGACTGGAATCGCCGAATGAAAATCTCCACCCAAACTCGCTTATTTTGGCTCATCGTTGGAGCCGGCGTCTTCACGCTGCCGGCTGGAGCCGAGGCGGGCAATCCCGACCATCCCATCCTTACTGAAATTTACCAGGAATCCTCCGTGCCCGGAGGCCCGGCGACCACGGATCTGACAAACCCCAATACACCTCATCAAGAGTTCATCGAAATTTTTATTCCGCCTCTTGCCGATCTCTCACCCACACTCGATAAGGACGCACTCAATCTCACCTTCTACGATATTGAAGGCGATGCAAGTAGCCCCGGGCTCTCCCAGGTCAACCTTCGGGTCGATCTCCCGACCTTCGACCTCGACCCAAGCAACGGCTTGACCGGGCTGCCCAGGCCCCAGACCGGGATCGTCGTCCTCGGCTGGATTCAATATCTTGGGAACCCACCCACCGGCCTCACGGGAACACCTAATAGCCGGACGGCCATGATCAATGGGGGTATCACCGGAGCCGCGGGCTTCACCTTTATCCCCCTCAACGGCGATCAATTCGAGGGGACCTACAACTTTCCCCTACCCGTCGCGGTCTCGTATATTGACACCCTCTCGGACCCGCTCACGGGAAAGGTCGAGCAGGGGTCGAGCGCCTACCTCTTGGTCAATCGGGATGACCCCGGTTACTCGGAACTCTGTGGACTCACCGATCCCGCGACCTGCGATTCGTTTCCCAATCTTGCTTCCGGATCCAAACTCGGCCTCTCATGCTTGCTCGATGCCTTTGCAGCCAACGACGATGCCTCGTTCAATCTCGATCAGCAGCCTTACCTGGCTCCCTCCGGCGATAATATCGACCTGGAATTCGTTCTTCCCCGGGGCGGTGCTTTCAGTGTGTGGGTCCCCCAAGTCCCCGAAGAGGGGAGCGGCTACCAACGCATTCTGGTCGATCGCATGAAGACCAGCGAAGACGGCATCCCCGGGAACGAAGACCCTGCCCTGGACGCCGCGACCGCCTATCGGTCGACCTCGAACACCGGGCCCTTCTTTGCCACGCCGGGCTACGCGGCTTCATCGACCAGTCCCGGAAGGCTCTCGGTAGCAATTACCCCACTGCAATTCTTTCAGGTACTCAAGGAGACTCAGGCCCGGCCCGGGCTCATCGCTGCCAATATCGGCGGAGATTTCGGTATCCAAACGGAATCCACGCCTGGACCGACCCGAGACCCCTCGGCCATGAACGCCAGCGTGACCCAGAGCCTGAGCCTTCCCATCGCGCAATCCGCCATCGCCCCTTATTTCGACGTGGAAACCTTCGCGACCACACCCTTGGGACACAGCGAGTTCATTACCATCGAACTCGACTCCACCACCCCGGTGCCCGGCAATCCTCCCACCACCGACCCGCTCCACCGGAGAGCGGCCTACCTCGTGACCATCGACCCGACGACCGGGCAGGATGCCCAGGGCCAAAGCTTCCAGGGCACCGCACTTTTTGCCCTGCAAGGGGTTCCGGTGATGGAAGGTGTCTTGAACCCCTTTTCAGAGACCAGCCTGGGGAGCGGGATGCGAAACAACAGCGCAAATTTTCCAAATTCGCGAGGCAATGGGGCGAGCTTGAGCGACCCATCGAGTGATCTGTCCGATCCCGCGCTGATTCAGCCGATGATCGCGACCATGCCCACCGACCCGACTCTTTTCATCAACCCACTCGGCGCCGGCTCCAACCTCGTCGACGTAGTCCTGAACTCCGCCGAAGTCGTGAGCGGAGCGAGTAGCTACGCCAATAGCTTCAACGTGTCCGAGACCCTGGTTCAGGCACGCGAGTTCAACCTGGTGGGAACGCCCACCACCGGCGGCTTCACGCCCACCGAGCGCATTCATTACGCCGATGCGAAGGGGGCCGCCGGTAAGCTCTCCGACGGATTGACCGATGTCGTCACCAAACGCGACTTCGAAGTCGCTCTCATCGACTCCCAACTCTCCCCCGTCGGAACCCTTGAAACCGGTGCGACCGACGATTTCGGCGTAGCGGTTCGGGTCGAGCAGGTCGCACCCGGAGCCAGCGCTTCGGTGGGCGAGATCATTTTCCTGAGCAGTATGGGCGGGCTGGAGGGAGCCGACCTCGACACCCTCAACGTGCCCCCCTATGAAAACCTTCTCACCGTCACCTATCTCGACCTCGATGCCTTGAACAGTGTGATGGGCGTCGAAACCATCGACCGGGTCTATGTGATCGACGGCAGTGGGAGTGGCGAAGTCGATATTGTCGAAATCGTCGCACTGCCCGAACCCGGCACCGGCCTGGCCCTAAGCCTCGGCGTTCTTCTGCTGGCCAGCCTCGAGCGGCGAAAGCAACGGGAAAACCCAGCCCAACCGTAAGCCCAGGGCTTTCGCTCCGGCGCACCCGCGCAGAGAACTCACTCGCCTACTCGATATAGCCGAGTTCCTTGAGGTGCTCGATGGTGTCCGAGTCGAGGGCGCGACGGTCGACTTGGCCAGCGGCGGTCTTCTCCATGCGTGCAAGCCAGGCGTTGAGCGAGGCCCCAAGGCGGCTTGCCTCTTCGGGGGAGGACTTCATTCGGTCTGCTCGCTCTGACGGGTCCGATGCGAGATCGAATAATTGCTCGTCGAAGGGCGGCGCCCCGGGAGCCAAGAGGCGAGCCGGTGTAAAGAAATCCGGGGCGGGCTCCAGGACGCGCTCGACGACGCGAACGGGGCCATCTCCGAAACCCTTGAGCCGGGTATCCTCGGTCACCCGAATCACGAAGCCCGACCCTTCGAGTTTGATCTCCCCGTCATCGCCCACGGCCTCGACCCTCTCGACGATCAGTTCGACCTCGTCGTTCCGGTCACCTGGGGCAAGCAGCTTGAATTTGTCGGCGGCGACCACTCCGCCCTCTTCGACTTCGCCCTCGACCTTCACCCATATGCCTTGGACGAGCACCTCCAGAGCCGGGGTTCCGTCCGAGTTCATAAGATCATCGGCCTGGATGGTGCGGCCGAGCAGACCGAAGGCCTTTTTGTCCTCGGAAATAGACTCGATGGAGGCGCTGATCTCCAGGTCGTCATCACCCGCATCTTTGCGGGTCAGCTTGGTCGCCTCGAGACTTCCATCGCCCAGGAGGAAGCCCCGGACCTTGACTCGAATACCCGGCTCCAGGGGAATCGCGACCCCGCCCTTCGGATCCCGGGGTGCGGCGCTCTTCGGTAGCTTGGCCCGATAGGTCCGCACGTATTTCCAGTCGCCCTCCCGAATCGAAAGCCGGTAGGTTCGCTTGTGCCGAGTCTCCGCGACGATCTCCGGAGGGGCGGGGGCGGGGGCGAAGAGATCTCTCCCCTCGATTTCTGCCGGAGCCTCGACCCCCGCCAGAACCGCCAGGGTCGGAAGAACATCGAGCAGCCGCGCGACTCGGGGGCTTTGCTGGGCGCCCACGCCGCCCGGCAGGCGGATCATCAGCGGAATTTCGATGACTTCGCGGTAGAGCGTGCCCCCATGCCCCACTGCCCCGTGGTCGAGCAATTCCTCGCCATGGTCCGAGGTCAGGAGCAAGATGGTGTCCTCGAAGACCCCTCGAGCCCGAAGGGCGTCGAATAACTCACCCAACCGATGATCAATTTGGCCGACGCCGCCATCGTGCTGATCCTGGAGCCGTGCCCGATCGACTTCGGAGAGTTGCAGACTGGCATCGTTGATCCGCTCTCGCAGCCCCTTCCAACTCTCGCGATCAAAGAGAGAGGGCTCGGGCGATTCTCCGACGAAGCGCGCTCGAAACGAGGGGTCGGGTTGGAAGGGCCAATGGGCGTCGAGGTAATGGAGATAGGCGAAAAAAGGACGCCCCTCTCCCCGAGCATCGAGAAACTCAAGGAAGGTCGCGTTGATTTCGGCCGCGGTGAAGGATCCGTGCTCGTAGCGTTGAAAGCCCTGAGCGAAGCCCCCCTCGGCTTCGAGGTGGGCGTTGTTCACCAGGCCCAGGGTTTCGTAACCCGCCGACGCGAAGACCTCGGCGAGGGTCGTGAAAGAATCGTCGAGCACGTCGGACTCGAGACGCCCTCCCCCCACATGGGCCTCGCCCTCGTAGACCCCGTGCTGAACGGGGTAGAGAGAGGTGAAGAGGGTGGGAATCGAGGGCTTTGTCCAGGGCGATTGCGCGTAGACATCCCCGAAGACAATGCTTTCCCCTGCGAGGGCGTCGATGCGGGGGGACGTGTCGCGTGGGTACCCGTAGGCGCCCAGATGATCCGCCCTGAGAGCATCGATGAGAATTACGAGGATATTGGGCCGCGGCGTCTCAGGCTCCGCCCGAGCGGGGGGGGCAGCCAGCAGACCCACCGCCACACAGAGCGCGAGAAGTCCGGGGAGGGGGCCGAGGAGCGCGCCAACCCAAGTCGGGGAGGGCCCACGGCCAACAGCTTTTACTCTCCCCGGCAGAGGGGATAGGCCCTCGACGAAGGCGGGGTCTCTCTTGTGCCTTTTCCTCGCAATCGGCATGCTGTTGACCATAGGAGAAATCAAATCATCATGGAAGAAGTCTTGCCAACTCGTCGCCTCCAGGGGAACCGCGCCCTGGTTCTTGTGGTGCTGATGGTTTTCAGCCTGGGCCTTGGTCTCGGCTGTGCTTCGGCAGGGCCGACGCCCGTCGCTTTTCCTTCGGCACACCCCGTCGTCTTTGATGCTGAGGATGGCGCAACCGCCTTCCAACTCGCTCCCAATGGGGAATCCATCAGCTTGAGGAACGGAAAGAAGGCAGTCCTCGCATCGGTGCGCGAATCCGGTGGGCGACTGGCGATCGAGGACGCTTCGGGGGAAGTCGCCTGGTTCATCGAAAGACGCCCGGGGGCGTCCTTGCGCCTTCGAGTCATTGAGGCCAAGAACGGCGCAACCGCCTTCGTCATCAAGTCCGACTCGGACGGAGACGTCAAGGTGGAAAACGGGGAAAAGAAGCGAATGGCAGTCGCCAAGCGAAGGGATTACGGCTTCAAGCTCGTTGACCCCGGCGGAAAACTGATCGCCCGAATTCGCTCACGATCGGGGAAGACCTCGGTTCGTGATGCCGCCGGCACCACCTACCTCACAACGCGCGATGCGATCCCCGCCGAGGCGGTCGCCCTGCTGGTCTTCGAACGATTCCCCATCGAAGTGGCCGCGGGTGTCGGTGTGGCCACGGCCTTCTGGCCTGCTCCCATGGAAGGGGCGGCGGAAACACGAAGCGCGGAATAGACGCCCGTTTTTTAATCAGCTTCGAATCCCGACGCCGAAAATTGGCCTAGGCAGCGTCGGGGACCGGGGTCCGGGGAAGAGACACGCGAAAGCGAGCACCACCCTGGGGCGACTCATCGACCCAAACCTTCCCGCCGTGGGCGGACACGGCATCCCGAGTCAAAGCCAAACCGAGCCCGTAACCAATCCGGTCTTCCCGGGATTTGGCAGCGCCCTGGAAAAAGGCTTCGAAGATCTTATCTCGCTCGGCCTCGGGGACGCCCGGCCCCGAATCGTCTACGGTGATCTCGACGGTTTCACTCTCGCCGTTGAGATCTACAGCCACTCGATCTCCAGCGGAAGACCAATAGACGGCGTTTTCCACCAGATTTCCCAGGGCAAGCATCACGGCTTCCCTATCGCCACCGATTTCCAAGTTCCCGGATAGGGTGAGCTCAACTTCGACGGCATCGCGTTCAGCCCGCCGACGTTCTCGCTCGAGTCGAAACCCCGCTTCTTTTCCCATATCAAACCGCTCGTGCGATTCGCTGCTTCCCTTGCGCGTGCAGAGGATAACGAGGTTGTCCACCACCCGAGCCAGGCTGCGAAGCTCATCAATCTGCTCGCCCAATACCTCGCGGTAGCGTTCGACATCGCGGTCGCGAAGCAGGGCCACCTCTGTCGATCCGAGCATGTTCTGGATCGGCGAGCGCAGCTCATGGGCCAGGCCCGCGGTCATCACCATGACCCTATCCCGTTCGTTTCGGATATTCTGAAGCATGTCGCCCAGAGCATTCACAACATTGCGAATTTCGATGGGAAGGTTGGGAACCGTCACCATCTGGCTCGAGTCGAGGGCATCGATCGAACGCACGCTGGCCGCCACTTTGGCGAGGGCCGTGCCCGTCTGGCGACCGACCAGAATGCCTCCGAATGCTGAAAGGGCCAGGGCGAGCACTCCGAAACTCGTCGCGGTCACGAGAAATCCAGAAACCAACCGCGCCTGCCCGGCGTTGCTTAAGACCAAACCCATAACGAGTTCATCGTTCAGCCTCTCGGTGAACCACGAATAGCCTCCACCAAGATCCTCTTCGAGCCCCTGTTCAAGCGTGAGAGGCCCGGCACTGTCAATCAGATGGACGTCGCCGAAATCACCCCAGTGATCACCGTTCTTCGTCCATATCCGCCAGGCAAAACGCGTGTCCGGGTGATTGGTCTGAAGAGCGGTGGCGAGTTGGTCGAACGCATCGGGGGTCTGGGGCTTCAGGGCAAAATAGGCTTGCATCTCCGCGATTTCCTCGCGGCCGTGAGCAAGGACGTTTTCGCGAACGGCGGAGCCCAAATAGAAGCTCATGGTCGAGATCAGGGCGATCGACACGAGCGCAGTCATGAGCGCGGATAGCAGGGCTACCCGCGACGTTAGGCTCCAGAGATCTTGGCCTTGCTTCTCTAATTCGCGAGAGGGCTGCACAATCGATACCCGTGACCCGTAACCGTCTGAATGAGGGGGGGGTCGAAGCAATCGATCTTCCGGCGCAGTCTTGCGATCTGGACTTCGAGGATATTGGTGCCGGGGTCGAAGTCCATGTCCCAGACCTTCTTCAGCAAGTCGGCCCGGTTAACGACGGCACCGTCGGCTTCGACGAGAACCCGCAGTAGCCGAAACTCCTGATCGGTCGTCGTAATCTTGGTCCCGCCTCGTTCTACGATCCGTTCGGGGAGGTTGATCTTCAGGTCGGCCACGCTGAACTCGCTGGGATCCACCTGCCTGCGCATAACCGCTTCGATCCGGGCGAGGAGCTCCTGGAACTCAAAGGGTTTGATCATGTAGTCGTCGGCGCCCATTTTCAGGCCCTTGATCCGCTCGTCCACTTCCTGGCGTGCGGTCAAAAAAATCACGGGGATCTCGTTTCCCGACTCCCGCAAATCCTGGATAAATTCCCAACCCGTCCGCCCAGGCATCATGACATCCAGCAGCATCAGGTTGAGAGAGGGGCGCGCGGCCAAGACCTTTTCCGCCTCGTCGGCGTTCGCGGCGGATTCCGTTGCAATACCCAAATCCTCCAAGCCTGCCTTGACGAATTTTCTAAGGCTGAGGTCGTCATCGACGACCAGTACCTGAGGTTTCTGCATGGTCTGGCTCCTCAACTCCCGCGCAGCGGGTTCGAGTCAATTTTCTCTAGGGACCCCAGGGGATTTCCGCTCGGATCAGTCTCGATCCGCAGCGGGAAAAGCTGCAAGAGCCGAACCCGCGGAAACGAATCCAACAGCACTCCCAGCCATTGTAATCCCATATGCGTCGTTGAGGCACGCACACTTGGCGAGATATCCCGATTTTGCTGGCGTAGGGTCGGCAGTATAATGACGCCCAGGGGTCCAAAAAGGGGCTCTACACAAGCCGACAACACGAAAAGCCCCACCGCGGCCTTTGCGGAATACCGACATTACAACTGTGAAACCTCGCCGGCCTGTGGCAAATTCAACGCAAATCGCGCGACCCCCTTCGACCCGGGCGGCCGATTCGCCTAAGGGCGACGTGCTTCCCGGAAATTCCAAAAGGCGCGCAGGGAGATGATCCGGTCCTCGCCATCGAAACGCATGACATCGATGACATCAATTTCGGTGACCACCCCGGCAAGCTCCAGGCGAAGGGTGAACGCCATAGCGGCCTCGTCTCCCGCCGTCGTTACGACGGAGCCCTCTCGCTGGGGGCGCGGATGACTCGTCTCGAATCCCTCGCGAAAAAATTCGCGCACCGCGTCGACCCCCACGACATGGGTTCCGGGCGGCCCGCCAACCGGATCCTCGACGGAAATCGAATCCGCGAAGAGGCTCACCACGGCTTCCACGTCTCCGGCCTCGACGCCCTCAAGATATTTGAGCATTTGGGCTCTCATCCGGTCGGCTCTGGGCATGGCGAGCACTCCTTTCCGTCGTTCTGGCCTCCCCATGCTGGCACAGCCGAGCGGCTTTGACTTGGCCTAAGATTCGCCATCGGGCCAGCGAGAGGGGCCCGGCGAGAGTATTCAAGGAGGCGCCATGTACGAAGAGCTGCGAGCAGTCTGGTCGGAATTGACTTCGAAGGGGGGCCCCTTTGAACTCGAAACAGTCGACGTTCGCGGAATCCCGCTCAAGACGTACGCTTCCGCGCCCACTTCCCTTCGCGACGTGTGGCTCGGCTCGGCGGTTCACGGCGACAAGGATTACCTGGTCTACGAATCCGAGCGCTGGACTTTCAGCGAAGCCCACGGCGAGGTCGCTTCGGTCGCGGCCTGGCTTGCGGAGCGTGGAGTCGGCCCCGGAGATCATGTGGCCATCGCCATGCGAAACTACCCCGAGTGGATGCTCGCCTATTGGGCCACGATTTCCATCGGCGCCACGGTCGTGGGCATGAATGCCTGGTGGCTCAGTGACGAGATCGCCTACGCCGTGAAGGACGCGCAGCCCAAGGTGATGGTCGTGGATTCGGAGCGCCTCGAACGTTTTCTTCCCGTGCGTGATGCGGTTCCGGATTGCACCCTGGTCACCGTGCGCGTCGACGGCGGGTTACCCGAAGGCGCCGTGCCCTGGTCTGAGCTTTGCCAGCACCCGGGCCCCCTACCCGAGGTCGAGATCGATCCGGACAGCGATGCCTGCATCTTTTATACGTCCGGAACCACCGGCCGCCCCAAGGGTGCCCAGCTCACCCATCGCGGCTGCGTCAACAACATCTTCAGCTTGGCCTTCGCAAACCTGTCTTTCGCATCGGCGGCAGGCCGGATCCGGGGCCCTGAAGAGTCGGCCTCTGCCCCGGCGGAGCCCTCCGCGCCCCTCGCCCTGCTCGTGGTCACCCCGCTCTTCCATGTCACCGCCAACAATTGCGTGGCCCACTCGGCCACCCTCGCGGGCGGCAAACTCGTTCATATGTATAAGTGGGAACCTGGAGCCGCCCTGGGCCTGATCGAAAGCGAGCGGATCACCAGCCTCAGCGGCGTCCCGGTGATGGCCCGGGAACTCATCGCCCACCCCAACTTCGAGAAATACGACACTTCGACGCTCAAGGCCCTGGGCGGCGGCGGCGCCCAGCTCCAACCCGATCTGGTCAAGAAGATCGACGACAGCGTCAAGACGGCCCGGCCCGGGACCGGCTACGGAATGACCGAGACCTGCGGCATCATCACCTCCATCTCCGGCGATTTTTTCGTCGACAAACCCGAGTCGGCCGGACCCGCCATGCCCATCTACGACACTCGACTCGTCGATGCCGAGGGCAATGATGTGCCCGCCGGCGAAGTGGGTGAGCTCTGGGTGCGCGGCTCCCAGGTCATTCGCGGCTACCTGAATCGCCCGGACGCCACCGCCGAATCGATCACCGACGGCTGGCTCCATACCGGCGATATCGCGCGCATCGACGAAGACGGCTTCATCTTCATCGTCGACCGCGCCAAGGACATGGTGATCCGCGGCGGCGAGAACATCTATTGCGCCGAGGTGGAGAGTGTCATCTTCGACCACGACGACGTCGCCGAGTGCGCGGCGTTTGGGGTCGAGGACGAGCGACTCGGCGAAGAGGTCGGCCTGGCCGTCACGGTGCGGGCGGGGAGCGATCTCTCGGGCGAGAGCCTGCGCGCCCATTGCGAGGGCCGCCTGCCCCGGCACAAGATCCCCCGCTATTTCTGGCTGCAATCCGAGCCGCTGCCCAAGAATGCCTCGGGGAAATTTCTCAAGCGGCAACTGCGCGATGAACTCGACCCGAAGGATGCCGTCTAGCCGGCTGGCCGCTCAGCGCATGTGGCGGAAGCAGGTGCGGACTTCGTCGACGTAGGTCTCGGGCCTTTCGAAGGCCGCGAAATGACCGCCGGCGTCGAGTTCGTTCCAGTGCACGAGATTGGTGAACTTTTTCTCTGCCCAGCGCCGGGAGCACTGGAAGATTTCCTTGGGGAAAATACTGCAGCCCGTGGGCACCGTGACGTTGTCCAAGCTCGGCGTATTAAAACTCTCCCAGTAGAGCCGGGCCGACGAGGCGCCGGTGGCGGGCCACCAGTAGAGCATCACGTTGTCGAGAAGTTCATCCCGGGTGAGCACGTTCTCCGGGTGACCATCGCAATCCATCCACGACCAGAACTTCTCGAGAATCCAGGCAGCCTGGCCGCTGGGCGAATCCACCAGGCCGTAGCCCAAGCTCTGGGGCCGAGTGCTCTGCTGCTTGGAATAGCCCGAATCAAAATCCTGGTAATGCTGCATGGCCGCCAGGGCACGCTGCTCGGTGGGGGTAAGATCCGCCATGGTTTCCGGGTCCGGAGCCACGATGGGCATATTCAGGTGGATGCCCACGCAGTGTTCGGTATCCCGAAGGCCGATCTGGTTCGTCACCATCGCCCCCCAGTCGCCTCCTTGAGCGAGGTAGCGGTCGTAACCGAGGCGGGCCATGAGCGCCGCCCAGGTGTCGGCCACCTTATCGACCCCGTAGCCCGTCACCGTGGGCCTGTCCGAAAAGCCATAACCCGGCATCGAGGGGCAAACCACGTGGAAGGCGTCCTCGGCCTTGCCGCCATGAGCGACGGGGTCGGTCAACGGACCGATCACCTTCTGGAACTCCACCACCGAACCCGGCCAACCGTGAGTGATCACCAGGGGCATGGCATTCGGCTCGGCCGACCGGACGTGGATAAAATGAATCCCGAGACCGTCGATCTCGGTCTTGAACTGCGCGAACTGATTGAGCTTCGCCTCCCGGGCGCGCCAATCGTATTTTTCGCCCCAATACGCGCACACTTCCTGGACGTAGGCGAGGGGAATGCCCTGGGACCAATCGTCCACGGTTTCCGCATCGGGCCAGCGCGTGGCCGCCAGGCGGCGCTTCAGATCTTCGATCTCGGCGTCGCTCACGGAAATTTCGAAGGGCGTGATCTCGCTGCTCATGGCGGACTCCTGGTCGGGGCTGGGGGAATCGGAAGCCCAAATCCTAGAACAAAAAACGGCGGGCTGCGGCAGCGCGTTCAGGGAATGGTACCCGCCTCGCGCAGCGCCGAAATCTCGTCTGCGGAGAAACCCGCCGCGGCCAACACCGCGTCGGTGTCGGCACCCGGCCAGGCTGGCGAGGGGCCCGGCTCGCCGGGGGTCAGCGACAGGCGCGGCGTGGGCGCGAGTTCCGGCGTCGCCCGGCCCTCAAGAAAAACGTTCCGGGCGCGGTTATGCGGGTAGTCGCGGGCCTCGGCAAGGGTCAGGACCGGCGCATAGCAGGCGTCGCTGCCCTCGAGAATCGCGCTCCATTCGTCCCGGGTCCGCGAAACAAAGACTTCGGCAAAGCGTTCACGCATCTCGGGCCAATGAGCTTCGTCGTATTGCCCCGGCAGATCCTTCGGGTCGAGACCGATTTTTTCGAGCAGGAGCGCGTAGAAATGCGGCTCCACCGAGGCGACGCTGACATAGCGCCCGTCCCGGGTCTCGTAGACATTATAGAAGTGGGCGCCCCCGTCGAAGAGGTTCGTGCCCGTCTCCTCGCTCATCATGCCCATGGCGTCCATCCCGTGAAAGACACCGAGCAGCGAGGTCACGCCATCCACCATGGCGGCGTCCACCACCTGACCTCGGCCGCTGCGCTGGGCTTCGAGCAGGGCACACACCACCCCATAGGCGAGATGCAGACCGCCCCCGGCGAAATCACCGAGCAGGGTAAGCGGGGGCGGGGGCGGGCCACCGCGCGGGCCGATGAGACCCACCGCCCCGGTGATCGCTTCGTAGTTGAGCGAGTGGCCCGCGACCTGGGCGAGAGGGCCGTCCTGACCCCAACCCGTGAGCCGGCCGTAGACCAGGGCCGGCTTTCGCTTCAGGAGGACGTCCGGACCCAAACCCAGGCGCTCGGCCACGCCCGGGCGAAAAGCCTCGAGGAAAGCATCGGCGCCGTCGGCCAAACGCAGCACGGTTTCGACCCCGCGCGGATCCTTGAGATCCACCGCGACGCTCCGGCGCCCCCGATCCCAAAAATTATGCGGCCGGGGCGTGCGGTCCTCGGGCACGTCCGAGAGCCGGTCGACACGCACCACTTCCGCCCCCATATCGGCGAGTTTCAGCGAACCAAAGGGCAGGGCGCCGAGACCCGCCAATTCCACCACCTTGATTCCCGCCAGGGGGCCGGCCATGAATTCCTCCCTCGCGCACCGCCCAACAGACGAGTGCGAAGAAGGGACCATAACGCTGTACAATTCCCTCTCAAGGGGCATCAAGCGCCCTTGGCCGAAGCGCGGTCCCCAATTCGGGAGGGCGAGAGCAGATGGCTCGAAACAGCACCCGGACCCGGGTCTTCATCGGGCTGGCCCTCGCGGGGCTCGTCCTCGCCCTTCTCCCGGGCAGCCCCCTGCGCCGCGCGGGTTCGGCCGCCATCACGGGGGAAGAGACCGATCCCCGGGCGCGCGCCCACCAACCCCGCGTCCCCGAACCCCGGGCCATTGGGGCCCCGGCCGCCGGCCGTTTGCTGGTGGCCACCCGAGAACTCAGGGGTCCTTTCTTCGCCGAGAGCGTTGTCGTGCTTCTCGAGTACTCACCTCGGGGCGCCCTCGGCCTCGTGATCAACCACCCCAGTCCGGCACTCCTGCAGGATTTGATTCCGGAAGTGGGACGACTCTCCTCGCGCCAGGACCGAGCTTTTATCGGCGGGCCCGTAGAGCCCGGGGTCATGACTCTTCTGGTTCGCTCGCAAGTCCCGCTCTCCGACGCCCTTGAAGTCGTCCCCGGAGTCTGGGCCACCGGCAGCCCCGACACCTTGAGCGAACTCTTGAAGGCACCCGCCTCCCAAAAAGACTTTCGGGCCTTTGTCGGTTACTCGGGCTGGGCCCCGGGGCAACTCGACGACGAGATTGCCCGGGGTGACTGGCACGTCGCGCCGGGAGGGGCCGAGGCGATTTTTGACGACGCCCCGGACGATCTCTGGCAGCGTTCGGTCTTCGAGTTCGAGGGCATCCAAGTGCGGCGCGATCCCGGCGCCCGCCCCGGGCTCGCCGCGCCCGCCTTCGCCTTCGCCTTCGTGGCCATGGCCGTCACCGTCACCGCCCCTGCCCCTGCCCCTGCCCTGCACTGATCCCCTAAGCTGGAACCATGAACGCCCCTTCAGATTCTGCACCCACCTCCTATCCTCCGGATCCCCACCTGCTTCGCGACCTCAACCTCTGGGTTGAGGAGGAGCGCGAGGGCTACCGGGCGGGGCTTGAGATCACGCCCTGGCTCTGCCAGCGAGGAGGCGTCCGCGCCGGCGTTCTCGCGACCCTGGTCGATGTCATCGGCGGCGCCCAGGCCACGCGCAGCGTGCAACCGAACTGGGTGGCCACCTGCGATCTCATGCTGCACCTCTTTGCCTTTCCGGCCCAGGGTTCGGTGCTCGCGCGCTCCCGCTTGATTCGCGCCGGCCGCTCGACGGTGGTGATCGAGGTCGATCTCGAAGACGCCGCCGCGTCCTCCATCGGTCTGGCCACCCTCACCTTCTCGGTCCTTGAAGCCCGGGGCGACAAGCAGAGAACGAACCCTCCCGGATTCCCGGGGCGCACGACATTCAGTTCCCAGGGCCCGGCCCTCGATCGACCGATCCTCGATCGCCTGGAGATTTCCCCCTCCCGCGAAAATTCCGAACAACTCGAGTTCGCCTGCTCGAGCTACAACCGCAACTCCCTGGACGCCATCCAGGGGGGCGCCCTTGCCCTGCTCGTGGAGGGAGCGGCGGAATCCGCGGGCTCAAAGCTGGGGCTTTGCCGGGTGCGCGACTTGGAAATCCATTACCTCGCCCTGGGCCGCACGGGCCCCATCCAGGCGCGGCCACGGATTCTTCGCCGCGATGCCGACAGCGCCCTGGTGCGGGTCGAAATCGTGGACGGCGGCGCCGAGGATCGTACCGTGGTCATCGCCACCGCCGAGCTCGGAAAGAGCGCCGAGGCCCCCTGATCCTCGCTTCGCGATGCATCCGGGAGGCCAGCTACAGGAGGATGCCGGCTTCGGCGAGGCCAGCGATTTTTTCGGGCGAGTAGCCGAGAATTGTCTCGAGCACGTAGCGGTTGTCCCGGCCCAGGGAGACGGCTTTTTCCGGCCGCCGAGGGCGACTCTCGGAAAGGCGAAGCCGGGAACTTTCCACCGTGGTCGACTGGTAGATATCACAACCCACATCGATGTAGTGCTCGCGGTGTTGCATCTGGGGGCAGGCGTAAAGATCCACGGTGTCCAGGGCTCGGTGGGCCGGAACGCCCCGGGCCTGGAGCAGGGCCTCGATTTCTTCACCGTCGCGTTCCGCCGTCCAGGCCGCAATCTCTCCCTCCACGGCCGCGCCCTCTCCGCGCCTTGCCAAAAGGTCCGGGCGATCCATGGCCGAGCAGAGCGCCCGGTATTGATCGTCGTTCGCCACGGCGATGGCGACCCAGCGATCCTCTCCGGCGCAGGGGTAGATGCCGTGGGGACTTTGCTCGGCATCGCTGTTGCCGACCTGCTCCCGCAGCTTGCCGTTGAACGTGTAGTCGACGAAGGCCGGGGCGAGAAAATGCAGGGCGGCCTCGGCTTGGGACTGGTCGATGTACTGACCCTCGCCCGTTCGCTCCCGGTGTTCGAGCGCGGCCAAAATGGCGACGGCGTTGTACCGCGCGGAGATGAAATCCGTGTAGGCGCCGTGGGGGCCCGAGGGCAGGCGGTCGGGCCAGCCCGCGTGGCCCTGGTAGCCGGTGACGCTGGCGGCCAGGTTGCCAAAGCCCGAAAAGCTCTTCCAGGGCCCGGTCTGGCCCATCAAGCTGCTCGAGATCATGATGAGATCGCTCTTCACTTGGGAGAGGGCCGCGTACTCGAGGCCCAGGGAGGCCGCGACCCCCGGCGCGAAGGACTCGGTCACGACGTCCGCCCACTCCACGAGTTCCATCACCAGGTCATGGCCCTCGGGCGAGTGGATGTCCAGGCTGAGATCGAGCTTGTTGGCGTTGACGGACTGGAACCCCCCCGCACCTTCGGGGTGTGGGTTGTTGAATCGGTAGGGGGGAATCGCGCGCAGGGTATCGAGGTGCTTGCCCGACTCGACATGAACCACCGTGGCGCCGTAATCCGCCAGCATGCGCGTGGAGCCCGGCCCGGCCAGGATCCAGAAGAGGTCGAGGATCTTGATGCCTTCGAGGGGGGGCCGGGCTCCGGGGCTTGGATCGAGCTTGGAATCCGATTGCGGCAAGGCCGAGGCGGGCGGGCGCGCAGGCTCGGAAAGAATCTCCGCGCGGTGCTCGTCCAAGCGCGGAGGCGGCAGGCGATACTCGATGGGGGTCCGGGAGAAACGCGCCACCGGCCCGGGATAACCGACCGTCTCGCCCTCGACGGGTCCGGCCAGGGGGACGGAGAAATTGCGCGCCTTCAACTGGTCGCTCTCGATCACCTCCCCAAGCCCCAGGACCGGCGCCAGCAGCAGGCGGCGCTCGACCACCGCCTGCATGACCTCGCGCTTGTCCAGGGAGGCGAAGAGCTCGGTCAAGAGGGCGTCCAACGGGGCGTGTTCTTCGGCGCCGATTTCCCGGCGAATCATCCGCAGGGCATAGGTCGACCAATCCTCGGCAAGAAGCCCGGGATCGGCGCAGAAGCCGAGCTCGGCTGCCCAGTCCACCAGGCGCTTCATGAAATGCCCCGTCGAAGGGAGCCACGCCGGACCCACGATCACGCTGCCGTCGCGTAGGGCATAGCGGCTGGAAACCCAATTGCCCCCGAGATAGACCCCGCCCGAAATACGCCGGGCCGGCGCTTCCTCGAGAGGGGCATCCAGGGAACGAAACATGGTGGCCAGGGTGACGGACTGCTGGGTCGAGATATCGACGTGCTGGCCGCGCCCGGTTTGACGCCGGGCGAAATGCGCCACCAGCGCCCCCACCGCGGCGTCGGTAGCGGCGTGGCCGTGGGCTTGGGGAACCGAAACCCGCAGCGGCGCGCGATCGGTTTCACCGGTGAGAAAAGCGTGGCCCCCCGCCGCCATGGAGACGAGATCGGAAGCGAGCCAATCCGCCTTGGGACCGGTTTGCCCAAAGGGGCTGATCGAGACGTAGACGAGGCCGGGGTTCAGGCCGGAGAGCTCGGGGTAACCCAGGCCGAGCTCCGCCATGCGTCCCGGGCGCGCCGACTCGATCAAAAAATCGGCGCCGGCCACCAGCGCCAAGAGCGCCTCTCGGTCGCCCGGGGCCTCGACGTCGAGCACCACCGAGCGCGTATTGCGCGCGTACGCCCACCAGTAGAGCGAGCGCTCGAGGCCGGGCTCGTCGCCGGCAAAGGGCCCCACCCGCCGAGCCGTCGATCCCCCAGGCGGCTCGATGCGAATGACGTCGGCACCAAAATCCGCCAGGATCTGCCCGCAGAGCAGACCTTGCTCATCACTCAAGTCCAAGACCCGGTAGGGAGTCAGCACATCCCGATTCTAACGGGATTGTCCGGTGAATTGAAAGGCCCTTCTATTCGCCACGGGATCCACCGCGAATTTCCCGCCCAAGTCGCCGCGAGCGGGCTCCCTCGCGTGGCAGGGGCCTCACCCCTGTGCTTCCCTTGGCCGTCATGTTGGACCCTCGCCTACTCCGTGAAAAACGGGACGAAATCGTCGACTGCTGCCGACACCGAAACGTCCAAGCCGACGTCGATCTCACCATCGCCACCCAGGACGAGGCCACGGGCCTGCGCACCGAACTCAACGAGGCCAACCGGCTTCGTAACGAGCACCAGAAATCGGGTAAGCGGCCCATGGACGAGGCCGAGCGCAAGGCCCACGTGGATGCCGGACGTGCAATGAAGGAAGGGGTCTCCCGCCTGGAGAACGACCTGCGCGAGGTCGAGCAACGACTCGACGACCTCCTCATGACCCTGCCCAATTTCATCCATCCCGAGACCCCCCTCGGCGGTGAGGACAATTTTTGCGTCGTCAAAGAGGGCCAGCCGACGAAATTCGATTTCGAGCCCCTCGACCACCTGGCGCTCTGCGAGAAACACGAACTCGTCGATTTCGAAACCGCCGCCAAGGTCACCGGGCAAAAGTTCTACTACCTCAAAAATGAGGCGGCGCTTCTGGATCTCGCGCTCCAACGCTTCGCTCTGGACCGCGTCATCGAGAAGGGCTTCACTCCCTTCGCGACCCCGGACCTCGCCCGCCCGGGGATCCTGACCGCCATTGGCTTCAACCCCCGCGGCCAGGAATCCCAGATCTACTCGGTGGAAGACCACGATCTTTGCCTGGTCGGCACGGCGGAGATCACTCTGGGCGGCATGCTGGTGGACTCCATCGTCGACGAGAAAGAACTTCCCATCCGCGTGGCCGGGATCTCCCATTGCTTCCGGACCGAGGCCGGAGCCCACGGGCGAGAGAGCCGAGGGCTCTACCGCGTGCACCAATTCAGCAAGGCCGAGATGTTCGTCTTCTGTCGCCCCGAGGACAGCGAGGCGGAACTCGACCGACTGTGCAAAATCGAGGAGAGCATCTTCGATGCTCTCGAGATTCCCTACCGGGTCATCGATATCGCCAGCGGAGATCTCGGCGCTCCCGCCTACCGCAAATTCGACCTCGAGGCGTGGATGCCCGGGCGGGGCGAGGGCGGCAGTTGGGGCGAGGTCACCAGCGCCTCGAACTGCACCGACTTCCAGGCCCGGCGGCTCAAGACGCGCTACCGCCCCGCCGACGGAGGCAAACCCGAGGTTGTCCATACCCTCAATGGCACCGCGATCTCCAACGCCCGGGCGATTCTGGCCCTGATCGAAAATCACCAACGCGCCGACGGCAGCATCCGGATTCCATCAGCCCTGGTGCCCTACCTGGGGCGCGAATCCATCGGGCTCTCCCGAGCCCCGGCGGGTGGCTGATTCGGCCCAAGAGCGCGGAAGCCCGGGGGACAGCACCCTCGCCCGGGGCCTCGTGCTCGGCACCGCGGGCCATATCGACCACGGCAAGACCGCGCTGATTCGTGCGCTCACGGGAACATCGACAGATCGCTTGCCCGAGGAACAGGCCCGGGGCATCACCATCGAGTTGGGCTTCGCGGCCCTCGATCTCCCGGGCTTCGGACGACTCTCGGTGATCGACGTGCCCGGCCACGAAGGTCTGGTCCGAACCATGGTCTCGGGTGCAAGCGGGATCGACGTCCTCTTGCTGGTGGTGGCCGCCGATGAGAGCGTCATGCCCCAAACCCGAGAACACGTGGCGATCTGCGACCTGCTCGGTATCGAATCCTGTGTGGTCGCTCTCACCAAGACCGACCTCGCCGATGAGGAGATGATCGAACTCTCGAGCGAGGAGGTGAGCGAGTTGCTCGCCCCCACCCACCTCGCCGGCGCCGCCATCGTCCCGGTCTCGTCCCAAACCGGCGAGGGTCTCGAAGCCCTGCGCGAGGCTCTGGTTCAAGCGAGCGGGGGCGCGCGGCCGCGAACCTCTCGCCAGGGCCCGCCGCGCCTGGGCGTCGACCGAATTTTTGCCATGCGGGGCTTCGGAACCGTGGTCACCGGAACCCTGGTGGGGTCGCCCCTGAATCTCGGCGAGAAGGTCGAAATTATTCCGTCGGGCCTCAACGCCCGGATCCGCGGTCTCCAGAGCCACGGGGAGGAAAGCGAACGCGTGCTGCCTGGAGCACGCTGCGCCGCCAACCTCCAGGGCCTCGAGGTGGCCGACCTTCACCGGGGCGATGTCGTAACCCTCGGCGGCCGCATGGAAGCCACGCACACCGCCGACGTCCACGTTCAATGGCTCCCCACCTCTCCCGCGGGCCAGGCCATCACATCCGTAGAGGTCCTGGCGGGCACCGCCGAGCGAAGAGCGCATCTCGCCGCCATCGGGAGCGAGACCTTCGCCCCGGGCGACGCTCAGATGGCTCGGCTCCATGTCGACGGCGAGCCGCTCGCCCTGCTCCCCGGCGACCGTTTCATCGTCCGGGGCTTCGCCAAGACGGCGAATGCCGGTGCCACCCTGGGTGGTGGAATCGTTCTCGACACCGCACCGCCTCGGCGGCGCCGAAGCGATCCCGAACTTCTGGAAGAACTCGAGGGCCTGCGCCAAGGGGATGTCCGGGCGGGCCTCGGCGCCCGGGTGAAGCGAGCGGGCTACTCGGGCCGAGCCACCGATGATCTCGCCCGGGAAACCGGCCTCGAGCCCGGCGAGGTTCAATCGCTTCTGCGCGACCCCGCATCGATCTCGGCGGTTCTCGAGGTCGCCGGTGGGCAACTCTGGATCGATGCCCGGGACAGTGAGCGCCTCGAGGCGCGACTCCTCGACGGCCTCGCTCGCTTTCATCGCAACGAGCCCATGCGCCCCGGGATGCCTCGGGCCACCCTGCGCGGCGAACTCCCGGAAAACGTCCCCCGAGAGGCGGCGGAATTCATCCTCGCCCGCCTCGAGGACGCGGGGAAGATGGTCCGCGAAAAGGATTTGGTGCGCCTGGCCGAGCATCGCGCGGTCCTCGATGCCGAGGCCCAAGCGGTGGCGGACCGGGTCCTCTCCGAGGCCCGGGAGAAAAACCTCGATCCCCCCAATCCCAAGGATTGGGCCGACCAGATCGGCGTCTCCCTCGAACGCCTCCGCGATATCCTCGCGCACCTCGAAAGGCAGGGTGAACTCGTCCGGGCGCCGGGTGATCTCTGGTTCGCCCGCCAGGCGGTGGACGTGCTTCGCGAACGGGTCACCGCTCACTTCGCCGAGAACGCGGTCCTCGACACTCAGACCTACAAGGCGCTGATCGGAACGTCTCGACGTACCGCCATGCCCCTGATGGAATTGCTGGACGAAATGCATATCACCCGGCGCCAGGACGAGGTTCGTGTGCTCCGGGGCGGCGGCCCGCGCGGCTGACTCGGGGCTAGCGCACGCTGCTCCCCACGCTGCTCTCAAAGAAATCGAGCAGGCCCATCCCCCAGCCCGGTAGCAACGGGTCCGGCCAGAACCCCAAGCCGATCACGATACCCGCGCACAGGAGCAGGACCAAAAGTTCATTGGTCGCCGACTCGGTGACCTCCTCCTCGAGGGTTTCGCGCATGTACATCATCACGGGCACCTGCATGCAGATATAGAGCGAGACAACGCTGCCCAAGACGGCGATCACCGCGAGCACCAACTCTCCCCCCGCCACCAGCGCGCCCACGAGATGCCAACGCGCCCAGAAACCCACTGTCCCAGGCACGCCCGCCACGGCGAGCATGAAGAGGGTCATGATGGCCGCCAACCCCTTACGCGACTCGGCGATGCCCGCGAAATGTTCGAGCCTCTCGAGTTCTCGGCCACCGCCCTTCAGGGTCATCACCACCCCGAAAGCCCCAAGCATGACGAGTGCGTAGGCCACGAGATAAAAGATCATCGCTCCGAAAGCCGTTTCGTCGCCGACGCAAAACGCGAGGATCCAGGTACCGGCCTGGGCGATGACGAGCCAGCCGAGCATCCGCTTCACGTTGCGCTGGACCAAGGCCATCAAGTTGGCGAGGACGATGCTCGCCACCCCGAGTCCCGCAAAGACCGGAGAGAGCAGAGCGTGGAGATCCGGCAGGCCATGGAGCACCAGGCGTAGCCAGGCCAGGGTCACGGTGATCACCACACAGGTCGAAACGAAAGCGGCCACCGAAGTGGAGGTGCCCTCCTGAACATCGGGCAGCCACTGGTGGAAGGGGACCAACGCCAACTTCATCGCCAGTCCCGCGAAGATCAGGGCCAACCCCGCGAGATCCAATCCGCGAGCGGGGTCGAGGGTGTCGCGAAGGCCCGGGTAATCGAAATGACCCGTTGCTCCGAAGAGAAGGATGATGCCCAAGAGGAGTAGGGCGCTCGACAGAGCATTCGAGAGGAAGGCCTTGAGAGCGGCTTCGAGACCGTGCTTTTTTCCCCGCTCGGCCGCCGTCAAGATCGTCGTCGCCACGCTCATCAACTCGAGGCCCAAAAAGAGCACGATCACGTTCTCGGCCTGGAGAGCGGCGAAGGACCCCGCCAGACCGAGCAGAACCAGGGCGTAGTACTCGCCATAGGGAATGCGGATCGCCGTCAAACGACTCGTGGACAACCAGATCACCAAGACAGCGGCCAGTCCCACCACGAGAATGGAGAGCGCCGCCAGACCGTCGAGAGCGAGCATGGGAGAGAGCGGGGAGGGGGCCGGCTGGGACATCAACCTCGAGAAGGCGAACCCCCCGGCGAGCGCCAGGGAAGCCGTGGCCAATCCCGCCAGGAGCAGGTTGACCCGCATGCGCGCGAGTTCGTCTTCGCCGCTCCCCTTCGAGGACCGCGAAACCCTCGCTCCCGGAGCGCCGGGACTTCGCTCGGGAGTGCGCGGGGCGAGCAAAACCGAAAGCAGCAGGATGCCCAGAGCACCGAGAGCGGTTGCTCCCGCCGGCCCCAGGGCGATCAAGTCGCTCCACTGCATCGGTGTGGCTTCCATCTACTGGCCCTCTCCGCTCGCGGCCAAGACCGGCGATCCCGGGCCCTCGGTCACTCGGGTGGAATTCGCGCTGGGCGCCGGGTCTCGAGGCGCTTCCGCTTCCAAGGAGAGAACTCCACGCTCGAGAATTTGGCGCCGAACCTCGAGCACCGATGGCTCGATCCGACGCAGCACCGGGTTCGGATAGAGGCCGACCCCGAGAATGGGAATCAGCAAGGCGAGGATCAGGGCCGCCTCGCGCCCGCTCAAATCCGGCAGATTGCGATTGGCCTCGATCTCGAGCGGGCCAAGCATCACCCGCCGATAGATGCGGTAGAGACAGAGCGCCATGGCGAGCGCACCGAGGCAGCCTGCCAACCCCACCCGGGCACTGACCTCGAAGGTCGCCGCCAAGGCCAGCAACTCGAAGACGAAGCCGCTCGACCCCGGTGCCCCCACCGCCGCGAACACGGCGACTCCCAAGAGCAGGGCCAGAAGGGGCATCGGACGCGCAAGCCCGCCGAATTGGTCGATCCAGCGGGTGCCCCGCCTCTCTTCGAGCATCCCCACGAGCAGAATCAGGGCGGCCAGGACAAGGCCCCGGCTCACGATGCCCACCACGCTTCCTACCTGGCCGAGTCCCTCAAAACTGAAAAGGGCAAGAACGATGATGCCACCCTGCACCATGGCGAGGTAGGCGATGACTCGATTGAGATCCCCTCCGTAGAGGGCGCGCAACCCGGCATATGCGATGGACACCAGGGCCAAAACTCGGATGAGGGGCGCCAGGCTTTCCGCCGCTTCCGGGAAAAGGGGAACCGCGAAGCGCAACAGTCCGTAGGCCCCGAGTTGAAGCAAGAGTCCGGCGATCAGCGCTGCTCCCTCACCCGGAGCCTCCGCCAGGGCATCGGGGAGCCAACCGTGCAGAGGCGCCAAGGGAAGTAGGATCGCGAAGGCCAGGGCAAAGGCCAGGAAGAGCCAGGTCTGGCTCCGCCACCACTCAAGACCGCTCTCGGTCGTGGGGATCGCCAACTCCAGCAAACCCGGGGCCGGGCTTCCGGGGTGGGAGACGAGGTCCAGGCCGGGAACGCCATTGGCCTCGAGGTTGAGCCGAAAGAGTACGAGAATCGCCACCCACATGAGCATGGCGCCGACCCCTCCGTGGAGAAGAAATTTTGTCGCCACGGCGATGCGGTCTCGCCCCCCCCAGATTCCGATGATGAAGTAGAGCGCGACCAAGGCCAGTTGCCAGAAGAGATGGAAGAGCAGGACATTGAACGAGAGGAAGACACCCAGAATCGCGCTCTCGAGAAGCAGCAGGAAGAAAACGAAAGTCCGAAGCGAACGCTCCACCCGCCGCCAAGAAACGATCAGAACCAGGGGGACCAATAGGGTGACGAACAACACGGGAAAGAGATTGATGCCGTCCACCGCCACGAAATACTGGACCCCGTAGCCGGGGAGCCAATCCGCATACTCGACCAATTGGAGGCCCATGGTTTCGGGCTCGAAGGCCACGAAAAGCCCGGCGAAGGCCAGCAGAAGAGTCAGCCCGGTCGAACCCAGGGCGATCGCGCGCCAGACTTCTCCGGGCAGGCCCACCGACCCGAAGAAACCGCGCAAGACCGCTCCGATCGCCAACAAAAAGAGTGCCGTCGCACCGGGCATGAAAAGAATCCAGCTCAGAACATGCCCATCGACATAGGGTCCCATGCCCACCATCAGCGCGTCCCCGCCCACAGGAAATAGACGAGCAGAAAGAGGCTGCCGAGCACCGAGAGCGCCAGGGAATGTTGCACGAAGCCCGACTGCACCGGTTTAACCAGGCGATCAGCGAGATAGCGAAGAAAGCCCGCCGAGAGGGGAAGCGCGCCGGATTCGGAAGCGGGGCGTCGCGCGCCGCGCGCGAATAAAGCGTGGGTGACCTGGCGGGTTCCCCCCGCCAACGAATGGCCCCGAGCGGAGACCCACGAGGCGGTTCGCAATGCCCGGGACCTTCCACGCTGACGCCAACGACTGAGGTTATTCACCCCGCGCAGGAGAACCCCTGGCCGAGCGACGTAGAAAAGAAAAGCCGCCACACCCCCGAGGCTGGTCATCAACAGTGTCCAGCCCGTCACCTGCCACGCCTGGCTGTCGTCCACGGGCATCTCTGAACGCGTACTGACCACCCCGGAAAGAAAATAGTGAAGGCTATTGGCCTGCTCGATCTCGCCATCGAAAAGAAAATCCGACCAGAATTGGGGAAAGCCGATGATCGCTCCCAGGATCGATAGGGTGCCGAGAATCCCCATGACCCAAAGAATGGGAGTCTCGGGATCTTCGACCTCGTCCCAGTGTGCCTGGGCGGGTAGCCGCGCCTCCCCCTGGAGCACGAGATAGACGAGCCGGAAGGCGTAGAAGGTCGTCAGCACCAGCGTCAAAAGGACCGCCGGGTAGACAAGGTCGTACCCCAAGCCCGGGTCGGCGCCCCGGGCGGCCACGGCGATTTGCTGCATGGAGAAAAAACCTGCGGTCAGGGGCAGGCCTCCGGCCAGAGAGAAGCCCCCGATCCAGAACGCCGCGCGGGTCAGGGAGAGCCGGCTACCGAGGCTCCCCATCCGGCGCATATCCTGCTCCCCCCGGAGTGCGACGATCACCACCCCAGCGGCGACCCCCAGGAGTCCCTTGAAGAAGGCATGGCTGATCAGGTGAAAGACCGCGGCGGTCTGCGCACCGAGACCCGCCGCTACGAGGACGAGACCCAATTGACTCACCGACGACCAACCGAGCACCGCGCCGATCCAGTGGGAGCGACACGCGAACACAGCGCCCACCAGGGCCAGGGCGACCCCGACGCCGGTCATGACCCCCGTCGCCAAGGGCGCCGCGCTGAAGATGAAAGAGAAACGAACCACCAGATAACCCGCCACGACAAAGCCAGTCACCGTCTGCATCAAGATCAGGCCGGGGAGCGGTCCGGCGGGAGAACCCTGCCCGGTGGAGGCGAAGGCCCACTGGGCCCCGGACACCAGGGCCGTGGCCAGCACGCATAGACCCAGGGCATCGAGAAGGGTCACTCCCCCAAGCCCGCTGAAGAGGAGAACCACCGAGCCATCCAGGCCTAGGAGCGCCGAGCGGACCTCGACGATGGACAGGTTGGGCGGGCTCTCCCCGTCGAGGACGCGAAAAATCAGCAACGTGGCCAACAGCAGGGAAAACTCGCCCACCCGGCCCAAGCCCAGAACCCAGATTCCCAGTCGGCTCTGACTCGCGTCTTCGGCGCGAAAGCCCGACAACAAAGAGGCGCCGATCCCAACCCCCACCAAACCCGCCAGCATCAGGACAAGATTGTCGGCCAGCACGAAAACCAGGCACATCCCCACCTGAAAACTCGCGTAGCCGATGAAGCGTTGAAAATCGGTCTCTCCACCTTGTTCCCATTCCCGCGACCGGGTCGCGTAGAGGATCAGGAGCAAACCGACGCCGGAAATGACGAGACAGAGTCCCGACGAGAGCGCGTCGAAGCGAAAGCTCAACTCGGCGACCAGCGTCGCACCCCCCACTCCGGCACCCAGCCAAGTCGCCAGGGGATCAACCAGTGCGCTCGCCTCGTCGTTGAACAAGAGCCCGACAAAGGCGCGCACGCTCGCCACAAAGGAAGCCGCCATGCCCAAAAGACCCAGCCAGGAGATCGTCAAACGCGACAGGGTCTTGGGGGAGAGAACCAGGGAAAGCCCGAGCGAAAGCGCCACGAGTAGGGGCCCAAGGGGAATCATCCCCAGCCCGGCGCCTCCCCCTTCAACCCATCCATTCAGCATGCCGGCTTCACCATCGAAGAACGCTCGCGTTCTCGACATTCACCGAGCGACGCCTGCGCACGAAGGCCACGCCGATGCTCAGCCCCAGGGCAAACTCCGCGGCGGCGACTGCCAGAATGATCAGGGCGAATCCATAGGCCTCGGAAAGCGCTCCGGGAGTGGCTCCGCCCCCGGCCGCGTGCATTCGAACAAAACCCAGGAGCGCCAAACAGACGGAAGTAAAAATGCCCTGAACCCCGGCGAGCAAAGCCAGAAGGCTGCGCCGGGTCAGCACGAGGGCCAGGGCCAACACGAAGAGAATCAGCGCCAACCCGATCACCTGGGTATAGGGGACCATTCAGTCGAGCCTCTGTTTGGCGAGCACGACGCTGCCCACCAAAACCGCCAGGAGCAGCAGGCCCAAGAGATGAAGCGGCGAGGCCGAGGCGGTATAGAGCGAGAACGCAACCGCCTGGGAGCCGGGAAGCGCGGCCTCCCCGGCCAGATCGCCGAAGGTACCTCCCACAACCCAAGCCAGAGCGCCCCCGAGACAGACCGCCGCCACGACTCCCAGCAGCTTGACCATGACCCGGCTCGCCGGAGGAAGGTTGAATTCTTCCTCGGCTAGGCCCGAGACCGTCAACGACGCGACGAAAAGGACCCCCACCGAGGCCAGGGAAAGCATCCACTGGAGAATCGCCAGGAGATCGGCGCCCAGGGCTTGGATCAGGCCCGCCACCGAAAAACCGAAAACCGCCAGGGCGATCGAGGCGGAGAGCGGAGTGCGCCCCTCCGCCAGAAGAAATCCCGACGAGACCATCGCCAAGCCGGCGAACGCGTAGAAGGCCACCGCTTCGAGCATCATCCCGGGGCGCCTCCCAGTTGGAAGAGAACCGCGGCGGTGAAAACGATATCGACCACGGCTGCCGGCATCAGAATCTTCCAGCACAGGTCCATGGTACGCGCATGATCGAAACGTGGGAGCGCACTTCGGATCAACAACTCAAGGAAGACAACGCCCGATAATTTTAGGAGAAAGACCGCCAGATGGAGGCCGAGGCAGATTGCGTTGGCGAGCCATGCGCCGATGAATTCAGCGAGCACGGCGACGAGCGTCGCCTGGGGAAGCCACGGAATCGCCCAGCCCCCGAAAAAGATCAGAGTCACCAGCGCGGCGACGAGAAGAAGTTCGAGTCGAGCCGCCAGGGCGAGGAAGCCCAACCCCGGCCCCGAGAAGGCGCCGCGGGGGCCCGCCTCGAGTTCGGCTTCGCCCCGCTCGGCGTCAAAGGGGGCGAGGCCCAGTCGCAGCGAAGCCGCCGTGAGCACAAGAATGAAAGCCAGTGGATTGAGGAGGACGCCCCAGGCGGGCAAGCCCAGGTTCAGCCCGGAAAGCGAGCCGCTCCCCTGGGCCAAGAGGTTCCAGGCGCCCAGGGGTGAAAAGCTCGTGTCCTGCCACGCCACCATGTCCCCGAGGCGCAGGCTCCCATAAATCATCAACATGGGAAGGAGCGCCAGGAGAAGCGCGAGTTCTCCGGACAGGCTTCGGGCGGCCAGGCGAAAAGTGCCCACACGCGAGCGGATGCCTCCCTTCATTCCGGCCCAAACCGTGACCAGCGCGCTGAGCGCCAGAAGCGCAAAGATGAAGAGGACCCCCATCTCGACATCGGCGAGAATCAGGGAGAAGCTGCCGTCGCCAAAAACGTATCGACCACTCCACGGGATCGCCGCGAACGCCACCACCGTCACCGAGAGCACCAGAGCCGAGAACAGGACCTGCACGCCTTGCCCGGAGTGCGTTGGGCTCGGACCGCGTTTGGACAACAGCTTGAGGGCGTCGGCCAGGGGCTGAAGCAGGCCGACCAGGGAAATCTCGGCGATGGCCGTGCCCCCGATACCCCGCCGGTTCTCGATGCGAGCCGCCTGTTTGCGCTCGGCCCACGCGACCAGGGGCACACCCACTACGAACAGCACGAAAGCCAAGCTCAGCGCCTGAGCCGTCAGGGCGAGAAGATTCGGAACGAGGGCTTCAGGACTCACCCGTCCAATGCTCCCCGGCTCCACAAGTAGGCAAAGCCCACGAGCAGGGGCAACGCAAAGAGAGCACCCGAAACCAAACCCATCGGGCCAAGTTCGGCGAAGAAGAGAAACCAGGGGACCAGGAGCAGAACCGCAGCCTGGAGCACCAGGTACGCGATGGCCGCGACCAAGAGACTCGCTCCGGGCACCGCACCCCGGGCGTTTTCCGGGGGAGGCTCGGACGAGGCCTCCTGGGCCCGAGCCGACGCGCCGCGCCCGGCGATGGCCAGATAGAGGCACGCCGGCACGCTGACGAGCGCGAATAGAATGAGAACGCCGACGTACTCGGCCAAGACGAGGTACTCCCTTCGGCGCCCCCCTGGGTCCGAAAATCGGCCCGGGGAAACTCGATGCGGCAGGGGAAGGCCAGCAAAAAAGTAGCCACCGGCCCAGGGGGCGTCAATTTCGCTTGGGGAGCCAACCGCCAAGCGACCCGCCGCGTGATATGGTCGGGGCTGTGAGCGTTCCCATCGCGGTTCTCGGAGCAGGAAGTTTCGGCACGTGCCTGGCGGTGCTGTGCAGCCGGGAAAATGACGTTCGCCTGTGGGCCCGCAGCGAGGAGAACGCCGCCACGATCCAGCGGGTGCGCCGAAATCCCCACCACTTGAGCGATCTCGCGATTCCCGACCGCGTCACGGCGACTTCCGACCTGGATTTTGCCCTGGAGGGCGCCGAGTTCGTCATCGTGGCGCTCCCGAGTCACGCCATTCGCCAGGTCATGACCCAGGCGGCCCCCAGGCTCGCGCCCGGGGCCACGCTCATCTGTACCGCCAAGGGCATCGAGTTCGAGACGGGGATGCTGATGCACCGTGTCCTCGCCGATGTCCTCGGCCCGGAACAGCGGCCCCGGATCACCTGCCTTTCCGGCCCGTCGTTCGCGCGAGAGGTCGCCCAACGCAAGCCCACGGTGGTCACCATCGCCTGCGAGGATGAATCCCATGCCAGGGCGGTGCAATCGATGCTTTCGTGCCCCTGGTTTCGCTGTTACTCCACCGACGACGTGGTGGGCGTAGAGGTCGGGGGCGCCCTCAAGAACGTCATCGCCATCGCGGTAGGCATCGCCGACGGGATGGAATTGGGGCTGAATGCTCGGGCGGCCCTGATGACCCGGGGGCTGGCCGAGGTGACCCGCCTCGCCATGGAACTCGGCGGACGCCTGGAAACCCTGGGCGGCTTGTCCGGCATGGGCGACCTGCTGCTCACCTGTACCGGGGACCTCTCGCGAAATCGACGAGTGGGTCTCGGGCTGGGCCGCGGACGGCCCCTGGACGAGATCATCGCCGAGATCGGTGAGGTCGCCGAGGGCGTCCGCACGACCCGCGCCGCCTGCCGCTTGGCCGAGGGCGTGGGCGTGGAGCTCCCCATCGCCGAAATGGTGCGCCGGGTCCTCGAGGGCGAGGCCAGTCCGGCCGAAGCAGGGGAGGCCCTGATGACCCGTCAACTCGGGCCGGAGTACAAGATCGAACAAAAGTAGAGTCTTTTGTTGCTTTTTAACCTCGCTGAGAAAAGCGAATGCGTTCCCTTAGGTATTTTAAGGGCCGCGTTGGTGCTTCGTGGGTTTCGCGCTAGCTTCGAGTAATGAAAAGCGATTTCAATATCAATTCGGAGATGACGGTCGAGCTCGCGGAGATGATCCCGGGGGAGCGTGGCAAGGTCGACCAAATTCTTGCCGAAGGTCCGGTCGGGCGACGCCTGATGGACCTCGGGCTGCTTCCCGGCACGCCCATCCGAAATCTGCGCGAGTCGCCCCTCGGCGACCCCACGGTCTACGAATTGCGGGGATACCGCCTCTGCCTGCGGGCCGAGGACGCAGCCCGAGTTCTGGTTCGGCCCGAGATCCGCTTCGAAGCGGACGCCGTATCGGATGATCGAACCGACGACGGGTCGATCCGGAGTGCCAGCGCCCGGGAAGGTAAACCCGGCCTGCGAAGCATTCCGCTGCCGAAAAAGGCCAACGTGAACTCCGCATGAGCGCTGTATCCGCTGCGAGTCCCCCTGGCCCCGTGCGACTCGGTCTGATCGGGAGCCCGAACTCTGGCAAAACCACCCTTTTCAATGCCCTGACGGGCTTGCGCGCCAAGGTGGGCAACTACCCGGGCGTGACCGTCGAAAGGCGCGAGGGGGCCCTCGTTCTCGAGGGCCGCGATGCCAGACTGATCGACCTGCCCGGCACCTACTCCCTCGACCCCATCAGCCCGGACGAGGCGGTGGTCAGCCAGGTTCTCGCGGGTGAGGTCGAGGGCGTCGCGCCGCCCGAGGCCCTGGTCATCGTCGCCGACGCCTGCTCCCTCGAGCGCTCGCTTTTACTGATCGCCCAGGTCGTCGCCGAAGACCGACCGACCTGCCTGGTGCTCACCATGATGGATGAATTGGCCGTCCGGGGTGGGAGCCTCGATACGAGCCGCCTTCAGGATGCCCTCGGGATCCCCGTCGTCCCCGTGGTGGGCCACAAGGGGCTCGGAATTCGTCAGCTTCGTGTCCTCCTGGCCGATCCCGAGGCCTGGTCCCGTCCCCCGGTCCTCCCCCCTGAAAACAGGCTTGAACAGAGCGCGTGGATCGACTCGGTCATGTCGGCCTGCGGGGCCGAGCGGCCGGATGTCCACGCCACTACCGAACGCATCGACCGCGTCGTGGTACACCCGATCCTCGGCAGCCTCCTCTTCCTGGCGGTCATGCTCACGTTCTTCCAACTGATCTTCGCCTGGGCGACCCCCGCCATGGACTGGATCGATGGCGCCATGGGAACCGCTGCGGATTTCGCCCGCGGCCTGCTGCCCGCGGGCCTGTTCGCGGATTTCGTCGCCGACGGCCTGATTGCCGGGGTGGGCTCGGTGGTGATCTTCCTGCCCCAGATCGTGCTTCTCTTTTCCCTCCTCTATTTGCTGGAGGACGTGGGTTATATGGCTCGCGCGGCCTTCGTAGTCGACCGAGCCATGGCGCGAATCGGCCTCGAGGGGCGGGCGTTCGTCGCCCTTCTCTCGTCCTTCGCCTGCGCTGTGCCTGGCATCATGGCCACCCGCACGATGCCCTCGCCCCGGGACCGACTGGTGACCATCCTGGTGGCGCCGCTGATGACCTGCTCGGCGCGCCTGCCGGTGTACGCCCTCCTGATCGCGGCCTTCGTTCCCCAGGAGGCCGCCTGGGGGCCCTTCGGCATGCAGGGCCTGGTGCTCTTTGCCCTCTATATTGTCGCGCCCCTGACCGCCATGGCGGTGGCCGCGGTCCTGCGCCGCAGCCTGCTTCCCGGCGAGGGGATGCCCTTTATCCTCGAACTCCCCTCGTACCGGGTTCCTGGCCTGCGACTCTGGCTCTCCCAGGTCTGGGGCAGCGCCTGGGCCTTCTTGCGCCGAGCGGGCACCATCATCCTGCTGGCCTCCATGGTGCTCTGGATGCTGCTGACCTTTCCGCGAACCGAACCCCCGGCGAACCTGGGCCCCGAGCAGGCGGCCGCCTACTCCCTCGAGCGCAGCGCGGCGGGGCGGGTTGGGAAGGCCATCGAGCCGGCCATCGCCCCCCTGGGCTTCGACTGGAAGATCGGGGTCGGGCTCCTGGCGAGCCTGGCCGCCCGGGAGGTCTTCGTCTCCACCCTCGCCCAGGTCTACGCGACCGAGGATCCCGACGCCTCCCTGCGCGCCGCGATCCGGGCGGATACCAACCCCGTCACCGGCGAGAAGATCTTCTCGCCGGCCACAGTCGCGGCCCTGCTCACCTTTTTCGTTTTTGCCCTCCAGTGCACCTCAACCATTGCCACCATCGCCCGGGAGACCAATTCCTGGCGCTGGCCGACTTTCGCCTTCGGCTACATGTTGGCCCTGGCCTACGGGGGCGCCCTCTTGGCCCGGCACATCACCCTGGCCCTGACCTGAGAGTCCCCGGACTACCTGCGTGCCCCACGGGCGGCTAACCTGCTGCCATGCCCAATAAATTCTCCCGACTGGTTCTGGTCCTCCTCGCCACCCTCCTCGTCGGAGGCTGCGCGACTCGAACGGTTCAGCAGAACGTCGTCGAGGACTACGGCCTGACCATCAAGCTCCGCAGTCAGGCCGAATGGATGGGCCCGCCCAAGGCCCGGGGTTTCAAGCAACCCGCCCAGATTGCCGCTCCGCGACTGGCTAGGATCCTCGGCGGAATCGAAGTCGACTACCGGGAGAGTGAGAAGTCCAACGTTCGGGAGCGCCGGCCGGCGGTTCCGAGCAAAATTTTGATCAAGGTCTCCGAGGGACTCGAAAAGGCCTTCGCCAAGGCCTCCCCCAACCAGGAGATCGTCGTCTTGGCCGTGCGCAAGCAGATGCAGCACGGCGTCTTCAATCGAAAATTTCTCACCAGTTTCACCAGCTACATCAAGGGCGAACAGATCTATTTCTTTTTCTCCCGGGTGGACTGGCCCTTGAGTGCCAAGCGGGCAGGGGATCGCTTGCCCGAGCCCCACCCCAATGATGAAGTCATGCCCATCAGCACCGTGGGCAACACCACCTACGAAAAAGCCGGAAGCCAGGGCGTTCGGGTTCACTGGCGAAGCCCGGAATTTGGCGAAGCCCCCTTTTCGAAGCCGTCGGTGCCCGGGGACGATTGAATTAAGACTTCAACTTTTCAACCCCGAAGGCCGTTGTTGGGCAGGGGGTCGCTCGTGATTCGGACCGTCGCATGACATCCGCGAATGGGTTTCAGCCCCAGACGCGGTAACCAGCCCAGAGTCAAACAACCCTCGGTCAGCCGGCAAGCCGGCGGCAGTGCATAGGCATTTTTGGGAATAGCGGAGAGCAGGAGCAATGAATATTCTTCTTGAGATCCTTGGTGTCGCGATCGCGGCCCTCCTCATTGGCCGACTGGCCCGCGATCCCTGGCGAGGCTGGCTCTTCAATTTTCTCAAGGTCTTCCTCACGTTCGAGATGGTTCGCCTGCTCCTCGTCATGCCCTTTGACGATGGAACCGGCACCCGAGCGCCCGCGTGGCAGTTGATTCTCGATCAGTTGAACTCCATTGACGCCACCGTCTTCTGGACCTTTGCCGCCATCGGGGCCTTTATCCGATTCCTGGGCGTTCTCGCCTCCATGTATCGCTGGCAATTGGTCCTTCGCGGCCAGCGCATCGAATTGCCCTTCAGGCATATCCTGGGCGCGTTTCTGATCGGGCGAGCCATCGGTTTCTTTCTTCCCAGCACCGCAGGCCTCGACGGGTACAAACTCTACGATGCCTCGCGCCTGAGCGGACGCACTGTCGAGGTCACTGCGGGCACCGTGCTCGAAAAAGTGCTCGGCGTGACCGGCATCTTCCTGACCTATCTGATCGCCCTGCCTTTCGGCATGTCGATCTTCGGCGAAAACGCCGTTCTCATCGCATCGATCACCGTCCCCCTGGCGCTCGGAGTGATCGTCATCCTCCTCACCATTCTCTGGTTCCCGGGGCTGGTGCAATGGACCATCGAGAATATCCCCCTGCCGGCCAAGAATCGTATCCAGGGAGTCGTCACCCGGATCTCCCACGCCACCGCCGCCTACCGGGACAAGAAGGGCCTGGTGCTCATGATGCTTCTCATGAGCTTCTTCGTTCATTTCTTCACGGCGGCCATGTACTTCTTCATGGCCATCGCCGTGGGCGCCAGCCTCGAGTTGGCCTTCTGGCCCGTCGTGTTTGGCTCCTCGATCCAGATCTTCGCCACCGTGATCGGGCCCACCATCGGAGGCATCGGAATTCGCGAAGCCGCTCAGGTTCTCACCCTGGGGAGCCTGCTCGGTCTCGGCGTCGCGGCGATCTCGGCGACCCTGGGCTTCTGGGTGGGGGAGGTCCCGACCCTCTTTGGCTTTGTTTTCTGGTTGATCCGAGGCAAGGATTATCGCCCCGCCTATTGTCGCGTCGACGGCGTGCAGGTCGACTACGAGGAAGCGGCGAAGCAAGCCGTCGAACTCGAAACCGATGCGGATATCGCTCGCCGGGAAGCCGAGGGCGGCGGCGGACCTCCGCCCCTGCCCCAACCCCAACGTCTTTTCGCCGCAACCGGGCTCGGGCTTGGCATCGGCATTCTCGCGGGCATCGTGATCGGCCTCGTCGAGACCCTCGTCATCGCCCAGGGCGGTTTTGGGAATGAAGCCCAGGTGCTCTGGTACGGCCCCCTGGCCTACGCGGTCATCCTGGGCGGGCTCGGCGCAGTGGGTGGCGCGTGCCTCAGCGTTCTCCCCCTATCGAGGGAAGAGGCCCAGAGTTGGGTGCCCGCCCTCGGCCTCACCGCCACCCTGATCCCCTTTGGCCTCGCCATCACGATCTTCCGATTGCGCCGGGACGTCTATCTCGAGCAAATGCCCCCGATCTCGGTTCTGCTCGGCGTTCTCGCGGCGGCAGGCGTCCTCGCCCTGATCTTCCTGACCGTCGGGCGCCGATTCTTCGGCTCGCGAGCCGGCGTCATCGCTCGGCCCCTACCGGCCCTGGGCATCCTCGCAGGCGTAATGGGCCTGGGCGCCGCCCTGGCTTCGGCCATTGGGGCCCCCGAGTTGCCCCGGGGTGACGGACAGATCCCCGCGTCTTTGGCCGGGCGCCCGAACGTGGTGCTGGTGATGGTCGATACCCTGCGAGCGGACCATCTCTCCTGCTATGGCGGGCCCGTCCCAACTCCCAATCTTTGCCAACTCGCGGAAGACGGCGGCAGCCGGTACCAGGGCTTTTCCCATGCTTCATGGACCAAGCCCGCCACCGCCAGCCTGCTCACCTCGCTCTTGCCCTCAACCCATCGCGCCATGTCGAAGCCGTCGAAGCTCTCCCCCGATGTGGAGATGATCGCCGAGGTCATGCAGGGCGCCGGGTACACCACCGGAGGAATTGTCTCCAATATCAACCTCGCCGACAGCTTTGGCTTCAACCAGGGCTACGACGAGTACTACTTCCTCGGCCCCGCCTACCTGGCCGGCGCCGAGGAGTCCTCCTCGAAACTGATCATCTACAACATCGTGCGGGCGGTCTGGTTCAACCTTTCCGGGGGCGGCATCCGGCCCGCGGATTTCTATCAGGACTCGACCACGGTCAACGAAGTGGCCTTTGAGTGGCTCGACCGCAATAGCCGCGAGCGCTTCTTTCTCTTCCTTCACTACATGGATCCCCACGATCCCTATTTCCGTCACCCCTATGATGGCTATGGCATCGCACGGGTTTCCAACCCGCACCCCGACGCCGCCCTGGCCGAGGAGATGCACACCCTCTACAAGGGGGAGATCGAGTTCCTCGACGCCAATTTCGGCCGCTTCCTCGATCGGCTGCGCGCCGATGGGGTTTACGACAACACCGTGATCGCCCTGGTCTCCGACCACGGCGAGGAATTCTTCGAACACGGCGGCTGGTGGCATGGCCTGACCCTCTATGAGGAGCAGATCCATGTCCCCCTCCTGATCAAATGGGCCAAGCGTTCCCCGGGCCCGGCAGCCGACGCCCATGAACCCATCGCCCGGCTGATCGATGTCGCCCCGACCCTGGCCGCAGTCGCCGGTGCCGAAATTCCTGCCGCCATGCAGGGCACTGACCTGCGAACACCAGCGGCTTCGCGCAACGCCAAACAGCGCGAGGTCTACTCCGAGGAGGATCACGAGGGCAACGTGCTCTGGTCCCTCCGCACCGAAACTCGGAAATTGATCGCCGCCAACGAGGGCAACCCCAGGGGCCTGGCCACCCAAGAATTTTTCGCCATCGATGCCGACCCCAACGAACTCAACCCCCTCGACCAGGCGAGCCGGAGCCAGGAAGTCGCCGAACTCGAACAGCACGCCGATCTCCACCTCAAGGGAGCCGAGGGCGAAGCCGTCGCCGGCGGAGGCGAAGCCGAGATGAGTTACGAGGAGTGCGAACAACTCCGAATGCTCGGTTATGTAGACGACTGCGAGAGCCTCAAATAACCGGTGGGCGGGGTTTAATCCTCGTCGGGTTCCAGATCGAGAGCCAGGGAGTTGATGCAATAGCGCTGGCCCGTGGGCTGGGGTCCGTCGGGAAAGACATGGCCCAGGTGGGCATCGCAACGGCTGCAAAGAACCTCGGTCCGGGCCATGCCCATACTTCCATCCACCCGGTCATTCACGGCGCCCGCCTCGATTGGCTCGTAATAGCTCGGCCAACCCGTACCCGAATCGAATTTGGTCTTCGAACTGAAGAGCGGGTTACCGCAACAGACACAGCGGTAGACCCCGGCGGTCTTGGTGTCGCAATACTCTCCGCTAAAAGGCCGCTCGGTCCCCGCCTTGCGGGTGACCTCGTACTGGTCGTTGCTGAGCTTCGCCCTCAGTTCGGCTTCGCTGGGAACCGTCTGCCCCGGCCCGGCGGCATCGCTCTGTTCTCTCTTCTCATCGGCCATGAGCCTGACTCTCCTCGGCTGAATCCGGCGGGGGTGGGCACCCTCCGGCCGGCTCCTGTGTTGGGGATTACTCTGGGGTCTCTTCCACGTGGGCGTGCATCGCGACAAGGACCGCCCCGTCTTGATAGCGCATGGAAACAACCCTGGGGCGATCGCTCTCCTGGCGAAATTGCATCCTCACATCGCTGATCTCTTCGGAAGCTGAGGCCGCTCCCTCACCGGAAGGCGCCGGCCAAGCCTTCACTAAGGGGTTGCCGGCCACTCGCCACCAGGGCTCCTCCTCCTCGAGAGACGCCATGCGAAGCGAGCCCACTTCATCGGCGGCCTGGATCTGGCGAAGAACGAGGCACGCGTTGCTTCGGTCGGCCACCACGAGAATTCGCCCGACATCGAAGGTCAAGAGATAACCCGGGCCGCGGGAGGGATCGTCACCGCCTCCGGCCTGCACCAATTGCTCTGCCTTGAGAAAGGTCCCCTGGGCCTCGGCGGCCCGTTCCAAGAGTTCAATGCCCAACAGCTTCCTCCCTTGCCGCCCTCAACCGGGCAGCCCAAAGCGGGGAGAAAGTCTACACTCGACTGGCCCAGATGGAATGGGCTGACTGAGGAGAGTCGTGAATCCAGCGAAAACGGACGAGGAGTGGGTTCAGCCCGATGGTCTCTCGATTCGGCGACTTCGGCACGGACGCAAGTGGTCGCCCAGAGAGTGTATTGCAGCCATCTCCCGCGCCCATCGGATCGCCTCGGGGCTGACGGAGTCGATTTCTCCGGACCTGCTCCAGCACATCGAGGAAAAGAACGAACGCATTCCCTACGAGACGCTCTGCATGATCGCCCGGGGGTTCGAGTGCGACCCCGTCGACCTCATGACCGAATAGGGAGAAAGAAAGCACCCATGACCGGAAAGCACCCATGACCGATTGGATGAGCGTCGAGGAGGGCCGCAAGGCCGAAGGCCTGCGTCTGGTTCTCACGACCGGGGTGCCCGGGCCCTGGGGCGAAGCCGCCAAGGCGATCTTCCACGTCAAGGGACTCGACTGCCCCCGAATCCCGCAATTCGGTGGCCAGGCAAACCCCGAACTCGTCGACTGGACGGGGGAGAACAACGCCCCCCAGGCGATCCTCGGCGACGAACGCGCTCGGACCCACTGGGGCGAGATCATCGCCCTGGGCGAACGACTCGCCGCCGACCCGCCCCTGATCCCCGAGCGCCCGGACGACCGGGTCCTGATGTTCGGGCTCCTCAACGAACTCGCCGGGGAGGGGGGCTTCGGTTGGCAACGCAGGCTGATGCTCTTCGCCCCCTTCATGGCTCTGCCGCCCGAGCATCCGGGTCGGCAAAGCATGGCGAGCATGTGTGAACGCTATGGGTTCTCCGAGGAGAGCGCCGAGGCCGCGCCTTCTCGCGTGGCGGAAATTCTTTCGCTCCTGGGAAATCAGTGGCAGCGCCAAAGCGAGCGGGGACGCAAATTCCTGGTGGGGGATCGACTGTCGGCCCTGGATCTCTACTGGGCCGCATTCGCAGCTCTGGTGGAGCCACTGCCCCAAGAGGACTGCCCCATGCCCGAAATGATGCGGGCGGGCTACTCCCAGGAACACCCGCGGATTCAGGCAGCCCTCGACCCGGCGCTCATGGAACACCGCCAACGCATCTACGAGGATTGGCTCGAACTGCCCATCGATCTCGGTCCGGGTTTCAAGGCGTGAACCCCTCCGCCCCGGAAGCAGGCCGCGCCCGGCACCTGGCCCTGATCGGCGGCCGGGGCTGCGGCAAGAGCTTGGTGACGACTCGCCTGGCCGAGCGATACCCGGATTTCCGGCGGCTCGAACTCGACGCCCTGATCGTTGCGGCGGCGGGTGGCCGGCCGGTCGCCCAGATCGTCGCCGAAGAGGGATGGCCGGGCTTTCGGGATCTCGAATACACGGTCCTGAAAACCGCCACCGAGACCTCGGACAGGGCCTTCGTGGACTGCGGCGGGGGCATCGTCGTGGACCTCGATGACGCGGGCCGGGAGATCTACAGCGAGCGCAAGGCCGAAATCCTTCGCAGCCGCTGCCGGGTCGTCTACCTGCGCTGCGACAGCGACCTCCTCGCCGCCCGGATCAAGGGCGATCCCAACCGTCCCACTCTTTCCGCCCAGGAATCCTTCCACGCCCTCATGGAGCGCCGGGAGGACTGGTACTCCCGCACGGCCCACCGGGTGATCGAGGCGGGCGCCCTGGCCAGCGACGAATTGGCGGCAGAAATCGCGGGCTGGTTCTTCGAGGACGATCCCGACCAATAGGAGCAGTCGGGGGCTCCCTCCCCATTCCCTCAGCCCTCGCTTCCGGCCCGGGGCAAGCCCCAGCCGAGTTCCTCGAGGCAGGCCTCGGCTTGCTCGCGAACGTGGGCCTTATCGTCGGAGAGCGCGGCGTGCAGCGCGGGCTCCACCTGATCGCGGTCGACCGCACCGAAGCGCGTCGCGAGATGCGCGAAACCCATCAAAGCATTGCCGCGCACATCGGTGTGCTCGTGGGTCGCCAATTCGAGCAGGCATTCCTGGGCCCAGACCCGATCCTCGGCCGCCAGGGCGAGGTCAATGACCACGCCGAGCAAATCCTCCACGTCTTCGCCGGCCAGCGCCGCCTCGACCTGCTCGCGAAAATCATCCGCCACTGTCGCCCCCTTCTTTCCCTCGACGTTCAGACCCAACGAGTTCCCATTGACCACAACGCGTGGGTGCTTCGAGGGCCTGGGATACGAGGTCGAGAAATGCAGCCCGGGGCTGCAGGACCGCACCCAGGCGCTCGGTGTTTTCCGTATGCGCTTGGCAGTCCAAAACTCGAAACCCCCAGGCACGAATCCGATCTACCAGGGCGACCAGGGCGATCTTTGAGGCATCGCTGCGCCGACTAAACATGGACTCGCCGAAAAATGCGGCGCCCAGGGAGACGCCGTAGATCCCGCCGACGAGTTCACCGTCCGCGTGGGCCTCAACCGAATGCGCAAAGCCAAGCTCGTGCAGCTCGCAATAGGCACGGATCATGTCGTCGTTGATCCAGGTCCCGGATTGTCCGGGCCGGGGAGCCTGGGCGCAGGCCTCGATCACCCCGGCAAAATTTTGATCCAGGGTGAGGGTATAAGGAGCGCGGCGCAGGTTCTTCGCCAGGGACCGGTTGATACGCAGCGCTTCGGGGAAAAGAACGGCCCGGGGGTCTGGGGAGTACCACAGGATCGGCGGAGACTCGTACCACGGGAAGAGCCCCTGGGCGTAAGCCGCCAATAGGCGTCCCGCCTCGAGATCGCCCCCGTAGGCGAGCAAACCTTCGGAATGGCCACTGCGGGGGTCGGGGAAGGGGTACCGCTCGCACAACTCGGCGATGAACTCCGGGGGAACCAGACGGCATTGGCGCTCGCCTGCCGATCGTTCCTCTACCATGCGCCTCCCTCCCCCCCAAAAAGCCTCGACCCCGGCTGCAGTCTAGCCCGGATGGCCCCGACGAGAGGGGAGGGGACGCGTGCTCGGATCCGGGCTAGACTGGGAAACCAACGGGTTCATCAAAAAGGACGATTTCAGGCACTTGCAGGCCCTTGAACCCCCCAACTCCGGGGGCAATCGCCCGATCTGCTAAGTGCCCTCAGCGAGCGAGAGCTCTGTGCTGAAGCGCGCGAAGCGCGGATCCCAGGATCCCTGTATTCCGCTCGCCAAACACACGCGATCGCTCTGTCGCCAGCGGCGGCCAAAATGTCGGAAGAGAATAAAATTATGGACGGAAAAGATTCGAAGCGAAACGTCGGTACCAGCTCGGTTCACGGGGGCGAATTACGCCAACAGGAAGCCAACGCGATCACGACGCCCATCTACCAGACGTCGACCTTCTGGTTCAAGAACTCCCAGGAAGTCATGGACTACCAGGAGGGCAAGACCAGCCGCGAGGAATACGGCCGCTACGGGAACCCCACTTGGCGGGCCGTGGAACGCAAACTTTCGGAACTCGAAGGCGGTGAGGAAACCGTGCTCTTCGCTTCGGGAATGTGCGCGGCCACCACGACTTTTTTTGCCCTGCTCCCAGCCAACAGCCACCTGATCGTCACCAATGACTGCTACCGACGCACCCGGCAGTTCATCGACGATTTTCTCGGGCGCATGGGCGTTTCGGTCAGCATCATCAATCCCAGCGATCTGGACCAATTCGAGGCCGCTATCCGGGACGAAACCGCGCTCTTCTTCACGGAATCGCCGACCAATCCCTACCTGCGAGTCACCGACGTCCCAGCCTTCGTCGAGGTCGCCCATGCTCGGAACGTCAAGGTCATCATCGACTCGACCTTTGCCACGCCGGTCAATCACCGACCGCTCCAAGACGGTGCCGATCTGGTTTTGCATAGCGCGACCAAATACCTGGGCGGGCACAACGATCTGCTGGCGGGCTCGGTGTCGGGCGCCCGAGAAATCATCGAACCGATTCGGAAGGCACTGGGCGTGCTGGGTGGCATCATCGACAGCCACGGCGCCTGGTTGCTCCTGCGCGGCATCAAAACCCTGGCCCTGCGCATGGAGCGACACAACAGCAACGGCCTGCAGGTGGCCCGTCATCTCGAGGCACACCCCAAGGTACGCAGCGTCTGGTACCCGGGCTTGGAGAGCCACCCCGATCATGAAATCGCCCAGCGCACCATGAATGGATTCGGTGGCGTGGTGACTTTCGAAATCGATACCGACCTTGAGGGCGCGATTCGCTTTATCGACGCGACCCGTGTCCCCTATCAGGCGCCGAGCCTCGGGGGCGTGGAGTCGCTCATCGAATTGCCCGTCACCATGTCGTTTTGGGATTACGACCCCGAGCAACGCAAGGGCTGGGGGATCACCGACTCCCTGGTGCGCTTTGCCTGCGGCATCGAGGCCGCCGAAGATCTGATCGCTGATCTCGAGCAGGCCCTGGAGAGCGTGTAAAACGCGCCCTCCCGGACTTTGGTGGGTTTAAAACATGGCTCCCTGGGCGGGGCGGGCGGCCGCCTCCATGGTCAGCAGGGTCCGTTTGAGTTTCAACCCTCCGGCGTAGCCGTGAAGCTGGCCGCTGCTCGCCACCACCCTGTGGCAGGGAATGACCAGGGGGATCGGGTTGGCCCCGTTGGCGGCTCCCACGGCGCGCATGGCGCTGGGGCGCTCGAGGCGGCGGGCCACATCCCCGTAGGAGAGACATTCGCCGTACGGAATTTCGGCGACGGCCCGGTAGACCTCGAGCTGAAAATCGGTTGCGCGCAGGTCGAGAGGCAAGCCGAAGACCTCTCGTCCCCCGGCTAAGAATTCCTCGATCTCGTCGCAGGCCTGGCGGTTGCGCCCTGGGTCACCGGCCTGTTCTTCGATGACCTTGGCGTCGTCGGCGTAGCGCGTGCACCAACCCGCGAAACCCCGGCCGTTGGCTCGCGGCAGCGCGAGGTAGACCAGACCCTGATCGCTGGAAGCGATCGTGAGTTCACCGATAGGGGAAGCGAAGCGCGTGGTGTAAAGAGTGGGCATCCGCATTTGCATACTAACACGCGGATCGGAGAGCGGGCGAAAATTTCGGGTTCGTCCGGCGAGATGCGCGGACTATATCCGGCGAACGCCCTGGGCGATCAGCGCTTCGACCCGGTCGATCAATTGCGCCTCGAGGCAGACGTCGGCCAGGGCGTTGATCTCCTGGACCCCGGTCGGGCTGGTGACATTGATCTCGGTAAGGAGCCCCCCGATCACGTCGATGCCGACGAAAAAGAGACCCTCCGCCCGCAGCAGCGGGGCGAGTTGCTCGACGATCTTGCGATCGGCGGCATCGAGTGCGGACGCCGCCGCCCGGCCCCCAGCGTGAAAATTGGCCCGCACCTCGTTCTCCGCGGGAACACGGAGGACAGACCCCAGAGGCTCTCCCTCCATCAAGAGGATCCGCTTGTCGCCCTGGCGGATCGCGGGCAAATAACGCTGGGCCATCACCCAGCGGCTCTCAAAGTCGGTGCTCTGCTCGAGAATCGATCCAATATTCCGCTCACCTTGAACCAGATGGAAGATGCCTTCGCCCCCCTTGCCGTCCAGGGGTTTGACGATCATTTCCCCGCCCATGCTGTCCATAAAGGCCAACAACTCGGGGATCGAGCGACTGACCGTGGTCTCGGGCATCAGGTCGCGGAAATGCAGGGCGAGCAATTTTTCGTTGTAGGCCAGAATGCTCGTGGGGCGGTTGAGCACCAGAGTCTTACCGCAGGTACCCAGGATCTGGGTCGCGCTGATATAACCGGCATCCACCGGGGGGTCCTGGCGCTGAAAGGCCACATCGACCTCTTCGTCGAGGACCACCCGCCGCGGCTCGCCGCGCTCGATTCGCCCCGCGTCGCCCTCCCGGTGCAGCCGCACCGGGGTCGCCCGAGCGACGGCCAATCCCCGGTCCACGCCCAGATCGGTCGGGGCGATATAGAGAACCTCGTGCCCTCGGCGCTGGGCCTCGAGCATCAGTACCAGGGTCGTCGAGCCAGCGAAGCTCTCGGATTCCACGGGATCCATCACGAAGGCCATGCAGAGTTGCCGATCTACCAATGGGGAACGCCCTTTCCATGCGGGGTGTCACAAGCCGGAACCGAAAAACGGGGGACCTGCCTCCGGCGGCCAGCGCGTCCCGCGGCTAACATCGGGCCACCCGCTGCCCGAGCGGGGCATTCTACAAGCCTTAGCGCAGCCCTTCATGCCTCGGCTAGGCTTGGGTAAGTGTTGGAGACCAAATGCCTTTCTTCCCCTTCCGCACAGCCAAGGAGGTCACGGGGGCGCTATTCCTGTCGCTCCTCCTGGCCGGGGCCGCGGGCTACTGGTTCTACGACGAGTTCCTCTCGGATCTCCCGGACCTACGCCGGGTGGAGGACTACCGGCCAGCGCTGACGAGCGTCGTCCTCGATCGCAAGGGCCGCCTGATCGCCGAATTTCACGAGGAACGCCGACGCCTGGTCCCCATCGGGGAGATTTCCGAGACCACCAAGCTCGCCTTCGTGGCCGCCGAGGACAAGTCCTTCTTCGAGCACAAGGGGCTCGACTACTCTTCCATTGTGCGGGCTGCCGTCGCAAACCTCATGGGCGGAGGCATCAAGCAGGGCGCTTCGACGATCACCCAGCAAACGGTCAAGAGCCTGCTCCTGACCCCCGAGCGGACCTTTCGGCGGAAAATTCGCGAAATGGTCCTGGCCCGAAGGATCGAGGATTTCTTCACCAAGGACGAGATCCTCTACCTCTACGTCAACCAGATCTATTTCGGCCACGGCGCCTGGGGAATCGGCCAGGCAGCCCGGGATTATTTTGGCAAGCCGGTCAAGGACCTCTCGATCTCCGAGTCCGCCCTGCTCGCTGGGCTCCCCCAGCGCCCGAGCGATTACTCGCCCTACCGCAACCCCCAGTCGGCTGAGCGTCGCCGGCTCTACGTTTTGGGCCGGATGTTCGCGGACGGCTTCATCGAAGAGGCGAGCTACAACGAGGCCGTCGCCCACCCCCCGGTGATCCGCCGCCATCCCGATGAAGAGGGCCTGGGGGACGCCGGGCATTTCACCGAGTTCGTACGTCGCCACCTTTTTGACGCCCTCGGCGGTGCGAGCGTGTTGCGCGGCGGCCTGATCGTCGAGACCACCCTCGACCTCGAGCTCCAGCGCGCCGCCGTCGCGGCTCTCCAAAGCGGCCTCGAAGCCCACGACCACCGCCAGGGATATCGCGGGCCCTTAGAGCGCGTCGAGCCCGAAGCCCTGGCCGATGAGGTGGTTCGCCTTAGCGAAGTCAACGCCGATGTACTCCTGACCGACGCGCTTCTCACCGATGCCCTTCCAACCGATTCGCTTCTCGACAACGCGCTTCTCGACAACGCGCTTCGGGACGACCCGGATGGGGCCAATGAGGGAGTTCCCGGCCCGGGGATCTCACCGGGTTCGCGCATCCCCTGGGATACGCCCCTGGTCGGAGCGGTGATCGCCACGGACCCCGAAACCCAAACCGCTCGGGTGCGCTTCGCCCCGGATGTCGAGGGCCTTGTCGATCTGAAGGACGTCAAGTGGGCCCGCGAACCCGACCCGGCGAAGCGCCCGCGCTCGGTCAAGACCATCGACAAGGTTTTCAAGGCTGGGGATATCGCGCGCTTCGTGCGCTTGGAAGATCGCCCGAGGGATGCACCCGGCGGCGACCTCCCAAGGCTTGGCCTCTTCCAGCCCCCCATCGTCGAAGGCGCTCTCCTCAGCATCGAGAACGGCACCGGCGACGTGCTCGCCATGGTCGGGGGCTACGATTACCGGAGCAGCGAGTTCAACCGGGCCACCCAAGCCCATCGCCAACCCGGCTCGGCCTTCAAACCCTTTATCTACGGTGCCGCCCTCGAAAAGGGGTACACCCCGGTCTCAGAAGTCGTCGATCGACCGGTGGTCTACACCGATCCGGTCTCGGGCTTTGTCTGGGCGCCGCGCAATTACGGTCGGCACTTCTACGGCCCCATGCCCTTGCGCAACGCGCTTAAAAAATCGGTGAACAACGCAACGGTCCACCTCTTCCGCGATCTCGGAGTCGATTTTGTGATCGACTACGCGAGCCGCTTTGGGATTCGCTCACCCCTCGAACGCGATCTTTCCCTGGCCCTGGGTTCGAGTTCCATGACCCTTCTCGAACTCACCACCGCCTACTCGGTCTTTCCGAATCAAGGGCGGCTCATCGCCCCGCGTTTCATTCGCCGGGTCAGCCGGCGCAACGGCACCGTGCTCCTCGAAGATGTCCTGCTCGGGGATTCCGCCAAGGGGTCGGCCAAGGACGAACTCGAAATCGCCCAGGCGGGGGCGAACGAACCCGGAACTCCGGGCAGCGAGCCCGAGGGCATCCCGAGCGAGGGGCCCACGGACCGGGTGATCTCCGAGGCCTACGCCTACCTCATGAGCGACCTGCTCTCCGCCGTGGTCCAGGAGGGGACCGGTCGCGGGCTGCGCCGGCTGGGCCGCCCCCTGGCGGGAAAGACCGGGACCACCAACGAACAGGGCGATGCCTGGTTCATGGGCTTCTCTCCGGATCTCACCACCGGCGTCTGGGTCGGACACGACGACAATCGGCTCCTCGGTTTCGGCGAAACCGGCGCCGGTGCCGCGCTCCCGGTCTGGCGAGATTTCATGCGCGTCGCCTTGGCGGACCGCGAGATTCGGGATTTTGAGGTGCCCGGCGAACTCATCGTTTTCGAGCGCATCGACCGTGAAACGGGGCTGCTCGCCGATTCCAGTACCCAGAATGCCTACTTTCAGCCCTTCCTCGAGGGCACCGAACCCGAGCGGAGCGTCAGTGAGCAGAAGTCCGCGAGCGACTCCCGCCGCGCCCTTCGGGACGACATCTTCTGACTCGCCCCAGGGGAAGACCGATAATCCGCTTGACAGAGACCTCCCCGGCGGGTTAGCAACAGGGCATGCCGGGGGGTGAACACGAGGGGAGAAGTGCGGGCTGGGTGCGGGAAAACCGCCCGGCACGCGAAGGCGAACGCCGTAATCGGGGGGCTGCGGCCCTGATCGATGCGGTTTTTCCGCCTTCCGACGCCGAAAACTCCCCCGAAGCCTCGGGTGGGCCCTCTGGTGGCCCCTCTCATAGCCCCTCTCGCAACCCCTCTCGCAGCCCCTCTATGGGTCGCGAGGAAAGCCCTGCGACGGATCCGAGCGCCCTGCTCGCCGGAGCGGTCAGCGACCTGGCGCGCAACTCGGAGACCGATTGGGCCTGCGCCTGGCTCACGGATCGCAAAACCGGGTGCATCCGGGTGGCCGCTTACGGGCGTTCGGCGGAGCCTGGGCCCGACGACCTCGAACCCGAGGCCTTCGAAGCCCTGCGACGACTTCCCCGGGCCACCGACCTGGGTGCTCCCGGGGACGAGGCCGTGGGGCGCCTGAGCGACGCCAGCGGGCTGACCGCAGCCGTTGCCCTGGGGCGCTCGGGAAAAGACGACTTCGAGCCCGGGCTGGCGGTCCTCGCCATCGGTGGGGCCGAGGACCCCTTCGGGTCGGTCCGGCCGCGAACCCTCGCCCTCCTCGAGGAAACCGCCCAACAACTCGATGGCCCCCTGGCCACCCTGGCGGCGCTCTGGAAAATCCAGGGCCTGGGGCACGATATCCGCTGGCTGGACCGGCAGGCGGCCCTGGGCGAGATGCTCGGCGAAGTCGTGCACGAGGTCCGCAACCCGCTGGTCTCGGTGAAGACTTTTCTCGACCTGCTCCCCGAACAGCTCGACGACCCCGAATTCGTCACCGATTTCCGAAGCGTGGTGCGGGACGAAGTGACTCGGCTCGAACGGCTCCTTGACTCGGTGCTGCAACACGCCCAACCCGAACGCCGCACGACCGGGGCCCCCGCGGCCGAAGCCGACGTCGTGGCCATCGTTGAGAACCTCGCGACGCTCCTGGCGTACCGCGCCGGGGAGCGCCAGATCCGGCTGAACTGCCAAGCCGAACCCGAGGCGCGCATGGCGATGCTCTCGCCCGATTCGCTTCAGCAGATCCTTCTCAATCTCGCCCTGAATGCCCTGGGCGCGACGCCGAACGGGGGGGAGGTGCGGATCCGCGCCTATGAGCCCGCCGTCGCTCGAGGCGAATGGATCGAATTCACCGTTGAGGACACCGGACCCGGCATTCCCGAAGAGGAGCGCACGGCGGTTTTCGAAGCCTTCCGCAGCAGCCGGGGGGATCGGCCCGGAGGGCTCGGCCTGGCCATCTCCAAGCGTTTGGTCGAGGAGGCGGGCGGCGAGATCCGGGTGGCGGAGAGCGGCGAGGGCGGGGCACGGGTGGTCGTCCGCCTGCCGGGCAAACCCGCCTAGGCGGGGCTAACCGGGGTCGGGGCCCCACCAGCGTTCGAGACCGGCCGCGAGCGCCCCGAGTCCGGTCATGAAAAAATGGTCGCAGTCGGGAATGATTTCGAGGTGAGCCGCCTGGGCCTGCTCAGCGAACTCGGCCAGGAGTCCCGGGTCCACCCACTCGTCCGAGTCCCCGGTGGCGAGAAAGAGTTCTCCCGTAAACTCGGCGATGGCCTGGGCGGAGAGCATCGACGTGGGGGGGGCCACCAAGACCAACCGACGGATGGCAGGCGTACCCTGTGCCGCCCGCAACGCCGCCAAAGAACCGAAGGAATAGCCGCAAGCGACCGGAGGCGCCGAAACCGATTCGCCCAGGAAGCCGAGAGCCGCTTGGAAGTCCACGTCGGCCTGGGCGAAATCATCGCTGGGCACCCCGGCACTCGCTCCAACCCCCCGCCAGTTGAATCGAAGGCTTGCCGCGCCGGCCCTCTGACAAGCCCGAGCGACCTCAGCCACCACCGGGGAGTCCATGTTGCCGCCCATCAGAGGGTGCGGTGCGGCGACGACGGCGGCGGCCCGAGGTTCGGGAACCGGCGCGAAGAGTCCCTCGAGAGTGCCGGGCGGCTCTCCCGGGCGCTGGGGTAAAGCGATCGTCGCGAGTTGTTCCAAGCTGCGGGCCATGCTCATCTCCTCTGAACCGGGGACCGCGCTAAACACTAGCTTGGCTGCTGGTGGGGGCTGCCGCTCCGGGGAGCGGTGTCGACAGCGGCCCGGGAGAAAGCCCATGGAAAGAAGAGTGCAGCGCGGGGTGATGCTGGAGATGATCAGCGAGGAAGTGGAATTGCCCGGGGGGCGCCGGGCCCAACTCGACCTGATCCGCCATCCCGGGGCAGCGGCGGTGGTCCCCTTTCTCTCCGACGACGAAATCTTGTTGATCCGCCAGTACCGCTACGCGGCGGGCGGCGAAATCTACGAGGTCCCGGCGGGCAAGCTCGAACCGGGCGAGGCCCCCGAGACCTGCGCCCGGCGCGAACTCGAGGAGGAAACCGGGTTCCGCACCGAACGCCTCGAGAGTCTGGGTGAAATCCTGACTACCCCCGGCTTCACCGACGAGCGAATTCACCTCTTCGCCGCCGAGGGGCTGAGTCCGGGTGAGCAGAACCTCGACGACGACGAGGTCATCGAGTTGGTCCCTATGGCGCTCTCCGAGGCCCTGAAAATGGTCTGGACCGGCGCCCTCCCCGATGCCAAGAGCGCCCTCGCCATCCTGCAAGCCGCCCAACGCCGAGGGCATCTGGGCGCACGCTGAGGCCCCGCGGGCTCGCCTTTCCCGGAGAAAAACGCCTGGGGTTGGCCGGCGCGGCCGCAATCCCATAATTTCCCCATCAGCGGGAATAACTCACGCGCGCAGGAGGCCGGGACGAGTGCCGCCCCTCCAAGGCGGGCGGAGCCCTCGAACTCGCCCCCCGGCAAGGAGTGGCACCACGTGTACGGTCGCGGATCGCAGATGGGCTTCGGCCCCCCGGTAACACCCCAGGTCATCAAGAACCTGCTCATCGTCAACGGAGTGGTCTTTCTCGCCCAACTCCTGACGCGCAGCCCGGCGGGCGACATGCTCACCCAATTCGGCGCGGTTTCTCCGTGGGCGGTTTGGGTGGATTTCAAATTTTGGCAGCCCTTTACCTACATGTGGCTGCACAGCCCTTTCAGCCCCTTCCACATCATCTTCAACATGCTGATGCTGTGGATGTTCGGCTCCCAACTCGCCTTGGTCTGGGGCGAAGAGCGTTTTCTCCGTTACTACCTGGCCTGCGGTATCGGGGCCGGGGTGCTGATCGCCACCCTTCCCTGGATGGCTGTACTTCTCGGCCTGATGCCGGCGAGCCAATCCCTACAGATCCCCACACTCGGGGCGTCGGGCGCGGTGATGGGGGTCATCCTGGCCTTTTCCTTCACTTGGCCAGACCGAACCCTGATGCTGGTTTTTCCGCCGATGCCCATCAAGGCCATCTGGCTGATCCCGTTCATGCTCTTCATCGAGTACGCGAGCGGCCCTTCGAATGTGAGCCACCTCGGCCACGGAGGCGGATTGGTGGTGGGCTGGATCTACCTGGTGCGGGAGGGTCGAACCCCGGGCGCGCCAACCCTGCAAGCGCTCCAGCACAAGCTTCGTCGCTGGCGGATGCGCCAAAAAATTCGTTCGGTCCACAGCGAGGAGCAGCGTCGGCGCAAGCGCGACGATGACCCCCCGAAACACTAGGCCGCTTGCCCCACGCGAAGAGCCCTGGGGCGCGGCTTATTCGTTCGCGCCCACCGAACGGGTCAGGCTCTGGCCGTCCGCCTCGAAGACCACGCTCGAAAGACCGATCTCGCTCACCTCGAGTCCCTGGAAGGTCTCGCCCTCGTGAATTTCCACCGAGGGACCGGCGCTGGCCGATACGTAGGCGATGCGCTTTTCGGCCACCGGGTGCCACAGGGTTCTGAGCACGCGAATCTCGGGCACGACCGGGGCTGGAGCAGCGGGCGCCGGACGGGTCTCGGGCCAACGGACCGGGACCGCCACCGGCGGCACCTTCACCGCGACCTGAACCTCGGGCTCGGGGGCCAGCGCTTCGGGGGCCGGCTTTGCTTTGGGGGCCGGCTTCGCCGGCGCCGGATTTGTAGGTGCCGGATTTGTAGGCGCCGGATTTATAGGCGCCGACTCGTCGACGAGTCGGGAGATCGGCGGAGGCCCGGGGCGGGCCGACGCTTCGCCCAAAATTTCGGGAGGCGCAGCCTGGGTCGGGGGGGCTTGTTGAGCCCCCTCTGAAGCGGACGCCGAAAGTCCAGCGGTCTCCACCGCCGCTTCG
>JAQWRT010000005.1 GCA_029243605.1 Myxococcota bacterium
CGGGGACGGGGGACGGGACAAGGGGGGCCGGGGACGGGACAACGGGAGCCGGGGACGGGACAAGGGGAGCCGGGGGGGCAAGCGGGGGCAATTTCCTCTCCACTGCGGCAACCGAAACGGGCGCGGTTCCGGATTCTCGGATGAACCCAGAGGCTTGTCGAGAAGCCGGCGCGGCAGCTAGCGTCGGCGAAGCGATTCTGATCGCGGGATCGATCTCGGTCAAGCGATGGTCGACCGGGCGCAACCACGACCAGGCGAGTCCGGCCGCGGCCAGGATCAAGCCCACACCCGCCACCGCGACGATTCGGCTCCGGCCAGCGGAAGGCGCACTCGGCCCGGGACCGGTGCTCGTCACCTCGGCGTGGTGACGGCGAGCGTCCACATCCTTCTTTCGCTCGCCCTCCACCTTGCGCAATGCTTTCAGAATCGTGCTCATCCCGAATCCCTGTCTTCCAGTTGGGGGGGAGCGAATTCGTCGAGGGCCGAGTAGATCAGCATCTGGGTTCGCGGGCCCGCAACCCCGTCGGCGGCCACCGCGTGTTTTCCCTGAAAGCGCATGACGCCTTGGTGGGTCGCGCGATCATAGACCCCCGACAGATGCGCCTGGAGATACCCGAGGCGGGAGAGGGCATCTTGCAACCAGAGAACCCCCGCACCCCGAGAGCCCTGGGAGATTTCGTAGGGAAGGTTGATATAGGGATTCCAGATCACCCAAGCCTCGCCATCCCAGTACGACTCCAGAGTTTCAAGCGAGATCCGCAAGGGTGACTCACTCCCAAGCCCCATCAAATAACCCTCGTCCCCCTCGACTCCCACCAGGGCGACCCACCGGGGTTCACTGCCCGCAACAAGCCCCAGAAGCGCGGGGTAGTTGAGATCGAGGAGCGCTGCGAAATCGTCGGCGCCGAACTCCAGGGCACCCAATCCCTGGAGCCTCAACTCGCTGATCGCCTGATCCACGGAGTCGATCGCCTGACCCGAAAAGTCAACTCCATGCAGCGCGAGTGTGGCTCGGGTCGCGGAATCTACGGCCGCCTGAACGGGCTGGCCGAGGAGCACGGCCTCGAGAAAGGCCGCCTCGGCGGCGGGTTCGAGCCGGGAATCCGAGCCGTCCCCACCCTGGGGCTGGAAGGCGGCGCCCACGGGGCTCGCGCCCTCGACCGCCAGGCCGGCCAACCCCGCGGTGGCGCTCCCTTCGGCGGCGGGCAACTCGACGATGACCGTCACCGCTCCACTCGGAGACGGGGGGGTATTCAATACGCCGGGCGACACCGCCTGCCGCGCCAAGGCGACGGGAGCTAAGGCGGCGTCGGGAGCCCGCTCCCAACCCGGGATAACGCCCCAGCGCCATAGGCCAAGGCCCGAAACAACACCGACGAGAAGGCACGCGGCAAGAGCCCAGAGCCGTCGAGACGAACCCGCGGACCCAGCGCGCCGAGCGGCGTCGGGCACCTCTCGGGCGGCTTGCCGCACCCACTTCGTTCCGACCCGGTGTCCGCCCTCGGCGTAACCGACGAGCAGCGCGCGATCGCACAGGACGTTGACCAGCCGGGGGATGCCACCCGTCAAACGATGAAGCTCACGCAAAGCCGCCGGGGTAAAAATATCGCGCTCCGCCCCTGCGGCTACATAGAGCCGATGCTGGACGTACGCCGCGGTGTCCTCGGCCGAAAAGGGGCGAAGGCTCCAGTGCACCGTTACCCGCTGCCGCAACTGCCGGAGCGCATCCGAATCGAGTTTCGTCTCGAGCTCGGGTTGCCCCATCAGGATGATCTGGATCAGCTTGGACGATGTTGTTTCCAAATTTGAAAGCAGACGGATCTGTTCGAGGGTTTCGATCGAAAGATTCTGAGCCTCGTCGACGATCAACACCACCCGGCGATCGCGGCCATGACAATCCAAGAGAAACGCGTTCAGCGCCGAGAGCAATTGGCGCCGAGAACGCTCCTCGGCCACCAACCCGAACTCCTCGCTAATGGACTGCAGGAGTTCGATGTCATTGTTGCTCGGGTTGAAGAGGATCGCGATCTCGCTGTCGCCCTCGATGCGTTCGAGCAAGCTCCGGCAGAGGGTGGTCTTGCCCGTCCCCACCTCGCCCGCCAACACAATAAACCCCTCGCCCTCCTCGAGTCCGTAGACGAGATGAGCAAGGGCCTCCCGATGGGAGTCCGAGAGATAGAGGAAAGCTGGATTCGGGGTGAGCGAAAAAGGCTTTTCGCCCAGCCCATAGAACGCGGTATACATGGAGGGTGACCTGACCGGCGAGTGTACCCCATTGGATTGAAATCCTTATGACCCCGGCCCAAACCCCTACAGAAAAAGTCACGCGCGCGATCGGAGTGGACGTCGGAGCAACCCTGGCGAAGCTCGCCTTTCGCGCACCGGGTGGGGCGCTGGAATTCGCTTTGCTTCCCGCTGCCCACGCGGAGGCCGTCGCGGCCCGAGTGCGGGCTTTCGACCCGGACCGCGTGGGACTGACGGGCTGCGGGGCCTCCGCCCTCGAGGCTCGCCTGGGCATGACCTGCCGCCAGTCCATCGAGTTCGAAGCTTGGGGTCGCGGCTCACGCAGTCTCCTCGGCAACCGGGGCCTCGACGACGGCTCGCCCTACCTGCTGGTCTCCGTGGGCACGGGCACATCGGTGCTTCGCGTGGAGGGCACCGACGTGGCCCGGGTAGGGGGCACCGCGCTGGGCGGCGGCACTCTGATGGGCCTGAGCAGCGCCCTCACCGGGAAAACGGATTACGAGGAGATCTGCCGCCTGGCCGAGCGAGGGGATCGAGGCCGAGTGGATCTCCAGGTGGCCGATCTCTACTCCGCGAGCGAAATCGGACTCCCGGGCGAAACCACTGCCGCCGCTTTCGGGAAGTTGTCACGGCCGGAGTCAGAAGCGCCGAGTGTCGAAGACCTCTCCGCCGCCATCCTGGGTCTGGTCGGCGAAAACGTCGCCTTGATCGGCTGTGGCATCGCCTACGCCACCGGCGTCCGACGCCTCGTTTACGGGGGCGGAACGCTCCACGACAATCCCGCACTTGTCAGCCTGCTGCACGCGGTGACCTCAATGGCGGGGTGCGAGCCCATCCTACTCGAGCATGGAAGCTTCGCAGGCGCCGTCGGCGCCCTCGAGTCCGCGGGGAACAGCTGATTCAGTCGGCGGGAGGCGTTGTGACCTGGCCGTGACTCTCCTCCTCGGGGCGACTGATATTCCGAACAGCGCGTTGGGTGCGCGCGATGGCAGCCCGCTGAACCCGCAATTCCTCATTTTGGGCGGCCATCTGTCTTTCGATCCGTTCCCTCGACTCGAGGGCGACCTCGAGTTGCCCCTGAAGGCCCGCGATCCGCTCCTCGAGCGCGCGAACCAGGGATAGCGTTTCTTCGGCCGCTTCTCGTCCCGCGACCCGGCCGGCCTCGTAGGGATCGGAAATATCGGATCCCGCTGCGGCTTCCACCGCCGCCTCGTGGAGATCCATGGGCGTCGCCGTGGCTTCGGCGATCTCGTCGGCTTCGGCGGGCGCACTCGCGAGAGGCGCCGGCTCCACAATCTCCGGCCCCGGGTCCAAGCCCGGATCGGGGATCTCATCGGACTCGGCAGCAAGCGCGGCGCCGAGCGGAAGTTCGTCGAAGAGGGCTTGCTCGGAATCGGCTTCGGCTTCGCTGGCCTCGCCGCCCATGGCCTCATCCACGGCCGCCGCAAGATCGGGCTCGGCCTCGACACCGGCGGTGATCACCTCGGTCTCCTCGGGTCCCGGCGGCTCGAGGACCGCAAAGGGATTCGACGTTTCCGGGGCGACTTCGACGCCGCCGTCCTGGGCCTCACTCGGCACCGGGCCCTGGCCTCGGCGGCGGCGGACCCATCCCCAGCCCCCCACGAGAACAACCAGACCGACCACCGCAATGATCTGCTTCGCCCATGCCGTGGTCTCGTTCGCTTCCGTCTCGGGCGCTTGCCCGGTTTGCCCAGCAGCCACGGGCTTGATCCCGGATGCGGAGACCTTCGCGGGAGCTCCACCGGCCTTGGCCCCCTGGGCCACCGGCGAGAGCGTCACGGATTTCCTTCGCGGTGCGGGCGGAGACTGCTTGGGAGGCGCCTCGACCCGAATCACCGGCCTCGAGGGCCTGGAATTGGCCGCGATCACCTTGGCGGGCTTGGACTTGGCCGAGGGCTTGACCGAGGGCTTTGAAGAACCCTTGGCGGCGATCTTCGGGGTGGCCTTGGCCTTACTTTTCGCCTGGCGCTTGGACTTGCTCGCCCCGGGCGCCTTGCTCCCGGCGGTAGGCTTCTTCGGCGCGGCGGGCGACACAACGGAGGGCTTCGTCCCCAGAATATCGACCACGACTCGGGGCGGATCCACGAGAACCATCTCCTTCAGGCTCAAACCGTCGCGCACCAGGGAAACCCGCGCTTCCGAGCCCGATGCCGTGGGCATCAGGTCGATGCGGCTCACCAGGGATTTCTGGGACTCGATCCGCCGGGGTATGGAGCCGGCCTGCAAGGCGATGAGGACTTCCGTGCGACTGTTCCCGAGCAGGACCTTATAACTGGCGGGCCGGTCGAGCTCAAAGACCATTCGCGTGTAGTCCGGGTGCACTCCGATCCTAATGTCGACGACTTCAGCGCCCTGAACCGGAGCCGAAGCGAGCGTCGAGAAGAGCAGACAGAGCGCCCCCAAGAGAGCACCGCCTCGCGTTGCTCGGATTATTCGTTTCGCCATGAAGCTCTGCTCCCCTTTGATCCCATCGCCCGCGTATCGACCGGCCCATTGCACCCCTCGCGGCCAAACCCCGCCCGGGTGCCGGGCGCCGAAAATACCCCAGCCAGGGGGAAAATCAGAAGCCCGTCTCGCTGCCCACCCGTCGCAAGAGTCCGGCCTCGCCAGGGACTCGGAGGGGACTTTACCCGCTGGAAATGCCCGTCGCCCCAAATGAAATGGAATTCCCGGGGTGGCCCATGCTAAATCGCCCCTAAAAAACCCTGGGGGCGGCTTGAGTCCCTTCTCACTCGGCCCTCGCGGTCTAGCTGGGGCGAGAAGACGCGGAGCCGCGACGCTCTGGGTGGGGGCGTGGTTTTCGGGGCGGGGCTTTTGCGCTGGACGATGATTGCATTGCCGTAAGACCCTCGACCTGATTCGCTGGGAAGTGGAGCCGAAGTCCCCTCTTTCCCGAGGGCGTCGGTAGCGCCGAGGAACAACCCATGCCCCGGCCGAGAGCCGGGCCCGTGGAAGTCGACCACCGCGAGCTCAATACCCGAGCCCAATCGCGAATTACGCAGCTTCGCCCATGCTGTCCTGCTCGATCCAATCGGGTTCAACCGAGGCCTCGAACATGGCGCGCGTCGAGGGGGGTGAGGCGATATGAGTCCAGCGATACTCGCAGTGGAGGCACTCGCCGAGAGTCAAATTTTCCTGCTCCCAGACTTCGTCCCAAACCACCGAGGTGCTCCCGCAGATCGCGCAACACGGCGCAGCAGACTCGAGTTTTCGTCCGATGGGTTTGCCGTTCTTGCTTCGCATGATTCGCCCTCCGACTCGCCTTTGGCCTTCTCGGCCGCTTGGGTGTCTTCTCGTATGTGGTTGACCTTGACTTCTCTTCGACGTTCTCCCGTTTCCTGGGGTGGTGAATGGATGGCTCTTCTCTCGTGGGGTGTGCTTTTTAGGGTGGTGCTTTTTCGGGTAGTGATTTTGGGGGTGGTGATTTTGGGGGTGGTGATTTTTGGGGTGGTGATTTTTGGGGTGGGGCTTTGAGGTTCTTCCTTTGAAGTGGCCTCTTCGGGGCCTCGGGTGACATTTTTTCCGGGAAGTTCGTTCGCTTCTTGGGATCTAATAGGTTTGGAGACCCTGGAGCGCGGCGGGGTTCCTCTCCCTCTCGCGGTTTCTGAAGGCTTTTTCGAGTTTCGAGACGCCGCGTTGAAGGCGTTCGACCCCGCCCATTCACCGCCCATTCACCGAGCCTTCACTGAACTCATCGACGAATCGCTCGATGATCTTGCACGCTTTCATCTTCATTCCGCCGTCTTTTCTGTCCTTATGAAGTTGGCCTTCGGTCGGGCAACACCCAAGGGATCTCCGCTGCATTCGCACGCTTTTGCCCTTTCGCCGTCTCAACCCTCCCCGCCGGCGAATTTGGGTTCACTCATAGAAAAGCACGCGTCCGTGACCCATACGGTCACAGACCCATGACGGGTTCCAGATGCCAGAAAATCTGCGGGACTCGCCACCGAAATTTTTCCCTGTGGGGCCCATGAAACTCCGGGGATGCGATGGAGAACACTTCGGGCCATGAGGAGGCCCAAGAGGCCGCCCCTCGATCTAGGTCGCGTATAGTAACGGCCCGGCAAAGCGCGAAGCCTTGCCGAAAATGCCAGAACAGCGTTCCCGAGAGCAAGGAGCCATGGGGTGAAACAATCAGAAGCGAATGAGAGCGACGAAGGCCAGCGCATCCCCTGGCTTCTGGGACTCGGTGCGGCGTGCGGTCTCCTGATGGCCGCCTACGGAATTCTTGAGTCGCCAAGCGGGAGCAAGCAAATAATGCCCGCCGATGCGGTCGCGGTGGTCAATGGCGAAGTCCTGCGGCGCGATAACTACGAGCGACTTCTGGCAGGGTTTGCGAGCGATTCTCGGAATCCCATCGACGACGAGGTGCGACGCCATATTCTCGATCGCATGATCGAGGAGGAGTTGCTCGTCCAACGCGCCCTCGCGCTTGGCCTAGCCACCGTCGACCGCCGGGTGCGCGCCGACCTGACCTCGAGCCTCATCGAATCCGTGGTTTCGGGCGCCGAAGAGCGCGAGCCCGAGAACGATGAATTGCGCTCCTTCTACGCCGAGGAAGCGGCTTTCTTCGCCCGGCCCGGGCGCTACCGCGTAGATCAGATCCTCTTTCGCATTCCCTACGAAGACGACGGACAGAACGCCCTGGAGCGAGCACGGGCTGCTCGAGCCGAGCTCGTGGCCGGAGTCCCTTTCGAGGAAGTCGCCGAGCGACTGGGCGACGAGGAAATTTCACCGCTCCCCAACACTCTGCTACCCGCCATGAAGCTGCGCGAATACATCGGCCCAACCGCTCTCGGTGCCGTCATGGAACTGGAGACCGGCGAAACCAGTCTCCCCGTTCGATCGGGCATCGGCATTCATTTGCTGCGGCTCACCGACTCCCTGCCCTCAACCTCACTCCCCTTCGAGGAAATCGAAGACCAGGTCAGGCGCGAGTATATTCGTCGGACAGGCGACCGTGCCCTGCGAAGTTACCTCGAGCAACTACGCGCGGAGAGCGACGTCTCCACCGCGCTCCCCCAGAGCCCTTGAGCCCGTCAGTTCGCCGAGAGGACTTCATGGATTCCACGGGCCGTCCGAAGAACGAAGTCCGAAAGCGCGTGGTGCCTCGCCGAGACGACTACGGGCAGGGAGTTTATCGTCGCTGCATCGTGCTCGAGGCCGAAGAACACCGTGTCCGCACCGAATTGGCTGACGATTTTCATCACTTTGCTGTAGAGCTGATCCACGATGGCGAAAATGCCAGCCGGCTGAGTGGCGAGGGAATCCGAGTGCCCTGGACCACCTGCCCCGGCGCCCTGGTGCCACTTCGCCGACTCGAGGGGGCGAGCCTCGACCTGCCCCTGATCGAGCTCGCACGCTCTACCGATGCCTCCGCCCAGTGCACCCATCTCTTCGACCTCGCCTGCCTCGCCTTCGTACACGCCCGGCGGACCCGTGCCGGGGGGGCCACGACCCGGCGCTACGACATCACGCTTCCCGATCGAGTTCGGGGGACCACCCGGGCCCACCTCGAGCGCGACGGGCTTGATCTGCTCGAGTGGAATATCGAAGGCAATCGAATCGGCGAAGCCTCCCCCCCCAATTTCGAGGGGCTCGAGCTCTCGGGCCGACCCTTCCACCGCTTCATCAGCGACGAAATCGACGACGACCTCGCCGAAGCCGCTTGGGTTTTGCGCAGGGGCCTCTTCATCGGCGGGGGCCGGGTTCACGATTTTAAACGGGTCGATCGCGGCACCACATTTCAGCCCGTGGTCGGCGCCGCATGTCACACCTTCGGACCCGACCACGTTGGCGACGCTCTTCCGATTCACTCGAGCCTGCGCGACTTCAGCACCGGGCGTGAGAATATTCTCGAACGTCCAGAGGAGGACTGAGTTCTCTAGGCCTTGGGCTCGACTTTCAATCGATCGATGACCACCGGAGTCGAATCTCGATAACCACCGAAGGGTCTCGATAGCCGGGCCAGCGCGTAGCGATCGACGAAACGTTGACGAATCGAGTCGGCCTCATCCGGATCTTCGATCACGCTTGCTCGGCCGGTGAACCGATTGCCCCCGATAACCAGGGAAACGTCGGCATGCGCAGCCACGTTCCTGCACCAATGCGTTCCCGAGGCGCTGCCTGCCAGGTAGACCTTCCCCGGGCCAAGCGCGAACCAGATGGTGACGCTTCTGGGTTCACCACTGCTGCGGCCCCGTGCGGTCAGCCGACAGTTCCAGAAACGCTCGAGAGCGGAGAGATCGGGATCCATGGTCGAGAAGCCTAGCGCCTCCGACTCCGCTATTCCGGCCCTTCCCAATCGGGTAGCTTATACGGGCCCAGGGGGAATCCTGGCGATCATCAAATTCAGAAGGAGATCGGGGCCTATGTCACTCGAGGGTAGGATCGCGCTCGTCACCGGTGGTAGTCGCGGAATCGGAAGGGCGGTCGCCCGGGCGCTCGCCGAAGACGGCGCCGATATCGCGGTCCACTACAACCGCGATGAAAAAGCTGCACAGGAAACCGTCGAGACGGTGGAGAAGCTGGGCCGGCGCGCGTTGGCGGTTTGCGCGGCCATCGAGGATCCCGCGGCTCTGACCGCCATGGTGGATAAAGTTCAGGAGGGACTCGGCCCGGTTGGCATCCTGATCAACAACGCCGGAATCGCGAGCCGGGGACGAGGTGTTATGAAGACCGAAGCCGCCGAGCTCGAGCGCTTGATGCGCGTCCATGCCCTGGGGCCACACGAACTGTGCAAACTCGTGCTGCCCGAAATGAGAGAGCAGGAGCGAGGTGACATCGTGATGGTCTCGAGCGTGGCCACAAAATACAATGCCGCGGGAGGAGCCCCTTATAATATGGGGAAGGCCGCCATGGAATCCCTCGCCCTGACCTTGGCCGCCGAGGAGCGGAGCCACGGTATCCGGGTCAACGTCGTGGCGCCGGGCCTGGTGGAAACCGAAATGGGTAGCCGACTCATGAAGGCCACTGCGGGCATCGACGACTTGCGTCAGATCGAAGCCCAGATGCCCTTCGGAAGGGTTTGCCAGCCCGAGGATATCGCCGACACCATCCGCCATCTCGTTTCTTCCAGAAACGCCTACACCACGGGTCAGCGAATCGAAATCGACGGCGGAGGGCAGTAAATTCCATGTGGAGTGGCATTCGTTCCTTCTTTTCTCCGCCCATGACGGCCGACCCGGCAGAGGTTACGGCCAAGCTGCATTGGGTCGTCCGGCTACGCTGGTTGGCCATTACTGCGCAAATCATTTCGATCTTTCCCGCTCTCTATTTCGAAATGATGGATCCCGATCTTCTGCCCACTTTCTCCGGGGCAATCGGTCTACTGGTCGTCTGGAACCTGTTGACTTGGTTTGCGCTCCAGCGCGACTGGGAACTTCCAGCTCCGCAGATCTTGATCCAGCTCTGCGTGGATATCGCTGTACTTTCGACTCTACTCGCGCTGACCGGGGGGGCGTGGAATCCGACGGTCCCGATTCTCTTCGTCCACTCCGTACTCGGCGCCATGCTCCTCCAAGGTGGGCGTAGCTTCGCCTTCTTCCTCATCCTCCTGCTCAGCGTGATCGTGATCCAATTCAGTGCCCAGATCCCCCCGGCGCTCGAAAATTCTCTGCTCCCGCGAACCATCCTTTTTCCCGCGCAATTTCTCGTCGCCCTCGTCTTCTGGATTCTGACAGCTTGGCTATCCCGCACCCTCAGCACTCTTCAGACCGACCTGTCCACCGCCCGCGAGCGCAAGACTCGCATTGACAGACTTCGCGCCGTAGGCGCTCTGGCCGCTGGGCTCTCTCACGAGTTCGCCACGCCCCTGAACACCGCCCAATTGCGCCTCGGGCGCTTGGCCCGCTCCCAAGGCCTCGAGGACAACGCCGATCTCGTCACCGCCCGGGAGGAACTCAAGCGGTGCGGTGAGGTCCTACGCCACATGGCGGGCTCTCAGCTCGATCCCGAAAGGCTGAGTCTCGAGGTCGCAGACATCGACATGCTCGTCAGCCAGGTCTGTCGGGGCATCCGCAATGATCACGAAGAAGGCGTCACCATTCGCTACCACGCGACGGGCCGTGGCCCCTACCGAGCTCTCATCCCCTCAGTCGCTTTCTCCCAGGGCGTGATAAACCTAATCGACAATGCCATTCAATCCGGTGGGGAAAACTGCACCGTCGACGTCGTGGTCGAGGGAACCCTCGACCATGTCGACCTCTCGGTCGCCGATCGTGGCGCCGGCTGGCCCGCCGTCGTGCGAAACCACCTGGGTGAACCTTTCGTCACCACCAAACCTGGCGGCGTGGGGTTGGGACTCTACTATGTCCATAGCCTTTCCGAGGCCATCGGAGCGGCCCTCCTTCTTGAGGACCGGCCCGACGGAGGGGCCATTGCGAAGGTCTCCTTGCCCCGACCGCCAAGGGTCGAATCCCCTGGTGGAGAGGCGTAAGATAGAGCTTCCACCCACGATGACTGGAGCCGCGAACTTTTGGAGACCGAAAAAAATCCCCCGGCCGAGGACAACAGAAGCCTATTGATCGTCGAAGACGATCAGCGCTTTGCCGACACGCTCGCGGCGGAATTCCGGGACCGTGGCTACAGCGTCGAGTGGTTGGAAAGCCTTCGCGAGGTCCAAGAGCATCCCACACTCGACTTCCGCTACGCGGTAGTCGACCTGAGAATCCGCCAGGATAGCGGCCTTGACGTGATCTCCTGCATCAAGGAACGCGCACCCGATGCCGTCATCATCGTACTCACGGGGTACGGAAGTATCGCAACGGCGGTGAAGGCTACCAAGCTTGGTGCGACCGCTTACCTCACCAAGCCCGTAGACGCCGATGAGATCGAACGGGCTTTAACCGGCGAAGACACCGAAGAAGACGTCCCCATCCCGGACGAGTTTCAAAGCCTGTACCGACACGAAAGAGAATATATCGAGTACGTCCTGGCCGAGTGCGATGGGAATATCAGCCAAGCAGCCCGGCGACTCGGTCTACACAGGCAAAGCCTTCAGCGCAAACTCCGAAAATATACGCCCAACTGAGACCGGCCCCATTTTACGAACGTGCCCAAAGAACCACCCGAGAGGAAAAGACCATGAAGCGTTTCGAAGACAAGGTCATCATTGTGACTGGCGCCGCTGCCGGGATCGGGAAAGCCAGCGCCGAAAGAATCGCCAGTGAAGGTGGGCGCGTGGTCTGCACCGATATCCAGATGGAAGCGGTAACGGCCACAGCCAAAGAAATCCGTGACGCCGGGGGCGAAGCGCTTGCCCTTTCTTGCGATGTCAGCGACCCAAACGATGTGGCCAAAGCGATCCAGGCGACGATCTCTGAGTACGGCAAGATCGACAGCCTCTGCAATATCGCGGGCATCCTTCACTTCGACAACACCCTCGACCTGGAACTCGAAAAGTGGAATCGCATCCTCAAGGTCAACCTGACCGGGACTTTCCTGATGTGCCAGGCCGCGCTCCCGCACCTTCTCGACGGCGGGGGCAGCATCGTCAATATGGCATCCACCGCGGGACTCGCGGGGCACCCCTGGACCGCCGCCTACTCCGCCTCGAAGGGGGGCGTGCTGGCCTTAACCTCGACCCTGGCCGTGGAGTACGGGAAAAAAGGCGTGCGTGCCAACTCCGTTTGCCCCGGATCGGTGAAGACCGCCATGCACGATCAATTTGTCCTGCCCGAAGGGGCCGACGTCAAATTACTCGAACGCATCATGCCCCTGGACACATTTAGGGGCCCGGAGGCCGCTGCGGCCCTCGTGGCATTCCTCGCTTCGGAGGATGCGGCGCATATCAACGGCGAGAAAATTCGCGTCGACGGCGGCACCCTCGCCTGAACCCTCGCCTGAACCCGCGTCTCGATGCCCGGACGATTCCGGCTGACGCGGTCTCGGCTAGAAGGTGTAGATCATGCGATCCTTATCATCCTGATGGCTCTCGGCATTACCCATCAGGCGCAGATGCTCGAGGTGGGCATAGGTTTCGCTTTCTGCCATGCCCCCCCAACTCCGCTCCTTGAAGAGCCGCTCCATGAAGGCGCGTACCGGGGCGGGGCCGAGTTCCCGAGCGATGGAACGGACCTGCTCGAGACGCTCGTCGTGATGGTCCTTGATCGCCTCGCAACGCGCGGCAAGGTCGCTGAACGGATGGCCGTGGGCCGGAAGTACCTGACTGACGTGCTCGATGGCCGCCGCCCGATCCAGGGATTCGAAAAAGGCCTTGAGCGGATCCTTCTCCAGGGTCAGACCTGAGATATGAGGCGTGATCGTGGGCAGCACATGGTCGCCCGCCAAGAAAATTTCCTCAGCGGGATCATGCAGACAAATATGATCTTCGGTGTGGCCGGGCGTATGCACCACGAAAAACTCTCGGCCCGCCAGCTTGATCACATCGCCCCCGAGCGCGGGGTTCGTGATGGTCGGAAAGCGCATGGCTTTTCCGAGGGTACGCATAAGGCGCCAGCGCATCCGCATCTTGAAGGGCGGGCGCGGCTGCTGGCCTCCCCACGGCGTGGGCCCTCCCGAGTAATTCGGCGAGGCGGGAGTAAAGGGTTTCCGAGCCTCGGCGCGCTCTGCCTCAGGGCCCGGCTCTCGACCGGCCTCGGCTTCTTCGTGGGCGTGCAAGTCGTTGACCGAGACCTCGGGCTTTTCGTGTCCTCCCATCCCCAGGCTGAAACTGCTGTGGGCGATGAGCTTGCCATTGGACTCGGCGAGAACCCGGGAGGCCCCGCCAAAATGATCGGGGTGGGAGTGGGTCACCACCACGGTATGACAATCCTTGACCGAGAGACCCGCCTGGCCAAGCCGCTGCTTGAGCGCCGTGAACGAACTCCCCGTGGGCAAGCCGGGGTCAATGAGCGCAGCCCCTTCGCTATCGAGCAAGGCGTAGCAGTTCACGTGCCCGAGGCCTGGCATCGAGATCGGCAATTCCATCCGAAGCACATCCTTCGCGACCTCGGTCACTCCCTCGCGGGCGGTTTCCTGCTCCTGTCTTTTCGGCTTTCCAGATTCCATTTAGGGAGGCTAACGAAATCCGCGCCGGGTGGCTGCCGCCCGAGAGCCGCTTTTTCAGCCTGTTCAGCGGACGAGAGATTCGCGAGAATTTGCCGCCGGACGCATCCGTGCGCCCGCGCTCACACGAAGGCCAAAGGGCTGGGCCCTGGCGTCTGGAGGATAGGTTCCATGACAGGAATGGTTACGGGAAAAGTCGCCCTCGTCACGGGTGCGGGCAGCGGCATCGGGCGAAAGTCGGCGGAACTCCTCGCCCGGGAAGGCGCCCGGCTCCTGGTCTGCGATCGGGACTCCGACGCGGCCGAGGCAACCGTCCAGGAAATCCAAGCGAGCGGGGGCGAAGCCGAAGCACTCCAGGTGGACGTCTCGGACGAGGGCCAAGTCAGCGCCATGGTCCGTCACTGCGTCAGTCGTCTGGGCCGCCTGGACTGTGCGGTCAACAATGCCGGAATCGCGGGCCCTACGGGAACCCTGGAAACCGTCTCCCTCGAGGATTGGAACCGGGTACAGGCCGTGAACCTCACCGGCGTCTTCCTCTGCATGAAATACGAAATCGCTGAGATGCTCGAAGCGGGTGGGGGGGCCATCGTCAACATGTCATCCGGGGCGGGTCTGATCGCGACCCCCGGTCTCTCTTCCTATAGCGCGAGCAAGCATGGCGTACTCGGTCTCACTCGCACCGCCGCGGTGGAGAACGCCCGGCGAGGGATTCGCATCAATGCCATCTGCCCCGGCAGCATCGATACCCCCATGCTGCGCAAGGCCATGGAAGCCGATCCGGCGACGGCGCGTTTCATCGAGGGAGCATGCCCATCGGACGCCTGGGGAAGGCCGAAGAAATCGCCGAAGCCGTGGTCTGGCTCTGCTCGGACCGAGCTTCCCTGGTCACCGGACACTCCATGGGCGTCGACGGCGGTTCGGTGGCTCGCTAGGGCCCACTCGCCCAGCGTAGGATCTTCGAACTCTTAGGGCGTGTGAGTCGAGAAGATCGCGGTGCTGCCGTCTTCCTTGATGGCAAAGACCGAGTAGGGTTCGGGATTCGGACCCTCCATGCCCGGCGAGCCGATGGGCATCCGCGGAACCGCTAGGCCCGCGATCTCCGGCCGCTCACGCAGGAGTCTCTCGATATCTTCGGCGGGCACATGCCCTTCGACGAAATAGCCGCCGATGATTGCGGTATGGCAGGAGGACATCCCCGCCGGCACCCCATTCATACGCTTCACGGGGCCAACATCGGGAATATCTTTTGAAGACACCTCGAAGCCGTTCTCTTCGAGGTGTTCGATCCATGCGGTACAGCAGCCACACGTGGGCGACTTGTAGACCATTGCCGAGGGCTTAGGGGCGACATCGGAATCCGCCCAGCTCCCGGACACGATCAAAGGGATGGCCACGAAGACCAGCAGGGTCATTTCACAGAACTTCTTCATCGGTTTTTCCTCTTTGGGGCCTCGCCGCCCCGGCCTCATCCTACACCGGCCGAGCGCAGGTCCCAATCCTTGATCTTTTTCTGCAACATTTGCCGGCTAATACCCAATTCTTTCGCGGCCTGGGTCGCATTTCCCGAATGCAGCTGGAGAATCGAAACAAGAAATCCCCGCTCGAACTCCTGCCGCGCCTCGCGCAGGCTCCCCCGCCGATGAGAGACCCCGGGGTCGCTGCCCGAATTCGATCGAAACCTCTCCACGATGCGAGGAGAAAGGGAGTCGACCGAAATCGAGGCGCCGGGCGTGGCCAGTGCCAGGGCTCGCTCCAGCTCGTTTTCCAGTTCTCGCACGTTGCCCGGCCAGTCGTATTGAATCAGAGCCTCCAAGACGTCCGCATCGATCGCCCTGACTTTTTCCCCTGCTCTTTTCGCGATTCGGCTCATGATTCCACTGGCGAGGAGCGGGATATCACCGGCCCGGTCGCGAAGGGGGGGGACTGGGATCGGAAAGACATTGAGCCGGTAGTAGAGATCCTCGCGAAACCGCTTTTCCTTGACCTCTTGAAGCAGGTCCGCATTACTCGCGGAGATCAATCGAACGTCGATCTTCCGCGCAACGGTTTCCCCCAAGCGCCGAATTTCTCCCTCCTGGATCACGCGCAGAAGCTTGGCCTGCTGGTCAAGAGGCATCGCGTTGATCTCATCGAGGAAAAGGGTGCCCCCATCGGCCGCTTCGAAGAGGCCTGGCTTGTCGCGGTCGGCGCCGGTAAACGCACCCCGGGCGAAGCCAAAGAGCTCGCTCTCCAGGAGTGACGCCGGCATGGCACCGCAGTTGAGCGCGACGAGGGGGGAAGCCTTCCGACCCCCGTTGTTGTGAATCGCCCGGGCCACCAACTCTTTGCCGACCCCGGTCTCACCCTGGATCTGCACGGCGATGGAGGCGTTCGTAGCGCTCTCCATCAGAGCGAAAACCGACTCCATGGCAGGGCTTTGGCCGATGATCTCGGGAAAGGAATCGGCATGGACCCGCTCGCGCCGCAGACCACTGACTTCGCCAGCCAGGCGCGTCGTGGTATCGCGCAGGCTGCCCATAAGCATGCTGGTTTCCACGGCCAGGGCGATCGAGAGCGCGAGGGCCTCAAGGAAGTCCAGGTCGATCTCCTCGAAGGAGCCATCCAGACTGTTGATCACCTCAATCACTCCGATAACACTGTCCCGGCTGCGGAGCGGAGCGCACAGCATGCTCCGGGTGACCTCGCCTGTTCGGCGGTCGACATCGGGGTTGAAGTAGCGGTTCTCGGAAACTTCGTTGACGAGCAGGGGTTGGCGGGTTCGTACCACCTGCCCCGCGATGCCCTGGGCCACGGGAAAGCGAAGCGAACGCAGGCTTTGGTCGATGCCCGCCTTGGCGCTGCTGGTCACGGGGAAATAGAGCTCGTGGGCCTCCTCATCGACGAGGAGAAGCGAGCAACCCTCGGCGCCCAGTACCGCCTTTGTCCTTTGAACGATCAGGGGCAGGAGTTCGTCGAAATCACGCTGAGCGTTGAATCCGTGAGAGAGTTCGAGAAGAAGGCCCAAGCGCTCGCTCGCCGAGCGGCCGTCCTCGCGTAAGATCGATCCGGACATGACAGGCTCCCAATTCAGTAAGTGTCTACTACCTATGACAGTAAATATAAGAAGACTATCGCCAAAAAGTCAACGAGAATAGAACCTAGAACCGTAGTTACGCGCCGAATATCCCAGAGTGTCTATTTTATTTTACTATCAAAGGCTTGGGATCGCGTGGAAATGGAAATAAATCCTTATAAATCAGATACTTAGATTCATGGCACAACGCTTGCTTTAGGGAGGGGGAGCGAACACAACTCCCAATCCGAGGTCAGACCATGCCCCCCCAACCCAACCCTTCCCCCTCACCGCCCCCCCCGGCATCCGCGCTCTTCCACGACGGGAACTCCACCCTCAGCGAAAGCAGCGGCCGGCTCGGCTTCTCAGCCTGAAGTAGAGAACGCCGCGCCTGAGCCCGCTGACGAAAACCAGCCCTTAGAAATTTTGGAGAAAACTGTGGTCAAATTTTGCACCGACGTTCGAACCGCCCGACAAATTCAAGAACTCATGCAGCGCTGGATGGACGATTTTGGCCAGGGCATCGAGAGCGAGCTGTCCAACAATCTCTGGGTCCAGAGATTGGGAGACTTCGCGAGGAGCCTCGACCTCGATGCCCTGGCCGCACAATGCGAGCCCGAACAACTTCTAGTCTGCGAACTGGGTGGGCGCGGGCCCACGGCGCAAGCCTTGGTCTACCGGTTCATCTGCCGACGGGAAGACCGTCCCGAAGCCAGTCCAGCCATCCTGGACATCGAGGAATCCATCTGCGATCGGATCTGCCTCCAGGGAGCTTGGGAGGTACTCCCTGCGCCTCCCCTCCCTGTCCGCCCGAGGCGCCTGCCTCCGAGAACAGCCCTCTGGCCGTAATCTCCGGAATCTCAATCCTGCCGAAGAGGCGTCGCGGCGAGGGCTGCCTCCACGGCGACGAGAGCCTCATCGATGGACTCATCATCGTGTGCCGCACAGAGAAAACCGTTGAGCCCCGGATGAATCAGGACGCCTCGGCGAGCGGCCTCCCTCGAAAACCGTATCCCCCGACTGTGATCCGGGTCGTCCTCGAAGAGCACGGTGGGCATGCTGGGAGGCCCCGAAGACTGAATGACATGACCTGTCGCGCTGGCCGCGGCCAGTAGCCCCTCTCGCAGCCGTAGACCCGCACGGTTCATGGCATCGAAAGCACCCTCGCGGTCATAAGCATCCAGGGTGGCCATCGCGGCTTGCATGGGCGGCTGTTCAAAATGCAGCGAGGAGGTGAACATGATCCCACGCGCTCCCGCTCGAAGCGCCTCTCGGCCGAGCAACGCGGACACCGAATACCCATTCCCCAGCCCCTTGCCCAAGCATAGAAGGTCTGGGTCCACGCCGAGCGCGCGATGGCTTCCTCGGGGATCCATCCTGAATCCCTGACGCACGTCATCGAGGATCAGGGCAGCGCCGGTCTTCTGACCCGCGTCAATAATGGCACGGACGAAAGCGGGCTCGGCGAAGCGGGTGGGCTGAAACGAATTCTGGTCGAGGGCATTGAAGAGAACGCCCGCGATCTCTCCCGAATGGTCCCGACAGAATTCCTCGAGCGCCGGGGCGTCGTTCCAGGGAAGGCGAACGATATCGTCCAAGCGCGTCGAGGGCACGCCGGGGGGCGGCCAGGGAGAAAGCTCGGCATCCGAACCGTGGTAGGCCTGGTTGAACGCCACGATCAAAGACCGCCCCGTCGCCTTGCGCGCGACCCGACAGGCGAGGGTCACGACTTCTGAGCCCGTCTTCGCGAGGACCGCCCAATCCTGCCCCGAGTGACGCTCCACCAGCCGCTCGGCGAGTTCGACCATCCCAGGAGAAAAGAAGTTCATACTCGCGGGTTTTTGGGCTTGTTTCAGAAAGGCTTCCTGGACGGCAGGGTGACCGTACCCGAGCAGGTTGGGACCGTTTGCACAGATGAAATCGATGTATTTCCGCCCGTCGGCATCAACCACCCGGCAGCCCATTGCATCGCAAACGAACCCAGGCAGCACACCCTCTCCGGCAAAGCGCCCACTGCGTGAGAGATAGACCCCTCCCCCTGGCAGGACCCGTTCGGCCCGGGCCCAGAGCGCCAGGCCCTCGGGCCCGTCCACCGCGTCGGCCACCCCGGGCCCCCTCAACAAGTCCTGGTCAGAGCTCACCCAAGGCCCCGGGTTGACACTAACGCGCCACCCGAACCCAAAGTTCCTTCAGGCTCCGAAAGCTGGGGACGGGTGCGTATTCGTGTCGGCCTTCGATGGCATGGATTTCGGGGAAGCGTTCGAAGAGCGCGGAAAAAGTCTCCTGGGCTTCCAGACGGGCCAAATGCGCACCTAAGCAGAGATGGCTTCCGCCTCCAAAGGATTGGTGATGCGTGTCCTCGCGTTCGAGATCGAAACGATTCGGCTCAGGATACACGTCGGGGTCTCGGTTAGCAGCGGCCAGCGAGACCGAGAGACTCTCGCCGGCAGCGATTTTGACACCCCCGATTTCCAGGTCGGCATTCGCAATACGTCCGGATTCGACCACCGGGGAGTCGTAGCGGAGGATCTCTTCCACTGCGTTCTTCATCAAGCCAGGCTGCTCGCGCAGCTTCGCCAGCTGGTCGGGGTGATCGAGAAAAGCCTTGGTCCCGTTTCCGATCAGGTCGGTGGTCGTCAGGTTCCCCGCCGCCAGAAGCAGATTGCACGTTGAGATGATCTCAGCCACGCTCAGCTGATCTCCGATCGATTCCGCGGCAACGAGTTGGCTGATTAAATCTTCGCCGGGCTCGCTTCGCCGGCGCCGGATCTCCTCCTCGAAAAAAGCATCGAGGGATGCCCGGGCCTTCTCGGCAAGCCTCACCGCCGCTTCCTCTTTGACCGGGCTGAAGGCGACCTCGACGCTGTCATTCGACCATCGCTTGAAGCTTTCGTGCATGCCCGGGTCGACCCCAAGCAATTCGGCAATGACCACGGTGGGGATCGGCCTGGCTACTTCTTCCATCAGGTCGAACTCGCTGCAGTCAATTCCCCCGATCACCCGATCTGCCACTGCCCGGGCACGACTTCGCCACTGCTCAACAACCCTGGGAGTAAACGAGCGGTAAACGAGTTCTCGGAGCCTCCGATGGCCGGGATCGTCCATCATGAGCATGGACGGCTCTTCATCATCATTGCCCATAACCTCCCGGGAAAAGGTCCCGGGGTTGCCCTTTCGCGGGTCGGACCACAAATCGCGATCTCGCGAGATCGCCATCACATCATCGTGTCGGGTGAAGACGTAACGCTTGAAGACCTGGTCGTAGTGAACGCGTTCGCGTTCCCTGAGCTTGGCAACGATCGGATAAGGGTTTTCCCGAAAGGCCTTATCGAGAGCGGTTAGCTCCAAACCTGTGGGGATCGCATCGGCCACGGGGATCAAACCTCTAAGATGGGTCGGGATGCCAAGATAGCATCCAAATCCAGTCTCCGATTCAGGATCCCGCGGCCAAAGGGCGACGATTCAAGGCTTCAGGAGCGGCGGCGGCGCGCACCCGCCAAGAGAGCCAGTCCCCACGCCGCCAAGAGGCCGCTGCTGGGCTCGGGAACCGGAGTCGCGAATAAGTTGAGCACGGCGACAACCGTCAGGTCTGAAGCCTCTCCGAATGTAGCGCCGTCCAAGGAATGCAGAGTCACCCCGGTAATCACGACATCCGTCCCGGAGCCTACTACTGAGATCATCTCTGTCATTTGGTAAGCGATGGCATTGCCGCTAACCCCGGCGGGCGTTCCGGACGAGTTCGTCGCGCCCCAGGAGCCTGTAACGTCGATAGGACCCGTATAAGTCGTGTAGCTGCTGCCGGATGCAATCGGGGGATTCGTGGGACCGAAGCCCACAGCGCTAACCACCGAGGCCGTCTCGATCGTAATCTCGTCGTACCCGCCGTAGGCACTCGTTAGGCTCATCAGGATATTGGGGGCGAGGGTCACATCGAGCGCTTCGATCGAAGGGGTCGCCGAATCGAGGGTCACACTTCCGCTGAGGGTTGGGCTAGCCCCGGTCCCGATAAGCACCCCACCGACTAAGACCTGAATCGTGGCCGAACCGCCGGTCAAGTCGTACGTGATGGGTACAGCTCTCGCGGCTACGGGCAGGCCCAAGAGGAGCAGCCCGACCAAAAGCGGAGAAAAGCGTGACCGGCGCCCGCGCGAAGCAACCGAAGCCGGTCTCTGGCCAGAATCTACCCTTGAAAAAACAATCCGAAACACAACACCGCGCCAACGCATCAGCACCGAACTCCTTCCCAGGATGAGACTCAAACTCAGAACTCCGTTATGCCTTACAATCGAGTCAACGACGTCTGACAATTCCGCAAGCCCTAAAGCACCTTTATACCCCCTGAAGACACCCGAAATAAAGCAAAAAATGCTCGTCTCCCTCATTTTGCAAGGTCAATCGCCGCCGCACTGAGGTCCGGGCTCGCGTCTCGGGACACCCCGCTTCATTTCCTCCCCCCAAGGTCCGAATTTCCCCTGGGGGCAATCAGGGCTCGGGGACCCAGCCGAGTCCGACTAGGGCCTCGACCGCCTCACCTCTCTCGGGGGCGTGGAGCGCCACACTGGCCCAATCGCCGGGTCTGAGGCCTAGCCGAGTGGACATGGGGCGCGTCACGCCGTCGCGCTCGATCGCCAGCACGATAAAGCGCTCGCCAGCGGTGCCCCGTCCGAGGCCATCCTCGCCCCCTGACTCCTCCTCCGGCGGTCGATAGAGGAAGCGAACAATCTCGATATCGCCACTTCGCGCGCGGGCCTCCCAGCGCTCGAGGTCGTGGTGGCTCTCGAAGACGACGTCGGCTTCTTCGCGCTCGAGCATCTCGGCCACCAACCCACCGTCAATCTCTGTGGCGGCCACCAAGGCCCTGGGGACGCCGAAGAGCTCCCGTGCACGCTCGACAAAAACTCCGTTGAGGGTTTTGTTTCCCGTCAGGCCGACAGCGGCCTCCACGGATTCAAAGCCCGCCCGCTGGAGCGTTCGCTCCTGAATCGCGTTGCCAAAGACCACCCCAAAGCCTCTCTCCTCGGCCTCGCGAGCCTTGTGGGGATTCGAGTCCAGGAAGACGACGCCCCGGCCACCCGCACGGAGAATTTCCGCCAGAGCCAGGCCCACCGCGCCCACTCCCAGGATCGCCACGCCCTCTCTCCCCGGGAGGCGAACCCCCAGCCAGTTGCCCACCAGCCCCGCGCTCAGCCCCGTCACCACAACTGTGCAGGCAATGGTCAGGAAGACCAGCGCCCGCAATTCTCCCCCGCCCTCCAGGCCTGCATTCTCCAGGGAACGCGCGACGATGGAGGCGATGGCGGCGGCGACGATCCCGCGCGGTGCCACCCAGGCGATGAATCCCCGCTCGCGCAGGGAAAGGTCGGATCCCGCGGTGGTCACGAAGACCTGCAGGGGACGAACCAGGAAAACCAGGGAGGCGACCACCAGCCAGCCCCCCAACCCCAGGGCGCGAACCTCCTCGAAACGAACACCCGCTGCCAGCATCACGAAGAGCAGGCCGATCAGGAGGACGCTGAGCTGATCCTTGAACTCGCGCAGGTCGCGATCCACCGAGGTCTTCGAGTTTCCGACGACGACGCCCGCCAGAGTCGCCGCCATGATCCCGCTCTCGGGGACTAAGGCGTCGCACGCTTCAAAGAGCAGCAGAACCAGCGCCAAGACGAGAATATTCCGATGGCCCTCGGGAACCAGTCGCCGAGCCGCCAGCAGCCGTGCCAAGAGAAAACCCGCGCCCATGCCGGCGCCCGCGCCGAAGGCCAGGCGCAGAACCAGGCCTAGGCCACCCGACGCCAAAGAATCGAGGCCCGGAGAGATGGTGACCTCGAGAACCAGAACCGCCAGAATCGCCCCGATCGGATCGATCAGGACCCCTTCGGCCTCGAGCACCGTGGCCACCTTGGGGCGAAGTCTCAACTCCGCAACCAGGGGCCCCACCACCGTCGGACCCGTGACCACCACCAGACTTCCGAAAAGCAGGGCGATTTCCCAATCCCAACCGAGGAAATAGCGAGCGGCCAGCGCCGCACCCAGCCAGGTAATGCCCGCGCCCCAGGTCACCAACCGCCGAATCTCGACCTGGGATCGCCGCAGGCGGGAGATTTCAAGGTTCAGCCCGCCCTCGAAGAGGATTACGGCCACAGCGAGGTCGACTAGGGCATAGAGGCCGCCACCGAGTTCGTCGGGACGTACCCAACCCAGGCCATCGGGACCCAGGCCCACCCCCACAACGAGCAGCAGAACGATCCCCGGCAAACGAAGGTGCCGAGCCACCGCTTGAGCGAGCACGCCGGCAGCCAGCGCCAGGGCGATAATCAAGCTGGGATGGGCGGCCTCCACCTGTCCTCGCTTCCTCGTCGGCTACTAATACCCGCTCGAAAGAATTTGAAGTCGGCCCGAGCCCCAGCGGCCGCCCTTCTTGACCCTCGCCCGACGGGGCCAGCCGCTCGCGCGATCCCCGAGCCCCCACCACCGGGGGGGGGGATCAGTTGTCCCGAGATCCGGCGATAAAGGCCTGCACGTTGCGATGGGCTTCGTCGTCGGTGACCTGCTGGGGCGGGTGCTTCATGAAATAGGAGGAGGGTGAGTGGAGAATCCCGCCGACCCCCCGATCCAGAGCCACCTTGGCGCAGCGAATGGCATCGATGGAAACGCCCGCGGAGTTCGGGGAATCCTCCACCGAGAGCCGCATCTCAATATTCATCGGAACGTCGCCGAAGAGTTTCCCCTCCATGCGAATGAAGCAGACCTTATTGTCGTTCTGCCACGGGACATAATCGCTCGGACCCACGTGGATATCCTCGGACTTCATCCGCGTGGCGGTGACCGACTGGACCGCCTCGGTCTTGGATTCCTTCTTGCTGGCCAGGCGATCCCGGTTGAGCATATTGAGAAAATCGGTGTTCCCACCCGTGTTGAGCTGGTAGGTGCGCTCGAGCTTCACTCCCCGCTTCGCGAAGAGATCGGTCAGAGTCCTGTGGGTGATCGTGGCCCCGAGCTGGGCCTTGATGTCGTCTCCCACGATGGGCAGGCCGCGCTTCTCGAAGCGCGCGGCAAAGGCCGGGTCGCTGACAATGAAAACGGGAATGCAATTCACCAGAGCAACCCCGGCCTCGAGGGCGCACTCGGCGTAGAAACGGGCGGCTTCTTCCGAGCCTACGGGCAGGTAGTTGATGAGGACATGGGCTCCGGATTCCCGAAGTTGTTCGACGATTTGGTGCTGGGTAGGCTCTTCGCCATCCGAGGGCAGGAAAGTGCGCTCATCGGAATAATCGGCCATGTGTTCGGCGACACCGTCGAGGACGCACCCCATGCTCACATGGACCCCAGACTTGGGCACGTTCGGGCAGAACGCGGTTGTGCAATTCGGGGACTCGAAAATCGCCTCGGAAATATCCTTCCCGACCTTACGCACGTCGACGTCAAAGGCGGCGACGACCTCGAGATCCGAGGGCAAATATCCGCCGAGATCCCAGTTCATCAGCCCAATGGCTTCTTCAGGGCCTCGCTCGGCGTAGTATTGAATGCCCTGAACGAGCGAGCTCGCGCAGTTGCCAACGCCCGCGATGGCGATTTTAATTTTGCCCATGGTCCCCCCTGCTTGCTTCGCCGACCCCAACGGCCGTCTGGGCTTCTGGTGCCCAGTGTCGGGCGAGGCAAATCTTACCTCAGTCCAACGGGAGCGACCCCGTTCTGCTGGCCGCCCGAGCACTCGTTGGTGCCCATGGCCCATTCCAGCAGCCCCTTTGTATAGCCCGAATCCTCGGGCGCGGGTTGCCCCCCTGGGGCAAGAGACGCGCTGAGCGGATAAGCCCACAAACGCTCAATGACCAGGGGCCTGGCCCGACACCCGCTGAAGGAAGAAGATGAGGTCGGATCGCTGCTGGGGGTCCGCAAGAGGGGCTGAAAGCATACGGTTTTGAGGGATCAGGCCCTGGGGGTCGGACAGAAAACGGTCGAGGGTGCCGCTCTGCCAGACCACCCGGGACGCCATCATCGCCCGAGAGTACGGAAAACCCTTTACAAAACCGGCCTGTTGGCCGAAAAGTCCAAGGAGGGGCGGCCCCACCTTGATCGCGTCCCCTGTCAGGTCATGACAAGACCAGCAGGGTGTGGCCGAGCGTAGGCCCCGATCGAATCGCATCTGGTCGGCGGGCGAGAGCTCGCTCCGAATTTCCGAGTAGGGATTACACCCTCCCATCCCGAGGCAAGCCAGGAGGCAGACCCCTACCCTCCAGCCCTGGAACCGAGGGCCAGAGAAAATGGGGAAAAAAGAAAAGAGCCGCGAACTCATGAATCCTCCGCACCGATGCGTGGGCAAACAACCCGTCAGGGGTCTCGACCCGGAACCGATAGAAAAGTTTGCCACTCCGGTCCAGCGAGAGATTCCAGGAGCCGCCCTTTGAAGACCGCAGACTTCGCCCCCAGCGACCCAAAGCCGGACTTGCCCTCTCGAAAAGGGCCAGGCGGAACCATACTCGCCGCCTGGATCCTCGCGGCACTCTTCGCCGGGGTCAGTTTCCAGGCGCTGGCGAACCCGTTTCTAGGCTCGCGCTATCCGGCTCCTCAACCGAACCCGTCCTGGAGCGAACCCGGCGAGCCGATTCCTGTGGAGGGAACAGGATGGACCCCGGTGCTCGCCAAGCTCGAAAATAGCGAGGCCCGAGTGCGCAGGGCGTGGCACAACCTCGCCACCGCCCAGGTCTTGCTGACCCACGCCCGAGTGCGCCGCTACCCCAGAGGCGAGCCCTTCTTCAAGATCCGCGACCGGGTCATCTTTCTCGAGGCCGAGCGCACCTCCTCGGAAACACAATTCCTCGAACTCGTACAGCAGTCCAGACGCGCGGGAATGCCCGCTGGAACCCTCTCCACGTTCATGGATTTTTCCGACGAGATCGAGCGGGATCGAAAGCAGAGGGCGAGCGCCGTGGACGAGTACGTAGAGCCCTGACTCAGGATTTGATCGACGCCGAACTCGACGGGTCAGAGGGCAAAGGCGCATCGGGAAGCCAACTCTCGGGCGGGCAGGCGGTATACACCACGCCGTGGGCGGGCGAGATAACCGTCCACGCGTAGGGCGCGCCGCCGGCCTGACGAGCGCGTATTCCCTTTTGCTCGCCGTCCGCGCAGGGTTCGAGGGTAAATTCGGCGGCCTCATCGTTGACCCAGATGTAGGCGAACGTCCGGGCACCGTCCGTGACCAGGCGAACCGAGACCCCCGACGGAAGTCCCGACGGAATCCCCAAGTAGGTCTGCCCCTCGAGCCAACGCAGGCCGTCCGCTTCCCCCGAAAGCCGAATCCCCTTGAGGGGCTGACCAATTTGTTCCGGGGGCAGGGTCTCGAGGTATTCGGCGAGCAGGGGGCCGTTTTGCGCGTACCACTTGGGCGTTGCCGAGGCTGGACGTTCGCGCGGAGCCGATCGAAGCGGGTTCGCACAGGCGGTGAATCCAAACCAGAAGAGCACCAAAAAACAAGCCGCGACCCGGCCGCCTAGCGGAATGGAGACCTCCGCTCTGTTCCTGAGAAACCCAAGCCCCATGGCAAGCGCCTCTACGCCTCGGACCGGTTCGCCGCGATCAGGCGCATGGCGAAGAGAGCGAGGAGCGCCGTAAGGCTCTCGTAGACCGTGGCACCGAGATTATACGAAGACATGCCGTAGAGCAGAAGCCCCAGGGTACGCGCCAAGGCAAGGCTGCCGAGCATGACAAACATAAGCATCAGCCCGGGCTGAAACCTCTCCTCGCGCAGGCCGTGATAGATGAAGAAGCCGCCAACCCCGATCTGAAGACCGCCGTACATGGCGGCGACTTCGGTCATCGCACTGGCTCCAGGGAGTTCCATCCCGGCGTAGCCGGCGACCAGCTGGGGCGAAGCCAGGCACGCGAGGCCGTAGAGCAGGAAACTCGCTCCATTCATCCAGAGCAGGATTCGGGCTAAAAGCATTGGGCACCCCCTTCGCCGGTTTGAGCGTCTCGCTGCGGAGCCGAGGGCATTCCCAGCGCGCCTCCCTCTGCCAGCCGAAGGCGCTCTTCGGCTGGCCAGGAATTCGAATCGCCCCACGACCCAGGGTAGGCGATTCATCGAAAATCGAAACGTGCCGCGAGGCGGGTAATTTCCGAGCGAGCTAGACTGGATGCGGTGATGGAAAGATCAAGCAACGCCGAGTGAGAGGAGAAGCTGGGATTCGGGCGCTCGTCTTCGATTTCGACAGTCTTAGCTTGAACGCGGAAGCCGCTGAGCAGCAAGCATGGCGCGAGACCTATCTCGCCCACGGCACCCGGCTGCCCGACGAGGACTGGCTCGAGAACGAATCCCCCAGCGAACCGGAACCCGATCTGTGCAGGCGACTCGAGCGACAGCTCGGGGGCCGGGTGAATCAGGAGAGGATTCTCGGCGACATCGCTCAGCGTAAAGCCGCACTCCTCGCCTCGGAGACTCCTCCCTCGGGAATGATCGGCTTCATCGAACGCGCCGCCGAAATCGGACTGCAGCTCGGTATCGCCTCGGATGGCCAACGGCAGGCGGTCAGCGCGTGGCTCACGCGCCTGGATCTCGGCAAGCATTTCAGTGCGGTTCGCTGCGCGCCCGAGCTCAGCGACACCCAAGCCGGGCCCCATATCTATTTTTCCCTCTGTGAAGCCATGAATGTGACTCCCACCGAGAGCATTGCCATTCAGAGCTCACCCGGAGGTCTGCAATCCGCCAAGGGGGCGGGGCTTTATTGCATCTCGGTCCCCAACCGGGTCACCGGCAGCGTCTCCATGGACCGGGCCGACCTCGTCCTGCTTTCCCTGGAGAGCACCACACCCGATGAAGTCGTCGAGCGAGCACGCCTGAAGAGGACGTCCACCTCGTAGAGCGGAGCAGCGAACGCGTGCTTAGCCTACCCCGGGGTGCGTTGTCTCTTTCTCGGGGGGAAGCAGGCGGGCGAGATACTCACCGGTGGCCGTTCGAGCGAGAATTTGCGTCTTCCAACCAAGACTTTCGCTGATCTCCGCCAAACTCTTCTCGTCCAAGTAGAGCCAGCTGAAGGGCTCACCCGCGACCCCCTGGTACGAAAACGAGACGTCGATCCCTTCCAGACTGGGTCCACAATCCGAGCGTGTGCCGAGGAGGGGACTCGAGTCCAGCAAGACCTGCCCACCCCTGCGCAGCCGCGGGGCCAAGGAGAGAAGAAGCCTCTCCAGCCCAAAGCCGCTACCGGCGATCCCAATACTCTGCATCAGGAAAAGAACGGTGTCGAAATCTCCGAACTCCTCGGCATCGAGAGAAAAAATGTCCGCTACCCGCACCTGCTCGACTCCGCGTTGATGCATTACCTCTACGCAGAGCGGTGAAATGTCGACGGCCACCACCTCGTGGCCTGCTTCCTGAAGGCGAAGGCTATGGCGCCCAGCACCGGCACCCACGTCGAGGACTCGTCCACGAGCTTCCTGTAGCGACTGCTCGTCCAGCGCTTCCAGTCGACCTTCGATCGAAAAAAATTCTCGACTTCGAATCGTGTAGGAAACGCCATCGCTTCGGTCGACTTCGATCTCGGCATCCTGTCCCGTGAGCCAATGCGAGCGAATGGCCAGACCAAGGGGAACGTGGTGCTCCACTTGCCCGCGACGCCTCACCCGATTTTTGATCCAGCTCAGAAATTTCATTTCCTGGGCAAGATACCTCGAAATTCGAAGAAGCATTTCAATCGCATGCTTCGGTCCCTAAAACCGAAGGTGCAGACCGCGCCCTTCGCGCGAGGCCGTTGCGCTGAGGAATTGCAGGCGGGAAAGCGTTCGCTGGTATTCTCGATTGTCCACCAAGAGCCGATACTCGACCCCATGGATTTCGGCGACATGAAAATCATGCACGGATCCGTACGTCTTACGATCGGCTTCGTAAAAGATATGCATCGCCTTCTCGCTACAGCCAGGAGAGATTGCCGCCTCCTGGCCGTCCCCGACCGGGCCCAAAATCAGGTCGAGCTCGTTGAGGAGACCCACAACCCCATGCCCCCTCAACGCGTGGAGAGAGTTGGGAGAGATCTCGAGGCGCCAATCGGCCTCGACGAACTCGTCGTGGGCGAGCCAGATAAAACCGGCTTCACCCGCGGAGTAGGGCGGACTGGGGTTGGATCGCGGTCGATCGTGATCGAAGTAGTAGATCCCGGACTGCGTCATCCCGTCCTTCCGAAATTCTCCCGGAACTCCTCTTCAGGACTGGATCTCTGGCTCTGGGGAAACGCTGGCAGCGGCCTTCGCTCGATCAGCGTGAGCCCCTGGTCCGATTATCCGATGCGCTGCATTCCTGCCGGCGGGGTTTGTTCGCGATCGCTCTCGTCACTCACGAATCGGCTCCACTCTTCGTCGTCGACCGCTTCCATATAATCTCTATGCCGACTCTTTAAGTGTGCACCACAGCTCATGCATTCAACATAGTGAAGGGTCTGGGCTTCCCGAGCCGAATCGATCTCGATTGAAGCCCTGATCCAGAGGCGACTCAGCTCGCCCTTCGCATCACAATCTACACATCTCAGTAAGAAGACCGAGTCGATCATCATGACTTTCCCCTCTTCCTCCCCAGGAGCTTTCACAATACACTACAGGGACGGGGTGGTCGATGATGACTTGGCAATCGCCGTGCAAATTGGGTGGGGATTCGGGCGGAATTGAAACCTTTCCAATTTTTCACTCAACTCGAATTTCAGCCCTCTTGATGGTCACCACCTTGCGGGGCTCTCCGCTCTCGGACCCGTAATTTTCCAGTGCCCGCAGGGTTCCAAAGCCCTCGACAACCTTGCCGAAAACCGTGTGTTTTTCGTCTAGATTTTCGGCTGCGTCAAAGAGAATAAAGAACTGGCTGCCCTCGCTGCGGGGCCCGGCGTTGGCCATGCTCACGACGCCTCGCTTCGAGTGCCGCGCCTTGCGATTGATCTCACTCGGATAGTTGAAGCCCGGCCCACCCGCACCGGTGCCCAAAGGGTCTCCGCCCTGTGCCATGAACTTGGGGATCACCCGGTGGAAGGTCAGACCATCGTAAAAGCCGATTTCCGTCAGATAGATCGTCGCGGCCACACGCCGAGGGGCCCACTTCGGTTCAAGTTCGATCTTCAGTGCGCCCTCGCTGGTATAGAGATACCAGTAATAACTTTTCGATGGATTGAACTTCACGACAGGGGGCCGAGGCACATTGGTTTTCCATCCAGGATCGGCCTTGTCGACTGGATGCTCCGCCACGTAGGCGCCGATGACTTCGAGGACGGGTGGCTGATTGAACTTCGCGGCTGGTTTCTTGGAAGGTGATTTCGGAGATGAACAAGCCGAGAGGCTGAGGCCAACCACGAGAACAAGCGCGAGGAGGAGGAGAGGCTTGAGGCCTCGAACTCCCATTGAAGGCGATGCGTTTTCTCTATTGAGCAATCGATTGTCCTCTGGGTGATTGAATTTCCGCTCCAATGAGTTTGGGGCTCTCTCTCTCCGAGAGCAAGGTATGACCGTACTCGGCAAAAAAATCCTCGGAGGCTGACATTCCCCCGCTGGGCCAGGATCCCTTGAGTTGGGGCATACTCAATGGGTACCCCACGCTATCTGCCCTTCAGGACCCTTATCGTGGACCCCTCCCCCAAAATTGAAAATTGTCGCCGAGTCGACCAGATCGAATGGTCGAACTGGGAGCCCGTAGACGTCGCCACCCTCACCTTTATCGTTCGCGGGACAGAGATCCTGCTGATTCGTAAAAAGAGAGGGCTCGGCGCGGGGAAGATCAGCGGGCCCGGTGGCCGACTCGAAGTCGGCGAAAGCCTCATCGAATGCGCGGTTCGCGAAACCGAAGAGGAGCTACTCGTCACGCCGATCGCGCCGAAATATCGCGGCGAGTTGCGCTTCCAATTTCTCGATCGCTATTCGATTCATACCCACGTGTTCACGAGTGTCGACTTCACGGGAGTGCCCACCGAAACCGATGAGGCGATACCCCTCTGGACAGCGATCGACGGACTCCCCTATAACGAAATGTGGGAAGACGATCCGCTCTGGCTTCCTCGCATCCTCAAGGGGCAGAGCGTGTCGGGCTATTTCCTCTTCGACGGCGACACCATGCTCGACTATGAAATCGAAACACCATCGCTTCAAGCCCGAGAAAGCGATCCGGGCGCGTAGTGCGAAGCTATCCGTCGCTTACCAGAGGTAAACGCGGCTACTGCTTCCACTCGAGCCCCGAGCCCGGCGGCGGCTTCGACGACGACGCATCCGATCGTGGAGCGCCTGCCTTCGCGAATCGAGCAACTGAGCCCGGGGGGTGAGATTCTTACCTTTGCCGCCCCGGGTTGCCCGCCTTTCGCGGTAGATGCAGAAGTCCTGGTAGGCCTCAATCTCGTGCTCGAGTTCAGTCACGACAAGTTCGACCATAATGGCATCGTCGAGAAAACCAAGAACGGGCACTTTGTCGGGAATCATGTCATCGGGTTCGGCGAAATAAGCCATCCCTCGCAGCACTCGATCCCGATCCCGACCAGAGAGACCCCACTCCGCGTCCTCAAGCATATCGATCAAAATCTCTAGTTTTCCAACGCGATCGCGGACAAAATCAGGGGCGCTCGTCCGAGCGATACCCTCAATGAGCTGGCGACAGGCGCTCAGAACTTCTTCTTCACTCGATTTCGCGTGCTTTTCTCGCACGTCTCGCATCACCCGCCGGAAATACTTGAGATCCTTCTGGGTTAGATCGAACGAGACTCTCATCGTTGCATCAGCCATGACTTGATGACTTCCTCTCTAGCTTTGAGCGGGCCCGGAAATTTTCGGGCACTCCGCAACCCTAACAAAAAAAATAACCCTTCTTCACCCGGTAAGATCGGTTGCCGAGGCGGGTGGGGTTCACTCCGACCCTCTCCCGGCGCCCAGCCCCCACCACGCCCCCACGGCTAGAAAAGCCCCCAGCAGGGGGGCCGATACGTAGAGCCACAACGGGCTTAGAGCATCGGAGAAGATCGCCGGCCCCAGGGACCGGGCCGGGTTCAGCGAAGCCCCCGAAATGGGGCCACCTAAAATTGCGGCAAAACAAATGACCGAGCCGACTGCGATGCCCGCGATAATGCCCTTCTCTTTAGCCCCCGTGGCGACGCTCAAAATGACAAACATGAGAAAGAACGTGAGAATTGCCTCAAAGACGAACGCGGCGGCGATATTTTCTCCAGGCCGAGTGGCGCCAAGGTCCGCTTCGGCGGGAAAGAGAACTCGGAGCAACCCACTGGCCAGGATTGCCCCAAAGAGCTGGGCCCCGAGATAGATCGGGACGGCTCGCCCCGGCAGGCGACGGGCGCTCCAGAAACCGACCGTTACGGCCGGATTGAAATGCGCACCGGAAATATCACCCACGGCATAGATCATGGTCATCACCGTCAGGCCAAAACAAAGCGCGATGCCCACGTGACCGATTGCGCCCCCGCTGACACGATCCACCACAATGGCGCCGGTGCCCACGAAGACGAGCGCAAAGGTCCCGATTCCCTCCGCAACCACCTTCCTGGGCCAAGACCCGTGCACCCCGGTCCTCTCAGTCGGGCCGACCAAGGTCTCCACTCTCCGGCTTCAGCGCCTGGAGACGAGCCCCGAGCTGGGAGGAGTCATCGAAATACTCGATGGAAGTCAGTGACGAATCGTCCAGCATAATCAGAGTCGCGGCATCCGAGCGATCGGGGAAGCGGGCGGTCAACTCCCCCTCACGATCCAGCAAAATGGGGTAGGCCCGGCGGCGCATCGAGGGAAGTGCGAACAGTCGGGTCACCAGGCCCGGCATCGCGCTGATATCATTCACGTACACCACTCCCCGAGCGGTCAGGAAAGCGCCATCCCGTCCCTCCATGGCGTCGCTCATCACCGAACCGCCCTCCCGATCCCGGCTGTAGAGGATCACCCGAATATCCGGCCCCAGCCGGTGTTCCTCACCGTGCTGATCCTCCAGCGAGAACGGTTCCAGTCGGTCGCCGACTTCGAAAGCCTCCTCCTGGGCGAAACTCGTGCCCTGAAGAAGGAAAAGTACGGCCAGAGCAGCACAAGCCCACCCGCTTTTTCGACAGCTCATATTTCGATCGTCCCCCACTCACTCGAAGAAAAAAATCGCGCCGATATCCCAAATTTTCGCAAGGAAAAAACTCTATCGTCAACGAAGCACACCCCGGGCGGCGAGTTCTTCCCTGAGGGCTTCAACTCTGCGCCGATTGACGCCCATATCCGACCAGCCCAAGCGCGAGGCCGAGCGTATGGCGATGGTCCCCTCGGCGGCGTGAAGTCGCAGTTCGAGATCGTCGACGAAACCCAGAAGAGCGCTCCGGCACTCGGCGTGGAGATAGCCCGGCTCCGACTCAACCACCTCGGTCCGGGGCATGGCTGCCACGGCCTGCTTCGCGGCCTGCCAGGCCGCCTCCGCGTCTCCCTTTAAGAACAGGGGCTCGACGAAATGCTCACCCGCCGGGCCATCGCTGCAAACACAATTCGGTGATGAAGGGCATGGCGCCAGTCGGCCGTCATTCAAACCCAAGTGGGCGGGCCGAGTCCCCGCGCACGAGAGAAGAGCCATGGCGATCAAGATAGGTGTCCCCCTGCTCCAGATACTCGTACCCATGGGGCTATCTTACCTCGCTAGGGCGAAGCTCAACTCCGAGAAACCGTCGCCATGCGAATGGGTCGCCGACTCTCGGACGAAATCGGCTTGAGCCGGGTCGGCCGTGCGCTCAGTCGAACCAGAGCGGGACCGAGGCAGTCTTCGCAGATGCCGTAGTTCTTCTCACCCCGGGCCTGAATCACCCCTTGTTTGCCACCGGTGAGGTTCGCCTGCTCAAACGCACGCGATTCCTGAACCAAGTCGGCGGGCGCATCCATGGGATCTCCACACCAAGAGCAGACAAAGCACATCTTGGTCGGAGGGCAGGAAGAGGGGTGGGCGGGGGGCGACGATTGCCTGGGGGGCATAGGTAGAACCTACCATATTCTGTGGGCTTTTTTGTGGCGGCGACCCCAATTTTTCTCCGGAGCGGTACTCTCGGAAAATAGAATCGGCGGTTTTGAAGAGCCGCGCTCACACCCCAGTGGCGGGGTGAGAGACCGGAGGAGCGTGTTGGCTGGAGTCCGAGAGGAGATCGAGACCGCCTGGCGGCATATCGTGGCCGTCGCCGATGCCTCGGATTGGAACGGCTGGGCGGACCTCCACACCCCCGACTGTGTCTGGGTCGAGCACCATCTGGGGACGTTTCGCGGGCGTGAGGCGATTCGCCAAGCGATTCTCGAGGCGATGGAGCCTGTGCCCATGATGCAATTTCCGGTGGAGTGGGTCGCTTTTGAGGGCAACCGAGTCGTCTACTACCCCTGGCAGGTTCTTCCGGATCCCGCGGGTGGCGACGAACTCTACCGCTTCGGCTGCGTGACCATCCTCGAATACGCGGGCAACGGGCTCTGGAGCTATCAGGAAGATCTCTATAACCCCGCCGAAGGCCAGGCCGTGTTCAAACGCTGGATGGAAGCCGGGGGCCGCCTCGCTGCAAGCGGGGGCCACGGCTAGCGGGCTCGCCCGTGGGCATTAGCCCGAGCCAAGTTTCCCCAACTCTTCGAGGCTCCGTTTCAGGGCTTCGGGTTCCAGTTTCTCGAAATCCAGCGCGACGAAGCGGCAGATCCTCGACTCGAGCTCTTCATAGGTCCGCTCAAAGGCGAGCCGACATTGAGCCTCGTCTCCATCCCAGGCCACCGGATCCGCCAAACCCCAATGCACCCGGCAGGGCGCTCCGAGCCAGACCGGACAGGACTCGTCCCGAGCCCCATCGCAAACCGTGAAGACGAAATCAAAGGTTGGAGCGCCGGACTGTGCGAATTTGTCCCAGCTCTTGCTTTCGAGCTGGTCGGTGGGGTGCCCCTTTCGAGTGAGGAGCTCGAGGGCATGGGGATGCGGCGCACCCGAAGGACGGCTGCCGGCACTGAAGGCGCCAAAGCGCCCGCCGCCGTGCTTGGCCAGAAGGCACTCGGCCAAAAGGCTTCGAGCCGAATTGCCCGTGCAGAGGAAGAGCACGAAATAACGATCCTGCAATCTTCTTCCTTCTCGGGATACGGGCCTCTCCGTCTTCGACCCCTTCATCATTATTTCGACTACTATGGCCACTCATGACTCTACGAAATAAAATTCTAGCCGGCATCGGATGCATTGTTCTCGCGATTCAGCTCGTTCCCGTCGACCGCGAAAACCCACCTGTCGAAGCTGAAATTACGGCGCCAGAAGACGTTCGCGCTGTTCTTCAACGCGCTTGCTACGACTGCCATTCGAACGAGAGCGTATGGCCCTGGTATGGATACATCGCCCCTGTTTCCTGGCTCGTCGAATACGACATCGAAGAGGCCCGGGAGCATATGAATTTTTCCACTTGGAATCGGTATGACGCCGAAGATCAAATCGATATGGTGGAAGAAATATGGGAAGAGGTCGAAGAGGGCGAGATGCCCCCCTTCTTTTACACCCCGCTCCACCCAGAGGCTCGCCTCACTCCGAGAGAGCATGCCCTGATTCAGGTCTGGGCTCACGAGTTGCCCTAGGGCCCTTGGAGAGAAAACGGAGGCGCAATCGCCGGGAATAGGGGGCTCGAACCCTCGGCGGCGGCTATTGCGATCGAGGGGTAAGGAGCCTTTTGAGCCCTACCCCCACGAATACGAAGACCAGGGAAACCGAAGCGGCATACCAGAAATAGTGGCCCGCTGAGCGCATACGCCACGATTCGCCATCGCCGTTGAAGCCGTATTCGGACAGAATCTCAGGCGGAGCCAGTAGCCCCACGTAGAGGCCGTCGACTCCGACCACCCCCGCATATAGGAATGCGAGCAGCGCGGGCAGCCGGGAAACTGCTCTCTTCAATCGATCCATTCACTCCCTCTCGGTCGCCCAAGGCGCAAAGGCGCCCAAGCTTTCCAGTGACGAACGCAGGTCACCGACTAGCCGACACCGAACTCGCCTTCTCACGCTGGCTCTGGCACACAATACAGAATGCCGCTTCGGGTTTGACCTTGAGGCGGTGAACCCCGATCGGTTCTCCGCAGGCCAGGCAGTCGCCATATTCGCCTTCGGCGATCCGCTGAATCGCGGACTGGACACTCTTCGCCCGAGCCTGGGCAGCCTGACGATTTGCCTGAGAGATCTTCTGCTGGGCAATTGCATCCATACGTGACAACCGGCCAATCGGCTGATCGAGGTCAACAGGCCGACTGTCTGATTCCGAAATATCAACGAGTAGGAGCAACTCCTCGTTAAGCGCCACGAGTTCAGCGTGCAGTCGGTCGATTTCTTCAGGCGCGAGGTCGTCCATCTCTAAATGCCTCCAGCTTCCAGATAGGTTGAGCGCCGCAAAGGGTTCCCACCCAATCGCTCAGCCGTTGGCCTCATGGGTCTAGATGGGGGTGCTGCCGATCCACTCGTCCACTCGGGAGGCCAATTCTTCACCCACTTCCTCTTGGATGAAATGACCGACCCCCGGCAGCAACGAATGGGGCTGGTCGGCTCCACCGGGCACTAATTCCTGAAGAATTGTTTCCCAACCGCGCGTAGTCGGATCGGAATCGGAGTAGAGGGTCAGGAAGGGACGTTCCCAGGTCCTAAGGAACTCGGTGGTCGCCCGATTGATACCCGCCCCGGGATCGTTTCTCGTTAAGGGGATCAAGGCCGGAAATTGCCGCATTCCCGCCTTGGCTTCCTCACAGGGGAAGGGGGCATCGTAGGCTGCGGCTATCTCAGGAGTGACGGGTTCCTGCAGGGCACCGCTCATGGACCAACTCGCCTCCATATCCTCCGAGCGTTGGCTGAAGAGAATCCAATCGAGCAGGCTTTCGGCGAGACAAACCTCGTTTTTGCCCGACCCGTGATTGGACCATTCCAGCCGGCCGTTAAGGTCCGAACTCGCGGTGTGGAGCACGGTGTTGGAGACGACCACCCGGGCGAAGCGATCGGGTTCCTCGGCCACCACTCCCAGGCCGATCGCGCCCCCCCAGTCTTGACCGAAGAGCGTGATATTCCTCAGATCGAGAGCTACGACAAGTTCCCGTATCCACCCGATATGGGAGGCGAAAGAATAACTCGCCCGTGCCGTGGGCTTGTCCGATTTGCCGAACCCGATGTGATCGGGCGCGATCGATCGATGGCCCAAAGCGGCAAGCCTGGAGATCATTTTTCGATAGCTGAAGGACCAGGTGGGTTCGCCATGCAGCATGAGAACCGGGTGAGCATCCGGATCGCCTTCGTCGACATAATGCATACGCAGCGGAGGGCCTTCGGCGTCAGCCCTCGAAGCGACCTCGACGAAATTGGGAGCGAAGGGATACCCGGGGAGGGAGTCGAAATTCTCTTCGGGGGTACGAAAGACCTCCAATGAACCCACCTCCTAGTGAGCGCCCACCCCGCAAGGGAAGGCTTTCAAGCCGCGCCCAGGGACCCGCTTCCCATGGCCGGCTAGTTTAACGCGTTCAACCAGCGCCGGAAGTCGGTGGGATCCGACCCCAAAAATCAAGGTGAGTGTTTTTGCCCCCTTAATTCCCACCCGACGCCCGACACCCAAGAAGCGACGCATCCTCTCGCTCGGGCTCGCCGGATCCAAGCAGTCCGATTGTCTCAACGGAATCCGGACCGAGCGGAGGTTCCAAAAGGTCGGTTCCAGGCGGCCAAAACCCTTGGGCTTCGAACACCCGAGTCGGTCCCCCCCAGGTGCAGCCGTGCGGGCGGGGGACGTGCGCCAAGGCCCGTCGGCGCGCGCTTCGATCCGGCACCGCTAGTCCGCCTGCTTTTCCAGAACGACCACAGGAATTTCGCGTCCGGCTCGCGCTTGATACTCCTGGTAAGCCGGGTAGACGGCCACCATGGATTCCCACAGCGAGGCTCGCTCGTCACCCTCCGCAGTGCGCGCCTTCGCGCGAAATTTTTCTGCGCCGACCTGCACTGAAACCTCGGGCACCTCGACAAGGTTCAGATACCAAGCGGGGTGTATAGGCGCGCCACCCTTCGAAGCCACGATCACATGACTCGTGCCGGACTCGCCGTAAATCAAGGGCAACATGCGCGGCTCTCCGCTTCGACGCCCCTGGGTGGTCAAGAGGAGCGTCGGAAAAACTCCCGAACCTCCTGCGGAAGAGGCATCCCACATATGACCATCACGGCCATCACTTTCGACATAGCGTTTCATGTGGTCCAGGATCCAGCCGGGCAGATCCAAATTTTCTTTTCCTTCAGTCATTTTGGTCGACCTCTCCATGTTGATTCACGTAGACGTTAAAAATGAGTATGCCGTATTTCACAACTTCGGCGAAAGAACCCAAAACTCTCGATCACGAAGTGAGCGATGGCCAAGAGATTTTTCTCTACCCGCGTTTTTGCGCCCGAGCGACTGCTTGAATACAAAAATAAAATCGCTCTTGCTGGATCCAGCGGAGCGAATCCTTCAACGCTTAGCCCGAGAACACAACTCTATAATGTTCCACATCGGGGAAAATTTCATAGAACGAATGAAGAAGCTCTTTCCAACGCGAGTATTCCTTTGATCCACGAAAGCCTTCGGTGTGATCTTCCAACTTTTCCCAACGAATCTGAAGAAGGAATCTTGAATTCTTTTCAACGCAACGAAGAAGTTCGTGGGAGCAGTAGCCCGGCATCGAGGCCACAATGGCCTGGGCTTCCGAAAACGCCCGCTGGAAGGCCTCTTCTTCCCCAGCCTTCACATCCAAAATGACGGACTCCAAAATCATTCCCGACTCCTTGATCATAAATTCGATTCGGTCCTCGACCGTTCTTCCATATCCACGCCCCCCCGTGAGCAGGGAAGGTCCTGCAACGTAACGGGGCAAATCTTGCAACTGGAACGGGGCAAATCTTGCAGGAACAACGACTGGGCTAGGCTCCCCATCGGGATCCACTCCCCGACGAGAGCCGATGGGGCCAGTCGCCCGCAAACACTCACCAGGGTAGGCCTTCGGGAGCCGCCATCGCGACCGGGGAAGGGGAACGAAATGATCGAGCAAGTTATCGAAAAATGGCATAAGTACTTGAAAGGAAAGCTTTCTGGAGGGTTGGACGAGCTCCTAGACGAGCACGTGATCTTCTATTCGCCGGTGGTCTACACACCTCAGGAGGGGCGCGAGATCACCAAGCTCTACCTCGCCGCGGCAGCCGGGACTTTCGGAGGCGACCCCGGTGAGGAAGGGGCGACTTCCGCAGCCGGCGACGACTCCCAATCCGGTTCCTTTCGCTACACCAAGCAGGTGCTGTCGGGGAACCAGGCCGTGCTCGAGTTTGAAAGCAAGATCGGCGGAAAATACGTCAACGGAGTCGACATCATCGAGTGCAACGACGAGGGCAAGATCATCGAGTTCAGGGTGATGATCCGCCCGCTCCAGGCGGTGAACATGATCCACCAGCAAATGGCGTCGATGCTCAAACAGATTCAGGACAGCTAGCCCCGAATAGACGAAGGGGGGATACCGGCAACTCCGGTATCCCCCCTTATTTTTTCCTACCCGCTCTTGCTAGAGCAAGGCGTCGTGCACGAGCCGGCCAGCTTGAACGTTCAAGCCTCCAGCAAGGTGCTTGTTTTCGACGCAGGCTTTCTCCCAGCCCAGATCAGCGATCGCTTTGACAAAGGGAAGCGTGACGTTCGCCAGGGCAAATGTCGAAGTTCGCGGCACTCCACCCGGCATGTTGCTCACGCAATAATGAACAACGCTATCGACCACGAAAGTCGGTTCTGCATGGCTGGTTGGGCGACTGGTTTCGAAACAGCCGCCTTGATCGATCGAGATATCGACAAGTACCGATCCGGCTTTCATTCTCTTGACCATCTCCCTGCTGACCAATTTCGGCGCAGCGGCGCCCGGGATCAGGACGGCCCCCACGACGAGGTCGGCTTCTACCACGAGCCGGTCGACCGTATCCGGCGATGCATGCGCAGTTTTTATCTGGTTACCGAATTGCGATGACAACTCTCGAAGTCTCTTGGCCGAGCGATCGACAACGGTGACGTCCGCCTTCATACCCACAGCGATTTCCGCTGCGTTGGTACCCGCAACGCCGCCCCCGAGGATCACGACCTTGGCCGGGGCAACTCCGGAAACGCCCCCGAGAAGGACTCCCAATCCACCCGCGGCTTTTTGAAGATTTTCTGCACCGACTTGAACGGACATGCGCCCAGCCACTTCGCTCATCGGTGTGAGCAGGGGAAGCGAGCCATCATCGGCCGTCACCGTCTCGTAGGCGATGGCCGTCACCCCGGACTCGCAAAGCGCAGCCGCCTGCTCGGGATCCGCCGCCAAGTGGAGGTAGGTAAAGAGAACCTGGTCCGGTCGCAGTCGCGCACACTCGGTGAGTTGGGGTTCCTTGACCTTCACAATCAAATCCGAGTCCGCGAAGACTTCGTCGGCGGTCCCGGCGATCCGGGCTCCCACCCTCGCGTAGTCCGCATCGGAAAAACCGATTCCGGCACCCGCCCCGGCTTCCACGGATACCTCGTGCCCGGCGGCCACCAGTTCCGAGACGCCCGACGGCACGATCCCGACCCGGTACTCGTGCACTTTGATCTCCTTGGGGACTCCGATCCGCATGCTCTTCTCCTCCTGGGGCGAGATCGGGTATCGACCTCAACTCAATAATATGCTGTTTTTCCTCGTTTATTCTTGTTTGTTCGACTCTAAATTTCCTTAATACAGCATAATCTGTCCCTTTTATGAACTTAAACGGTTTATTCTTGCTTCATGGACTCTTATGACCGTTCAATTCTTGCGACGCTCCAGGAAGAGGGTCGGATCGCCAATGTTCAACTCGCCGAGAAAGTTCACCTCTCGGAGTCCGCCTGCCTGCGCCGGGTCCGGGCCCTCGAGGCCAAGGGCATCATCGAGGGCTACTCCGCCCGGGTGGACCCCCAGAAGGCCGGCCTGCCGGGCATCGTCTTCGTCAGCATCACCCTCGAGCGTCAGGACCAGGACGAACTTCAGGTCTTTGAGGACGCCGCCCGGGCGATCCCCGAGGTCATGGACTGCTACCTCATGACCGGCGAATTCGACTACCTGCTCCGAGTCGTGGTCGCCGATACCGAAGATTTCGAGCGCATTCATCGCCAGGGGCTGACGCGACTTCCCGGCGTTGCCCGGGTCCACTCAAGCTTCGCCCTGCGCACCGTTCAGAAGAGCGCCGCCCTTCCTATCCCAGAACCATGAAGCCGGCGCAACGCTTATCAACGGCGCATCTCAAGACTGCCAGGGGTCGTAGTCTCCGAAGCTCCAAACGTTGCCGTCGAGGTCGAGACAGCTATATCCTCGGCCGCCGTAATCCTGATCCTGAATTTCCATCATGACCGAGGCACCTGCGGCCACCGCCCGGGCGTAGTGCGCATCGGGGTCGGGGACGACGAGATAGATCGCCTGATTCGTTTTCTCTCCAAGTTCACTCGCCGGCCGCACCTTCCGATCGAATCCGTTCCCTCCATGGGAATCGGCCGAAGCCAACATGATCATCGCGTTTCCGTGGATGAGTTGCGCATGAACGATGGTTTCTTCGTTCTCCCCAGGGACAACAAGGTGCTCTTCGAACCCAAAAGCCTGGCAAAGCCAATCGATGGCGCGCCGAGCATTGGGATAGCGAAGAGAGGGCACAATCGAACTTGCAATATTTCCGGACTTTTTATCCACGCCCCACCGCCAACTCCGAATGGCCGAATGATAAGGGTTTAATTGCTCGTACGAAGAGCGCGAAGATCGCGTAGATAGAGAAGGCCCAATACGCATCGGCCTAAGGTCAAGGCGATGGGGAAGACCAGGCCAAAAGCGACGATCTCGGCCTGCTCCCCGTAATCGGACCAGAAGAAAACCATCGCTGCGGCCTGGGTTCCCAGACCCGCCGGCGCGATGGGAATCGCGGCGACCAGCATGATGACCGGCGCCGACGCAAGGGCGAGGGCAAAGGGAATTTCGATCCCGAAGGCGTGGCTGCCCGCCCAGAAGATCCATATAAAGACGAGAAAATAGGCAAGCTTGATCAGAACGATGAAAGCGAAATCCGCAGGTCTCGCCAAGCGGTAGCTGCGAACGATGGACGCATTTCGAACCCGGCCCAACCAACGCCACCCAGGAACTGAAGCCGCCAGGAGGAGGAGAAGCAGAGCCTGGATCGAAAACGTCACCCCGGCCACGTGTCGGAGGGTCTCAATCGTCGAAGTCGCAGCAAAAACCGAAGATCCCACCAGGGCCAGGCCGAGCATGATCAAAGCATCGCAATTTCCATAGAGAAAGAGCGAACTCGTCGACTCCAGGGCGGGAACCGATTTGAAGCGCTTCAAGTAGACCACGATCGCCGCAGTCCCCACGTTCCAGTTCAGAGCGGTGAGGATATAGGTGACCCCGCGCATGGAGCGCGCCTCGGACCAGACCAGCGGAGCGTTGAATCGCGTGATTAGGTAGGCGAGGGCTCTGGAATCGAGAAGAAACCAGAAGATCACCGCAGCGATCATCTCGGGAACGAAGAGATCGAGTCGCGCGTCCCGGGCGGCCAAGCCCACCTGGGCAATCGGAACCTCCCAGAGCAGGAAGACGAAAATCCCGACAGCCCCTAGCCAGGGGGCAAGGCTTCGCAGCCAGCCCGAAGCTCTTGACGCCTCCCCAGGCGCTTGGGGATCTAAGCCTTGATCGATATCACCGGACTCTTCCATCGAACGGGAAGCATACCGGGTTTCGCCTCGGCACAGATAAAGAACCGACTAGGGTCGATTCTCCCGGCGGGGAGGCGGGGGATCGCTGCCGCATTCCAGCGAGGGAACCGCCGACGCCGGCAAGCGGCCGGCCTCGACCAGCCAGACGAAAAGATCGCGAATCGTCTCCCGGGGATCGCGCCAGTCTATTCCGAGTTCGGCCACCTGACGCGAATTCTCCATACGCGGGAATCGCGTGGCGATTTCAAGACCTTCCCCGGTCATTGGCATCCTCTTCCCCGTCAACGTGGCAACCCTGTCCAGGGATCGGCCCGTGAGCCGGAGCAGCCAGCCCGGGGCCGCCAGTCGCGGAATTTCGGCACCCGTCACCTCTTCGAGCAGGCCCGTGAACTCGTCCCAATCGAAATAGTGACCCGCGGCGATGACCCGGCCGACCCTCTCCTCCTCCAGCATGCCTACGAGCAACCACGCCAGATCACGCACATCCAAGAGTTGGTTACCCCCTTGGCTCCGAAGCGTTCGGCGGAGGAAGGATCTATACGCCTTGACGGATTCGCTGAATCCCGGGTCATCCGGCCCGACCACCCCCGGTGGATACACCAGGGCGACTCGGGCGCCCGCATCCTGCTGCCCGCGCACCCACCCGTCGCACTCGGCCTTCGAGCGGCCATAACGCGTGCGACTTTGCACCAGTGGAGAGTCCTCGGTGGGCGAGCGAGTGGGATCAAAAATCGCTGTTACGCTCGAAACGAAAATTGCATAGATCCCCTTGGCGACGGCCTGTCCGACCACCTCCTCGGTCCCCCGAAGGTTGTCCGAAAAATCCGCTTGGGCGGCGGTGACCGAGACGCCGGCGGCGGCATGAACCACGGCTTCCACCCCCTCAAGGGCCCGGCTGACCGCCTTCGGGTCGGTCATATCACCCTGGACTCTCTCGTCGGCTTTGATCCCAAGCGGCCCGAGCACCCGTTCGCCCTTGGTTGCATCCCGGACGAGCGCACGCACGCCGTGGCCTTGAGCCAAAAGACGGGCGGCCAAGTGATAGCCGATAAAGCCCGTGGCGCCGGTGACCAATACTTTCATGGCTTCCTTTGAGTCCCCAGTGCGTCCGCGTGCTTCACCCGCGCAACGGCCGTCGCTGCTCGAATTCGAAGGCGGCCCCTCGGCTGATTCGGGCCAGTTTCAATTCTTGGGGTTCGGGTCGAAGTTCCCCAGCGGGGTCTATTTCCACGAGCCAGGCCAGGCCTCCCCCGGCCGGCCGGGGCAGTGCATGGCAGCGCGCCCGGGGATTCACGACACCGGCGATCGCCTCGATGGCCGGATGCGAGGCTTCTCCGAGACCGGCGAACCACGAGAGGGCGTCTTCCTCGGCCAGAGCTGGGCAGTCGTGAAGGGTCAACCGGACGCTGCGAGCGTCGACGATCTCGAGGGAAATTTCGGAGTAGGTCCTGGGATGGAAACAAGGGTGAATCTGCAAAACCTTGGCGATGGCGTCGATGCCCTCTCCTTCGATCCCCAGTGCGCGAATAATCCTTTCGGCGGTCAGCGCACCGATTCCCGTCCATTGAGATCGGCCGAGTTCGGCGGCGGCATCCTCGTCCAGGCGTTGGCTGGCGCAGAGCATGAAAGCTCTGGCCAAGAGGTGACTCTGCACGGCGAACTCCTGGATCACGATACCCAGCGCCTGATGAGACAAGTCCTCAAGTTGGAACCCCGGGTCGAAGGCGCCCGAGTAATCGGGCCAGCCGCCGGCTTCGGCTTCGTCGGCAAAGGGGACAAGGCCCACCGCCGCCAAGAGCGAACCCTTTAGGATCTCGAGATTGGGATGTTGCTCGTAGGGCTGACTTTCGTCATCGATGGCCACGGACCAGCGGCAATGGGGCTGCCGATCGGCGGGAACCCGGGGCGGACGGTGCAGGGGGCGCATCTTCATGCACGGGTGGGTGGCCGCCGCCGTCGCGTCGAAGGTCGGATCCTCGATATCGTGGCACATGAGTTTCACGCGTTGCTCACCGAAGGGCTCGACGTCGAGGAGAGCACCGCAATGGGGAAGCCAAAACTCCCCATAATCGGGCCCCTCGAGGCTGAATTGGAAATCCATGAATTGGTGCGGCGCACCAATATCGAGCTGCAGGTTCTTGAAAACCGTCCCCACTTCGTGCCCCTCGAAGCGCATCGATCGTTGCATGCGGGCGGAATAGAGAGGGCTCGCCGCCATCCACTCTTCGATGGAAAACTGAACGTAGGCGTTCCCGCCAAATTTTTTCGCCACCAGGGGCAAGCCCACCCGGTCCTGGAGGTGACCATTCAAGAGGTACTCGCGCCCTAGATCCGCCAGGGTCTGGCGCGAAAAACTCGCGAGCCCGACCTCCGGGTCGAAGGGCCCTGAATAATCGTCGAGGAGTGTATTTCCAATGGGGCTCTTCATGGCTAGGCGTCGGGGTCTTCCAAGGTCGCATACCAATCGAAATCTTTTTGACGAACCCACCCCGGCATTTTACTCCCCAGCTTCATTCTTTCCTGCATGCGCTCGCTCAACTGACCGTTCTTCATCATCTCGCCGAAGACGGCTCCCGCGTTGGCATGATCGAAAAAATCACGCTGCCAGGACCACTGGAAATTGCCCGCGTAGCGGAACCAGCTGCCCCCCGTACCCCGAATTTCATAGGGAACGCCGTCGGGATCCTCGACCGGCGCCACTTGGCGCCAGATTCCGAGAAACTCGCCCTTCTCGTCATCGATCAGCCGGCGCTTGTAGGGATAGGTCCAACGATCGAGGCCCGACATCTCGGTACCGAAAACCCAATCGTGAATTTCCTGGCGCCCCCGAGCGGCGAATTCCCATTTGGGCCCGTTATTCCAACTATAGATCGCTTCCTCGGTATAAAAGGACGACATCTTCGACCAGTCGCCACTCTCCCCCGCTTCATCGTTGGCCGCTACCCAGCGATCGACCATCTCCTTGATTTCGTCTCTCGGAAAACTAGGCACTAACTCCCCTCCTCTATGTTTTCGATGGTCAAGGCCCGGGTCGGACAGTGTTCCGCCGCCTGCCGTACCCGGTCGCGATCGCTTGGATCGGGTTCAGGAACGCGTACGACGACTTTTTTCTCATCCGGGTCGACCGAAAAAATATCGGGCGCTTCCTCGGCGCAGACTCCGTGGCCCTGACAAAGATCGGCATCGACGCAAATTCGGAAGCGCCCAGTGCTCGCCATTTCGCGTGAGTCGGATCCCGAAGTCGCCAGTGGCCCCCTGGTCTTTCGTCTTCGGTAGCGAACACTGCAGGGCTGGGCGAGCTGCACCACCATCTTGGAGTGGTCGTTTCTATAGGTTTCGGGGGCTTGGGCGAGTTCAAAGGTGTAGTCCCGAAGCAGCTCACTGAAAATGGCTTTGATCTGCATCATGGCGAAGGCCGAACCCACACAGCGATGTCGCCCGGCTCCGAAGGGAATCCAGGCGAAGAGCTGCTTATCCTCATCTCTTCCCGGGGCGTACCGAGCCGGGTCATAACGATGGGGTTCGGGAAAGCATTCGGGCATCCGATTCGAAACCGCGGGTGAGACCCCAACGAGTTGACCGGCAGGAACGGTGAACTCCTTGTAGTGGAAGTCCTCCATGACTTTTCGCATGAGGAGAATCAGCGGGGGGTGAAGCCGGAGTGCCTCCATGATCGAATGCTCGAGCCAAGGGATTTCGCGCAGGGCCTGGTGGCTGACCTCTCGGCCGTCGGCATAGAGCCCGTCGAGCTCTGCGACGACCTTGTCCATGGCCCAAGGGTGCCTCAAGAGCTCGATCAAGGTCCAGGCAGCACTCCCCGAGGTGGTGTGGTGTCCGGCAAACATCAGCGAAATGAACATCCCCGTGATCTGGTCGATGGTGTAACGGGGGCTGCCCGATTCGTCTCGCAACCCGAGCAAAATATCGAAGAGCTCGGGGGATGCTTCTGGGTCTTGCTCCCGGCGAGCAAAGACTCCGGACAGGAGATCAACCAGGTGCTGCCTCGCCCGATCACGCGCGCGGAAGGCGGGCAGGGGGAGATTCGCATTCACGTAGGCAATCGCATCCGTCCCCTTCTCCAATTCATAGAAGGCACGGAAATATTCGGGGCTGAGTTCCTCGCGAAACTCCTTGCCGATAAGGCACGAACTCGATGTGTAGATCGTGAGTTCCGAGAAGAAATCGAGTAAGTCGATCTCGCCTGCGTCGCCGAGCTCTTCCATCATTCGCCGCACTTCGCTCGAGATCGACTCGGCATGGGCCTTCATGAACTTGGCGGTGAGCGACTGATTCCTGAGCGCTTGCTTTCGCTGCTCGGGAGTTCCGTCAAAAACGACGCCCTCACCGAAGATCGGGGTCATAAAGGGATACGCGGCGGCCTGATCGAGTTGCTCGTCGCTGGCGCGGAAGAAAGCTTCCTGGGCCTCCTCGCCCATCAACATGACGACGCGATTGCCGGCGAAATTGATCTCGCCAATTTCGCCCAAATCGTCGCGGACCCGCTGCAAGAGGGCGATGGGATCCTTTCGGAGTGCGCCCAGATGACCCAGCAGCGGCCAGGCCCCGCCCAGGCGGGGAGCGGGCAACCCCGTGGATCCGGCTTCCGCGGCACCGGGCATCGCCCCCCTCTTCTCTCGCGGATCCTCAGCGGAGTGGGGCGCCGAGTGAAGAGCGTGCGTGTCGGAAGGGGGTCGGACCACGACTTCGACCCTATCCAATTTACAATTCTGCTGCAATGTAAATTATGATAGGGTCCACCGGGTTAAGAGAATGACGGCGAACCAACGCGAGCAGCAGTTAGAGGAGTGGCCATGAGCAAGCGAGTGGGCTTCATCGGTCTGGGGAATCAGGGCAAGCCCATCGCGGCGCACCTGGCACCCGCCGGCTTCGACACCGTGGTCTACGACATCGACGAAACCGCTATGGCCGAGGTAGTCGCGGGGGGAGCGAGCGCTTCGGCTTCGCCTCGAGAGGTCGGGGAGAGAGCCGACTGGGTCGGGATCTGCGTCCCCGAGGATGCTCACGTTCTCGCCGTGGCTTTGGGTGAGCAGGGGCTCGTCGCGGGAATGCCTGAGGGTGGGGTCATCTTGATCCACAGCACGGTGCTCCCGGAGACCGCCGAGGCGGTTGCCGAGGCCGCGGCGCCCAAGAAGATCGCCGTCCTGGATGCTTGTGTCACCGGCGGCGCCGCTCGCGCGGCCAATCGAGAACTCACCTACCTCGTGGGCGGTGACCCCGAAGCGGTCGAGAGGGTCAAACCCTATTTCGAAGCGACCACGGATATCCCCCACATCCATGCGGGGGCCCTGGGCAGCGGAGCGAAACTCAAACTCTGCATCAATTTGATCACCTATATCCAATGGGCCGCTGCCTATGAGTCCATGGCCCTCGCCCAGGCGATTGGTCTGCCCCAGGAAATTTTGGAAGAGGCCGGGCGATCCAATGGACAGATCACCGACTTGATGCTGAGCTACCTGACCAGCCACAAGCTTCCCGAGGAAGCCCGGGAGAGCGAACCCTTCCAAAAGCTCATGCGTGGCCACATGAAAATCGCCGAAAAAGACCTGGCCTGGGCACTCGAACTCGCGCGTAAGTCCGAAGTCGCCTTGCCCGTAGGCTCCCTCGTCTCCCAGTCCATGGCGCGCCTCTACGGCGTCGAAGACAAGGCACGAAGGTGAGTACCCAGCTCGCGAATACGCAGCCCGGCACCGGCAAACGGCGGAGTCACGCCGAGCGAACCGCCGAAACCCGTGATCGGGTTCTCCGCGCTGTCGTCGCGAGCATCGACGATGTGGGCTTTCAGAGAACCACCGCCGCCGAAATTGCCCGCAGGGCAGGGGTTTCGTGGGGCGCAGTCCAACATCATTTCGGAGACAAGGAGGGCATCTTGATGGCTGCCCTCGAGGAATCATTTCAGGTCTTTGCCGAAAAGCTCGGCGTTCCACCCGACGGAGCCATGGCGTTGGAGGATCGCGTGGAGCTCTTCGTCGCTCGGAGCTGGGAACATTTCCGAAGCGCTCACTACCGCTCGACTTTCGAAATCCTCATCAACCTGCCGACGAAAATCGAGATGCCCTGGCAGCGCGGAGTTCTCGACGAGTGGCAAAGGATCTGGTCACGCTTCTTCCCCGAGAGCAAACCTCGGGAGCGCCAGCAAATAGATCTCATGCTCTACGCCATCTCCGTCCTTACCGGCCTCTCGGCGACTCGAATGCTCGAGGGACGGCCGGCGCGCACGCCTTGCCGAGAACTCGCGTTCCTCGAGCGAACTCTGATCGAGTCGCTCGGCGAAGAGGAAACTCGGGGATGACATCCAAGCGGGGGCCTTGTTCGGGAATTCGCGTCCTGGATTTCACGACCATGATCTCGGGCCCCCTCTGTACCCAGGTCCTCGGTGATCTCGGTGCAGATATCCTCAAGCTCGAATCACCCCTGGGCGACGCCGCCCGCTATAGCGGCGCCCCTTTCCGAGAACCGGGTTTTTCGGGATTCCTCGCCCAATTCAACCGCAACAAGCGAAGCCTCGTCGTGGACCTCAAGCGCAGCGAAGGCCGACAACTCGTTCTCGATCTGCTGCCCAAGATCGATGTAGTTGTCGAAAATTTCAGACCGGGGGTCATGGAAAAATTAGGACTCGGATATTCCGCGCTCTCGGATATCCACCCCGGCCTCGTCTATGCCCAGGTCAACGGTTTCGGTGACGACGGCCCCTACGCCGAGCGACCGGCCTACGATCAGGTCCTCCAGGGACTCACCGGCTTGATGCCGGCCCAGGGAGGCGATGGACCCCCGGCTCTGGTCCAGGGTGCGGTGGCCGACAAGTCCACGGCGCTGACCGCGCTTTCGGGCGTCCTCGCCGCCCTCCTCGCCCGAGAGCGTGATCCCAAGGGACGCGGACAAAGGGTGGAAATCGCGATGATCGACGCCTTTTCCGCGTTCTCCCTCACCGAGGCGATGATGGAACGTTCGTTTCCTCCCCTGGTCAACGAGTTCAGCACCGGTGCCGACTTCTTTCGCACGTGGAAAACCGCAGACGGTCATGTGGTCGGCCTGCTGATTCAAGATGCCCAATTCGCCGGACTCTGCCGAATCCTCGACCGCCCGGAACTCGCTAAGGACCCGCGCTTCGAAGCCATGGTCAAGCGCTTCGAGAACTGGCTTCAGCTCGTCCCGATCCTCGATGCAGAACTCAGAAAACTCTCCAGCTCCGAATTTCTCTCGCGCGCCGAGAGCGAGGGCGTTCCCTTTGCTCCGGTCAACGACCTCGATGCCTTTCTCGCCGACCCGCAGGTCCAACATCGCCGCAGCGTTGTGGAGTTGAACGACCCTCGCTTCGGGCCTGTCCAGTACCTCGCGCCTCCAATTCGCTTCGAGCGTACCCCCGCGAGTATCGAACGGCACGCACCGCGCCTGGGTGAGCACACGGACGAGGTTCTCGAAGAACTAGGAGTCAGCGCTGATGCGATCCGTGAATTGCGTGAACTCGAAGCGATTCGTTAGTTCGCCGCCGACGTTCAGAAATTCGACAGAATGTCGTCGCCGAAGCGCCTGATCCCGTCGCAGCGGGCTTGGCAGGATTGGTTCGCATCGCCATAGAAGAGCCATGGCACAGTAATCAACTCGGACACGCCCCGATCCCGCATCTCCCGATAGCCATCGAGATCGTAGACATCGCGTAGGGCCGCACAAATACCCAGGGGTTCGTCGGCCCGAGCCGACTCTGCCCGGTAGCTCCGCAGTCGCGCCATAATCGTGTCGAGTTCTTCGCGAGTCTGGACTTCAGACGCCCAGCCATCACAAATCGTCGCCGCACGTTTGAGCGCCGCATCGGAAACGCCGCCACCGTAGATGGGAACGGCCTGGGGCGGAACCGGATTCATTTGCAAAGGCCCAAAATCGTAGAACTCACCGTGATGCTCGACCGCACCCCCGCCGAAGAGCGTGCGCATGATCTCAATCGACTCCGCCAGCCGGCGCCCACGACCCTCAAAGGACTGGCCGAGAACCTCGAACTCTTCGCGCATCCAGCCAGCACCCACGCCCAACGTCAACCTGCCCTGAGAGAGGACCGAGGCCGTGGCCACACTTTTGGCGGCAAGGACCGGGTGGCGAAGAGGCAACACCAGAACGCTGGTGATGAAGCGAATCCTCTGGGTGACCGCAGCCATGGCGCCGACGGCAATCAGCGGATCGGGCCAGGGCGTCTCGGGCGCCCAGCGGGGCTTTCCATCGGCGGTATAGGGGTAGGGGGTAGCCAGGTGAACCGGTTGGACAATATGGTCGGAGACGACGATCCCGCCGAAGCCGGCCTCCTCGGCAGTTTTCGCGATCTCGCAGAGATCCTCGGGGTTGCTGTACGCGACGGCGATACAAAAATCCAGATCTTCTCTCCTACCGAGTGGGACGAAGGACTCGAGGGGCCTTCGATCGCGCATGGATCAGACGTCGCGCTCTGCCCCGACTGGGCCATCTCCCGCCTCGCGTACGGACCGGTTCCAAAAATCGCGCGTCGAATTCGATTGGTACGCGACGCTGGCGATCACCCCGAGAACGGCAGCCGTGGTAATTGCCGGTTGCTCACCCGTAATCGCAATCAAAATAGCTAGGGCAAACACGATCAGGGAGGCACCCCCAACGGGAACTAAATCCTGACGTGTTGCCGGCGACACGGCATCAAAAAACTCTCGATTTTCGGCCTCCCGGCGCGCGCGGAGAAAAATCCATTGACCACTCGCAATCGTACTTCCCCCGAGTAGTGCCACGGTACAGAGCCAGGCGACCATCATGCCGGGCTGGGTCAATTCCACCAACGCGAACTCGACGAGTCCGAGGCCGAAGGGAATCACCGAATCAAAGATCGACGGGACCCAGACCAGGCGAATCACGATACTGATATAGAAGAGCCAGATTTGCAGCAATCCCAGTAGAACGGCCACGAGCTGAAGCCAGAAAATCACCGCCGTCCAATTCATCGCCCAGGCGACGGGGCTTTCAACCGCACGGGTCCAAAGCAACTCCAGGGCAAGCGCCTGGACCATGCTGAGCACGGTGAGCATGACCGATGGAAAAATTGCCTTCGCGCGTAGGCGAATCGAATCCAAGCTACTCAGTCCTCGTCGCTCTTGCCTTCATACGCTTCGTGGGCATAGATCCCGGTTCGAAGCCGCCGAAAGCCACTCTCCAACAGGCCCACCCCGATCAGGATGGAAATGGTCAAGAACGCAAAAACGAGGCCCGCCTGCGCATAGCCCAGACCGATACAAGCTCCGATCGCCGCGAGGATCCAGATCACCGCCGCCGTGGTTACTCCCGACACGACACCGCCCCGGGCGAGCATGACCCCGGCCCCCAAGAAACCGATCCCGGTCACGACCTGACCAAGAACCCGGGTGGGATCACCGGTGACCGCTCCCAGCACACCCCCGAGTTCGACAAAAATCGATGTCCCCAAGCATATGAGAATACTCGTCCGCACTCCCACGGGCTTGCCACGGATCTGCCGTTCCAAGCCGACCAGCCCACCCGACACAATCGAGTAGCCGACCTTGATCCAAAAACTTGTCGCCAGGGGATCGAATTCAGTCATTCCCAGGACCTCTTTCGGGTTTTCCTCGAGTGCGAAGACAGAGTGCCTTCACCATAGCGCTTGTGGGAGCCGGGTTCTGCCGTGGGCACTTTCCCATGCTAGCTTCGGGGAAACCCTTGAGGAGATCTAGATGCCGAGTATTCACGACTTTTCAATGACTTCGATCACCGGTGAGAATGTCGCGCTCTCCAGTTACGAGGGCAACGTTTGCCTGATCGTCAACGTCGCGAGCAAGTGAGGACTTACTCCTCAGTACGCAGGTCTGCGTACCCTACACGATGAAAACAAAGCGGCGGGATTTCGAGTTCTCGCCTTCCCATGCAATCAGTTCGGCGGTCAGGAACCTGGCGGCCACGAAGAGATCGCGGAATTCGTCAAATCCAACTATGACGCCAGCTTCCCTCTCTTCGCCAAGGTCGAAGTGAACGGCGACGGGGCCTGCGAGCTCTACGAGTTCCTCAAGGCGGGGCATCCCGACGAAGAGGGCAAAGAGGAAATCGCCTGGAATTTTACGAAATTCCTCGTCGGAAGGGACGGTCAGGTGATCGCGCGCTTTGGCCCCACCACGACACCCGAGGAAATCGCCGAGGCACTCCCCAGCCACTTGTAAAGTTTTGCTTCGTGCCACAAAAGCGAGTTCCGTCGCCCTTGCAGACCACCCTCACCGGGTCTTCGGGGGCGACGCTCTCGCTGGTCGACGACGATCAGGACCGAGTAATTCCCTAAAGAGTTTTCAACTCGGTGTAGATCACGGAAAACGTCGCTCCGGAGGTTTAGTCTCATGTTTCGCTTTATCGGCTTGCTTGGCTTGCTCGCTTGGCTCTTGCCCGCCGCGGCTCCGGCCGACTCGACCAGCGATCTCGAACCGTTCGAAGCCTTGGAGTTCATCGAACTCGAACCAATCGGTGCCCACTCGGTCTGGGTGACCGATGTCATCTTTCGCCAAAGCCTTCTCTTCGACGCCGATACCGGCGAGGCTCTCGCCACCATCGGAAATGCTATGGGATCCTTCCCAAAGCCTCCGATTTTCTCGAGCTCTCGAAACGAGTTCTACGTGCCCGAAGCCCAAAGGGAATGGGGGCATCGAGGCGAACGAACCGACTTCGTCACGGTCTACGATGCCAAGACGCTCCAAGCCGAGACCCAAATCGTGATTCCGACCCAGAGCGGAGAAAGTGCGGGGAATGTCGGCTACGCGAATCTCCTCGACGGGGAGGACACCCTGGCGATCTACAACCAGTTTCCCGCTCAATCGGTCTCGCTCATCGACGTGGGCGAGCGAGCCTTTATCGGATCGGTCTCAACCGGAGGGTGCGCGGGAATCTACCCGACCGGCGAGCTTAGTTTTGCCACCCTCTGCGGGGACGGGACCCTACGCGAAGTGGAAGTCGACGCCGAGGGTCAGCTGATTCGCGACGAGTCGACATCCGCCTTCTTCAATGTGGTGGAAGATCCCGTCATGATGAATGGCAGCCGAGTCGGGGACCGCTGGGTCTTCATCAGCTTCAGTGGCGTAATCCACGATGTCGACTTTGGCACGAGCCCTCCGACGGTTCGTTCCTGGTCCGGGGTTGACACCCTCGAGAAGAGCGAGGGCTGGCGGCCGGGCGGTCGACAAGGATCCGGCGCCCACCAGCAACTCGAGCGACTCTATATTCTCTTTCACGCCGGCGAGTCGGGTAGTCACAAAGATCCGGGCCCCGAGGTCTGGGTCTTCGATCTGAAGGCTGGCAGCCGGATCGACCGCTTCTCCCTTCCGAATATGGACGCCTCCGCCATCGCCGGCCTGCTGGGATTGGAGGGAGGCTTCGCGGGATGGCTTCTGGAGAATATCGTCCCGGCCACCGGCGGAGATACCCTCGCCATCACCCAGGACGATGAACCCCTCCTTCTCGTTCGCAATTCCAGCTTGCCCATTGCAGCGGTCCTGGATGCCCAAACAGGCGAACACCTCCGAAACCTCACAGAAATTGGAATTTCTGGCTATCAATTGACGGTGCCCCGATGAACCTATTCACCGCCGGACTCGACCCGGTTCTCGACGCCCTCTTCCGAATCGGCCTCTGCGCGGTCTTCCTGGGCGCATGCATCCACAAGGCCAGGGACCTGAATACATTTTCGGCCACCCTTGGCGACTACCACCTGCTCCCCGCACACCTCTCGGGTGCCGCGGCCAGGGCTCTCGCCACCAGCGAGGCCATCGTGGGCGTGGCGCTGCTCATGCCCACTCTCGATCCCCTGGGACCCCTCGGCGGCCTCGGCCTCTTTGCGCTCTACAGCGCCGCCATCGGGATCAACCTGGCTCGGGGCCGGCGACATATCGACTGCGGATGTACGGGCTTCGGGCAAGTCCCGCAAACCATCAGCGGCATGCTGCTGGTTCGCAACGCCGGGCTCGCCATGCTGGCCATCGCGCTCCTCGTCCCCGCCGCCCCTCGGCCCCTGGCCTGGCTCGACTTCGTCTCCATCGCCGGGGGGCTGATCCTTGGGGCGCTCGCCTGGCTCGCCGCGCACGAACTCGGCCGCACCCCACCGCCGATCCAGGAGGAAGCGTCATGAGCGATGCCCTCGCGATTTCCAATGCCCTGCTCTGGATCGGCCTGATCGTCCTGGGCTTCGTCGTCATGGCACTCACGCGCCAAATCGGCTTGCTCCACGAACGCCTGGGACCCGCCGGCGCCCTCGCCCAGGAGCGCGGTCCGAAGGTGGGCGACGCGATCCCCCGCCTTGAGTTCCCCGACATGATGGGGACACCGGTGGAGCTTGGGGGAGAGTCGCCGGGTGTTCGCACCCTTCTCTTTTTCCTTTCCCCCAATTGCCCGATCTGTGAAAGCCTGCTCCCCACCCTCCTGAAGGTGGCCCAGGACGAGGACCCGGGGCTGCGCCTGATTCTCGCCAGCGACGGCGAACCCGACGAGCACCGCGAATTTCGCGCGCGCAAGGGCCTTGAAGACCAGGCCTACGTGCTCTCCCTGGAACTCGGGCTGAAATTCGCCGTCTCGAAGCTTCCCACGGCAATTCTGCTCGACGAGCAGGGGATCGTCCGCGCCAAGGGCCTGGTCAACTCGCGCGAACACCTCGAGAGCCTATTCAACGCCCACGAACTCGGGGCGGGCTCGATCCAGGAATTCATGGCCCAGGAAAATCCAGCCCCCAATCCCATCGTCCAAGTGGAGGCCCAAAGATGAGTCGACTCGATCGCTGGCTTGAAGATTCCGCTCGGGGGCTGGCCCGAGGTGCAGGAAGGCGAAGCTTTCTTGCCTGGGTCGGCCGACTTTCCCTGGGCGCTCTCGGAGCCTCGACCCTTCCCCTGCTCCCGGTCGCCCGAGCGAATAACGAGAGTCAGGCCCTGCCCGAAGAAGTCGATGGGCCCGAGGGCGATCCCGGCGATTGCAATTATTGGCGCCACTGCGCCGTCGACGGTTTTCTCTGCGAGTGCTGCGGCGGCAGTACCACTGGGTGCCCTCCGGGCACAAGTTCCAGCCCGGTCACCTGGGTGGGCACCTGCCTCAACCCGGCGGACAATACCCACTACATGATTTCTTATAACGATTGCTGCGGAAAGGGTTATTGCGGCCGCTGCAACTGCAACCGCAACGAGGGAGAGCGGCCCGACTACCACTGGTACCGCGCGAACGATATCAACTGGTGCGGCGGAGCTCCCAGCCAGTCCTACCACTGCTCGGTGGCTCGGGTCATCGGTCGCGCCAGCGAGCAACAGCCCGAGCGATGAAAATCACTTGGGGCCTGGCTTGGCTCGCCTTGATCGCGGCGAGCTTGCCCGCCGCTCGACTCCACGCGGAGACGCCTTCGGTCGCCGAGGATTACGTGCTCCACTGTTCGGCATGCCACGGTCGCGACGGGACCGGGTCCCCCGGCCTCGTTCCCTCCCTGGGCGAAATCGCTCCCCTCCTGGGCGATCCCAGGGGCCGGGTCTATCTCGCCAGCGTCCCGGGCGTCGCCCAGGCGCCGCTTTCCGATGCTCGCATCGCGCGACTCCTGAACTGGGTCCTCGACGAATACGCCAACACTCGGGTCACCCCGCCCTATAGCGCGGGGGAAGTCGCGGAACTCAGGGCGTCCCCCCTGCGCGACCCCTTGGCCTTCAGAGCCACTCTGGTCCTCGAGGACGTGCCCCGGGGCCCAACGGACTGACCCGGGGTTTTCCCCAGAATACCGACCGGGCACCCCGGACCTGGGGCCACTCGGGCGACCGAACACGGCTCGTGCTCCGTCGGACCCCGGGCATCGCCTAGCCGATACGCACCGTATCGGCGGGCTCCTCGATCACCCCATTCTCGAGCTCACCGAGGCCCGAGATCGCGATCTTGACCACATCCCCGGCTTGCAAGAATTTCGGCGGCTTCATCACCACGCCCACACCACTCGGCGTACCCGTCGGGATCACATCACCCGGTTCCAAGGTAAACGCGGTGGAGAGATGCTCGATCAGGCTGGGGATGTTGAAAATCAGGTGCTTGGTATTACTCGATTGCCTCAATTCCCCGTTTACCCAGGTTCGAACATCCAGACTATGGGGATCGGGAACCTCATCCGCGCTGACGATCGCCGGGCCCAGGGGGCAATGGGTATCCCAAGATTTCCCCATGGTGAAAGTCGGTACCCGAAGCTGCCAATCGCGAACCGAAACGTCATTGCAGATCGTGTAGCCGGCGACGACTTCGTAGGCCCGCTCCTTGGGGACGTGGCGACAGCGCTTACCAATGACCACCGCCAGCTCCCCTTCGTAGTCCAGGGCTGGAGAGGCTCGGGGCAAATGAAAGGGCTCGTTCGGGGGGTGGGCCGAGGTCGACTGCTTGTTGAAGATCATCGGATGCTTCGGCGTTTCCATTCCGGCTTCGGCTACGTGATCGGCATAATTCAGACCCACGGCAAGAATTTTCGGAGGCCGCAAGATCGGCGACTCGAGATGAATATCCGCCAGGGCTAGACGCGAGCTGCCCGTCTCAAGGGCCGAACGCGCTGCGTCCATAGCCGAGTCCCCCGCTTCGAGAAACGCGACCATTTCCCGGGGAAGGTCGGGGTTCGCCGCGCTCAGGTCGACGACGGACTCGCCATCCAGGATCCCGATTCGGGTGGTCCCGCTCTCGGTGAACGTAATCAGTCTCATGGTCTCTTTCCTTTCCCGTTCTCCAGAATCCGGAGAGTTCGTCATTCAAGCAGACGTAATTGATTCGTGTATTCAGCGTTTCCAGAACTTTTCTTAGCGAACGCCTTCCCGAGCAACGGCCCAAAATGCATAGCCGTTGATCGCCCAGCGATCGACCGAAGTCGGGAGTGTAGCCGCCACAAGAGGTGCCGCAGGGTGTCGCCTAAAGGGGCGGAAGCTTCTAGAGCGCGAAGATATTCAGCGTCATAGCGACTCGCTTCGCCGGGTCGAGACCTTCGGCGGCTTGTTCCTCGAGCTCAGCCCGAAGCTCGGGGCCCTGATCAGCCTTGGGAACCGGAACGAAGCCGAGGCTCGCGTAGAAGGGCGCGTTCCAGGCCAGATGCCGAAAAGTCGTAAGGCTCAGGCAGGAGAAACCCGCCTCTCTCGCCCAGCCCGCCACGTGCAGGACCAACCCCGTCCCCAGGCCCCGGCGCCCGTGCTCGGGCAGCACGTCCAACTGCCGAAGGTGAGGGGCGCCGTCTACTAGGCTGACCACGGCGTAGCCCACCGGCGCCCGAGAAGAAGCTTCACGAATAATCCAGAGGTGGCCCACCTCAAGAGCCGCCTCAAGGACCGAGAGGGGAAGGGTCTGCTCGCGCAAGGCCAGGGGCAGGTCCTCGAGGGGAAAGAGCGCTCCTGCCCGGGCCTCGATGGTCGAGAGCAGGGGGATTTCGTCCCGGCGCGGGTACTCGATGGCATAGCCCTCGGGCATCTTTCGTCGCGAGGCAGGGCCCGGGACCGCGCCCATCAAGCGAGGCCGTATTCCTCGCGCAATGCGGCGAGGGGAGTCTCCCAGTACTCCTCCCAATGCACGGTCATCAAGGGCCGAGCCCGGCGTCCGAGGGCCCAACCCTCGGTGATGGCATCCATCACCACCGGGAGCAACTCGGGTTTGTAGAGCACCATCTGGAGGGGGCGAGTCGCGATAATCATGGCGGGGTAGGGGGCCGGCGTCTGGGCGACGGTAAAGCTCACCACCCGAACCTCGCCCAGGGGTGTCGTGTCGAAGCCCGTCAGCACATGAAAGAGATCGTGAAGTTGGAAACCGCGTTCGGCCAAATAGCCCGGGTCAGTTCCCCGGGCCCTGTGCGCGCCGATGAACGCCGACTCGCGAAGCAGATTTGCGTCGAGGTCGTTGTCCACCAGGTAACGGGCAAATTCTCGGCCCAGGGATCCGTCAGCCAGACTTGCGAGTTCTTCGACATCCGGACTCGGGCTGAGGTAGCGATCCTCGAGCATCTCTTTGGCTTGGGGAGCATTGAGGGCCAGGGCATCAAAGCCCGCGAGCGCGGCCTCGTCACCCAGGCGCATATAGTCCAGAGCCAGGGGAACCGAGGCTCGAGGATCCCAAGTGGCCAGGGACTCGAGCAAACTCTGGGCAAGCTCGGGGTCGAGTTCAGGCGATTTCATATCAATAACTCCTTCCAGCTATTTCCCTTGGCATTCGCCACCCGCTTCCCCGGCCTCAAAGCTCCAACACTCAGCGAGGGACCCGGATCGTTTCCACCAGGCGCTTAACGGACTCGGGCGGGGGTGCGGTCAAGCGGGAGATCGTGAGCGAAACGGCGAAATTCAGCAGCATGCCCAGGGTCCCGATGCCTTCGGGCGATATGCCGAAAAGCCAGTGGGCACTGGTATTCGCTTCGGGGTTCACGAATTTGAAGTAGATGATATAAGCCGCCGTGAAGACGATCCCCACCACCATGCCGGCCACTGCGCCCTCACGATTCATACGCTTTGAAAAAATTCCGAGAACAATGGCGGGAAAAAACGAGGCCGCCGCCAGACCAAAGGCGAAGGCGACCACCTGGGCAACAAAGCCCGGCGGGTTGACCCCAAAATAGCCCGCGATGCAGACCGCAACCCCTGCCGCCATCCGCGCGTAGAGGAGTTCCTGCTTTTCGGTGATTCCTGGCATGAGGATATTCTTCAATAAATCGTGGGAAATCGACGCCGAAATCACGAGCAGCAAACCCGCTGCGGTGGAGAGCGCCGCGGCCAGGCCACCCGCCGCCACCAGGGCGATTACCCAATTGGGAAGGCGGGCGATTTCCGGATTCGCGAGCACCATGATATCCCGGTCGACATAGAGTTCGTTGGGGCCGTCCGCTTTGGGGTTGGCGTAACGCGGCTCGCCCAAGCTACCCCTTTCAGGATCTCGGACGAGCTTGAGGCTCTTATCACCGGGCATCTTCCCGAACGCTCCGCCCGGTGCATACTGGATCAACCCGTCGTCGTTCTTGTCTACCCAGGCGAGTAGCCCGGTGTTCTCCCAATTCTGGAACCACTCGGGCATGGAGGCATAGGCTTGCCCCTCGACGGTTTCAATCAGGTTCGTCCGTGCGAATGCCGCGACTGCGGGCGCCGTGGTATAGAGCAGAGCGATGAAGAGAAGGGCATAACCCGCCGAGAGCCGGGCATCGCGCACCCGGGGCACGGTGAAGAAGCGAATGATCACATGGGGCAGACCCGCCGTGCCCACCATCAGGGCCGCGGTGATGAAGAAGACGTCGATGGTCTCTTTCTTCCCGTTGGTGTAAGCGGCAAACCCGAGCTCGCGATGGAGACCGTCTAATTTATCAAGCAAATAGATGCCGGTATCCTTCCCCGAAGCATCCAGCACCGTCGAGCCGAAACCGACCTGGGGAAAAACTTCTCCGGTCATGGCCATAGAAATGAAAATCGCGGGCACCAGAAAAGCGAAGATCAGCACGCAATATTGGGCGACCTGGGTATAGGTGATGCCCTTCATGCCCCCCATGACCGCATAGAGAAAAACGATCCCCATGCCGATCAGGACGCCTAAGCCGATCTCCACATCCAGGAAGCGGGAAAACACTACGCCCACCCCGCGCATCTGGCCGGCGACGTAGGTAAAGGAAACAAAGATCGCGCAGACAACCGCCACCAATCGCGCCTGCTTCGAGTAGTACCTCTGACCCACGAAATCGGGCACCGTGTACTGCCCGAATTTCCTGAGATAGGGCGCCAGCAGCAGGGCCAGCAGCACATAGCCCCCGGTCCAGCCCATCAGGTAATAGGCCCCGTCGTGGCCGCTAAACGAGATGATCCCCGCCATGGAAATGAACGAGGCCGCGGACATCCAGTCCGCCGCCGTCGCCAAGCCGTTGGCCAGGGGGGAGACATGGCCTCCAGCGACGTAGAAGCCCTTGGTCGTCTTTACCCGGGACAAAATCGCGATGCCTATATAGAGGGCAAAGGTCAGGCCAACGATCAGGTATGTCCAAGTCTGGAGATCCATCGCGTGCTCGCCTACTCCCGCTTTCTAGGACTCATCGACGCCGAATTTCCGGTCGATCCGGTTCATCTTCCAGGCGTACAAAAAGATCAGGGCGACGAAAACATAGATCGAACCCTGCTGGGCGAACCAGAAGCCGAGCTTGAACCCCCCCACACGGATCTCATTGAGGGGCTCGACGAGCAGAATCCCGAATCCGTAGGAGACAATGAACCAGACCGCGAGAAGCCAGCCCATCAAACGAAGATTCGCCCGCCAGTAGGCGCGATGAGTCTCTTCAGTCCCTGCCGCCTCGGAGTCGGGTTGCGAAGTCTCTTCCTGCATCTCCTGCATCGTTCTCCTAAGCCGAAGAGGGGCGAGAGCTTTTACGCTTCCGGGCTCCTCGGACGCTCAAACCGAAGGAAGCCTATCACGCGAAGCCTTTTTCAGAAATAGCGACCGGCTGCTCTCCACGGGCCTCTCTCAATCGCCCAGGTAACCGGGTTCCTGAGAAACGCTCGTATGCGTCTTGCTCCGCACCTCCTGCAGACGGTGGCGTTGGCGCTCGGTGGCTTCGGGATCCACGGCAGATTGTCCGAAGCCGGTGTAGAGCACCTTCCGCTCGCGCTCCACCGGGGGCTGGGCCATATGCTGGGTACAACTCAGATGGACCGTGACATCACCGGTTTTGGTGGGCAGATCGAGGGGTTCGAGATCGAGGCCTGGCTGAAGACAGGGAGCGGGCCAGATCAAGGCGCGGTGGCTTCCCGGAACCACGCGCAACTGACCCGATGCAGCATTGGCCCCTGTCACCGAGATGCCCACTGTAAGATTGGAGCACTCGTAGGAATGACGACCCAGGCTGCAGTCCTTATGCCACGGGACATCCGAGATTCCTTGTACGACACCAATGGGCTTGACCAAAGCCCCCACCCGAGTGCCGGGCTTTCGGGTGCCCTGGCTATGGTCAAGTCCGGGGATCGTTCCGATGCGTTGGAAGCGAGCTTCATCGATGAGCTCGGTGCAGGTGGGTGAGTAGCGGTCGAAGCCCTCCATGCGTACCAGGTGCTCGACACCATCCTGGGTCTGGGCAAACCAAGCTCTCGGATCGCCCTTTTCGAAATGCGGCGCGGCCACGGGAAAATCAGCCTCCACTGCCGCCATTTCCTCGGCACTGAAGAGGCCTTTGATATGGAGATACCCGAACTGTTCCAGGTACTCGCGCATGAGTTCGTCTGAATCCTCGGGCGAAAAGCTTCGTAGAAGAGATTTGTCGATTTCCAGGTCGCCCCGGGCGTGGACTCTTTGGGCATCGAGAGCCGACCTCAAGACCAGCCACCAATTCAGAAAATCCGGGAGGCCACCCTCGGGCATATCCAGCAGGTTGTTGCTCATCAGCGCGATGGGCGTGCTCTGATCGTTGACCAGATCGGTGAATTGTTGGGGGGAAACACGTGCCCGGGGCCCCTCGGTGATTCCCCGACTCACTTCAACGCGGTCATCCCTCCAAGCCAAGGTCCAGGCTTCGTCCTCGATCTCCAGAGCGAAGGTCCCCAAGTCTAGAGACCGGGCGCCAGATTCCATGAGAGACTGGTGGGCATCCAGTAGCCCGGGCAGGGTTTCGCCAAAAAAGAACTGGGGGTCCACCGGCGCCTGCTCGGAATCCAGACGAGTACGAGTATCAACCGACATATTCTTCTCCCGGGAGCCGCATATCACGCGGCATTTCCTCTCCAAGAATAACGCGCTTTGGCTGATGGGTATCCCGAGCCAGAACCAAGCTCGGGAGCATCGCCAGGGGCTAAGGAGACGCTGGGAACGAGTCCGCTAGGAGTTCGCTCCCCGCACCCAGGATCATCTCCACCGCGAGAGCCGCGAGGATCAACCCCAGAACCTTGACCAAGAGGGTCGCGCCGGCATTCCCAATAAGCCCGTAGATGCGGTTCGCCTGGAGGAGGAGAATCAACGTCAGGCCCAACACCCCGAGGAGCACCCCTGCCGTGATTGCCTGCTCGGCGATTGAGTGGTGTCGATTATCCGTCAGGATCACCACCGCCAGGATAGAGCCAGGACTCGCAATCGACGGGACGGCCAAGGGAAAGACAGCCACATCATGGCCATCTTCTACCTTCCCACCGCCTGCAGAACCCATTCCGAAGACCATCTGGACTCCGAAGAGAAAGAAAATGATCCCGCCGGCTAACTGAAAAGCTTCGAGGCGAATACCGAGCAGGCCGAGGACAACTTGACCGAGCAGGATAAAGACCAGAAGAATCGTCGTCGAATAGGCAATGGTCCGAAGCGCCACCCGACGACGTTCGCTCGGAGCCAGACCCGCGGTCAGCCCCACGAAGAGGGCCAAAGTGCCGATGGGGTCGATTGTGGCCAAGAGCATGAGGAAATTGCCTGTAATGTTTTCTGCCACGTTCGGCTCCGCTATTAGGCCAAGGATCGCACCGGGAACTCACCCCCGCTCCCTCACACATGCGCGACCTCGTGTTGGACTCAGAACGTAACAAAAGGTCGACCCTGGGGCCGAGAGGCGCGCCCTGCGCGCCTCAAGAACCGGGCCGAATTTTTGAAGCCCGTCGGTCCGCTCAGCCTTCCCGCTCCCCGGGCATCAAAGTTTTCGGATCAAGCCGAGGGCATCCAGGTCGAGCACCGCGTTCGAGGCTCGGGCGAGCCCGGCCGAGACGACGGCCTCGGGCTGAAAATTGCTCGGGGCCGTCACTACCCCGGCGATCCAGGCGTATACGCTCTGAATCCGGTACTGCCGCCAGGCGACATCGAAGGCCAGATGAATTCCGTACTCAGCCAGGACTGCGAGGTAATGACGAATCAGTTCCTCCTGGTGAGCGAGGCGAATTTCTTCAGTCAAGGAGTTCACGAGCAAGTAGCTGATATCGCGCATGCCCTGGCCATAATTGAAAACCTGCCAGTCGAGCAGGCCCACCTCACCTTGCTGCATATACATGTTCCCGAGATGAGCGTCACCGTGCACGAGAGTCCGCGGACCCTGGGCCCAGGCGTCTTCCAATTTTCGGTAATTCTTCATCAGATGCGGAATTACATCCACGATTTCTCGGGGTATCGAATCGTCGTATTTTTCGCACGCGATGGGAACGCTCAACTGCCGAACCAAATCGAGGAGACGAAAATCACGATCGTTTTCGAGTCGCCGTACCCACGCCAGATCCGTCCCAAAGCGCGGGCTCTCCCAGAATCCTGCATGGAGGGTTCCCAGGGTGGTGATGACCTTCCGGGCTTCGTCGAAGGAGCAGCTCGACGCCAAGGTGCGGAAATCACAGCCCTTGTCCGTGAGGTCCTCGAGCAGAATCACATAATGATTCGAGTTCCCCTCGGCGTAGAACACGTTGGGAGATCGAATGGTCAGGTCGGAACGAAGCCGGCGATAGAAATCCACCTCGTTGCCACCCAGACCAAAGAGAACCCCAAAAAGAGAGGACCCAAAATCAGGAGGACTCGACTTGATGAAAAGAGAGCTTGGGCCCGCGGCCTCGCCTCCCTCTTCGGTGTAGCGCACCAATAGCCGCGAACGGCTTGCGGTCCCGCTATGGACCTCTTCAATAGAGGCACTCTCCACGAGTCGAGCCTCAATCCCCATCTTCTCTGCCAGCCATGCGGGCGAGGTCAACTTCTTCAGTCGGCGCTTCCGCGTGACGAAGAGACGCTCGGCCTGAACCCGAAGGGCTGCCCCCAGGAGCCGAGGCATGAGGAGGAGGGCATTGAAGAGCATGCCAATTTTCTCCAAAAGGCTAACCAATCGCCCTGGAAACACCGAGTTCCAACAACGCGCGCGCAGCTCCGACGAGAATTTTTTTTACCGCGATATCGGCGCTGTCTTCTCGAACCCAGGTGCTCTCCACTAGGCGACGCTCTTGATCGCGTTGGCCGAGGGCTCCGAGCCTTGGGCACTGAAGGGCAGCGAGAGATAGCGCCGGACATAATTCCCCCCGGCAAATTTTCCGGCCGCTACGTCGACGGTAAAGTTCGGACACCGGGCCAGAAGCTCCTCGAGGGCAACGCGTGTCTGCATGCGTGCTAGGGCGGCGCCAATGCAGTGATGAGGGCCATAGCTCAGGGCCAGGTGGCGCCGCACTTTGCGAGTGATATCGCAACTCTCGGCGTCGGTTCCGAACTCGCGCTCATCCCTGTTCGCCGACCCGTAGAGGAGCATGACCTTCCGCCCCTCCGGAATCGTCTTGCCCAAAACCGTGACGTCTCGAGTTGTCATTCGAGCGAGGCCCTGGACCGGGCTCGTCAGGCGAAGGTACTCTTCGACGGCTGCCGAGATCCGATTGGGCTCGTTCACGAGCAATCTCTGCTGGTCGGGGTGCCGGGTCAGCAATTCCGAAGCACCGCTGAGAAGCCCCGTCGTCGTATCGTTTCCCCCGGCGACCATGGTAAAGGCCATGCCCAAAATCCAGGCCGGGGAAACCTGTTCTCCTTTCGGGCGGGCGTGTACCAGGGAAGAAATAATGTCATCGCCGGGTTTATCGCGAACCCGCTCCATATGCGCCGTGAAATAACCAACCAATTGGGCCACCGCTTGGCCGGCGGAGCTGATATCGCCCTCGGAGTTGGCTGCCACAATGGCATCGGTCCATTGGTCGAAGAGATTACGATCCTCTTCGGGGACGCCCAGATAATGCCCGACAACCAGACTTGGCAGCGGTTTGAAGAGCTCAGCGACCACGTCGCCCTCACCCATTTCGCGCAGGCGCTCGACGCGCTCGACGACAAATTCTCGAACTTTGGGCTCGAGGAACTCGACTTGGCGCGGCGTAAATTGCTTCACGGCCAGCTTCCGCATGTCGGTGTGATCGGGCGGATCCATCATGACGATGGGCGAATCGAGTCCGAGTTCTTCCATCTCCCCGTACGCCATGGTCAGGCCCCGGGCCGAGGAAAAGGTCGAGGCATCCACCGCGGCCGCGAAGACTTCTTGGAAACGGGAGAGTGCCCAGAACTCGCCCTGTTCATTCTCGAAACGGTGCACTGGATCGCGATCCCGAAGCGCCTTGTACATGGGAAAGGGGTCGCGCCAACTCTCCCCGCTCCGGGGGAGGTAGGCGGGGGGCGGGGACTCTGCTCCGGAGTTCGGCACGGCGGCACTCCTGACATTTCGGACTGAGAGCGGGAGGGGAAGTGTGAATTATACGAAAATCAAATTTTGTATAACAGGCGTCAAACCCAGGAAAGTTGCCCCGGGGCGCCGTGTCTCAGCCCGCCCCTCCCCGATTGAGGGTCAGTCGTAGGGGTACCAAAAATCCTTGGGTTCGGTGCTGAAATCCCAGTGGACATGCTTTGTGGTCCGAAACTCATCCAGCCCTTCCTGGCCGAGTTCCCGGGAGCCGCCGGAAAGACGCATGCCTCCGAAGGGGCCCGCATAGTTGTCCGTCAGAGGATCATTGATCCAGATCGTTCCGGCCCGCACCCCCTGGAAGAAGCGCTTGATGCGATCGGGATCGCTACTCAGCAGGCTGGCACCGAGGCCGAAGGGAGAGTCATTGGCGAGCGCCACGGCCTGGTCGAAATCCTCGTACTCCATCAGGGGAATCGCGGGACCAAAGGTTTCCTCGCGCATGATCCGCATGGAGTGGTCGACCCCGGTCAAAACCGCCGGCTCGTAGAAGGCGCCGGCGAGAGAGGCCTCCGGGCGCCGTCCACCCACCAGGAGCTTGGCGCCCTGAGCCGTGGCCTCGGCCACCTGAGCTTCCACCTTGGCGCGAAAGCGTTCCTCGATCATCGGCCCAATATCTGTCCCGGCATCGAGCCCATGACCAAGGCGCAGGGACCGGACGTGCTCGACCAGAGCCTCGGTGAACTCTTCGGCGCGAGCGCGAGGCAGGTAAACCCGCTCGGTCGACGTGCACACCTGCCCACAATTGAGCAACGATGAGTAGGCGAGAGCCCTGGCCGCTTTTTCGGGCTCGGCATCCTCGGCGATCACCATGGGATCTTTTCCCCCGAGCTCCAGGTGCAGCTTCTTCATCTGGGGTGCCGCCAGGGAAGCAATGCGTTGGCCGGTCTCGAGGCTTCCGGTAAATGCGATGGCCGCCACCGAAGGGTGGGCGACCAACGGCTCCCCGGCATCGAGCCCGGTCCCGGTCACAACGTTCACCACCCCGGGCGGAAGATGGGAAAGACAATGCTCCGCAAAGTAGAGACTCGAAAGCGGAGTCAACTCGGAGGGCTTGACCACGCAGGTATTTCCCGCCGCCAGCGCCGGAGCCAATTTCCAGGCCAGGAGCATGATGGGATAATTCCAGGGCGTGATGCAGGCCACCACTCCATAGGGCTCTTTCAAGGTGAAGTTGAACTGACTCGAGGCCCCGGGTGGAAGCACCTGCCCAACTTCGTGGCGGCCCAACTCAGCGTAATAATCGAAGGTATTCGCCGACCACTCGACCTCCTCTTCGTTCTCGACCCGGGGTTTGCCCTCCTCCCGGGTCAAAAGATCGATAAGCGCGGCCTGGTGTTCCCGCATGCGCACGCCGATCTCGTGAAGCATGCTGGCCCGCTCATTGGCGACCAGCGCCGACCAACCCAAGAAAGCGCGCCCTGCGGCCTCGACCGCCCGATTCACATCCTCGGCTCCTGCTGCCGGAACGCTGTCGAGAATCTCCAAATTGGCGGGATCAGAAACTTCGATCCGCGCCCCGCTACTGGCCTCCCGCGCTTCCCCATTGATCAACATACTTTGCATTCGGAACCCTCCGGCGCAGAGAATAGAGGATCAGAAACTTCTGATTCGATATCTCTCGCGGAAAATAATCGTTCTATCCGAACGCCAAGTCAGGTCTGGCCTTTGGGTCGGCTCCGTAGAGGTTCTCGTGGGATTCACCGTCCTGCAAGAGAAAAACCAGAAGGACGATCAGGCCGATCAGGGGCAGCAGCATGATCCAAACCCACCAGCCGCTACGACCCGTATCGTGAAGACGACGGACGAGAAGCGAGAGGGAGGGGATGAAGATCACGAGGGAGTAAAGCCCGCTCAAGAGTCCGACTCCCAGGCCCTGGCTGTAGGTCCCCACCAGGGTATCGACAAAAGCGATCAGCACGGTGAAGAGGCAATTGAAGAGACCGAAGTACCAATATTCCTTGCGCCGGGATCGACCGGCGAAATCGGCGTAGCGCCTCAGGCCTTGCAGGTACCAGTCCATTCCAAATGCCTCTCCTATTTCGTCCATCGGTTTCTAACCGGTGGACGATTTCTAGAGCTTTTCCACCGCGCCGAAAGTCCCAAAGAAATGTTCGCTCCAGTTCGAGAGCAGAGGAGGGAGATCGGGCAGTCCTAGACTTCGCAATTCGTCGGCAATGGGATGGGTGCCGAGTTCGAGAAGTACTCCTTCGCCCCCGGGCACGGTGGCCTCGCCCCGCCCACCCCGACTGAACTCGGTGCGGTGAGGCACCCCTTGAATCAGGGTATAGCCGGTGGCCGGTGTGTCGGGCGTCTCTCCCTCGCCGCCCCGGGGCAGAGTCAGGGTCAATACGTGCTCGCCGCCCATATCGAGACGACAGGTCGCCGAACTCTCGGCGACGCTGAAATCAATCTCTTCAACGGTCTTGGGAAACCCCCAGATCGTCAGGCCCGCCTCTTGGGTGAACGACTGGTTGACGGGGAGGTGGTGAATATAGGTGCCCACCTCGGCGCCGGGCTGACCGGCGGGGCGCACAAAAAAAACGACGCCCACTTCGTCGTAGTCGCCGAGATCGTTATCCCGATAGTCGACCACCACCAGACAGAGCTGGGTCTTCCCCGGAGCGATTTCATCCGCCTCGAACTCAGGGGGAATGATTTGGCTCGCCGCTTCGCGATCGACCATATACATGACGGTCCCCGAGGAAGCGTCGCGCACCTCCACCGGAAGCTGGACCCTCTGTCCCTGGATCTCGTAACTACTGCTCATTGAATCTCCCCTCAAAGGTCAGGGGAACAAGGCTACACGAGTTGTCTCAGGCCGCCCAGGGAAGGGTTCGGTCCCGGGCAAGCCCACCCCCGAACCCTTCCAGGGTTTTATGCGAACGCCGCGAGCCGATCCCGAATCGTCGCCTGGGCCTCGCCCATGATGCGGTCGATCAGCTCCTGACACGTCGGGATATCGTGGATCAACCCCGCCACCATGCCACAGCTCCAGGCGCCCGCATCCAGATCGCCCTCACGCATGATCTTGGGATACACGCCCCCGACCAACTGAGCGATATCTTCAATACCGACCTCGTCGCCCTTGGAATTCTCGATCTCGATGATCTTCTCCACCGCGGCATTATTCAGGACCCGTTCGGTGTTTCGAAGCCCGCGCATGATCAGGCGTGTGTCGAGCTCGCTCGCATTCACGATGGCCTGCTTGACGTTGTCGTGAACCGGGGCCTCCTGGGTCGCGATGAAGCGCGTGCCCATATTGATGCCATCCGCTCCCATGGCCAAAGCGGCGACGAGTTGCTGGGAGCAGCCGATTCCACCCGAGGCGACAAAGGGAATCTTCATCTCCTCGGCGACCCGGGGCAGCAGAATCATGTTGGGAATATCGTCTTCGCCGGGGTGTCCGCCGCATTCAAACCCATCGACGCTCACTGCATCGCAGCCGATTTTCTCGGCCTTCAGGGAATGGCGCACCGAGGTGCACTTATGGATGACCTTGATGCCCGCTTCCTTCAGGGAGGGCATGTACTTTTCCGGGCTTCGGCCGGCGGTCTCCACAATCTTGACCCCGCCTTCAATAATCGACTGGATATAGCCGGGGTAATCGGGCGCGGCGAAGCCGGGAAGGAAGGTGAGGTTCACCCCAATGGGCTTGTCGGTCATCTTACGACAACGCGCAATCTCGTTGGCGAGATCTTCGGGGGTCCGTTGGGTCAGTCCAGTAATGATGCCCAGCCCACCCGCATTCGAGACCGCCGCCGCCATCTCGGCAAGGCCCACGTGATGCATGCCTCCCTGGATGATCGGGTGCTCGATGCCAAACAGTTCAGTAATTCGGGTTTTCATATCATCTCCTCAGGTATTCGAAAATACAGGTCCGGTTCGCGCCGCCGCTCGAGGGCAGCCACCGCTCTGATCGCTAGGGCCTTGGGGTCTCTCTCAATCGATTCTTTCAGGGATACTCGCGTATGGTTTTTTGGCTCACCAGAGCCTCGCTGCCCCCGCGCCCGGACTCGGGGTACTCCAGGTAGATCGGGGAGGACCAGGCGCGCGGCTCCGCCTCGGAGAGACAATCATCCCCTGCAGGCGTCAGATTCCCGCATGGTTGTGTCTCCACACAGACCCCGCTCTCGTCGTAGCGGCATCCCAAGGGGTTGTCCCCGTGAATCAACAGGGCGGGCGCCTCTATGGCCCGGGCGTAGTAGACGGTATCGCGCTGGGCTCCGGTAAATTCTGTGTCCGCGAATTCGATCACACAGCCCGAACCGTCGGCTGGGCAGGGAAAGACGCGCCAGGGGTCCTCGACCAAATTGTCCAGGGGTTCACCCTCGTAGGCCTGGGGACGGATGCGGACGACTTCGATGCGCGAGATCGGCCGCCGCGCATCGCCCGGGTTATAACATTCCCCGTGGCAGATGGCCTCGAGTCGCTCGGCGCCAAGGGCCACGGCGGAAGACTCGGGGCAGCCGGGTTTCTGTTCGAAAGAGCCCGCAGCCCGGACTCGGAACCGGGGCAGGGCGGATTGCTGAACCGTGGAGCCCATGGGCGAGGAACCTTCGGACCCCAAGAGGTCGAACCAGAGCAGGGTATGCCGACCGCTCGTCGCATAGACCTCCTTGCGCGCCAGGGCGTCCCAGATCGAGTGCCGATCGCGACCCTCGGAGTGCACGGCCACCAGGCCCCCGGTCACAAAATAAGCCGACGCACGCTCGATCTCGAAAAGTGGGAGCGGGTTTTCGCCACTCGAAACAAAGGGAACGGACTCGGCAGCGGGGGAAGAAACTTCATCGAACGCATCGAAAAGTCCGCTCCCGGGAACGGACTGGTCGGGACTCCGGCCCCGGCCGTCGGTCATCTCACCCCGGGCGACTTCTTTGTATCCAGTTCCGGCACTCGCGGTGTGGGTATCGCTCGATCCCAGGAATCCGAAGTTGAAACCCTTGGGTTGCTCGGGATTGCTGAAGTCTCGAATCGCGAGCATATACTGCACCGAGGAACGCGGTCGATAGTTGAAGGAGGGCTGGAAGAAGCCCGGGGCCTGGCCCGCGTTCAGCCAATCGTTGGGCTCGAAGCCGGGGGTGGTCTTCCAGCCGGCCTGGCCTGCATCGACATAATTCTGGCGCGCCTCGACGGCGCGGTCGCGACAGGTGTCCTCGCTTTCGCCGACCTCGAGACAGCGGGCCTCGATGAGCTCACCCGCTCGCCAGCAACTGGGCAGGTATCCGTGACTCGGAGCCGGGCACGAGAGCGAGCCATCCGCAGCCACCTCCACCTCGCGCCAGGGGGGCAATTGTTCCGAGTTCCCGTGACCCGAGTAAACCTCTACCAGGGTTTGGCGCTTCGGGTCGTGGCCCGGGAGTTGTTTGCGCCAATCCGAACCCGCCGGCGTATAAATTCCCCAGGCTGTTCCGTGAGGAATCACGAGGGAAGGAAAGCCCCAATCGTCGAGCTTCTCGAAGAGCACCTCGGGGGTCGTCGCGGCCTCGATGCAATCCTCGGGAAGATCGCGCACGGGGACCCCTTCGGCGCAGGCCGGGGTGTCCGCCACGTTGGCGAGGAGGCGAGCCAAATCGAGTCCCCGCCTTCCGTTGAGCCCCAGGAGGCCCAGGCGTGCAGCCAAGAGCGAGGGGCCTGACGCCGATGCCGCCGCCGCGATCGCGCCTGGCCCTTGGGACGCGATGGGACGCGTCGGGACCTCGCCCTCCTCGGTCCCCAGGAGCACGACGTTCTTGTGGCCGTAATGGTTCTCGGGCGTCGTCCCAATATGACTCCATTCCCAGCCCAGATAGGTCACGAGATCGGGGTTCGCGGCGTCACCGGCCACGGCGTTGCATTGCCGCACGGATTCCACCGTCTGTTGCCAGAGATCCGAGGTCAGATTCTCGGCGTGATCATTGATCGACCAGAAGTCCAGGCCCGAGCAATAGCGTGCAAAATCACAAGCGTCCGCGGGCGGGCGGCTGCCCGCCCCCCCCGCCATGGGGAGGTTCATCATGAAGGCATCGAAGCTGAACGTCGTGTGAACGTGAAAGTCGCCAAAGAGCACCTGCTTGGTGGCCGGTGCGCCGACGCTCGCCGCGGTCTCGGCCTGGGTCTCCACCCGGGCGGCGACAAGCTCGGCGGGGCGGGGCTGCGTCGCCCTCTCACCATCGACTTCCGGACGCCCGAGCCAGTCCTGGCCAATGGCCAGAAGGAGGAGGCCGGCAACCCCGAGCAGGGTGGCCAAACCAACAACGAGTTTTCTCCACATGGCGAGCGACCCTCCTCTATTGACATGGATACTGCCATAATAGAGCCGGGGTCGCCACGCGAGGGGCCGAGTCGCGAGAGCCGAAGGGTGCCCCGCCGGGCTGACAGCGCTTTTTCAGGCGCTGCCCTATGCCCGCGCGGAGATCAGACGATCCCGTAGGCGAGCATGGCGTCGGCCACTTTGACGAAACCGGCGATATTGGCGCCGTCGACATAGTTCACGAAGCCGCTCTCTTGGGTGCCATGCTCCACGCATTGCTCATGGATCAACTTCATCATGTCCTGGAGCCGGCCGTCGACTTCCTCAGCCGACCAGGCGATGCGGAGTGCATTCTGGCTCTGCTCCAGTCCCGAAACCCCAACACCCCCGGCATTCGACGCCTTGCCCGGAGCAAAAAGAATCTTGGCTTGCAAGAAGGCACCGATGGCATCGAGGGTCGATGGCATATTCGCGCCCTCTGAAATCGCGAGGCAACCATTGGCCAGCAGAACCTTCGCGTCGTCGCCGTCGAGTTCGTTTTGAGTCGCGCACGGGAAGGCGAGGTCGCAGGGAACCGCCCAAGGCCGCTTTCCCGGGTGAAATTCACAACCGAATTTCTCGGCGTATTCCTCGACACGTCCCCTGCGCTCCTCCTTGAGTTCGCGCAAGAACTCCCACTTCTCACCCCGAATTCCGTCGGGGTCGTGGATGAAACCGCTGGAGTCAGAAGCCGTGATCGCGACTCCCCCCAGTTCGTTGATTTTTTCGATGCAGTACAGCGCTACATTTCCCGAGCCCGAAACAACGCACTGCTTGCCCCGAATCCCATTATCTTCACGCTCGAGCATATTCTCCATGAAATACGCGGCGCCGTAGCCCGTCGCCTCGGTCCGAACCCGAGAGCCTCCGAAGGAGAGTCCCTTGCCGGTCATCGCGCCCACGAAACGGTTCTCAAGCCGTTTGTACTGACCGAACATATAACTGACCTCGCGAGAGCCCACTCCGATATCCCCAGCCGGGACATCGGTATCCTCACCGATATGTCGATGGAGCTCGGTCATGAGCGATTGGCAGAATCGCATGACTTCGAGATCACTCTTTCCCTTGGGGTTGAAATTGGATCCGCCCTTGGCACCGCCCATGGGCAGGCCGGTCAAAGCGTTCTTGAAAGTTTGCTCGAAACCCAGGAACTTGAGCACACTCAGGTTGACCGAAGGGTGAAAGCGCATGCCCCCTTTATAGGGACCGATCGCGTTGTTGAATTGCACCCGCCAGGCCCGATTGGTCCGAACGTTGCCCGCGTCGTCCTGCCAGCAAACCCTAAAAATGACGACCCGGTCGGGTTCGGTCATCCGCTCGAGAATTCGCGCGTCCCGATACACCTGATGGCTGTTGATGAAAGGCATCAACGAACCCGCGACCTCGTCCACCGCCTGGTGAAATTCGTGCTCGCCGGGGTTTCGCTTCTCAAGGCCCTTCATAAACGTGCGAACATCTTCAGCATGCGGGCTCTTGACCATGGAATTCTCCTATCTCAAGAATGAAAGCGAGGGTGGGGGCAGGGGTTGGACTTCCCTTCTTATCGGCAAGAACCGGCAAAAACACCACACCCATATCACCATTCTAAGAAGAAAATGGGCTCCATCCGCCGAATTTTCTCTCGATATACCCGGGGGAGGCCGTGATTGCCCCCGCAGCCAAGCGCCCCCATGGCCGAGACAATCCCGGCGTGAGCGGCAGACCCCGTCCGGCAGTTCATCGAGAGGGCTCCCGAACACTCAATTCCTTCGGGTCTGATGCGCCGACCCGGGTCCCGACCCGAAATACAGGATCATCAGACTCCAAGCTCCCCAGAGTCCAGCAAGCTTGGCCTTCACTCCGAACCCGGCGCTCGATTGGGCCCGAATATTCCCTTGGATGCCGATCTTCTCACGCTCGTATGGGGGAGAACTCCCGCCGAGGGTAGACTGTGCCCCCGTCTTCCTCATCGGCGACGTCCGCCGTGAACCGATTGGTCGCCAGCCGGAGTCCGAATGCACCCCACCGAAATACCCGTGCGGCCCCGGACTCTTCGTGGTCTCGACGCCCTAGGGCGAACCCTGAACCGAGTGGGCTGGAAGGGCTTTGCCCTCGACGTGGAAACCTTGCTGGCCAGCGCAAGGCGAGAAACCCGACTCGAGGATCTGGGCGGGAATGCTTTCATGCCCGCCTTGAAGTTGCTCGTCGACTCCATCGAGAACCAGGCCCGACTTTCCCCCTTCGGCCGCTATTTTGCTCGGCGCCAACTCGTCGAGGTTCTGATGCATCGATTGCGGATGACCGACTACCGACACCAACACCCCGAGGTCGGCGAGCAGCAGATCCGTCGCCCGCTCCTGGTACTCGGGTTGCCGCGCACCGGCACCACCCTTCTCTACGAACTCCTCGCTCAGGATCCTGCGCATCGAGCACCCCGATCCTGGGAGCTCGATGATCCTTGCCCAGCGCCCACTCGCTCCCTCGGCGCAGATGACCCGAGGGTGAAGCGGTGCGAGAAACGCATGGCTGCCCTGCGCGCCATGTCCCCCGGCTTTCAGGCCATCCATCCCATCGGCGCCATGCTGCCTCAAGAGTGTCTGGTCGCCACGGCCTATGCCGTCCATAGCGTGCGCTTTGAACTCTGCTTCGACGTACCGGCCTACCAGGACTGGCTCACTCACCAGGACATGGCATACGCCTATCAGGTTCATTTTGAAATTTTGCAGCACCTGCAATCTCAACAACCGACCGAAAGGTGGGTTCTGAAATCACCCGGTCATCTCGGGACGTTTGACTCAATTCTCCAACGCTATCCCGACGCCATGATGGTCCAAACCCACCGCGATCCCCAAAAAGTGATTCCCTCTCTCGCGAGCCTCTACGCAAATATGCGATCCATTGCGACCGAGGATCTCCGAATTCACGAAATCGGCGAGCAAGTCCTCAGAACCTGGTCGAGCTATCTCGATCGGGGCATCCAAAAGCGATCGGAGCAACCCGATAAGGCCGAGCATATTGTCGACATCCAATTCGACAACCTGGTCGCAAACCCCATAGACACGGTAAAGGCGATCTACCGCCACTTTGAGCTTCCTCTCGGGCCCGAGACTCTGAGACGGATGCGGCATTACCTCGAGGCAAATCGTCGACATCGTCATGGAGTCCATCGCTACGAGGCGGGAACCTTCGGGCTCGAAGCCGGCCAGATCGAAAGCGCCTTCAAGCGCTACAGCGACCACTTCGATATCCCTCGAGAAAAATAGGCGGGGCCCCGAGAACAGCGCTGAACGGGGAGTCGGCTCTAAAGCCCGCCGACTCGATGGAGTTCAGCCCTTGCCCTTGTACATCTGCATCAGGATCCGTTCGCGAAGCCGGTCGGGGAGGATGCCCAGAATGCCCCGCTGGATCCGCCCGTAGCGCGGTGCGAAATATCGTGCTCGGGGGCGCACGGCATTTGCCGCCCGCAGGATGGTCTGGGCGACGTCTTCCGGGGCAAGAGCACCCCGAAGCTGGCCCTGGGCAAACTCGTCGAGGTGGAACATCAAGCTGCGGTAGGGATTATTTGCATCTTCCCGAAGCTCTTCGCCCTTCTCCCGCGCCGAATCAAAGGCTTCCGTGGCGACGAAGCCTGGGATCACCGCCGAGACCTGAATATTCCAGGGGGCCAACTCGAGTCGGAGGCACTGGGTAGCCGCCTCGATGCCCGCCTTGGTGGCCGAGTAGGGTACGGCCAGGGGGGCGGCGACGCTTCCCGCCATCGAGCCGACGTTAATGATTCGGCCACCACCCTGTTCCCGCATCACCGGGGTCAACTCTGAAATCAACTGGAGCTGGGAGAGAAGGTTGACCCCGAAAATATGGTTCAACTCGTCACGGTCCATCTGCTCGGTCGCCGCGGCGGGGCTATAGCCTGCATTGTTGACAAGAAGATCGACGCGACCCCATTTAGCCAGGGTGTCCTCGACCAAACGGTGGGTTTCTTCTTCGCGGGCAAGGTCAACACTCAGCGGGAAAATTTGATGGCCCTCGCTCGAGAGTTCCTTGGCCAAAAGTTCGAGGCGCTCGAGGCGACGCGCGGCAACGACCACCTGGAAGCCAGCGCGTGCAAGGGCTCGTGCGGTCGCCTCACCGATGCCCGAAGAAGCGCCGGTCACCATGGCCACACCCGGTTTGCGTTGTTGCGTCATCGATCAAAGTATCCCTCCCCGCACTTTTAACGTCCACACGAAGACCCAAGAACAGTCGGACTCATCTTTGGCATGAGTCTGACCAGGAACGAGTAACGCTTCCATCGGATGGGCGTTCCGGTGCACTTATTGGGGGAAACCACGATCGGACTCTGCCGGGCTTTGAGTTCGGACTCGAGTCGCCTTTGGGTCAGGCATATGTTCTTGATGGCTGAGGGCCGCCGTATACTCTCTCGTCACCCAACGCTCTTGGGAAGCAAATCAAGAACTCCGATCCCCACGAGCAGAATGAAATCATAAAGGGGACAGCTATGCCGGGGATTCCTGTCATCGATTCACCGCTTGTTGGAACTTGGGCGCTGGAACGCTTCGAGCTCCGACTGCCCGATGGGGAGACAACCTACCCCTACGGCGAAGAGGTCGGCGGATTGCTCATGTACGATCCCATTGGTCACATGTCGGCTGTCTTTGGGAGTGTCAAACACCCAGTCAGTGCCGAGGTCGATCTCGAGAAGGCCGGCGCCAGCCAAAGCTACGACGCCTTCATGTCCTATTGCGGACCCTACGAGATTCACGGAAGCCGAATCATTCACCGAGTCGCGATGAGTTCGCTCGAGGCGTGGACGGGAACCACCCAGGAGCGCTCTTTCGAGATCTCCGGCGATGTCCTCACCCTCGAGACCATGGCCTTGGTCGTCGGCGAAGCCTCCCCCGTCGGCCGACTCATGTGGCGTCGCTTGGGCGGGAGTCCGGCTACCTCGTGAAGCGCGAGAAAAAGGACGACGGACCTCTTCCCAGTGCCTTTCCCATTGCCCTGGTGGGCATCGGATGCCGCTTCCCCGGGGCACGCGGGCCCGAGGAATTGTGGCGCACCCTGATCGAACGGCGCTGCTCGGTGGGCGACGTACCCCAGCACCGCATCGACCTCGGCTATTCCGTCGAACACTATTTCGACCCTCGCGCGCGGATCCCCGGACGTATTTCCAGTATCAAGGCGGGCTTCGTCGAGCACCCCGAAAAATTCGATCCCGTGCGCTTTGGGCTCACGCCTCGGGATGCCGCCGCCATGGAACCCCAGGCCCGCATGATGTTGGAGGTCACCTGGGACGCCATTGAGGATGCCGGCCTGGCTTTCGAGACCCTGCGCGGAGAGCGCGTCGCGGTCATCGTCGGGCATACCGCCGAGGATTTTTCTCGAGAACGGATCGGTGTTCTCGGTGAGGATGCGGCGACTCGCAGTCTGGATGTACGCACCGCCGTCGGGTACGCCCGGGCGGCCATTTCCGGGCGCATCTCACACCTCTTGGACTTGCGCGGACCGAGCATGACCGTGGACACGGCGTGTTCCTCTTCCCTGTACGCCACGCATCAAGCCTGCCAAAGCCTCTGGCTCGGCGAATCTCGAATGGCGCTGGCCGGCGGGGTCAATCTTTTCCTCACGCCCGAGGGCAGCCTCGCCCTCTCGCGGAGCGGCATGATGGCCGCCGACGGTTGCTGCAAGGCTTTCGATGCGCGTGCCGACGGCTTCGTCCGCGCCGAAGGCGCTGGAGCGGTTCTCCTGCGCCCCTTGGCCGACGCCCTGGAAAACGGGGATCGGATCTACGCCGTGATTCGCGGGAGCGGAATCAGCGCCGATGGACGTGACGGCGGGCATATGATGGCGCCGGGCCGGGAGGGCCAGGCCCAAGCCATGCGCGATGCCTACCGCCGGGCCGATCTCCTACCCGGCGAAATCGATTTCCTCGAGGCTCACGGGACGGGGACCGCCATCGGCGACCCCATTGAGGCCGCGAGCCTGGGCGATGTCATGGGCGAGGGCCGAGATCCGGCGCACCCCCTGCGCATCTCCTCGATCAAGGGAAATATCGGTCACGCCGAGAGCGCATCGGGAATGGCGGGCCTGATCAAGGCAGCCCTGGCGGTGGAGCGCCGGGTATGGCCCGGCCAACTCCATTTCGAAACCCCCAATCCCTCCATCGATTGGGAGAACCTGCCCGTCGAAGTCCAAGTGGAGAACGCCCCGTGGCCACATTCCGGCGTAGCCCGGGCCGCGGTCAACTCGTTTGGAATCTCGGGGACCAATGCCCATATTGTTCTCGAGGGCCCCCCCGCACCCCTCGACGGCGAGGCACCCTCCGGCGAAGACGACCACTACCGGCTCTTCCCGCTCAGCGCCCACGGTCCCGCGGCCCTGACCGCCCGAGCGGAGCAATGCCTCGACTGGCTGCGCGGCGAGAGCCTCTCGGGGACCTCGGCGCCCTCCATGGACGATCTCGGCCATACCCTGGCTCGCCGCAAGAGCCATTTCGGCGAGCGACTGGCCATCGTCGCCAATTCCGCCTCGAGCCTTGTTCGTGAACTCGAGGGCTACCTCGCCCGGGAGACCAGCCCGGCCTGCCTGAGCAGCGAACGCACCGGTGGAGCGCCGCGCCCTCTGGTCTTCGTATTTCCCGGCCAGGGCGGGCAGTGGGCGGGCATGGCCCAAGATCTGGTGGCTTCCGAGCCCGGCTTCCGCGCGCATCTCGAGGCCTGGGACCAAGCTTTTCGCCCGCATGTCAGCTGGTCTCTCGTCGAAATTCTGGCCGATGCCCAAGCATCGAATCGAGCCTTGGCCGACCTCGCCGTGATTCAACCCATTCTCGTCGCCCTCCAGGCCGCCATCGCCGACTGGTTGATCGAAAGAGGCGCACGACCCGGAGCGGTGGTGGGGCAGAGCGTCGGCGAAATTCCCGCCGCCTACGTCGCGGGAATTCTCTCCAGACCCGAAGCCGCCCGGCTTGCCTGTTTGCGCGGGGCCGCCGTGGCCCGGGCTGCCGGCCGGGGCGCCATGGGACTCGTAGGGCTTTCGGAGGAAGCCACTCGCTGGGAACTCGGCACCGCTTCCCCAGGCGTCGAAATCGCCGGGCAGAGCGCCCCCGCCATGACCTTGGTCGCCGGTGACCGGAAAGAAACCCAGGTCTTCCTCCAGGCTCTGGCCGAACGCGAAATCTTCGCGCGCCCCCTGGAAGTCGACTTCGCTTCGCATTGTTTCCATATGGATCCCCTGCTCGCGGATTTCGCGCATGGGGTCGGGGAACTCAACCCGGCAGCGGGGCATATTCCCTTCTACTCCTCGGTCTGCGGAGACCGCGTTCCCGGCGAAACGCTCAAGACCGAGTACTGGGTCAAGAACCTGCGCGAGCGCGTTCGCTTCGTCGACGCCGTCGACGCTTCCATGCGTGATGCCACCCCGGATTTCGTCGAAATCTCGCCGCACCCCACCGGGATCCGAGCCATCGGTGAGATCGTCGCCTCCCGGGGGACCGAGGCCAGGGCCGTGGAAACTCTTCGGCGGGGCCAACCGGGTGAAGAAAGCCTGCTGCGCACCCTCGCCGCCCTCTTCGCCGGTGGACATAGCCTGGAGATGAATCGCCTTCACTCCAGGGGCCAATATATTGGGAGTCCGCTCTACCCCCACCAGCTCCGAACCCTATGGTTTGGCCAGCGGCGTCGGCACCACCTGCCGCGAACGAGCCACCCCTTATTGGGCGTCCGTCAGCAGGATGCCGAGGACGAACGAAGCTTCCGCTGGGAAATCCTCGCGGATACGGATTCGGTTCCCAGCCTGGCGCTTTGCCAACGAGACCTCGGCACTCGGCTCCCCGCAAGCCTTTGCACTGAACTCATCCTGGCCGCCGCCGCCGACCTGGGCTCCGGGAAACCAAACGAAATCGAAATCGAGGATTTCACGCTTTCGGGCCCCGGTTCGCCGACGTCCGCGCCTGCCGATTCGCGCTTCGCCATTCAGGTCAAGGCCACCGTCTCCAGCGCCCATCGCGGCAAGCTCCAGATCTTTGTTCAACCCCGAACCGAAAACGATCAGCCCTGGCAACGTGCGGCCACGGCCACCTTTCATCTGGCCCCGGTCCCGGAAGCGTCCGGCTCGGCACCCGAGGGCGGTGGTCTGGAGGCGGTCCGACTTCGCTGCCCACGAGAGATCGGCCTCGACTGGCCGAGGGCGATTCTCGAGCGACACGGGGCCGCTTTCCCTCGAGGCCTCGATAGCCTGCGGTCCCTGCATCTCGGCAACAACGAATTCCTGGCACGCCTGGAGATTCCGCCGGGCTGCCAAAACGATGTCGGGCATTTTCACCTGCATCCCGTGATGATCGAAATGGGAGTCGCCCTGGCGGGTGCGATTCTCCTGCCCGGCCAAGGCTCTCTTTTTGGCCGATCCATCGAAAAAATCCGTTCGTGTCGGCGCGGGGACGAAAGCGTGATCTGCCACGCAAGGCTTGGAGACGACCCTGAGGTCATCCTCCTCGACATCTACTCAGCCCATGGAAAAACCCTCGCCCGGCTCGACGGGGTTTGCCTTGCCGCCCCCTCGCACTCGAACTCAACCGGGGAGCGAAGTCCCATCTTCAGGGCCAGGAGAGAATCCCATACGACCTGGCTGGCCGAGGCCCAGTGCGAAGAATTCCCGGGCAACCCGGCCCAAGGGTTCGATGCCCGGGCCGCCCTGGCCTGGGGGATCGACGCCGTGGAAAGAGCCGAAGACCCGGAACGCGCGAGCGACCTCATCGCCCTGGACTCCGAACTTCCGCCGATCCAGAGCCAGCGCCCCTTGAGTCGCTCGGCTTCCCGCTCTTTCGTCGCCCATACATCCGGGGCAAGCGCCGTTCAATTTCGCTCGGTCGCCTTGCCCGCACCCGGGCCCGGAGAAGTCCGGGTCGAAGTGCATTCGGCTCCCTTGAGTCAACTCGATATCCGGTGCGCACTTGGGCTCGCGGAAGCCGGCTCGACGCGAATCGGCCGGGAGTTCTCCGGCGTCGTACGAGCCATCGGTCCCGACATCTCCCACCTCGAGCCCGGGGATCCCGTCTTTGGCTTGGCCCAGGGTGCGATCGCCAGTCATGTCGTGGCTCCGGCTCACTGGGTCGCGAAAATTCCCTCACATCTGATGCAACAGAGCGCCGCCGCGCTCCCGCTCCCCTACCTCGTCGCCCGCCGGGTTCTCTCCGAGTGCGCCAAGGTCGAAGCCGGCACCCGAATCCTGCTCCTCGCCGGGGCCGGGGGAGTCGGACTCGCCCTGACGCATGTGGCTTCGCGCCAGGAGGGCCGGGTCCTCGCCCTCGCCTCGAATCCCGCTCGTCGGGATGCCCTTCTCGAAAGCGGCGCCGAGGAAAGTTTCTGCGGTGAGGTCGGGTCGTTCGATGAAGACGCATTGGCTTGGAGCGAGGGAAAAGGCTTCGACCTCATCATCTCCTCCCTGGACGATTCTCGAATCGAAAATGCGGCGGGGCTACTCGCTCCCGGTGGAACCTTCGTCGATCTCCGGCCGCCGGGATCGCGAGGATTCACAAAATTTCCGCCGCTCCTGGGCAACCGGAATTTCGCTTCCTTTGACTTTGACGCCTGGCTCGAAGAGGATCCCCAGGGTGTCGCTTCGAGCTTGCGGCAACTTGCTGTCGACCTCGGCAACGAGGAAGCGCCCACGACTCCCCTGGCCCTCTTTCCCGCAGCCGAACTCCATCGTGCCCTCCGCTTCGCCAGCCAGAATCGCTCCACCGGGCGCGTGGTCCTCGATATGCGCGCCGAGCAGGGCATCTCGATCCACGAGGAAGCCGCCGGCCCGCGCCTCGCTCCCCAAGCCGTGCACTGGGTGAGCGGCTCGGACGCCGGGCGGATCGAAGCTCACGCGCAATGGCTCCACGCCCTAGGCGCCCGGCGATTCGTCATCCACTCGACCCAAAACATCGACGCCCTACGAATAGAAATTTCAGCGCGGGCAGCTCTTCGGGGCTTCGATCTCGAATTCAGCGAAGGCCCCCTTGGCTCCGCCCTGGCCGAGGTCGGAAAACTCTCGGGGGAACCGGAATCCTTTACCCATCTCATGGAAACCGCCTTCGCCCACGCTCATACTGGCATGAGCAAGGCGCTCTCCGAAGAATTCGAGCGCTTGCAAGCCGCCGACCTCGCCACTCGCAATCTTGCCAACACGCGCTTTCTCCTCGTCGCGTGTGCACGGGATCTTCTCGAAATCCCTGGCACTCTGGATGCGGTCGAGGTCTCGGCCTCGTGCCGAGCGCTACGTCGCTTCGCCGAATCCGTCTGTGAAAAAAGGCGAGAGGCCGGGCTTCGCGCCGCAAGTATCGCCCTGGCCGACCCCATCCGCGGCGCGGACTCCCTTTCCCAAGCCACCCGCGTGGCCATGGAGAGCCTGGCCTTTGAGGGAGACGGCCACGATGGCCTCGTCTTCCCCGCGCATGGAGAAGATTTAAGAGGGCTGCGCCCCTGGGCTTTGGCCTTGCTCGGCCACGCGGCGGAGCCGGGCGCCGAAACCCGTTCCGGCTCGGAACCCCTGGATCTGGCACGCCTGGGTTCGAGGGAACGTCGAGAATACCTGAGGGCCAACCTGCTGGAGCTCACCGCGAGCATCCTGGCCCTCTCGAGCGAAGGACGCGAGCGCTTCGATGCCGCCATGCCCTTGGTCGACATGGGCCTCGATTCCTTGATGGCCTCCGAGCTGAGTATCCAGGTCTTGAAGGATCTCGGCCAAACCTTGACCGCACAGATCTGGGCCACTCGCCCGGGAGTCGATCATCTCGTCGACTATTTGGATCGCGCCATCGAGGATGAAAAGGACCAGGCCTGATGGAAGCCGAAGCCTGCCCCGATACACTCGATACACTCGATCTCGCCTGCTCGGCGCGGGAGGGGAAGGGCTATCCGGTTCTCTTTGTCCACGGCTTCTCCCACAATCGCTTTGTCTGGGAGCCCATCGCCAACTCCCTGGCGCCCGCCCTCAAGCCCTATCTCGTCGACCTTCGGGGCCACGGCGATTCGGGCTGGTCACCCGCCGGGCGCTACGCACCGAAAGACTACGCACGCGACCTGCCCCGGCTGCTCGACCGCCTAGCCCTCGATCGCGTCGTCGTGGTGGGGCACTCCCTGGGCGGACTCACCGCCGCACTCTTCGCCGCGCAATCTCCCCACCGCGTCACGGGCATTGCCCTGGTGGACACGGGCCCTGATCTCTCCAGCGTCGCCCTCGGCCGCATGGCCAGCGATGCCGGAAGCGCCCCGTCGGATTTCGAAAGCGAGGAGAGCTACGAGGAATGGCTCAAGGGCATCCTGCCCATGGCCGACCCCCAGGCCTTGGCCGCCTTTGCACCCAAAGCCGTGGTTCGCCGCCTGGACGGCCGCTTCGAATTGAAGATCGACCCCGCTGTATTGGCTCCCAAAGAGCACGCCGATTCCTGGGAGGAGATCTCGGCAGAGATCGAGCGCGCATTCGGAGCCATTGGCTGCCCGAGCCTTCTGGTTCGAGGCGGACGATCGGCGCTGCTCTCCCAGGAACGGGCCGAGCAACTCGCCCATGAGCGGTTGGCTCGGGGGCGACTCGTCACCCTCGATAACGCCGGGCACGCCGTCATGCTCGAAGATGGTCCCGGCCTCGGCCGAGCTCTTGAGGATTTTGCCCTGGAGATCGTCGCCGGGCACTCAAACCAAGCGGCGAGGGTCGGAGGTGCCGGGGTCGCCGAAGGAACTGGACGAAGCTCCGCCTAGGCTGTCCACCCGGCGCGACTCTCAGCCACCCCCCTCAAAGGGTTTCGATTTCGGAAATTTTGACCACGCTGAAATCGGCCTTCATCGGCGTCTCGGCCAGCAAGGTACGGAAGACGATGTGGGCGTTGGTATACCCCTGGGTCGAGATCCAGTTCTCCACTCCCGGATTTTCCGCGCTCGCATAGATAACGAAGGCCTCGTCCTCGCCCTTCTTGATCTGGCGGTTGTTGATCCCGATGGGTCCATACCGAAAATCTGCGGACTCGAGGTAGCGCGTCATGATCTGGCACGACCAATATCGACACGGAACATCGATGCCCGAAATTCGGATCGCTTCATCGGGGTTGAGATTGAACCAGGCACCGAGGTAGTCGATCCCGGGCCCTGGAAGGTTGTTGGCCACCAACCGGGGGTCGATCATCTGGGCCAGTTCCACGGGCGTGTACTCGCTGCCGGACTCATCCTCATGAATCAACACGCCATCATCGATACGCGTCATCGATGTTTTCTTGCCGCCGGTCTCACTCTCATGGGCGATCAGATTCAAGCCCGCAAAAACCGAGAGCCCGATGGAAACATCCGTTGCGTCCTCGACGAAATCGAGCACCCGCTGTAGGCCAGCCTCCAAGTCGGGTTCGCTGTAGACAGCCGGGGCTTCCACCTCGGAGACGCACTCGATATTCATAATGGCCGGGCGATAGCGACCCGCGTCCACCGCGAGAACCGTTTCGGGAAAATACTCTCGGGAGAAGAGAATCGGCCTTTCCCCCTCGAGGCGAAGCCAATTCGCGACCCCCTCCGGCCTTTCTGCGGATACGTGAAATTTGGCGACCTGTTCGCCGAAAACGTTTTCGAAGACCATGTCATGATCGAAGAGCCCGTCCACGATCTTATAGGCACCGTTTTCGTCGAAGGCGTAGACCGTCAACGAGAAGAAGATGTCGTCGCCCCGACGAACGTAGACTTCGTACTCGAGGTTCTCATCGAGCTTGGCCTCGTAATAGAGAGTATCCGGGCCATCGCCCTTGAATTTTCGAATCGGGGTCATCATCCGGGCCAGGGTCGGGCGCTTTCGATCGATATCCATCTCGAGTTGGTGCGCTGCCGAGAGGAGCCTCACGAGATAGCGATAACCCTCGGCGCGCTCCCGGGCATTTCGAGCGCCAGTGGGGCCAACGATCTTCTCACCAATCCGGGCCAACTCCTGGGAAAAGCGATTCCAGGCGGCCTGGGAGCGCGATAGATCGGCTTCCGAATCCCCCATCTCCCGGCGGCTTGGGGGCGTCTCCACGATGGGTCCTGGCGTGTCCATGAGCCGGTCAGCCGTGATCTCGCCGTCTCTCTGGATCACCGCCACCAAGGCCTGGACCGAGGCGACGCGCTCGTCGTGGGAATTCGATCGTTGATCGAAGAAGCCGAGCAACAGGGTGGCGTCGAAGGCGAGCATCAACCCATGGGCGATGAGTTTCGGGTCACGATCGGCAGGGATCAGATCCGAAACCGTCTCGGCCAGGGAGCCCGCAAAGCGATGGTTGAGATCGAGGAGCGTCTCGACGACGATCTCGCGCAAATCGGGAGATTCGAGCGCCCAGCGGACGCAGGCGGTGATCTCATCGCCATGGGCCTCGGCAAAATTCTTGGAACTCGCGATCTGCTGTTCGAGCCGCTTGCTCGGCTCGATATTCGTGTCTGCACGCCCGAGGGAGTCGCGAAAGGGCGCGAGCATCCGGGTGAAGGCCTCGCGAAAAACACTCGCCTTGTCGCTGAAATGCCAGAATACTGTGGCACGGCCCACCCCAGCCCGAACCGCGATATCGCGAACGGTGGTGGCCTCGTAGCCATCGGCAATGAAGAGCTCGGTCGCCGCGGTCAGGATCTTCTCCTGAGTGTCGGCCTTGTCGCGCCCCTTGTTTCCAGCCATGTCTTTCCCCTCTATGATGCCTCGGGTTGGTAACCACCCATGATGCCCCAGCCCGGTGGGTCTCGCAGGGTCGGAAATTTCAATATCGAGGGATAGGGAAGAAGTCTTTGGAGATTCGAAGCAAGAGGTATCGCTCGCTCGTGCTTTCACCCCAGGCCCAGCCGCATCGGCGGAGACGGATCGGCGAATATGGCCTTCTGGCCGGCCTGGCGATCCTCGCGACCCTGGCGAGCCCCCTGTCGAGCCCGGCCTCGGAAATCAAAGGCGCCCCGCGACTCCAAAACGGCGATTTCGAGAACCCCACCGGCCCCCTCTCCCACGGGAGCTTCGGGACTCGCTCGTCCTTCATCCTCAAACGCATTGCGAGTAGTTTCAGCGACCGGGAATCCCCGCCCCAGAAGATTGCCAATGACGGCAGTTTTCTCCGCGCCAATGCCGGATCGAGCCGGGCAACGGTCACCTGGGTGGGGCATGCAACCCTGCTCGTTCAGATGGACGGCGTGAGTTTCCTCACCGACCCGGCTTGGACCAACACCCCGAGTCCTATTCCTGGGCTTGGACCCCAGCGCTTCGTCAAGCCCGGGTTGGCCGTCGATCATCTACCCCCGATTGATTTCGTCCTGATCTCGCACAACCACTACGACCATCTGGATCTCGGGAGTCTCGAAGCCCTGGCCCAACGCTCCCCCGAAACCCGCTTCTTCGTCGCCCTTGAAAATGCCGAACTTCTCCGTTCTCGAGGCATCGATCGGGTCGAAGAATTCGACTGGGGAGATTCGGTCTCGGTCGGGAGCGTCACGATCTACTGCCTGCCCGCCCAACACTGGAGCCAACGCGGACTCCTGGATCGAAATCGATCGCTTTGGGCTTCGTGGGCGGTCATCGGCCCCTGGCGGCGCTTCTACTTCGCCGGCGATACCGGATATTTTGCGGGCTTTGAGGCCATCGGCCGTGCCCTGGGGCCCTTCGATCTTGCGGCGGTCCCCATCGGTGCCTACGAACCCAGTGCCATGATGAAGGCGGCGCACATGAACCCCGAAGAGGCCGTCTCGGCGGCGCGCGATCTTCGGGCGCGGAAGGCCATCGCCATGCATTTCGGAACTTTCGACCTCTCCAACGAACCCCTCGACGAGCCCCCGCGCCGGTTTGAGAGTGCCGGGGCGGCAGCCGGTCAGGAGGTCTGGGTTTTCGACGTGGGCGAGACACGCGACTTCTAGATTCCCCGGGATTCTTGCCAGGGGTTCCGCGGGAATCGATGCCCAGGGCTGGCGATCCCTCTTTTCCTTCTTATATCCGATTCCACCACCAGGGCGGCCATCTCCCGGGCGACGACTTGTGCCGGGGCCTTTTCCGACAGCCTTGCCTGGGCGGGCAGGGGCAGGGGCCTTGGCGGGGCCGGGCGTACCCGTCACTCGATATACCCCATAGCGCGCAGGGACTCCTCGGTCTCCTTACGGAGCTCAAGGTTTTTGGCCTCGGGGTAGAGCGGAGGGCGATCGCCGTGCAACTCGGCTAGGCGCGCCTCGAGCCGGACATGCAGATCGGGTTGGCTTGTTTTCAGATTGTCGAGTTCTTCGGGATCAGCTTCCAAGTCAAAGAGTTCGGTGGGACCCCGGGAAGACCGGATCAGCTTGGCGGAATCATCGATGAGGCCAAAAAGGTCGCGGTCAAAAAATTCGCCCCCGATCTTGATATTCGAGTCGCTGCGATGCACTTCGAGCACGACCTCCATCCCCTCGCCCTCGGAGGGCAGGGGCTGCGCCCAATCCGGCCGAGCCAGGCCCGCGGCCTGTAGGATCGTGCCGAAGAGTGCGTGGTTCTGAACCGGCGCATGGAGTCGAACGAGCGCTCGCGAACCCGGAGCCCGCACGAGCAGGGGCACCCGAACATTATCCTCGTAGAGGTGAGCGCCGTGGCTCATGAAATAGTGTTCGCCAAAGCTTTCTCCGTGGTCGGCGGTGACAAAAACCCAGCTCTCCTCGGCGGCGGGAAGCCCATCGATGGCTTCGAGGAGACGACCCAGGTGGTGATCGAGGTAGGTGATTTCCGCATCGTATCCAGCCAGAGCCGTTTCGAGTTGGGCCCGCTCGTCCGGGGGAAGCTCGCCGGTGGGACGGGCGGGCATGCCCGCCTCGAGCCTTTCGATGAATCGCACCACGACCGGAGTCCCGCTCTCCTCCTCCCTCTGCGGGGAAGCGGGCGCCGGCTTGCGAAAGCCTTCGGGCGGGGCATAGGGGGCATGGGCATCGAAATAGTTGACGAAAAGAAAGAAGGGCTCAGCGCCGAACTCCCGGATGATCCCAAGCGCGAGATCGGTGGTCTCCTCCGCTCGTTTCCCGTGAAAGCGTCTGTCGTTTCCGTCGAGTTCGTCGTGGTAGATCTCGAAGCCCTGGGCGGTGCCAAGCTCGCCGCGAAGGGCCGGACCCGCCACCACCGCGCCCGTGCGATAACCCGCCGCAGAAAGAATCTCGGCCAGTGTATGGAAGGAGTCGGCGAGGGGGCGAACTCCATACCCAAGGCTGCGGTCGGCTCCGGCCGGCATGCTCTGGGCGCCGTGCTGCCGGGGAAGTAGGCCCGTCAGAATCGAAGCGTGGGAGGCCAGGGTCCAGGAGGAGGTCGCGTAGGCGCGCTCATAAACCTGAGCGCGCTGGGCGAAGCGATCGAGATTGGGCGTGTCGGCGCCCGGGTACCCGTAGGGACCCAAGTGGTCGGGTCGGGTCGTATCCAGGGTGATGAGAATGAAATTGGGAGGCTGTCGAGGCTCCTCACAAGCCAGGCCCAGGCCGGCCAAAAAAACCAGCAACCCGAACCACCCCCGGCGGCCCCGGGCAGCGGTCCACTTTTCCCTGGTCTCGGCGCTTCGTTTGATCCTCATGACTTCGGCGAAATATAGCCCTTCCCCGGACCGCAATGAGGGCCAGCCCGCCGAAGGCCTCGCCCGAGGAACTCTTTGAGCCCTTGGGGCATCCCCCAGCCTTGGGTCTCGGTCAGGGTTTCATCTGGGCATTGAGGGCGGCCAGCACCTGGGGGTACGCCTCGGCCTTCAGACGCGACATGACCGGCGCGGCCTTGGCGGCCAGGCTCGCCGCCCATTCCGTCGCGGACGACACCACCTCGGACTCCTCGGCCACCCGGTCGACGATGCTTCGCTCCAGGGCGAGGGGCCCCGGGTAACGGGTTCCGGTGACGATGACTTCATGAGCGGTCTGGATCGGCAGGCGGGCCTGGATCAGCGCCGTCATCCCCGGGTGAAGCGGCATCCCGAGATCGATCTCGGGCATGCAGAAATAACCGCGATCTCCCCGCATCACCCGGTAGTCGTGGGCCAACGCGATCTGTGCCCCGGCACCAAAGGCGTGGCCGTTCATCGCGGCCACGGTGACGGCGGGAAAGGTCAAGACCCGGGCCATGATGGAGAGCACGCTCCCGATATAATCGCCGGGGTCCACCTCTCCCGACTGCATGTACTCGAGATCGAGACCGTTGGAATAGAATTTTCCCGAGCCCGTGGTCACCAGGGCCTTATTCCCCGGAACGGCCTCGGCTTCGTCCAGGATCTCGTTCCAGCGGCGAATCGCCTCGGCGCTAAAGCGATTTTCACCCGCGTCCATGCCGAGGATCAGGACTTCGCCTTCCCTCTGGAGTTCAAGCATCTTGGAACCTTTCTCGCGGCTTGCTCGGGCCGCTATTGGGAGAGCAGAGAGAGCATGATGTCCTGGGCGGTGCTGCAACTCGCGTTCTGGTTCATGCCCGTGAACAAATTTCCATCCTGAGCTCGGTGGTTGGTGAAAAATTCGTGCATGGCGTCGTGCTCTTCTTCGAAGATTGCCCCGACTTTACGCATCTCGGTTTCGGGATGCATGGGGGTGCACGTAATCCCCAGGGCCGCCACCGCTTCATCGGTCACCCCCGTCGCCCGTACGCCCTCGAGGAGCGGGGTGCCGTCGGCCTTGCGCGCCTGGATGAAGCCCAGGGGGCCATGGCATACCGCTCCCAACAGCGCTCCCGAAGCGTTGGCCTCGGTGATTTTGTCGCCGAGCACTTGGGATTGGCCAAGATCGAAGGCGGCTCCCCATCCTCCGGCCAGGAAAACCACATCGTATTGCGTGAAATCGAGATCGTCGATCTTGAGCGATTCGGCAACCCATTCCTGGGCAGCCGGATCGTCGAGGAAGCGTTTCTCGTAGGCCCCGGCGATGGGCCAGCCGAGCATGCCGGGTTCCATCGGGATCACCCCACCCTGGATGCTGGCCACGTCGACGCGCATGCCCGCGTCGAGAAATTCGTAATAGGGGTGGAGCAGTTCCGAGGCGGCCACCCCGGTTTGGCCCCCGGCGTCACCGCACATATCCCGATGACTCGTCGAGATCACCAGAGCCGAACGACCCGAAAGGTCTCCCTCAAAGGCCGGGCAGTCGGGATGGAGCCCCAGGCCCTTCAAGACGCTGGGAAAGGCGAGCCAAAAGAGCAAAGCCACCCCAGCCACAATCAGCGCGAGCTTCTTAATCATTCTCTTCTCTCCTCTGTCCGGAACCCGAGCAAAGCCGGCGGCGAGCCATGACGACGGCCGACTATACATTTCGACATAACGAATGCCAACTCTTTCTCCTGGAGGCCGGGATATACTCGCTGACTAGGAGGAGCCTATGTATACGCCCAGCCCATTTGCCTTCGACGACGCCGAGGCCATCGCCCATTTCGTCGCCGAGCACCCCTTCGCCGAATTGATCTCCAGCGGTCCCTCGGGAACTTTGGTGAGCCATATCCCTATGGGCCGGGTTCCCAGCGGCGGCCTTTGCGGTCATCTGGCAGCGGAAAATCCCCAGGCCAAAATCGCCGACGGCACACCGGTACTGGCGGTTTTCCGCGGCCCCCATGCCTACGTCTCTCCCAACGACTTCGTGAGCGAGTTCAACCTGCCCACCTGGAATTATGCCTCGGTCCACTGCCATGGAACGATCCGCTTTATCACCGACGCCGAACTTGCATGGGAACGCCTAGGCGAATTCGTCGAGATTCAGGAGGGGACCACCGGTTGGAAAATCCCCGATGAGCCTCGCTTTCGCGCGTTGCTCTCGGCCATCCGCATCTTCGAGATCGATGAAGCCCGCTTCCAGGGCAAAGCGAAATTCAGCCAGAACAAGTCACCCGAAGATATCGAAGCCGTGATCGAAGCCCTCGAAGCGCGAGGTGAAGCCGACGCATCGACTCTCATGAAGAGGATCTCTCGCTCTAAGTAAGACCTCGAGCGAGCGATTTTTTCTTTCGCCTCTTATCTAATGACTCCCAAAAAAGGAGAATAATCGTATGGTCATCATAGTTTTCCGCTCTCGCTTACGTACCGAGTACCTCGATGAGTTTCGACCTCTTGCCCAGCGCATGCTCGAGATCGCCGAAGCTCTACCCGGCTTCATCTCGAGTCGCGACTACCGAGATGCGAGCAGTGAATCGTGCAGCGTGATCGAGTTCGATTCTCTTGAAAATCTCGAGACCTGGCGCAAGCATCCCGAACACCTCGAAGCTCAGCGACTCGGCCGCGATCGCTTCTACTCGGAATACACGCTGCAGATCACCCAGTCGGTTAGGGAATCTCGCTTCGAGCGCTGAGTCCATTCGAGTCAACTCCTCATCCGAAAGGGCAAATATGAAACGTCTTCAAATTTCTCTCATGGCCATCGGCCTCTTTTTTCTTCTGGGCCCCGGATCCCCTGTCCGGGCAGAAAACCCCGAATCCGATGCCTCGGCCATGCGCGTCCTCGATGCCTTCATGACCGCCTTCAATGCCCGGCAGGTCGATGCCTTCGAAGCCACCCTAAATTTCCCCCACTACCGAATCGCCGGTGGGCAAGTCTCAGTGCTGGAGGAGGCGGGAACCCGACCCGACATGTTCGCGCGCTTCACCTCGGCCACCCCGGGCTGGGATCACAGCGCATGGGCTAGGCGCAACGTCGTGCATTCCGGGCCCTCCAAGGTCCACATCGATACGCGATTCATTCGCTACCGGGCGGATGGGGCGATTCTCTCGGAATTCGACTCCCTCTATATCGTGACCCTTCAGGACGGCGAGTGGGGGATCAAGGCGAGATCGAGCTTCGCCCCCTAGCCCGAAACAAGGCCGTCCTCACAAAACACGGATCAGGGTCAACCCGTCGCCGATGGGGAGCATCACGTTTTGGCACCGGGGGTGGGCCTTCGCCCATTCATTGAAGGCGCGAATCTCCAGGATCCGCTCGTCATTGATCTCGAGGTCGGCCACGGCGCCAAACCAGAGGACATTGTCCACCAGATTCAAGCCTCCCGGGCGAACCAAGCGGAGCAACTCCTCGGCGTACGCGATATAGGACGACTTATCGGCGTCGATAAAGGCGAGGTCGAAACCCCCATCATCCTCGATGCTGCGTAGGGTTTCGATGGCCGGGGCAATTCTCAGATCGATCCGATCGGCCACTCCGGCCTCTTCCCAAAAGGGGACGCCCAAGCTCGTCCATTCCTCGCTGGTATCGCAGCAAATGAGTTCGCTCCCCTCACCCATTCCCCGAGCGATGCAAAGCGCGGAAAACCCGGTGAAGGTCACCACTTCGATGGCTCGACTCGGATAGCTGAAAAGATTTTGGCTCGGGACCCATCGTATATCCCTCCAAAAAGGATTTTCTATGGGAGAAAATGCCGTCTCACCATGACCTGTCGCCCCATGCTCACCGATCGCCTGAGGGGTGCCAACGGATTTTTGCAATTTCAGCGGAACCTTTTTCGCGCCAAGGCGTTTAGTGGATAGAAGCAGCGAGAGACCAATTCCGGTCGAGACCCGAACCCTCGCTGATCAAATATCCACACCGTGCGTCGACCGTTCATACACGGACAACTATGCACACAAAGGAGAATACGATGTTCCTGGCAGTCATCTCTTCAAAAATTCGCACTTCATCCGCCCTGGTCTATCTCGTGGCAGGGTTTTTACTCCTCTCAACCCTTCCCCTTCAAGCCGACGCCCGGGGAAGATTTCAGGGCAAGAAAGCTCCGGGGAACCGAGCGGCCATTAAGCAATTTTTTGCCCAGGATTCCCTGAGCGTCACGCTCTTTCCCCAATACTATGTCGAGGAATTGGGCGAAGTGATCGTGCCCACCGAGCTCGAGAACGGGTCCATCCTGCGCATCGAGATCCCGTGGGAGGATCCCGACACCCTGGCGGATCTGCCCCTGGTGACGATTTATCCTCGGGAAATCGTCGACTTTGCGGGAAGGCTTTCCCAGGATGAAGACGTCTCGGTGCTCGAGGGTCCCATCGCCAATCACTTGACGAACCGCAACAAGGCGACTCTTTGCGGCAATCGCTCGGCCTCGGCCCTTGCGATCCTTCAGACACCCTGGGGCAACGAAGAAACCGAAATCGGCTTCATCTACCAGCCCAATGACTCGGAATTCGTCGCGCGCTCGGTGGCGGCCAGCGCGGGTTGCCCGCTGCTGGCTTCGCGAAAGGATTGCCAGAACCACAAATACTGCGAAGTCCGCGTCGGCATTCCCCCCTTCACGGTCACCGTTTCGGGTCGCTGCTACCCGGGACCCTGGCCCCTGGGCAAACTCTGCCGCTGCTGGCTGCTCGCCCCAGATCCCAAGGAAGTGGCTATCCAGCACTAGGTCCAGGCGATCCAAAATGCCGGGAACGGGGTGCGCAGGGCTGTCTCTCTGAAAAGGGGGAGGGTACCTGCCACCCCCTTCCCATTTTTGGCTGCCGGCTTTCGACCCTAGAGGAGCAGAGCCCCGGAGAACACGGCGCCGGTAAAGAGCAGGGCGACGAATGTGTAGGCAAGGATGTCGCGGGGTGCGAGTTGGGCGATGGCCAGGACGGGCATGAGGGTTAGGGGCTGGATGAGATTCGTCCACTGATCACCCAGGGCCACCGCCATGGCGACCCGAGGAATATCCGCGCCGGCCTCGGTGGCTGCAGCCATCATCAACGGACCCTGAACCGCCCACTGACCTCCGCCGGACGGGATGAAGATATTGAGCAGGCCTGCCGAGAGGAAGGCATAAAGGGGCAAAGTCGCCGCGGTCGATACGGATACGAAAAACTCGATGATCCGAGCCGCCAGCCCCGACTCGGCCATGATCCCCGCGATGCCGGCATAGAATGGGTACTGAAGGAGGAAGGGGGCCGCGACCCGCCCACCGTTGAGGATGATCTCGGCATAGCGAGCCGCCGAGCCCGCCAAAGCGATGCCCCCAAAGAGGAAGGCGAAGTTCAAGATATTGAGCTCGAGGCCCTCACCCCGGACGAAGAAGTGCGCCGCCAAGTAGAAGATCGCCATGATGAGAAAGGGAAGAATCAGCCAGCGCGATTGGTCGAGTCTACGGGCCGGAGTCAGCACCTCGACAGCTTCCGGGGCGTCCGCCGCTCCCTCGTCGTCGATCTCGATCTCGGAAATTTTTTCGGCGTCTCGGGGATGGAGCCGAGCCATGACAAAGGGCAGGGTGCAAAGAACTCCCAGGGCCAGGAGAATATTCCAGGTCGTAAAAAGAGTGGCCGAGGTGGGAATGGTTCCGATCAACTCCGAAAGGAAATGATCGGGTGTGGCAATGGCCAAGCCCACCGAACTCGTCAGGCCCTGGTGCCAGATCACGAAACCCGAAAAGGACGAAGCGACCAGGAGGGGGTAATGAACCTTGATCCCGCGCTCCCGGCATGCCTTGGCGATGACCCGGGCCACGATTCCCGCCGAGACCAAGCTCAGCCCCCAGGAAATCAGGGCCAGGACCCCCGTCACGCCACACGCGGTCATATAGGCCGAAGGAGCTGAACGAACCCGCCGGGCCGTCATGTGAAGAAGTCGTTCAACGGGAGGCGTATTCGCCAGGGCGTACCCCAGGAGCAGGGTGAGCGTGATCTGGTTGGTGAATTTCAGCAGGTTCCAGAAGCCGTCCCCCCAAGCTTGGACCGTCGCCTCAAGGGGGTAGCCCGCCACCCCGACGGCACACGCCACGGTCAGCAGGGTCAGGACAAGCGCCACTGCGAAGGCATCGGGCATCCAGCGCACAAAAATATTGGCCCATCGATCCATGCTAACCGGCTACTGCCTCCCGCTCGGAGCTCTTGTCTTCCCGGAGCGCCCGGGCAAGTCGCTTCGCACTTTAGCATCTCCTCGACACAGTCCGTGAAACCAACTCAAACCGGATGGGGCACGGGCTGGTATCGGATCAGACGACCCGGGTCGATCTGCTACCACTCTCTTTGTCAATACATTGCAGTAGAAGGAGCCTCCATGGCGAGCAGCCCCTCCAAGCCCGAACTCAGCGAATTTCGTGCCGAGGCTTCGGCGTGGTTCAGCGAGAATATTCCCGCCCAGCCCGATTTCATGATGCCCCTGACCTTCATGGAAGTGGGGACCGACGAGCAATTCGATTTTCTGGTGAGCTGGCAACGCAAGGTCTACGAAGCGGGCTACCTCGGCGCGGCCTGGCCCGAAGAATACGGCGGCCGCGGGCTGCACCAAGCTTTCCAGGACGTGGCCACCGATGTCATGCGGCGCCAGAGCAGCCCCATCATGCTCAATACCATCGGTTTGAACTGGGCCGGACCGCTGATTCTCGACATGGGCACCGAGGAAGAACGACGGCGCTATATCCCCGGGATCCTCAGCGCCGAAGATATCTGGTGTCAGGGCTTCTCCGAACCCGAGAATGGCAGTGACCTGGGCAACGCCCAAACCAAGGCGGTTCGGGAGGGCGATGAATGGGTGATCAATGGGACGAAGACATGGACGACCCACGGCAGCTACGCGAAGTACATGATCCTTCTCGCACGAAGTATCCCGGACACGGCGCGCAAATACGCCGGGCTCTCTTTTTTCTTGGCTCCCATGCGGATCCCCGGAGTCGAAACCCAACCCATTCGAAAGCTGACGGGTGAGTACGGATTTACTGAAACCTATTTCACCGACGCCCGAATTCCTGCCGATTCTCTCATGGGCGAAGAGGGGCAGGGGTGGGCGGTGGCCATGCGCACCCTCGAGTACGAACGCAGCGCCCGGGGAGGTCAGGCCGGAGGGCTATCCATCGTGGCCCCCGACCACAGCGAGGTTGTCGAACTCGCTCGGCGCGCAAAACGCGGCGGACGCGCGGCCATCGAGGACCCGATCCTCCGGGACAAACTCGTCGAGTTCATGATCGAGGCCCAGGGCATCGCCCTCACCAATCGGCGCGCCAGCATCGGCCCCCTGGTTCAAGACCGGCCCATGTCAATTCCGCTCTCGGGCAAACTCATGGCCACCGAATTCACTCGGCGCATCAACGAGTTTGCCATCACCCTGCTCGGACAGGCCGGGGCTTACGCCGTGGGCGAGCCCGAAGCCATCGACGGTGGCATATCCCAGCGCGCCTATCTGAACGCGTTCTCCGCCACCATCGGCGGCGGGACCAGCCAGATCCAGGCCAATATCGTTGCCGAGCACGTGCTCGGCCTACCGAAGCACTGAGGAGCGCGACATGAGTGAGCGACACGGACCTCTCGGTCTCAGTGAAGAGCAGGCGGACCTTCTCCAAGCGGCCTCCAAATATTGTGAGGACAAGTCCTCGGTGGAGGCCGTTCGGAATTTACTCGAAGACGAAACGGGGCACGATCCGGCCACCTTCAGCGAGATGGCCGAACTCGGCTGGTTGGGCATTGCCATCCCCGAAAGTTATGGGGGAGCCGGACTTGGAATCGCCGAGGTTGTTCCCGTGGTCGAGCAAATGGGCCGACGCCTCATGGCCGGCCCCTTCATTCCCACCACCCTGGCCGCCCAGCTCCTCTTGGTCGCGGGCACCGAAGAGCAGAAGGCCGCCGTTCTCCCCCAACTCGCCGGGGGAGCGCCGGCCACTCTGATGCTCGCGGAACCCGACTCAGATCTTGATGCCCCCACACCCCAAGCCAGCGCCACCCGGAAGGAGGGCCTGCTTTCCCTCACCGGGACGAAGTGCCTGGTCGTCGATGCCCACATCGCCCAGTGGGCGATCGTCTCGGTGAACCTCGACGGATCCCCGGCTCTTATCCTCCTCGACCGTCAGGCCCTGGAGGCATGTTCCTCTCGCCGGGAAATTGTCGTCGATGAAACGCGTCGTGCCTTCCGCCTGGAACTCCAGGGCGTCAGCGTTCCCGAAACGGCGCTGCTCGACCCAGCATTGACTCCGGCGGGGCTCACTCGCGTAGCCCTGGCAGGGGCGCTCTTCTCCGCCGCCGAGATGTGCGGCGGAGGGCAGAGCTGTATCGACTACACGGTGTCCTACCTCAATAGCCGGAAACAATTCGGCAGACCCATCGGCTCCTATCAGGCGCTCAAACACACGACGGTTAACGCCCACGTGCAACTCGAGCAAGCGCGCTCCCACCTCTATGCCGCGGCCCATACCTTCGAAACCGGGGAGGAGGGCGAGGTCGCCGTTCGCATGGCGAAGGCAGCCGCCGGGCCCGCCCTGGCCTTTGCCGCCGACCGCTCGATCCAATTCCACGGGGGCTACGGCTTCACCTACGCGTGCGACGCCCAGCTCTACCGGCGCCGGGCGATTTGGGGAGAAGCTCAATTTGGGGATGCCGTCTACCAACGACGAAAGCTCGCGAGCCTGATCCTCTGATCGGGCGACAACGAGCTCCTGGCCCCCAGCCCTGGGCGGCTAGGACGGCTCGTCCGGGTCGACCTTGACCCATTTCCAGCCGGTCACCATGGCCCGGGCGAGGTTCTCTTTTTTCCAGATGAGATAGAAGAGAATCATCGAGACGTGCAGGCTGACCAGGGCCAGCAAGCCCTTGGCGAAAGTCTTGTGCCAGCCGCTCAGGGCCGAGCTCAAATCGTCGGAGATCAGGTAGGCCAGGGGCCCGGACGCAAAAAAATCGTCCGACGAAATAAACAAGCCGATGCTCGCCTGGGTCAGCAGCAGAAGCAGAATGGCCAGGACCGAAAGCGCCGCCAGGGGGTTATGCCCCGGGGTTCCGCTGGGCTCCCGCTTGCCCACGCCTTTCAGGTAGGCGAGGGCCGCCTTCGGAGACGGAAAAAGCCCCCGAAGGCGTACCGGCTGCGGACCCACCAGCCCCCAGAAAAATCGAAATGCCAGCCATCCCAGAACCGCGTAGCCGCAATAGAAATGCCACTCAACGGTGGAGAAGGTCATGAACTCGCCGAAATATCCACCCAGCGAGACCAAGACGACCAAGCTCCAATGCCAGGAGCGGGTCACACCATCCCAAATTTTTTCCCGGCGATACTCGCCCAAGGAACTTTATTCCTTCTGGCGAAATTCGTCGTGACAGCTCTTGCACGACTGGCCGAGGTCACCGACCCCGGAGCGCAAGCCGTCGAGTCCGTTGCCCGCGACCTTGGCGAGGCCGTTGACGGCATCCGAATAATCCTTGCCCTTCTCCGCGATCGCGGGATAGGTCGACCAGATATCGGGGAGCGCATCGGACACCTTCGGATACTTGTCGTTCCCCGTTCCCGGTGCCCAGGCCATCCCCATGTCGACCTTCGTCAGGGCGAGAAGATTATTCGCTAGGGCCTGCGCCTTCTCGGCGTCGTAATCCATCTTGCCTCTCGCCATCATGAAGAGCGGCGTCGCATACATCGAACGAATTTCCATTTCACCCTGGCGAGCCTTGATCAAAACCAGGTTGGGGTCCTTGTCCGCGGCGCTGGCAGGAAGACAGAGGGTGATCCAGACCAGTCCGAGAAGTAGCAGGTGCAAGTTTCGCATCGAGCGTTCCTTTCGAGTGCCGTGAAGACAGAGAGATATATAGAGAGGGAGGCGATTAAAGAGCATGAATGAATTGAAAAGCGTGAAGCGACCGAGAGGCCAGTATGCGGCCTCCCTGGGCGCCCTGCCAACCCAACCGGGGAGGGTGAGCGCTCTCTGGGGCCGAGGCCGAACGCGCCCAATCGTCTAATCCGCGCCTTCGCTGCCCTCGGAGAAACACAGGATATAACCGTCGGGGTCTTCCAGATAGAAATCGCGATTATTCCACGCCCGTTCCTCGATGGGCCCCGTGATGGGAGCGCCCCGGTCGAGAAGCTCCTTGTAGAGATTCCCGAGGTCGACGACTTCCAGAAAGGCATCGATGTGCCCGCCCGCCTTGCGGAGATCGCGCTCGGCCCGCAGCAGGGGGGCGCACTTGAGGTGGATCGACGCTCCATCCCGGGAGATGCTCGCGTAGAAGTCTTCGTAGACGAAATCGGTAGCGAACCCGAGAAGCCCCTCGTAAAAGCCGATGGAGGCGACCAGATCCGTCACCAGAAATTGCGGGGTGGCCGCCTTGATGATCGCCATGGCTCGGTGTCCTCCCTCGACGTCTCGGTGGAAGGGTTGCGGATGCCGCCGCTCGTCCACCCGCGAAGCTTACCCGGAAGACCCCGGGGCCACCGCCGCAGTCCGGCGAACCCGCCGCTTGCCAATTCTAGACGGTTGTCTAAACTGGATTGGCAACCCGCCGGGAGCAAATCTCCGCTCCCCCACACGGAGACGCCACGACCTCATGACCTCCGCCGAATCCCCCGGGCCTGGGTCATCCCAGAAGGTGAGCGGGAGCGAAGCCGTCCGGGCGGCGTTGATCGAGGCCGCCGGCCATTTGCTCGGCGAAATCGGCCCCCGAAACGTTTCCGTCCGGGAAATCGCCCAGCGCGCGGGAGTCAACCACGGCCAGATCCACCACTATTTCGGCGGCAAACGCGGCCTTCTGGAAGCGGCGATTCGCGAACTCGCCCGAGAGCATTACGCGAACTCCTTGGCACTCGCCGGCGGCGAAGCGATTCCGGCGCCCCTCTCCCTCTCCGAGGATCGCGGCTTTTTTCGCGCGCTCTGCCAATCCGTCATGGATGGCGACATCGATCTCGTGCGCGCGGTGGAGTCGGATAATCAGCTTTCGGTACCGCGCCGGGTCCTTCGTCAAATCCGCGAGCAAAACCCCGATGCCGACCCACTCGAATTGAAAGCGCGCTTCTCAATCCTCTCCGCCATGGAACTCGGCTGGGTGGCCTTCGAGGAACTCATGTTCCTGAACGCCGACGTTCAGGGCTCCGAGCGCGAGGAACTCCGGGGCGCCGTCAAACGCCTGATGGAAAACTTCACCAACGAATTATCCGGCGTACCGAACCAACCGAAAAGCGCGAGCCCCAAACTCCGGGAAGGAAGCGAACCTACACCCCGCTAACAGGGAGGTCCAACCATGGCAAACCCGGGCACACTTCAGGATCCGGAAGAGGCGCTGTCGATCCACGAAGTCTACGCGAAGATCGATGCTCTCTCCGCAGACTTCGATGCGGATGCGCGACAATCCGAAATCGAGCGTCAGCCCACCCAAAAGCTGGCAGGCCTGATGCGCCAAGCGCGTATTCCTCTCTCAAAATTTCCCCGAGTCCTCGGTGGCTGCGAAATTTCACCTCGGGATCAGATCGACTTCTTCGCTCGCATCGCCTATCTCAACCCCACCGCGGCATGGCTCGGTTTCAACCAGAGCGGTGTCCTCGGGATAATCGGGGCGATCCTTTCCGAAGAGGGACTCGAAACAATCTTCGCCGACAACCCCTGCCCCCTAGTCGCCGCAGTCTCAGCGCCCACAGGGCGTTCCAAAAAAGTCGACGGCGGCTACCGGGTTTCCGGGCGCTGGGCCTACGCGAGTGGAGTCACGTGCTCCGATTACGTTTTTCTCGCGACGATCTGTGAAGAACCCCTGGGCCCGCTCGGGGTCATCATCCCGACCCAAGCGATGGAACTCCATGACGACTGGAATGTGGCCGCCCTCCAAGGCACCGGGAGCATCGACGTCATCGCGAACGACCTCTTCGTTCCCGAACACATGACAGCCTCCCCCTTCGTGCAACAGCGCGGAGGCGCCCAATACCTTCGCCTGGGGTATCGGGGCTATGTGGCCGGGGAAAATTACGGCTTCACACTGGGTGTCGGACAGCGCCTGGTCGATGAAATCGCTCGCCTGGCCAAGACGAAGAAGCGGGTTCTCGACCCCCACACCGTGGGCGAGCGCGGCGCATTCCAACAGGAACTCGGCCGAACCGACACGGTGCTCCGCGCCGGGCGCGCCTACCTGATGGACGAACTCGACCAAGCCTTACGGGTCGCCGAGGAAACCGGCGAGCCGCTCCCCCCCCACCAACAAGCCCGAGTCGAAGCCGCGGTGAGTTGGGTCACCGAGTCGGCAATCCAGGCCGGTACGCGGCTCTTCGCCTACGCCGGGGCCGGAGCGCTGCACCTCTCGAACCCGATCCAACGCGCGTTTCGCGATCTCGTAGGCTCGGGACAACACCTGGTCGCGACCAATGAAGCCATCGATGTCTGGGGCCGCTCGCTCATGGAGCAACAACCCGAGAACTCGTGATCCCGGGCCACCCCTAGGCGAAAAAGGCCCGGGTCAGCACGCGGTGAACCAGGAAACCCAGGGGCAGAGCGAGGCAGCCCAGGGCGTAGGCTTGCCAGAACGAGAGCGAGAAGCGACTCGAGAGCAGGAAGGGAATGAAGAAGGTCAGGCTGATGGGGATGGCGACGAAAATGCTCTTGGCGAGCAGAATCGTGGTCTCGGCGCTGCCATGCTCCCGGTAGGAAAGCGGAAGAATCAGCAAGGTCGCCAGGGGCAGGGCCACCAGGAATCCCGCAGCGGTGGGGAATCGACCGGATAGCCAAGAAGCAAAGCTGATCACGGTTGCCGAAATGAGGACATTCAGTGCGAGCGTCAAGGTTGACCTCCGGGCGAGGGGAACGGGTAAGACCGAGGAAGCTTAACCGAAAGCAGGCGCACCCGAACCGGCAAAGGATTCGAAGGCCGAGTCGCCGCCTCTACTGTTTGCGAATGCCCAGGGCGAACTCGGCGATCAGGCGGTTATGGAGTTCGCTGGTGCCCTCGCCGAACTCGAGGGATTTGGCTTCCATCAACAACCGGCCGATCTCATATTCCTGAGTGCACGAGTAGCCACCGAAGATCTGCATGCCGTCCAACGCGTTCTGCACCGCCGCTTGGCTCGAGCAGAGCTTGGCCATGCTGCTCTCCATGCTGGCACGCTGCACCCCGGCATCCTTCATTCGGCCCAGGCGATAGACCAGCAAGCGAGCCTGCTCGGTGCGACACACCATGTCGGAGACCTTTTGTTGGATCATCTGGAAGCCGCCGATTTTTTCTCCGAAGGCCTCGCGCTCCATCGCATAGGGAAGCGCGAGATCGAGACAACGCTGCGCCTGGCCCACGCAGCGTGCCGCCACCGAGAAGCGGCCCGTATCCAGGGCGCCGCCGAGGATCGGAAAACCGCCGCCAGCCTTGCCGAGCAAAGCCTCGTCGGGAATGAAGGCATCCTCGAAATGCACTTCGGAGAGCTTGTCGCGTTTGAGGGTCCGCATGGGAAAATCGCGGATCGAAAGCCCGCTCTCGACCTGGCGCGGGTCGAAGACGAAGGCCGTCACGCCCTTGTGTTTTTTCTCGCGGTCCACGCTGGCCACGAGGAAAAAGAGCCCCGCGTGGGCGGCGTGGGAGATGAAGACCTTGGTGCCGTTGATGAGCCAGCCACCGTCCACCTTCTTCGCCGTGCTCTGCATATTCCCGAGATCGGTGCCGCCCCCGGGCTCGGTGAGACAGGCCGAGCACAGGATCTCGCCCTTGGCGATGCCGGGCAGGAAGGCCTCCTTCTGGGCATCGGTGCCGAAATTCAGCAGCGAACCCGCGCACAAGGAATTCGCCACCGAGATCACCGAGGCCACCACCCAGTCGACCCGAGCGATTTCTTCGCAAATGATCCCGTAGGTCAGCACATCGCTGAACGATCCCCCGTACTCCTCGGGGATCATGGGGCCGAGGAGCCCCATCTCGGGAAGCTTGGCGATGAGCTCGCTGGGGTAGCGCTCCTCCTGCTCGTAGCGCTCGACGTGGGGCAGAATTTCCTTTTCGGCGAACTCGCGCACGGTCCGGCGCACCTCGCGCTGCTCGTCGCTCAGATCAAAATCCGCCATTCGTTCCAGCGATTCGCTCATGGGGGTCTCCGGGGCTCGGTCGGGGGAAAAGACGTGTGAAATCCCGAGTATAGCCTCCTCTGGGCGCTCTCTCAGCCTCCCCATCCAAGCTCTCGACAGCCCGGCTCGCCTCCCGTAAGCTACCGCGTCCCCGCAGCCCTCGGGCTCCGGACCGCCCGAGAGAGTCAGGCCCCGACAAAGGGCCGACCCGTGCCGGGCAGCCGGCAAGCGGAAAAATCAAACGACGTCGAGCAAAGACGTCGAGTCCATTAGAGAAAAGGGAATTCAGGCCATGAAGAAAGCAGCCCCGAAGCGAAAACGCGGAAAGTCCTCGCGCCACCGCGCGAAACTCAAGCAGAAGCATCGGCGCGCCCGGCGACGCGTGACCGGCGGCGCCCGCTCGACCTACCGCTGAGCCGCTGACCCCGGGCTGGGGCAGCCGCCACCGCGCCCGAGTGGAGTTCTTCGGGGGGCGTGCGCGCCCCCGGGCAAACTCAACGCCCCACGGCCAAGCCCAACTCCTCGCTCGCCCGGTCGATGGCCTCATCCACCGCGCGCTCCCAGGCCTCGGCGCGCTCCGCGCCCGCAGCCGCCTCGGGAAAGAGCAGCCCGCGCGAAGAATTCACCAGGCCGCCTTCGAGCCCCCGCGGCCCGGCCACGAAACTGCGCACCGCCTCGGCGGCGCTCGCGCCCTGGGCCCCGTAGCCCGGGATCAGGAAGAGGGCGCTGGGAAGCAGGGCCCGCAAGCGCTCGGCCTGCTCGGGATAGGTCGCGCCGGCCACGATCCCCAGAGATGACCAGCCCGTTGCCGGCCCCTTCAACACGTCGGCCAACTCGGCCAAGCTGGCGGCCACGGCTTCGTACACCGGGCCCTCCTTCTCGAGCAAGCGATCCTGCAGGTCGCCCGAACCCGGGTTGCTCGTCTTGGCGAGCACGAAGAGCCCCCGGCCGTAGGCGACCGCTCGCTCGGCGAAGGGCGCGAGCGTATCGAGCCCCATGTAGGGGTTGAGTGTAATCGCATCGGCCTCGCCGGCGGCTCCCGGCTCGAGGTAGGCCCGGGCGTAGCCCTCGGCGGTGGAGCCGATATCCCCGCGCTTGGCGTCGAGCAGGACCAGGAGTTCGCGCTCCCGGGCGGCGGCCATGACACGTTCGAGGGCGGCGAGGCCCGCCGAGCCCATCTGTTCGAAGAAGGCGATCTGGGGCTTGATGACGGCGACCCGGCCCGCCAACCGATCGAGAAAGGCCAGGGCCAGGGCCTCCACCGCCGCCGGGGTGGCGGGGTCGTTGGGCGCCATACTCCCCTGCTGGAAAAGAGGCGGGATGCGGGCGAGGTGCGGATCGATGCCCGCGCAAAGCGGATGACCGATCTCCCGGGTCCGCACCATCAGGTCATCGGCGAAATGCAATCCGAACTCTCCTCTCGCTGTCCTCCCCCAGAATCGCAGATCTCGGCCCGGGCTTCTACTCCGACGGCGCCAAGCCCGGCGCACTCGGACGACTCCCCCCAGACCGGCCAATCATCGCTAGCCTGTGCGCGTGTCTTTTCCCTTTCAACTCGAAGCCACTTCGGGCGCGGCCCGGGCCGCGACCTTCACGACGCCCCACGGCGCGGTGCGCACCCCGTGTTTCATGCCCGTGGGCACCCACGGCGCACTCAAAGCCATGACCCCGGCCCAGGTCGCCGATACCGGCGCCCAGGTCGTGCTCGCCAACACCTACCACCTGGCCCAGCAGCCCGGCGAGAGCCTGGTCGAAAAACTCGGCGGCCTCCACGACTTCATGCAGTGGCCGGGGCCGATTCTCACGGACAGCGGGGGCTTCCAGGTTTTCTCCCTGCCCGGGGTCGAGATCCGGGACCAGGGCGTCCGCTTCAAGAACGAAAAGACCGGCGAAGTGATGGATCTCTCCCCCGAGCGCTCCATCGAAATCCAGAACCGCCTGGGCGCCGACATCATCATGGCCTTCGACGAGTGCACCCCCTTCCCGGCGCCGCGCAAGCTCGCCGCCACCGGGGTGCGGCGAACCCTGGCCTGGATGGAGCGCTGCATCCAGGCCCACGCCCGCCCCGACGACCAGGCGCTCTTCGCCATCGTCCAGGGCAGCGTCTACCCCGAGCTTCGGGCTGAGTGCGCCGAGGGCCTCGCCGCCCTGGACTGCCCGGGCTACGCCATCGGCGGGGTCAGCGTGGGCGAGGGCCACGAACTGCTCTGCCAGGTCACCGAGACCACCGCCCCCCTGCTGCCCGCAAACAAACCCCGCTACCTGATGGGGGTCGGGCTGCCCGAAGATCTGATCGCCTGCGTGGGCTACGGCGTCGATCTCTTCGATTGCGTCATCCCCACCCGCTACGCCCGCAGCGCCACGGTGTTCACCTCGAGGGGCCGCATCCGCCTGACCCAGCGCCGCTACCGGCGAGACGCCTACCCCATCGATGTCTCCTGCGACTGCTACGCGTGCAAGGACGGCGCCTTCAGCCGGGCCTATCTCCACCATCTCTTCGCCGCCAACGAAGTGCTCTCGGCGATTCTCTGCGCGATCCACAATGTGCACTTCTACGAAACCCTGATGACGAAGGCCCGAGAGGCCATCCTCGAGGATCGCTACGCGGATTTCGCCCGAGAGTTCATGGCCGACTACGGCCCGGCCCCCGGCGGCAAGGCCGATTCACCCACCCGCTGAATCCGCTGCCTTGGCCGCCCGCGCAGCCCCCAAGCCACTTTACGCCCGGGAGGGCTGGCACTTCTCGCCAAAAAGGGGAAGCTACCGCCCCTATGGCACTCACTTGCGGAATCGTCGGACTGCCCAATGTGGGCAAGAGCACCATCTTCAATGCCCTGACGGCCGCGGGCATTCAGGCCGAGAACTACCCGTTCTGCACCATCGAGCCGAATACCGGCGTGGTCACGGTCCCCGACGACCGGCTCGGCCAACTCGATGCCATCGTGCACTCGGCCCAGGTCATCCCCACGACGGTGGAATTCGTGGATATCGCGGGGCTCGTCAAGGGCGCCAGCCAGGGCGAGGGCCTCGGCAACCGTTTCCTCGGCAATATCCGGGAAACCAAGGCCATCATTCACGTCGTCCGCTGCTTCGACGACGACAACGTTGTCCACGTCGACGGCGCTCCCGATCCGCTCCGGGACGTCGAGACCATCGAGGTCGAGCTCGGCCTGGCCGACATCGAAACCATCGAGAAGCGCCTCGACCGCGCCCAGCGCGGCGCCAAGAGCGGGGACAAGGTCGCCAAGGCCGAGGCCGATTTCTTCGGGGGCCTGCTCGAGCACGTGTCCAGCGGCCAGGGCGCCCGGCACTTCGAGGTCCCCGACGCCCTGGCCATCGCCTACCGGGACTGCCACCTGCTCACCGCCAAGCCCGTCCTCTATGTCGCCAACGTCGACGACGCCTCCCTCGGCGAGGGCAACGCCTATAGCGACGCCCTGGCCGCCCACGCCGACAAGTTCGGGGCGGGCATGGTGCGGATCTGCGGCCAGGTCGAAGCCGAACTCTCCGAGCTCGACGCCGACGAGCGCAGCGAATTCCTGCAGGATCTCGGCGTCGAAGAGCCCGGCCTGAACCGGCTCATCCGTGCCGCCTACGCCCTGCTCAACCTCATTACCTTCTTCACCGCGGGCGAAAAGGAAGTGCGCGCCTGGACGGTGCGCGGGGGCGCCCTGGCCCCGGAAGCAGCGGGTGAGATCCATACCGATTTCGAGCACAGTTTCATCCGCGCCGAGGTCATCCCCTTCGCAACCTATGTCGAAGTCGGCGGGGAAAACAACGCCAAGAACAAGGGACTGATGCAGGTCGAGGGCAAGGACTACGCCGTCATCGATGGCGATGTGATGCATTTCCGCGTGGGTGTGTAGGTGTTTAGTTGTTTAGTTGTTTAGATGTCTAGGCGTCCAAGCCCCGAGTCTTCGCCGAAACCCAACCCGATCTTCTCCTGATTTTTCCGAGAAAGGAAAAGCCGTGCCCGACCTGCTGACCCCCGACGAAGTGCTCGCGCGCTACACCGCTGGCCCCGATACGGGGATCTTCACCGACGGCTCGTGCGACCCGAACCCCGGTCCGGGGGGCTGGGGGATGGTCTGGGTGGAGGCCGGTGAGATCCGCGCCGAACGCAACGGGCAAGCCCCCGACACCACCAACAACCGCATGGAACTCCAGGCGCTCATCGAGGCCCTGGGCCTGCTGGGTGAGGACGATAAGGTCACGGTCTACTCGGATAGCCAACTCTGCGTCAAGACCGTCAACGAGTGGGCCGCCGGCTGGGAAAGGCGTGGCTGGAAGCGCAAAACCGGGCCCATCAAGAACCTCGACCTCGTGCAGGAATTGTGGGCGCTCTCCAAGGCGCGCCCGGGCGCCAAGTTCCAGTGGATCAAGGCCCACGACGGCTCGCGCTGGAACGAATACGCCGACGCCCTGGCCTCGAGCTACATGCTGCGCTGAGGCGGGCCCTTCGCTTTCAGCGCCTGGGCGCGATGGCGCCCTCAGCGCCTAGGCGCAATCGTGCCCTCGGGCACGCGCTCAAAAAAGAGTTTCTCGTCCACCGGCGCCCGGGGCGGGCGGCCGTGCTTGCCCTCGGGCCAACCGATGGGGAGCAGGGCGCAACTCGGCGTCTCCGGCGGAAGCCCGAGGTAGGCATCGATCTCAGCGCCATCGGCCAGGTGCACCGTGGTGAGCGAAGCCCCGAGCCCCACCGCCCGGCACGCGAGCAAGATGTTCTGGATCGCGGGGAAGAGCGCCTGGCTCTGGGCCTCGCCCCGGCGCTTCCAGCCCGCGACGAAGAGGTGCACCGGAGCCTCGTGCATGTGGTCGGCCAGGTGCAGGGCGGCGCGCATATTGCGGATCTTGGCCTCGGGCACCCCGGGGTCGGCCTCGGCCCGGTCGAGGGTGGGGACGATGTACTCGCGAAAGCGGGCGCGGTAGCGCTCGGCGATCCAGGCCCGGCGCTCGGCTTCGGTCACGGCGACGAAGATCCAGGGCTGCCGGTTGCCCCCACTCGGCGCGAAAGTGCCGGCCTCGCAGACCTTGCGGATCAGGGCCTCGGGGACCGGGTCGGCCCGGAGGCGCCGAATCGCCCGAGCGGTCCGGATGCCTTCCAGAAGCGGAAAATCTTCACCCAAGCCCTCGATGTCGAGTTCGCTCATTTTCCGTCCCCCTTCTTCTTGGCCATCGCCGCCCGGGGCAATTTGGTTTTGCCCAGGGAGAGGATGTGTTGGAATTCCACGCGATCCACCGGTACCACCGAAAGCCGGCTGCGGCGAATCAGCGCCATTTCGGCCAGGGCCGGGTCCGCCTTGATGGCCGCCAGGGTGACGGGCTCGGCCAGGGCCACCACGGGCTCGACATCCACCACGGACCAGCGGTCGTCCTCGGTGGTCGGGTCGGGGTAGGATTCGGCGCAGACCCGGGCGACCCCCACCACCTCCTTGCCCTTGTTCGAGTGGTAGTAGAGGCAGAGATCCCCAAGCTTCATGGCGTGCAGGTTGTTCCGGGCTTCGTAGTTGCGCACCCCATCCCAGTAGGTCGAGCCGTCGGCGACGAGTTCGGACCACGCATATTTATAGGGTTCGGATTTGATCAACCAGTAAGCACGCGCCATCTTCATCTCCTGCACCCGCTCGGCGGGGGCTTTCCTGAAGGAGGAGCATGGCATGGCTGGCAGCGCATCGGAAGACGCAGAACCTCATTTTGAGCAGGGCCCGGTCCGGGTTATTTTCGGCCAGCGCAAGGGGGCCTACCCCGACGGAAATTCAATCCTCGTCCGAGGCGAAAACGAAAGCCTGCTCATCGACCCCGCCGTTGGACTCCACCAGGGGGCAGATCGCCGACCCGAGGTCGATCGCGTCCTGCTCTCCCATTGCCACGAGGATCACATCGCGGGGCTGGCTCTTTTCCCCGAGACGCCCGTCCACCTCCACGCCCTCGACCGGCCCGGCCTCGATTCCCTCGACGACATGCTCGCCATCTACGGCTACGGGGGCCCCATCGAAGAACTCTTTCGCACGGTTCTCGTGGACACCTTCCACTACGCCCCGCGCCCGGATGCCCAGACCTTTGTCGACGGCGATGTCTTCGACGCCGGCGGCGTGACGGTGCGCATGCATCACGCCCCAGGACACACCCGGGGTCACACCTGCATGATGGTGGAGTGGACCGAAGGGAGCACCCCGAGAAGGCTGCTCTACCTCGGCGATATCGAACTCACGGGCTTCGGTCCGTATTACGGAGACCAGTGGTCCAACCTCGAAGATTTCGAGCGCAGCCTGCAATGGGTGAGGGGCGTCGAGGCCGACTGGTACGCCACCTTTCACCATATCGGTGTTCTCGGCGAGCGGGCCCAATTCCTCGAGCGCCTGGACCTCTTCGAGGCCGCGATTGCGCGCCGGGAAAACGCCCTCCTCGAATTTCTGGCCGAGCCTCGCAACATCGAAGACGTCGTCGAACACCGCTTCGTCTACCGGCCGAGCGACGATGTTTCCTTTGCCGATGCGGTGGAGCGGCGTTCCATGCAGCAGCATCTCGACCGGCTGGCCGCCAGCGGCCGGGTCCTCGCCCTGCCCGAAGGCCGATACCAGATCGCCTGACCGCGCAGTCCTTCCCCCTCTGGCCTAGCGCATATCCTTCGGGGTCTGCATCGCCATGATGAAGCGCGCGGCGTAAGCCACCAGGGGCCGGGAAGCAAAGCGCGAAGCCGCGTTGGCGCGCACCCAATTCCACCAACCCGCCACCACCGAAGGCTGAAGACCCAGGGCGTCCAGGGCGGCGTCCACCACACTGCTCGCCGACGCCCCGGAGTGCTGAAGCTCCCCCGCCACCTCCTGGAATTCAGTCAGGGTCGGGCCCGGCTCGAGCACCAGGGAATCGACGCCCTCCGAGCGCATCTCCGCCCAGATGGCCTCGCCCAGATGAAGGTCGAAGGCCTTGGTCGCGCTGTATACGCCATGAAGCGGGAGCGGTTGCCTCCCCGCCACCGAGCCCGTCATGATTACCGCGCCTCGATGGCGATCGCGCATGCCGGGGAGAATGCGGCTGGTCAGGAGAACGGGCGCCAGGCAGTTCAGGTTGACCATCTCGGCCAAGCGGTTCACGTCCTGCTTGTCGAAGCGGCCGGCGTAGCCGATGCCGGCATTGTTCACGAGGATCCCGATCTCGATATCCGCCACCGCGTCCGCCACCCGATCGGGGCCTCCCGGGCTAGCGAGATCGTCCGCCTCCACCCGCACCTCGACCTGGAACTTCTCGCGCAGTTCCGCCGCCAGGGCCTCGAGTTTTTCTTCGCGACGCGCCACCAGCACGCAGTTGATTCCATCCCGGGCCAGGGCTCGAGCAAATTCCAAACCGATCCCCGCCGACGCCCCGGTGATCAGCGCCCAATCCCCGTAGCGCTCGCGCAGGGAACCCCGCCGGTGAACGAAATGATCTCGGGCGTTCCAGAACGCCAGGGTGAGCAGCGCGAAGGGGATTCCGGCGATCAAACCGAGAAAGAAGCCCGTCCACGACCCGTACTGAAAATTCGGCCAGAGCAACATGCCGAGGGCCACCTGAGCCGCATAGAGAGGGGCGAGGATGCGCATCCAAGAACGGCGACGGCGAAACCCGTAGGCCAGAACCGCGTAGAGGTACCAGTGGGGCAGGGCCGCGAATTTGGCCGCCCAGCCCGTGAACATCACCCCAAACCAGACTTCCTGGTCGGCCTCCACGGGCTTCCAAAAAATATCCCAGGGCATATAGATGAAGGCCATGAATGCGCAAAACACCATGACGAGATTCATCCACCAAGGGCGGCCACTAAAAAGGTCGTGAAGCCAGTCGCTCATTGTTCTCTCCTGGGGGTGAGGGTGGGACTGAGGCTGGGACTGAGAATGGGACTGAGAATGGGCGGCTTCGGGAAGGTGCCGGGGAAGCCGGAGACGAGATCATAGTTCATCGGTGGCCGAGTCCAGAGGCCCGGGCGGCGACTCGGCCTGGCGCGCCATCTTCCGCAGGGGCCGGCGGGGGTTCCGGTGCCTGAAGACGACCTGCTCGTCGATCATCGTGTCGAAGGCCTCGAGCAAACCCTCGAGGCCCGGGGTCTCGGGCTCGATCACGCGCAGGGCCTGAACGATGGCCTCGATGGTCGAGACATAATGACGCCGGGGCTCCTTGCGAATGCGGTAGCGGCTGGGCCCGGTGGGGGAGAGCCGAACCCGGGGGAGCGCTTGCAGGGCGGGGTTTTCCCGGAGCAGCGCCCGGGCCTGGGACCAGGTGCCGTCCAGAATCACCAGCCCCCTGGGCATGGCTTCCGGGGGGAGCTCGGTCAGCTCCTGAGCCTCGTCGGACGGGAAGAGCAGGGCGCTGCCCCGGGCGAGGGGGACCGAAATCCGCAGGCTGCGCGGCTCCATGGCCCGGGGCAGGAGAAGTTCCGCGTTGGCCAGCCCCAACCGGGCGATCCGGGCGGTCCCAATCGCGTGGAAGCGCTCGCGGGGATGTTGGAGAATCGTAACCCGGGTGCGGTTGGCCACCTGGGGAATTCTCCCGCACAAGCACAGAGCCACGGGCTTGAAACAGCCATAACAGGTCTCGCGGCCCGGGGCGGGCACGGCTTCTTCCGGGGCTTGGGGCTTGGACGATTCTTCGAGCATCGCGTGATGCTAGCGAGAAGCGCGGCCCAGAGGCGAGCCCGAGGTTTTCCGGGTACCCTCGGGCCATCCTCAAAAGGGGTTCGGCGTGAGCAGCAGTTTCGGAAAAGTCTTCAGGATCACTACCTTCGGCGAATCCCACGGAGGCGCGGTGGGCGTGGTGGTGGACGGCTGCCCGCCTCGGCTCGCCCTGGACACCGACGCGGTTCAGGCCGATCTCGATCGCCGCAGGCCGGGCCAGAGTCGGCTGACCACCCCCCGTCAGGAGGACGACCGGGTCGAAATCGTCTCGGGGCTCTTCGAGGGGCGAACCCTCGGCTCTCCCATCGCCATGCTCGTCCGCAACCAGGACGCTCGGCCGGGCGCCTACGAAGAAATGCGGGATCTCTACCGTCCCTCCCACGCCGATTACACCACCGAGGCCAAATACGGCCTGCGGGCGTGGCACGGAGGCGGACGCTCGAGTGCCCGGGAAACCATCGGCCGGGTGGCCGGCGGCGCCATCGCGCGCAAACTTCTGCGCGAAGTGGCGGGCATCGAAATCGTGGCCTGGGTCCAAAGGATTCAGGACGTCGACGCCAAGGTCGACCTGGAAAACGTGAGCGTCGAGCAGGTCGACGAGAGCCTCGCCCGCTGCCCCGACCCCGAAGCCTCGGAACGTATGATCGAGCGCATCGACGCGGTGCGCCGGGAAGGCGATTCCGTGGGCGGCATCGTGGAGTGCGTGGCCCGGAGCGTCCCCCCCGGCCTCGGCGAGCCGATTTTCGAAAAGCTCGATGCCGATCTGGCCAGTGCCATGCTCTCGCTCCCCGCCGCCAAGGGTTTCGAGGTGGGCAGCGGTTTCGGCGGCATTGCCCTGACCGGGAGCGAGCACAACGATCCCTTCGTGCCCGGAGACGCCGGGCGGCCGACCACCCCGAGCAATCGCTCGGGCGGAATCCAGGGCGGTATCTCCAACGGCGAACCCATCGTCCTCCGAGTGGCCTTCAAGCCCACCGCGACCATTCGGACCGAGCAGGACACGGTTTCCCGGGACAACGAACCCGTCAAGCTCGCCGCCAGCGGTCGCCATGACCCCTGTGTTCTGCCGCGCGCAGTTCCCATCGTCGAGTCCATGGTGGCCCTGGTTCTCGCCGACCACTGGCTGCGCCAAAGAGCGGTCGACGTCCTGCCGAGTCTCTAAAATCGAGGGCCGCGAAACAGCCGAACCCGAGAGGAAATCGCGCTCATGAAATTCGGTGTGCTCCAATTTTTTAGTTGGCCCGGACGCAGAAACTCCCTGGATGTGGTCTACCAGCGCGCGCTGGATCGCATCGAGGTCATGGACCGCACGGGGTACGACGCGGTCTGGCTCGCCGAGCACCACTTCACGGATTACAGCGTCTGCCCCTCGGTCCACATGATGGGCATGCACGTGGCGTCTCGGACCGAGAACCTGCGCATCGGCACCGCCGTCTCCCTGGCCGCCCTCTACCACCCCCTGCGCTTGGCCGAGGAGGTCGCCCTGCTCGACGTGCTCAGCGGGGGCCGGGTCAACTGGGGAGCTGGGCGCGGCTTCGATCCCTCGGAGTTCAAGGCTTTCGGTATTCCGCCCGAGGAAAGCGCGGATCGCTTTCGCGAGGCCGTCGACATCGTCGTTGAATCCTGGCGCAGCGAGCGGCTCAACTGGCAGGGCAAGCACTGGTCCTTCGAGGACGTCGAGGTGCTTCCCAAGCCCAAGCAGTCGCCGCACCCGCCGGTCTGGGTCGCGGCCTCGTCCCTGCCCGCCATCGATTGGGCCGCCGAGCGCGGCTACACGATCATGATGGATCCGCACTCGACTCATCACGACATCGCCAAGAAACACGATCATTATCGCCAGGCCCTCACGGGCCACGGCCACGACGGCGCGGGAAGAGAGATCCCCATGGCGCGCTTCATTGCCGTGGCCGAGAGCGAAGCCCAAGCCGAGGAAATCGCCCGCAGCGGCGCCTCCTGGACCGTCGGCGCCTATTTCAACCCCAGCAAATCCGCCGGCTTCCCCAAGAAAACGGAGACGATGCTCATCGAGCCCGGAGCGGATCCCGTCCAGCGCTACCTCGACGGCGTGGCCATCTTCGGAACCCCGGAAAGGGTCGTGGATCAACTCCAGGCCCTGAGCGAGGAGATGAGCCTCAACTACCTGCTCTGCGCCCCGCTCAGCCACGGCTCCTTCGAACTCTTCACCGAACGCGTGCTGCCTAAATTTCTCTGAACCCGGCCCTGCCCCCGAGACCTCAGGGGAGGAGGACGAAGCCCGCGAAGGTGGCGACCCCGGCGGCCAGGGCCGCCCACAAACCGAGCCACCCGTGGAGCGCCACCGCCCGGCTCTCTCCCCGAGAAATCCGCCAGCCCAGGAACCCCGCGGAGAGGAGCAGCCCGCCAGCCAGCAATGCCAGCCCCCCGTGCAGAGTCTGCAGGGGGACCCAGTCTCGGAGAAAGAACGCGGAAAGCGGGCCGCTGAGCAAACCCAACCCCCCGAGCAAGACCGCGGGTCGGGCCAGAGCCATGTGTCGGGCCAGGGCGCCCGGTTCCTTCGCAGCCCCCTGCTGTCGGCGGCGGCGCATTCCCAGCCCGGCGCGCAGGGCCAAGAAGGTCAGCGCCACGGCGATGGCCATGGCGGCGGGGTGCCCGTAGGCGAGGAAACGAACCACGGGATCGTAGCCGGTGGGGTCCACGGCCCAGGCCCTACTCGACCCGGAAGATGATTTCGCTCGCCAGTCGCTTGCGGAGCGAGTCGGTGGCGCGCTGCAGGTAATCGGAGTCCCGAGATTCCAGGGTCAACATCACGCGATAATCGGGTTCGCCGATCTTCGGGTAGGAGCCCAACATCAACTCGGAAAATTCGCGCAAGAGATCGTTGAGATCCTCGGCGATATCGCTCTCGTGGCGGGTCACGAAGACTCGGGTCAGGTGAATCGGCACCCCGGCGAAGCGATCGCGGATCGAGAGGAATTTTTTCTCGAAGAGCTGGGGGATGCCCGGCAGGATATGAACGTTCTCGACCACGACCACGGGAAACCACAAATCGCTGACGTCGATGACGTTGGCGCCCTCGGGCATCAGCGCCATCTTCCGCATGGCATCGTTGAGCGGTTCCTTCTGGGCGCGCTCGATCCGAGCACACATTTGCTCATCGAGGCGCATCGCCTGGCCGAAGGCCTTCGCGATAGATTCCATGGTCACGTCGTCGTGGGTCGGGCCGATGCCCCCCGAGGTAAACACGTAGTCGTAGTTCGCGCTGAAGCGCCGGGTCTCTTCGGCGATGATCTCCACGATGTCCGGGATCACCAGAATACGCTCGAGATCGACGCCGAGTTCTCGGAGTTGGGACGCCAAAAAAGGCGAATTGGTATCGACGATTTTCCCGGAAAGGATTTCGTTCCCAATAATCAGCAGGCCAGCTGTGGGCATGGCCCCATCCTATCGAACGCGGGGCAAAGCCCCAAACCCATTCGATGCGGCCCGGGGGCAGGGAGCCCGGGGGTCGCTTATTCTCGGGCGATGCACGCGCTGATTCGATTCCTCCCTTCCGAGCGGACGGTCCGGGTCTCTCAGGGCAAGAGCCTGCTCGAGGCCGCCCGGGAGGCGGGGCTCCCCGTGGCCCAAACCTGCTCCAGTGAGGGCATCTGCGCGCGTTGCGGGATGGAAATTCTCGCGGGGGGCGAAGATCTGCCGCCGGAGAGCGACGCCGAGACTCGGGCCAAGGCGCGCAACCGGATCGAGACCAAACTTCGCCTGTCCTGCCTGCTCAAGGCGGACCGCGACCTCACCGTGACCGCCCCCTATTGGTAGGAGCCAAACCTTGACCATCCGCGACGGGATCATCGTGATCGACCACGGCAGCCGCCAGCCGGCGGCCAATCAACTCGTGGGCCAGGTGGCCGCCCGGGTCCAAGCCCGGCGACCCGACGGGATCGTGGAGCACGCGCACATGGAGATGGCTGCGCCGAGCCTCGAGGAAGCCCTCCGGGCGTGCCTCGATCGCGGCGCCGAACGGATTCTCGTCTTGCCCTATTTCCTGGGTCCGGGTCGGCATACCCGGGAGACGATCCCCGAACTCGTGGCGGCCCTCGGAGAAAAGCACCCGGGGCTCGATATCCAGATCGCCGGGCCCCTGGGCGAACACGAAAAGCTCGTCGATGTGCTTTTGGAACGCGCCGAGCAGATTTAGCCGGGGAGGGCGAGAAGCCGGCCTCCCTCGGAGAGCCACCCCGGCGGCGCGGCGCCTCAGCCCTGAAGCGCGTACCAATAGAGAGCCGCCACTACCAGGGCGTGATCGATGGCCCCGTCGGCGAGCAACCGGGGCAGGTCCTCGGCGGGAATCAACTCGACGACGGTCTCCTCGGTGGCCGAATTTCGGATCGCCGCCACCGGCTCGACCCCGCGCATGACGAAGGTGTGGCAGCGGTTGCCGAAGACCGCCGGGTTTGGGTTCACCGCACCCAGGGGCTCGAGCGAAGCCCCGGCATAACCCGTCTCTTCGAGAAGTTCCCGGGCCGCCGCCTCGGCGGGGGTCTCGCCGGGGTCGACCATGCCACCGGGAATCTCCAGGGTGACCGCTCGAGCACCGTGGCGGTATTGACGCACCATGACGATTTCACCCGCTCGGGTCACGGGAACGACGTTCACCCAATCATCGGCGTCGATGCGGTAGAAGGTGTGGCTCTCCCCCGAGTGCGGGGAACGGGCCGGGGCCCGGGCCAGGCGAAAAACTCGGCAATCGTGAAGGTTTTCCGGCTCTTCGTGGATCCAGGCTTTGGGGCGCGTCATGGCCGGGGAGCTTAACCCAGTCCCCCCGCCGGACGGCGTCGCGGAAGCGGGCTAAGATGCGCCGCGCCCGATTATGGGCCCCTTGGGTAGCCGTTAATGCATGACCCCGCCGCCGATCGCAGCCAGCTCTTTCAGCGTGGTGGCCACCTCTTCATGGTGGTCGCTGCGATTTTTACCGGTCTCGCCGGCGCTCTGGGGGCGGTCGCCTTTCGGCTCATGATCCGCAGCGTCCAGGCCGGGGCCTGGGGCGGGATCGAGGGGCTCCAGCAAATGGTTCAGACCGGTCTGCTCGCCGAACCCGAGGACCCCATCGAAGCCGCCCAGCACCTAGCCTGGGGGTGGCGGGTCGCGGTACCCACCCTGGGTGGGCTCCTCGTGGGTCCGCTGATCTACTTCTTCGCGCGCGAAGCCCGGGGCCACGGGGTTCCCGAAGTCATGAAGGCGGTGGCTCTGCGCGGCGGCGTGATCCGCGGCCGGATCGTCGCGATCAAGGCGGTCGCCTCCTCCCTCTCCATCGGAACCGGCGGCTCGGTGGGCCGCGAGGGGCCCATCGTGCAGATCGGCTCGGCCTTCGGCTCAGTCCTCGGCCAAGTTCTCAACCTCAACACCATGGGCATTCGAACCCTGGTGGGCTGCGGCGCCGCCGCGGGCATTTCGGCGACCTTCAACGCCCCCATCGCCGGCGCCATCTTTGCCGCGGAAGTCATCGTGGGCCATTTCGCGGTCACTCAGTTCACCCCCATCGTCATCTCGTCGGTGGTCGCCACCGTGGCCTCGCGTTTTTTCCTGGGCAATTACCCCGCCTTCAAGGTCCCGGACTATCAGATCGTCAGCCCCTTCGAACTCCTCCCCTACCTCGCCGCGGGAGTGCTCGCCGGGCTCGTGGCGGTGGCCTTTATCCGAACGCTTTCGTTCTCCGAAACCGCTTTCGAGCGCCTGCGCATGCCCGAATACCTCAAGGCCGCCGTGGGGGGGGCCGCAGTGGGTCTCATCGGCCTGCAACTCCCCCAAGTGCTCGGCGTCGGCTACACCACAATTTCCCTGGCCCTGGCCGGGACCCTCTCGGCTGTGACCATGGCGGCCCTGGTGGCGACCAAGATCGTCGCGACCTCGGTCACCATCGGCTCGGGCGGCTCGGGCGGTGTCTTTGCGCCCTCTCTCTTTCTCGGAGCGATGCTCGGAGGCGTCGTGGGGACCCTGGTCTCCGAGTACTTCCCCGGCGCGACGGCCTCCTCGGGGGCCTACGCCCTAGTCACCATGGGGGCGGTGGTGGCCGCCACCACCCACGCGCCCATCAGCGCGATCATTATCATTTTTGAGCTGACCCAGGCCATCGATATCATCCCCGCGCTCATGACCGCTTGTGTGGTCAGCAGTCTGGTCTCCCAGCTCCTCTCCCGGGATTCCATCTACACCTCGAAGCTCCGCCGCCAGGGCATCGACCTCGAGGAAGCCACCGACCCCAACGTTCTCAAGTCGCTCTACGTCCGGGACGTCATCGACGAAGCGCCGGAAGTCATCTCGGAGTCCGCGAATTTCCAGGCCATTCTCGACCTCGTGGTCCAGAGCGACCACGCCCAGTTCTTCGTCACCAACGAACGCGACCAGCTACTCGGCGCTATTTCGCTCTCGGAGGTCCGGCGGCTGATCTATGAACAGGAGGCCCTGCGGCACCTCGTGGTCGCTGGGGATCTGGTCGATACGCGGCATCCCTCGGTCACCCCCGACGACGACCTCGCCGTGGCCATGAAAATTTTCAGCGGAACTCGCCTAGAGGAGATCGCGGTGGTTGACCCCGCCGATCCCGGGCGCTTGCTCGGCACGGTCAGCGAGAAGGCGATCACCGAGATCAGCCAAACCGAGCAGCTGCGACGCGATCTGGCCGGCGGCTTCTCGAGCAGCATGACCGCGGTGGGCCGGGGTAAGACCGTCGACCTCGGCGACGGTTACTGGCTCCGGGAGATCCTCGTTCCCGCCTACATGATTGGGCAAAACCTCGCCGAACTCGCCATCCGTGAACGCACCGGGGTCCAGGTCGTGCTGGCCCGGAGTCGCCCCATGGACGGGAGCGGCAAGATTCGCGTGGTCGGTGCCATGGACCCGCTCGGCGAGGGGGAGACCCTGATCGTCGCCGGCAGCCTCGAGGGGCTCAACGAACTCGAGCGGCATCGCTAGCCGAAACGCACCCCGGCGGGCGAGGCCCCTCTCGGGGGCCTGTCTAAAACTTGCCCGGGAGCCTCTACTCGAGCCTCAGGCCGACTCCCTCGGCTCCGGGGCTCACCGTGACCGGCGCCTTCGTCCCGGGATCTCGGGCGTCTCGGGTCATGGCATCGCCATCGGCGTCCAGGCGAGCCGTCAACGCGAGCGGGCCCTCGAAGCGGACGCCGGGCATCATCACCTGATCGGGGCCAATCTCAAAGACCAGGGGAAAGCTCGGGCTTGAAATGCGCAGTACGGCCACCGGTGGGCCACCGCTTGCCCCAAGCCGACGCGCGATCACGAAAAGCGTTCCCTCGGACGACTTCCCGGGGGCGACGAGTTCGATGGTGCCGCGGACCGAAGCGCCACCCTGTCCCCCGCTTGGCGCCGAGGCGGCGGGGGGACCTGTGGCCGAGGCGGAGCCCAATTGCAACTCGACCCCCGCCATTCCCGGAGAGACCGCCATGGGGCCCCGGGTGGCTGGATCGCCCGGATCCCGGGTCATCGCATCGCCATCGCTGTCTAAACGCGCCGAGAGTGACATGGGCCCCTCAAACACCGTCCCCGGCATCATGACCTGGTCGGGGCCGATCTCGAAGGCCAGGGGGAAGCTTGGGGTGGGAACGCGCAAAACCGCGAGAGGGGGACCTCCGGCCACCCCCTGGCGACGCGCGATGATGAAAAGGGTCCCCGAACGCTGGGCGAGCTCGGGCGCCAGACTCACGCGACCCCTGACCACGGCACCGGGCCGTCCCGAGGTCCCGGCCACGGGCGAGCGCGACCCCATGGCGCCCGGAGCCGGAGCCGTCTCCTCCTCGGGCGCCGGGAAAATCCGGGACAGATCCGGCTGGCTGGGTTCTTCCCCGGGCACAAAGGGGGCGATATTTCGATCGCATGCAACACCGCCCACCACCAGGGTGAGCAAAGCCGCGAGCTTCATCACTTTTTCAACCATGGATTCCAACCTACCCCTGAGCCGAGGGCCCCGCCCATTGCCGGTGCGTCGGACAAGCATAGTCGCGAATGCTCATCCCGCCCCGAAAAATCGTCTAACACGCGCCCGCGAGGCCGTCTGCGAAGCGCGGCCAAATCGCGCGTGATAGGGTATTTGGGCAGGGCATCCTAAAAGGGCGCCCACGAACCCGAGAGGAAACCCTCCATGACGAGCAGCCGGCAACCCCGAGCCAATGGCAATCCCTCGAGCCGCCAAGAGGGCACCAACCCGGGAAGCTTCGCGAATCCGCCGAATATCGGTGGCCCCCTGTCCTTCTCGTCCCCGGACACCCCGGACATGCCCCCGGTCTCCGAGAAGACGGCGTGGGATTTCATGCCCGAGGGCTGGTTAGAAACCGAGGGAACCTGGCGAGCCCCCGACGGCTTCGTACCCATCACCCAACTCGAACACGCTCGGCTCGGCATCACTACTCCCGAGATGGAGCGCGTCGCCCTCCGCGAGCCCCACCTGAACGCCGACCAGATCCGTGAGGAAGTCGCCGCAGGTCGCATGGTGATCCCCGCCAACAAGGTCCACCTGGGGATGGAACTCGACCCCATGGCGATTGGGCGTGCCAGCCGAACAAAGATCAACGCGAATATGGGCGCCTCTCCCGTCTCGAGTGGAAGCCAGGAGGAAGTCGAAAAACTCGAGTGGGCCCTGCGATGGGGTGCCGACACGGTGATGGACCTTTCGACCGGGGGCGACCTCGACGCGACCCGCGAGGCGATTATCAAGCACTCCACCGCGCCCATCGGCACGGTCCCCATCTACTCCATGATCCTCGGGCGCAGCATCGAGGAACTCGATCGCGAAATGGTCCTCGAGTGCCTCGAAGTCCAGGCGCGCCAGGGGGTCGATTATTTCACCATTCACGCGGGAGTCCGTCGGGCGCACCTCGACCTGGTGGCCCAGCGGCTGATTGGAATCGTCAGCCGTGGGGGCTCCCTGCTCGCGAAGTGGATGCTTCACCATGGGCGCGAGAACCTGATGGCGGAGATTTGGGACGACATCTGCCTGCTCATGCGCCGCTATGACGTGACCTTCTCCATCGGCGACGGACTCCGGCCCGGAGGTCTCGCCGATGCGACCGACGGCGCCCAGCTCGGCGAGCTGAACGCTCTGGGGGAACTCACCGAGCGCGCCTGGCGCCATGGCGTGCAGGTCATGATCGAAGGACCGGGACACGTCCCCTTCGACCAGATCGAATACAACATGAAATTGCAACGCCAGATCTGCCACGGCGCGCCCTTCTATGTACTCGGTCCCCTGGTGACCGACGTCTTCCCCGGCTACGACCACATCACCAGCGCCATCGGCGCCACGGCCGCGGCCTATCACGGGGCGAGCATGCTCTGCTACGTCACCCCCAAAGAACACCTGGGGTTGCCCAAGCGCGAAGACGTCAAGCAGGGCTGCGTCGCGTACCGAATCGCCGCCCACGCCGCCGACGTAGCGCTTGGCGTCCCGGCCAGCCGGGACTGGGATGACGAACTCACCAAAGCCCGGGCCGCGCTGAATTGGGAGAAGCATTTCGAGCTCGCCTTCGACACCGATACCGCCCGGGCATTCCACGACGAGGACATGGACGTGGACACAGATTTCTGCGCCATGTGCGGCCACGATTGGTGCGCGGTCCGGATCAGCAAGGAGATCACGAGCTTCGTCTCGGGCAAGGACGAGGCCTACGCGTGGGAAAAGCCCAAGATTTCCGAGGCCCTGAGCGTCGAGCAGAAGGAGATCCTCCAGAGGAGGGGGGTGCTGACGCCCGAGGAATTGCACCGGCTGGCGAGCAAAACCCAGAGCCAGATGGACACGGGCAGCGGCCCGGCCCAGTGCCACAGCGACGTGGCCCTGGACGAGCAGGCGGCCCAGGCGCTCCAGGAGACCCGCGCCGAGGGCGCGGCCGACGCCCCGGGCTGATCCGAAGCCCCGAGCCCGGCCTAGGGTCGAATCCAAGGGGTCGCTCCGGGGGATTTTGCCTCCACCAGCGACTCCGGAGCCGTCAATCCCGAAATTTTCTCGGCAAATCGCTGCTTTGGGCGCCCTTTGCTGCGTAAATAGCTGAATTTGTGGGTGGTCTGCATAGCCCCAGCTTCGGGGCCGGTGTATCCTCCAAAGCCAACGGAGCGAAGCGTCACAGAGATCACCACAGGAGCACCCCAGGGTGCTCTCGGCACCTCTTATCGACCCCACGATCAGTACTGGCCCACCCGTCGGCGAACCCATTCCGGGAACCGGCGAGCAACCGAAGGAGTCCTTTCGGGCCGTGGGTTAAGAAGCTGATCAGCGGGAGCGAGCGAGGCGCCAGGAACGCGAAGACCAAAAACCTTTGCCACGCAGCCCCGGCGAACCGGGGATCGCGCGGAATCAAGCCGAATCAGCCTAAGGAAACTCAGCCGGGACTAGGGAACTGCACCCACGGGGTCTTCGTCGGAATACGAAACCCCGGTACAGAACTTCCGGTACCGAGAGCCCGGAGCAAGGAGAGAGTAAAATGGACGTTAAAATCAAGCTCCAGCTGGAATTCACCGTCACCGGGAGCGGGATTGAAGATGCCTTCGAGGAATTCGATGAGCTGACCGTCGAGGGATTGATGAACGAAATCCTCGACAAGAATCTCGCCTGCGATTCAATCGTGAGTAAGGTCGTCGAGGGCCCGAACAGCCTCGAGGAGTACGACGAACACCAGAAACTCGCCGCCGGATAGACGAGAGTTCCCGCACGCGCGCCGCTCGAGGTGCACCTCTCGAAACGCGCCTCTCGAAACGCGCCGCTCGAAACGCGCCATTCGAAACGCGCCATTCGAACGAACTCCACCAACCGAAGTCCGCCCCTAGAAGAGCGCCAACTGCTCGGGCGGAGCGGGCCCGATTCGGGATCGATCGGCGCTGGGCGTCGCGATCACCCCTCGGGAAGGTGCGCCCGGCGCAAGACCCGGAGCCGGAAGAAACTCTCCGGGCGCCCTGCCCGGCCGATAGATCCCTTGGCGCCGGCACCACGCCAGCATCGTCTCGTTGAAGTCCTGGAAGCGCTGGGAATGGTTGAAATGCCGCAGGTGCGCCAGTTCGTGGCAGAGGGTGCTGACCAGACTCGAGTATTTAAGGGGTTCCCGGGTCTTCACGTGATGAAGGCGAATCTTGATGGTCCCGTCCGAATAGCAGATTCCGTAGCGGAGCTTGACGTTGGCGCGCTCGGGCTCGATCACGCGATAGCGCAAACCGAAACGCACACAAATTCGGTCGGCGTCCTCCCTCAGCCGTCCGATCAGCTCCAGGCGGGTCCCTTTATCCATCTCGTTCCGAGTATTCCCGGCGCCGGAAGGAGCGTCAAGCCAACGCGCTAGACTCCGGGGACTCGAAAGGAATTCGCAACGATGCCCGTCACTTCACCGCCTCGCCCCCTGCCTTTATTCCCCCTGCCGAATGTCGTTCTCTTCCCCACCGGCAGCGTTCCCCTCTACATTTTCGAGCCCCGCTATCGAGCCATGGTGCGAACCGCCCTGGACGGCGACCGGCGTATCGGCATGGTGGCGATCCGGCCCGATGCCCTAAACGACAGCGGCGAAAACCCCGCCGTCTTCGACGTGGGCTGCGAGGGCGAAATCAGCGGAGCTCGGGAGAGGGAGGACGGCACCCTCGACATCCTGCTCATGGCGAAGCACCGCTTTCGGATTCTGAGCGAAAGCCTCCCCACCCCCGTGCGCCCCTACCGAATGGCCGAGGTCGAATATCTCGCCGAGCAGAGCGACCCCAAGAGCGCATCGGCGCTTGGCCCGCTCCGGGCCGATCTGCTTTCGGCCCTCGAGGAACTCGTCGCTCGCCAACATAGGAAGATGACCGTCGAGGCCAAGGATCAAATGGCCGCTTTCCAGGTCAAGCTGAAGGACTTCACCGAAGCGGAGCTCGTTCATGTCGTCGCTCAGGCCATCGAACTCGGGGTGGTCGAGAAGCAACGACTGCTCGAAGCCCCGGGCACTCGGGCCCGGCACGAACTTTTGATCGAGTTGCTTCGCTTTCAGATCGCCGAATCCGGAATTCCCGTAGCGCCGGGGTCCGGAGTTTTGCAGTGAATTCGAGTCCACCGAAATTATTCGTAAGAAAATGCATTGTCTCGTATTTTGGAGAAAAATTGAGATTTGAACAGGTGCGGGAATCCGCCATCAACACAGAAACGATGCACAGACTTTCCTTTCAGGATTGACCTAAGACCCGCCGAGGCAAAGACATTCGGACTTCGAAACACCGGTTCAAAGCTTTCTAGAACTGCTTTTGAGGGCGGCTTGAAAGCGGCTTGAAAAAAGCTGGATGTCCCGATTCCCGCTTTGCGGACTCTTGGACGGTTGTGGTTAACTGGCCTCTGTTCAGCCAGCGTTCCGAATCCAATCCCCTTGGATCGACGCACAACCCCCCAAACCCCCTAGGAATCCAAGCGCAACGCGTACGGATTGGTGTACCCCGAATTGACCTTTGCCCCCGAGGTCTGGGACGGTGTTCTACATCGTCTGCAGCAAGAAGTCCCCGCCTTCACCTTCGAAACATGGCTCCAGCCCCTGGAGCCCCGAAGAGTGGACGCGGGACTGCTACTCGTATGCCCTTCGCCCTTTCACCAGGAGCGAATCCAGCGACACTTTCTCGCGCGCATCGACGCGTGCCTGCGCGCCGAGAACGGCGCCGGGGTGGAGATTGTTCTCGGTCTGACCCAAGACGGCTCGGCCCTTGGCGGGGCCTCACCGAAGAAGCCGGCTGCCCCGAAACTCCGGGCCCTCAAAGACGACGATGCGCGATGCTCCCCTCGCGTCGAATCGCCAGCGCCCCCGGCCGAACCGGCTCGGGTGCCCCAGCCTACCCCGACGCCTCGACGACCCCGAAGGGTGGTCCGGGCCGTGACCCCGAATCGAGTGCCCGGGTCCGGCGCCTCGGGACCGGGGGCGACGCCGACCCAATATTCCTTTGACAGCTTCGTCGTCGGGCCGTGCAATGCCCTGGCCCGGGAAGCCGCCTTCGCCATGGCCCGAAACCAACAACAGGCCCTGAACCAGCTCTATCTGCGAGCGGATTCGGGTATGGGGAAAACGCACCTGGCGCGAGCCGTCTCCGCCGAGGCCGCCCAGTTGGGAGCGGGCGAGGTCAAATACGTCTCCTCCGAGAGCTTTACCAACCAATTCCTCTCGGCCCTGCGCAGCAACCGAACCGGGGACTTCAAGCGCCGCTACCGAGGTCGGAAGCAGCTCTTGATCGTAGAGGACGTTCAGTTCCTCGAAAACAAGGCCGCCACCCAGCTCGAATTCTTTCATACCGTCCAGCACGTCCTCGACGCCGGCGGGCGGGTCATGCTCACCGGTGATCGGATGCCCCAGGAGATGCCCGAGCTCAACCCTCGGCTGCGCTCCCAACTCTCGAGCGGATTCGTCGCTGAGCTCGACCCCCCGGATCAACGCGTCCGCCGGGCCATCCTCCGGAGCAAGGCGGCCCACGGGGGCGTCGCGCTCCCCGCGGAGTGCCTGGACATTCTCGTCGAAAACCTCCGGGGGAGTGTCCGGGAGCTCGAGGGCGCCCTGATCCAGCTGGTCACCACTTCCTCGCTGTTGAAGCGCGCCATCGACCTCGAGCTGACCGAAAGCGCCATCGCCAAGAAGATCTCCGCATCGCCCCGGAAACGGCGGCTGACCATCGGGGACGTGATCGGGGTGGTGGCGGGGTTCTTTCAGTCCAGTCCCGAGCAGCTCGCCTCCCGGTCCCGGCGCAAGCAGGTGCTCGTCCCCCGACAGCTCGCCATGTACCTCTGCCGCCGCTACACCGACGCCCCAGTGGGAAAAATCGGCGAGGCCCTGGGCCGCGACCACCCCGCCGTGCGCAACGCCATCGAGAAGATCGAGCGCGGTATCCTCGAAAGGCCCCCGCTGCGCTACCAGGTCGAAGCCCTGGGCGAGCGACTCGACAGCCTGGTCGGCGAGCTCGACCGCGGCGATTCGGCGCCCCAGTCACGAAGCCCCCAGTCACGAAGCCCCCAGTCACGACGCCCCCAGTCACGACGCCCCCCGCAAGACCTCTCCCAAGACCTCTCGCAAGACCTCTCGCAGTACCCCTCGGCGCCCTGATCACCGGGCCCCGGGCGAGACCCGACGAATCCGCTAGCGAACCACCTGCAAGGAGGCCAAATCCTCGGCGCTCTGCTCTGGGGTGGGAGCAGCCTCGGGCGTCACGGGCTCAGGGGCGGGGGCGGGATCAGGGGCGGGGTCAAGGGCGGGATCAAGGGCGGGGTCATCGAAGCGACGGAGACTCTGGTAGAGGGTTCCGCGCTCCACGGGAACGCGTCCGATCTCCCGGATCAAGCGCCGAAAATCTTCCGGGGCTGTGTTCTCGCCGAACTGCGAGCCCGACTCCCGGCTGATGGACTCCTCCATCAGCGTGCCGCCAAAATCATTGGCCCCGGCGTCGAGAGCGACCTGGCCCAATTTATGACCCATCTTCACCCAGGAGACCTGGATATTCGTGATCCACGGGCGCATGAAGAGCCGAGACACCGCCACGACTCGCAGGTCCTCGGGGGCGGTGGCGCCCGGGCGCGACCCGAGCACGTTGTAGAGCTCGTTGCGCTCGTGGATATAACCCAGGGGAACGAACTCGGTGAAGCCGCCGGTCTCCTTTTGGACGTCTCGGATCAACCCCATATGCGCCGCGATATGCCGGGGACTCTCGATGTGTCCGTACATCACGGTCGAGGTCGTAGGTAGCCCAACCCGGTGAGCGGCCTTGATGATCTCGACCCATCGGTCGGTCTTGAGTTTGCGGGGTGAGAGGATGTCCCGGATCTCGTCGTCCAGGATCTCCGCGGCTGTCCCCGGCAAGCTGCTGACCCCGGCCTCCTTGAGCCAGGCCAGGTAGTCACCGATCTCCATATCACTCTTGCGATGGCCGAAGTCAATTTCCTCGGGCGAGAAGGCATGCAGGTGCAGTTGGGGAAACGCGGACTTAACCGCCGATGCGATCTCGTGGTAGTAAGCATGATCTTTTTGGGGATGGATACCCCCTTGCATGCAAATCTCTGTCGCGCCTCGCTCGATGGCGTCGGCGCATTTTTCCAAAAGCTTGTCCGTGTCGTGGACAAAGGCATCGGAATCGTGCTTGTGCCGGGCAAAGCCGCAGAAGGAGCAACCCACGTAGCAAATATTCGTGAAGTTGATGTTGCGGCAAACGACGTAGGTCACGTCGTCTCCCACATCTTCCTTGCGCGCTTTGTCCGCCGCCCAATACAGCGCGTGGCGATCGGCGCCCTCGGCTCTGAGCAGGCATTCCGCCTCCTCAACCGAAATTTCTCGGCCATCCAGGGCAGCCTCGAGAATGGCCGCCACTCGGGGATCAACATCTTCCAGCATACGTTCGAACATCAGGCAGCCTCCTCATCGGACTGGTGGGTTGGACGTCGCGCATAGCCCTCGTCGGTAGCCAGGCGCGTCACTCTTTTTCGCATTTCGGGTTCAAAAAAATCCGGTCGGCCCAAGAGCCAATCCGGGTAGACGGGTCCGCGATCCTTCAGAACCTGGCCGCTGGCCTCGGTCAACTCACGCAACCCCTCTATGGCGGGCCAAGGGGCTTCGGGGTTGATGAAATCGACGGTGACCGGGGATACGCCACCCCAATCGTTGAGTCCCGACCGGGCAAGCCTCTCGAGCATGCGCGGCGCAAGGTTCGGGGGCGCTTGCACGTTCATCTCGGGCCCCAGGATCAACCGGGTCAGCGCCACCCAGGCGACCACTTCATCGTCCCGAATCGGAGCTGTAGCTCGCATGGGGGTGCTGGGCTTGGGATGAAAGGGCTGAACGATCACTTCCTGAATATGCTGGTGTCGCTCCTGCAACTCACGCAAGGCCATCAGGGTCTCGACACGCTCTTCGTCGTTTTCACCGATGCCCAGAAGAAGTCCGCTGGTGAAGGGAATGCGGAGTTGCCCGGCCTCGTCGTGCATCCGTATACGCACCGCGGGGTCTTTATCGGGAGCATGAAAATGAGCCATGCCCTTGCCTCGCAAGCGGGTGCTCGTGGTCTCCATCATCAGCCCCATGGAAGCGTTCCACGGCCGAAGCACTTCCATTTCCTCCGCCGAAAGAATCCCTGCATTGGTATGCGGAATCATGCCCCCTTCAACGGCGACCTTACAGGCCTCGAGAACCAGATCGATGGTGGTGCGATAGCCGCGATCCTTCAGCCATTCCCGATGACTCCCGTAAGCCACCTCGGGCTTATCCCCCAAGCACATGAGAGCCTCGGTACAGCCCGTGGCGACTCCGCCGCGAACGCATTCGGCCACCTCTTCCAGGGAGTAGGTATGGGCCTCGGCGGAATCGGGCTGCTTGGCAAAGCTGCAATACGTACAGCGATTGCGACACAGGTTCGTCAGCGGCAGAAAAATATTCCGCGAGACGGTCACGACGTCGCCCTTGAACTTTCGCTTGCTCTCGAAGGCCCCTTCGGCCAAAACCTCGAGGACGCCTTCACTCCGGATATTCGAGGCCAGGCGCAGGGCTGCAGCCGAGTCCAGAGTCCCCGCATCCACAGCGGCGCGAACGACGGACTCGGCTTCCGTGCGATTCAGGGGCGCTTCGGGCTGGGGCAAGCTCAAGGGAAAACCTTCTCTAGGAGGGGCGGGCATGATACCCCCCGGACGGGAACCCGACTAGCCACCCGATGAGGCTTGAATGAGCAAAACGACCCCTGGGGGTCCGGGTCAGCCTTTTGCGAAGCGGGTCATACGAATCCCGGCGGATTCGACGGATCCCGCCATGGGCCTGGCTTTGCGCACAGTGATCTGGACCCACTCGATTTCGAAACGCGTCAGCAGGGCCTCGGCGATGCGCTCACCCAGGGCCTCGACCAAATTGTGCTCCCCGGCGCCGGCCACGCTCTCCACGACCTTGAAAATTTCGCCGTAGTCGATGGTTTCCTCGACGCGATCACTGCGCCCGGACGCCTCCAGGGAACAACCGATTTCGAGATCCACGCGAACCGACCGGCCCAGGGCGCGCTCGCCCGGGGTCACACCCAGAGCAGCCGGAACCTGCACGTTCTCCAACAAGATCGCGTCGGGCAAAGCACCCCGCCGCTCAGTTCCCTGCATTTTTTCCTCCCTCGGAAGGCGCCGCTGCTGCTCGGGCCGCCCGATCCCGGGTGCCCTCGAGCGCCTTGCGAAGCGAATCGATCAAGCGCCTCCGCATGTCCTGAGGCTCCATGATATCCCGCAACGAGCCCACTTCCCGAGCCCGCTCGACACTGTGCACCCGGTCGAATTCAGCCGCGACCTCGGCCTGTTTTTCCAGGGTGACATCGCGGACAAGCACCTCGAGTTTCTCGCGCAGCTCGGCACTGGGGCGAACGCGCAATTCGCGCTGCATTTCCACAACCCGCGAATCAGAAACCGCCTGGGAGCGAACTTCCCGGGCGAAGACCACCGATGCCGCCGGGCCACCACCGATCACCGAAGCGTATGAACCCGTCAGGGCGGTGGACTCCAGACTCGGATTCAAGGCCTGGCTGAACACCACGTAGGCCCCGCCGTGATAGCGCGAGACGACACAGAAGAGGATCGGCCCCTCAAAGTTAACGACAGCCCGAGCGATTTCGGCTCCATACTCGAGTTGCAGTTTTCGTAGGGACTCGGGAGAGCCGTCGAAACCCGAAAGGTTGGCGAGGATCACCACGGGCCGAATTCCACTGGCTGCGTTGATAGCTCGGGCCATCTTCTTGGAGGATTGCGGGAAGAGGGTTCCCCCATTCCAGGCCTCTGGCCCATCGTGGGGCCGATAGCCGTTCCGAATCACAGAATGGCTCTCAATCCCGATCAATTCGACCGGGAATCCTCCGAGATGAGCGTCCCAGACGATCGTGGTCTCTGCCCCCACCATGGCCTGCCAACGCTCGAGCTGGCCCCCATCCGAATCGATCACCGCCTGCATGACCGTCCGCATCCCAAAGGGTCTTTTGCGCCCGGGGTTTTTTGAATCATCGAAGATTTCGCCCACCGTGGCGAAACCAAAGCTATCGCTCGGAATCTCGAAATCGCAGATCGAGCGATCATCGGGATCGGTGCTGGGCAATCGACGCGGGCCGCTTTCCCCCGGCGCTGTGTAGGTGAACTCATAGTGCCTGTAGAGAATCTCGTAGGCCTCGAAGAGATTCGGCGCGTGGTATTGCGCCTCTCCATTGGGTCCCATGATCCGCTCGTAGCCGCCGATGGCCACTTCGTCTTCAGCCGATACCGAGCCCGCCGCTTCCAGAGCCCTGCGGCCGGTGAGAACCATCGAGGCGTCCGGGGTCATGATCAGCGCGCCCCGGGTGTGCATCAACATCGTGGCCAACGCGTCAAAATAAGACTGAGCCCCGATATTGACCCCCGCCACCAGCAGGTTCACGATGCCACCCGCCTGGGTGAAGGTCACGATTCGGCGGACCACCCGGGCGGTCGCATCGAGGTTCTCGGTTCCGCTATCCATGGCGATACGCGCCCCGCTCGACACCGAAACCCATTCCAGGGGGAGGCTCTCCTTTTCGGCCAGATCGAAGGCCGCGACCAGGCGATCGCACTCCGGAGCCGAGAGCGCCCCCATGCCCATGCTTGCATCCGAGAGCACGAGCACTCGGCGCATCCCTTCCGGATGCTTGGCCGTGGGGGTCGAAATCAGGCCCAGCACCACCGCGGCCTGGTTTCCCCCATAGGGCCGGTCGCCGATGGGAATCGCTCGGGGTACGGAGCTCTCGGGGTCCAGGTCGAATTCGGCGAACGCAGCCGGGCTCGATGGAGTGGTGCCAGGGCGAGTTTTGTCCGCCTGGGAAGCGCGGTCATCCGCGACCAACATCTTGAGAATTTCGTAGGGGTAGGGCTGACCCTGACGACGGGTCGCCACCAATTTCCGCTCATAGGAACTCGCCGGCACCAGGGGCTCCCGGTGAGGTGCGCGTGCGGCGATTTCCATTCGGCCATTGGCGTCGAAGATCTCGAGTTCCTGGGAGACGGGCGGCGCCTCGGGATTCTCCCGATCGAGCAGGTTCAAGCGGACCAAAACTTTCTCGAGACCCAGGTGCCGAGTCGCGGGCGCCAACTGACTGGCGATTCGCTCGACGGATTTCGAGTCGACGAAGATGGCCGGCGCGACGTAGAGCGCGATGCGGTTCCAACGCAAACGGCGGCGGCCGTCGTGGACCTGGAGAATGGTCCGTAGGCTCCGAGTCGCACGCTGGAAGGTCTGCTCGAAAGCGGGCAGGTGAACCGCCAGCTCGTGGCTTGCCGAAGAAGCACGATCCCTGGCATCGGCGAGCACAAAGACTCGCTCGTCCCCAGGGACTTCTCGAGCGTGGCCAACGAAGGCGTAGACACCCTCCTCTGCCGGCGTCCGCTCGAGCTCGAAATTCACGTAGCGGGCCAAACCAATTCGCTCCGCGGTTTCGGGGTGGAGATCGTAGAGCGCGCGCAGGACAGGCTTTCCCCCATCCGACTCCCACGTCTTGAATACGTGATCGATGCCCCCTTCTTCACCCAGCAAGCCCAGGGTCACCACCCGACCGCCGGCGCCTTCCACGATCTGCGCTTCGAACTCCTCGCGGATGGAGGAAAAGTCCAGAGCTTCGTTCGGCGGCACAACCACTTCGAGGGCGCGAAAGACCGTACCCTCTTCGGCGGCAGCGATCTTCTGAGCGGCCTTGCAGAGGTACCCGAACACCTCCATTAGGTTGTCCCGACCCGCGAGTACGGCGAGGACCAGACCCAGTTCCTTGTAGCGAAGGCAATGAATGCGGCTCCCACCCTCGAGCGTCGTGCTGTATTCCTCGGCGATCCGTGGCGCATACCGGCGCTGGATATGCGCGGCCAAGGCGATCTCCCGCCGGGCCGAGTCGTCTCCCATGATCCAATGTCCGACCCGATCGAATACCCGGCGCGGCGCGGCGGCGACCTCGCGCAGGACGCCGGCGGGAGGCACCGAAAACTCGGTCTCCGACGCCGACAGCCATTCGTCCACCACCTTCGACGTGCGCGCGGCGCGCGCCTCGATGCCGGGCTGCCGGTAGATGCGGTAGCTGGCCTCGAGGGCCGCATCCGCCAGGGCGTCGCCCACCTGGGGTCGCATATGCGCCACCAATTCGAGGGCACGCGAGAGGTCGATATCCGCGCTCAGCCCGGCGCTGGCATCCGCCAGAGCGGTCAGGCGACGCGTCACCCCCAGCATCAACCGATAGCGCAGAGCCGGGTCGCGCTGGGCCGAGAGCATCCTGAGCACAGCGCGCTCGAGGGCGTCGCCGGTTTCGAGGCTTGTGACCCCATACTGGCTCAGGGCAATCTTTATCTTATCCAGGAAGTCATCCGCTATGCCCGTGCCCGATGCCCGGATACGGCGTACGTACATTCTGAAGCGCGCGTCATTCGAGGGGCCGAGTTCGCCTTGGCCGAGATCACTTGGGGCGCGGCTGAAAATTTCCTCGGTGATCGCAAAGGTCCGCATCTCGTGACGAACGTCCGCCAATTCGCGCTTGAAGTCTTCGGAGAGATTCGCCGGGAGAGGCGCCTCGAGGAAACTGACCAGCCTTCGCGTTCGGTCGGGGTTGGCGTCAAAACCCAACACCACCCGGCGCACCTCTTCCCGAACCGTTTGCATGGCGTTCTGGCGCTCGAGGGGATCGTTCGCGTTGGCGACTTCGAGGGTCGGGATCCCGAGAACGTTCTCTTCGTCGGGCTCGAAGAGCGCCGAGAGCGGATCGCGTTGCCCGGGCAATTCGATGGCCTCGCTACGACCGCTCGTCTCCTCGCTATCGTTGCTCGAATCGATGACCAGCAGCACTTCTCCCGCCGCAACCTGCTGTCCGGGTCGAACCCGAACCTCGCTGACTGTGCCAGAAACCGGGGATTGAAAGCCGATCTCCATCTTCATCGCCTCGAGGATTCCAAGCCCCTGGCCCGCTTCGACGGTCTCTCCCTCTTCGACGGATACAGCCACCACCATCGATGGAGAACCCGAGCGAACCTGGCCGGCGGTCTGCAGGCCATAGCGGTAGGGTCGGCCGTCGACCTCGAGCCTTAGGCCCAGGTCGGAGAGATCGTAAACCACGCGACGGACGCGTTCGTCGATGATCAACCGCGCGCGGTAGGCCCCTTCTTCCCGAAGGGTGGCCGCCACCGCCCGGTCACCCAGATGAACCCGATAACGCCAGGCTCCGATCGCGTAGACCATCAAGCGATATGCCTCTCCCGCATAGGTGAGGTCGACTTGCTGGCCCTGGCTGGGAGGAATTCTCTCGCGAGAAAGCCCGGCGGTATCGCTATAGAAGAAATCACGCGCTTGCTGGCGGCTTCGCTGGTAGGCCACGATCGCACCGGCGACCAGGGCATCCTGGCTTTCGCTCGTATCGGCAAGCGCCCATGTCTGCCGACCCTCATTCCAACGATCGAGCCAGGTCGTATCGACGGGCCCCGATCGGTACGCTTCCGCGCCGAGAATTTCGATCAAGTAGCCCTTATTATTGGCTCCACCTTCGATAACAAGTTCGAAGTCCTGAAGAGCGCACTTCAGCCGGGCAAGGGCCTCGTCCCGGTTATCCCCGGTAGCAATGACCTTGGCGATCAACGAATCGAATTCGGAGGAGACCGTCGTGCCCAGAACCACGCCGGAATCGATGCGGATCCTCGGACCCAAAGCGGGGTCAAAGCGAACGATCTGTCCCGGAGATGGAAGGAAATTGGCATCGGGGTCTTCGGCGCAGACCCGGGCCTCGATGGCAACTCCGCGTTCCTTGATCTCGATCCCGGCAATGGAGTCGCCCCGGGCAATGCGCACCTGAATCTGAACCAGGTCCACCCCGACGATCTCTTCGGTGATCCCGTGCTCGACCTGGAGTCTGGGATTCACCTCGAGAAAGAAGAACCCGTCGTCGCCGAGGAGAAACTCCACGGTCCCCACGCCCTGGTAACCCACGTGGCGGGCCAGCTGAACCGACGCCTGCTCGAGACCCTCTCGCACCCTGGCATCGAGCCAGGGCGGCGGGGCTTCCTCAAGCACCTTCTGATGCCTGCGTTGGACCGAACAGTCCCGACAACCCAAGGCCATCACGTTGCCGTGCTGATCGGCAGCAATCTGAACCTCGATATGTCTTCCCCCGGTGACCAACTTTTCACAGAAGAGGTCGCCGTTGCCGAATGCCGACTGCGCCTCAGAACTCGCCGAGCGGAAGGCCTCGGCGATCTCGGCTTCTTTTTCGACAACCCGAATACCGCGGCCTCCGCCGCCGGCGGTCGCTTTGATGATCACCGGGTAGCCGATACGAGATGCATGCTGCGCCGCCTCGTGCTCGTCGGCCAACGCACCTCCGCTCCAGTCCGTGACGGGAACCCCCGCCTGCTCGGCGATTCGCTTGGAAGTAATCTTGTCGCCGAGGGCTCGCATGGCTTCGGCGGACGGACCTAGAAAACGAATTCCGGCCTCCTCCAAGCGCGTGACAAATTCGGGATCCTCGGCGACGAAACCCCAACCCGGCCAAACGGCGTCGGCGCCCCACTCGGCGAGCACCTTGAGCAGATGGTCGTGATCCAGATAGGCCGCAACGCCCCCCGCCGCCGAGGGCAGCGCGATCGATGAGTCCGCGTGGCGAACAAAGGGCGCATCGGAGTCCGAGTCCGTATAGAGGGCCAGAACTTCGATCTCAGTGTCTTCAACGGCCCTGAGCGCCTTTACCGCTCGAATGCAGCGCATGGCCGCCTCACCGCGGTTGACCACAGCGAGCTTGCGAATGGGCCGAATCCCGGACTCGGTATCGTTCAAAGCGTGGCTCCCCCGACTGCCAAGACCGTGGCGGTGCCACTCTCGGCAAGACTCTTAAGCGCTGGACTGTCCGCACTGAATGCGAAGGCGACCATATTCCCGTGATGGGAGAGGGAGAGAGCCGAGGCTAGCGGAGCCCCGTCAAGCCATAGGCCGGGAACCCGGCCTTGCTTGTGAATCGTGATGCGGCGGGAATCCACGCCAAGAGAAAGCCCGATCTCTCGCCGTGCCAGGACGCGAACCCCTTCGCTCAAGCGCTCGGGTCCACAGGGCATCGGCTCCAAACGCTCGAAGCCCACACAAGGCCTGGGCGAAGTCTCACCCGAAGATCCACCGAGAGTCCCGCCCAGGCGGCAGAACGCGTGGACAAAACCCGGCGCCGAGGTCCACTCACAAACCAAACGAAGGCCCTCGGCCTCCACCCAGCCGAAGTGTCGTCCCCGGCCTTCGGCCTGCCCGAGAGAATCGAAGCCCACCGCGTACTGACGGGGGAGGAAGCGGGCCGTGGGGGTACGCTGGCGAAGCAGTTTATACGCCGACTCCTTCGCTGCCCAGATCGACCAACGCGCAAGAATACTGTCGGGACTCGCCTGGATCCGCTCGTTTTCGGCTGGGCTGAATACCCGGGCATCGAAGCCGGGTGTCCGCTCGCTGGGCAGGGCCTCGGGATCGTAGAGGTCGACAATATCGTTACCGATCACAACGCCTCTCCCACGGGTGCCGTCGGGGCCCGGGAGGCCAAATATTGATTTTCCATATCTGCCAACTGGCCAATCACCTGCATCGAAAGATCCCGAGTACGACGAACGCCCCGGGCGTCGGATTTCGGCTCGATGAGCGCAAGCGAAACGTCCAAACGATCCCCCCGCGCCGGGTAGTCGCTCCAAGTCTCCTGGGCTCGACCCCGCATGTAGACACAGAGCACACGGCAACCCTCCACCGAAGCCAGCACCCGGCCTACCCCCCAACCCGTCGCTTCCGCATCGACCCGGCCCGTCCGGGAGCGGCCGCCCTCGGGAAAGAGAATCGCCACCTCGCCGCGCTTCAGCAGGTAACCGATCCGGTCGAGCACTTCCTTAATATCCTCACGCCGGCCTCCCCGACGGATCGGGACGCATTTGGCCAGATAGACCAGGGCACGGTTGGTGGCGGTATTCGCAAAGTTCACTTCCTCGGGCGTATTCCAGGGGACGGAATCGAAGTCGAGTAAAAACCGTCGATTCGAGGAGAGTGCCTCGGCGATAAAGAAGGAGTCCACGAGAGTCAGGTGATTGGCGCAGACCAAGAGCGGTGCCTTCGACTCCGAGCGAACGGCGCGATAGAAAGCTCGGCTGGCGTCAACTCCTTCGACAGAGCAACCGAACCGAATGCGAAGATAGAGAGACGCTAACGGAAACCAGAAGGGGGCCAGCAGCCAGCCGATCCACCGCTGAGTACGGTGCCGACTCGCCATCTGTCGATGCGCCTGGGAGGCGCCTGTGGATTCATCCTGGCTCACGACGTCGCTGCCCCTGAAGAGCGTTCGGAGAAAGGGGCGGGACGGTCAGCCCAGCTTCGAGGAGATCAGCTGAACCGCATCGCCCACGGTATTCACGGTATCCACGTCCTCATCGTCGATCTCGATATCGAACTCGTCCTCGAAGGCGATGACCACGTCCACGAGCCGTGCCGAATTCACTTTCAGATCGTCCAGAATATTCGTCTCCAGGGAAACCGCCTGAAGGGCTTCGTCGTTCTTCACCCACGGCGTCAGGATCTTGACCACACCTTCCATCACTTGCGATTGTTCCATTGGTTGCTCTCCTTATATTCGTCTATTCGTCAACACCCTGCTTGCTGGCGCTACGTCAGCCTGCGCGGTGTCGATAAGCTTATTTTTGCGTTTCGCTCCCGCCCACTTTCACTGGACGGATCCTGAGCCGTTCTTTCAGCTTTCCCACTTCCGAAAAACCAGACAGGCATTGACGTCACCGAAGCCAAAGCCGGCTTTGACGATGACCTTCATATCTTCAAACTCGCGTAGCTCGTGGGGAATCGAGCTCGCGTGGGCTTCGATCTCGGGGTGAACGTCCTCACAATTGATCGAGGGATGCACATAGCCACCCTTGAGCATCAAGATTGAGGCCACGCTCTCGATCGCGCCGGCGGCACCCAGAGTATGGCCGATCATCGACTTGGTCGCGGTGATCAGCGGCAACTCGCCCGGACCTCGCTCCAGGGCAGCCGACCACGAACCGATCTCCTTTGGATCCGCCCCGGTCGCCGTCAGGTGTCCGTTGATGGCATCCACATCGGCGGCCGAGAGGCTCGCGTCTGCCAGGGCTGCGTCGATACAGCGCCGAACGCTCTCGGGGTTGGGGGCGGTCATGCTTCCCCCCATACGGTGCCCCCCGCAATTGATCCCCTGGCCGGCGATCTCTGCGAAAATTTTGGCACCCCGCTCGAGAGCACTCTCCTCGCTTTCGAGCATGACGACACCGGCACCCGCACCGGGGACGAAGCCACCCGCCGAGGCGCTCAGGGGCCGTGAAGCCTTTTCGGGCGCGTCGTTCGAACGCCGATTCAGCACCCGCATGGCGTCGAACCCAGCCCAGATATAATGCGTCGCCGCCTCGGAGCCGCCGCAGAGCATGCGCTTGGCCGCACCCGCGCGAATCCGCTCGGTCCCCATTGCGATGGCCTCGGTTCCGGTACTGCAGGCACTCGAATTCGTGGTCACCTGATTTCCAAGGGCAAACTGTCCCGAGATTCGAGCGGAAACCCCGCTGGCCATGACCTGCTCCACCGAAGTGGAGCCGATCCGTCGAACCTTTCCCGCGTTGGTCAACGGGATCACTTTTTCGGCGGTGGTATCCATACCTCCGATACCCGTCCCGATAATCGCACCGGTATCCCAATCCACCTCTGCGGAATCTCGTGCTGGGCGCTCGAGGCCCGCCGTCCGCCAGGCTTCGAGGCATGCCAGGCTCGCAAAACGGTGGCTCCCGTTCATGACCAGTCGCTCGTCCTCGTCGAATTCTTGCTCCACCAGCTCGTCAACGCCCTGGGGCACGCCGGCGACGGTGCAGGCAAACTTCGCCTCGGCCATGGCCTCGACGTGTCGAATTCCCGATCGACCCAGCCGCAAAGAGGCCTCGAACTCCGGAACTCCGGTTCCGTTCGGGGCGACGACACCCAACCCTGTAACAACCACTCTATGACTCACCGGGGAACTCCCATACCCGAAAGCTCACCCGAACATACGAGTGTGCCGTCCTCCTTTCGCATTTCGACGTCGGCGCGGAGCTTCTTGCGTCGGAAAAAGCGAACTCGCCCACTCGTCGTCACGCGATCACCCGGGAGAACTTGCCCCGAGAATTCAACATTGGCATCGGTAAAAACCGTCACTACTTTTTCAACTTCCTCGGCGCTGTATTGGAGAGCGTAGAGATAGATTCCCTGGGCGACGACACCCGCCTGGGCCATCGCCTCCACCAGGATGACGCCCGGCGTAATCGGGTTCCCCGGAAAATGCCCGCGATAGAAATCCGAGTCCTCGGGAAAACGATAGCTCGCGACGATGTGCTCCGAATCCAATTCGTGAATCTCATCGATGAAGCGAAAAGGGGCCTGCTGGGGAACCTTTTCCAGCACTTCGGCCGGGCTCAGGGGGGCCAAATCGGCCCCTGGCGAGCTGCCTGGGCCGTTTCGAGCACTCCCCGACGCCTCTACACCGTCCTTAGCCACCGTACATTCCCCCATTGACGTGGAGCACGCTGCCGTTCACGTAATGCCCCCGGACCGCGAGAAAAGCGACGACATCGGCCACCTCGTCGGCGTTTCCCATCCGGCCCTGGGGAATTCGGGCCAGGATCGCGTCCTTGACCTCGGCGGGAAGTTCCTCGGTCATCTCGGTATCGATGAAGCCCGGTGCAACCGCATTCACGAGGATTTCCCGGCCGCTCAGCTCCTGGGCCAGAGATTTCGTGAAGGCATCGAGGCCCGCCTTCACCATGGTATACGGAATCTGCCCCGGGTTTCCGGTATGGCCGACAACGCTCGAGATATTGATGATTCGCCCGCTCTTGGCGCGTAGCATGAACCGCCTCAAGATGCCCTTGGACAGGTACCAGGTCCCCCGCGCCATGGCGGTGACCGCATCGTATTGGTCCAGGCTCATGGCGAGCATGGGGGCATTGACGTTATAGCCGGCGTTGTTGACGAGGACGTCGACTCGCCCCGCCTCGGCCTTGAGCCCTTTGACGAGCGCGTCCACTTCCCCAGCCACCGTGAGATCGGCCTGGACTCCGAAGGCTCCGGGAATTTCCTTCAGCAAAGCCTCCGCCTTGGCGGCGCTCGACCGGTAGTGAATGCCTACCCGAAATCCCTCGGCGGCGAGTCGTCGGGCGCAAGCCGCGCCGATACCCGTTGCGGCGCCGGTCACCAGGGCGACGGGTGCATCGCTCAACTCTCCATCCTCCCGCCCCGGGCATTTCCTGAGTCGAGGGGGTAATCGGGATAATCGATATCTCTAAAGAGGCCGACCCGGGCGCCCTTGACCGTGTAGATCTCGCTCTCGTCGACCAGAAGTCGCGCGTCGCCCACGACGAGCGCCGCTCCCGTGTTGCCCAGTTCCGCGTAGCGCTTGATGTCGACCTCGTAGCGGACCACTCCGTCGTGGGGACGGATCTGCCCGAAGAATTCGACCTCTCCACAGCCCAGAGCACGACCACTCCCCAGGCCCCCTCGCCAATTGCAGTAAAAGCCCAGCAATTGCCAGATCCCATCGAGGCCAAGGCAACCCGGCTGAACCGGATCCCCCTGAAAATGACATTGGAAGAACCAATCGTCGAGATTCACATCGCGTTCGGCCACGATGCGACCCCGACTCTTGTTCTGACTGATTTCGATGACGCGATCGAGCATCAACATCGGAGGCGTCGGCAGACGCGCCTTGAGCTCTGCAGGCGCGTCCTCGACGAGCCTTCCGTACGCGAAAGCAAGCAGTTCGGGCTTGTCGAAGTGGGTCCGGGCTTTAAACGTTTCGTATTTCATCGGTCGGTTTCGGCTTCTCCAAAACGGGCGAGATACGAGGACCAGGTCAACCCCGAGCCCACGCCCACCACAGCGATATCGTCCCCCGGGACCCACTTGTCCCAGTTCTGGGAGAGTACCGTGCCCGAACTCGCCGCACCTGTATTTCCGTAGCGCTGGACATTCGAGTGGTGCCGATCGGGACGAATTTCGAAACGCCGGCAAACGTTCTCGAGCATCCGCAAGTTGGCCTGATGCCCGATGAAATGCAGGGCTCGGGACGGCACCTCGAAGCGCTCCCGGAGGTGGTCGTAGCAGCGCCCGGTCTTCTTGATCGCAAAGGTCTGAACCGTGCGACCCTCCTGCTGGAAATACCCCTGACGGGGAATGATCACCTTGTCGGCCCCCATCGGGTTCGACTCCAGAGAGCTGCCCAAGATTTGGGCCGGGCCCGGATGGCGCGTCGAAAGGACCGCCGCGAGGCCGGCGTCCCCCCAGAGCACCGCAGCGCTCCGGTCGGTGTAATCCACGGTGGACGTCATCGATTCCATGCTGACCAGGAGGATATAATCGGGCAGCGCATCCTCGCGCATCATGGAAAGCATGTGGATCCCGGCGAGAAAACTCGTACAGGCAGAGTTCACGTCCAAAGCCGGCGCCTCGATTTCGAGCAGCCGGGCCAGGTTGCAGGCCTCTGCGGGCGACGCGGTGTCGGGCGCGCAGCTGCCCCCGATCACCAGGCCCACATCGGCGGCAGAAATCCCCGCCCGGGCCAGGGCGAGCCGGGCGGCTCGGGCACCGAGTTCGGCGTTGCTGAACTCAGCCGCCTCCTGGGCAGCCCGGGACTCGGAGTTCCGGGTCTCCCGGATATAGTCGAGAGGCAGGACCGTTCGCCGGCACTCAATGCCCACGCGCTCGAGGATCCACTCGTCGTCGGTTCCGATATCGAGAGACTCGAGGAACGCGTTATCGATGCGATTTTCGGGGTGAAAGTGTCCCACCCCCATGAGGTTCAAGCTCACAAGAAGCCCTCCCGGTTCTGCTCAACGCCTGACCTCGGCCCCCGGCCTTAAGCGATCGGACGGGCCCGGCGTCTCCCTCGCCCCCCTTTCCCCCACGGGGAGGCGGACTTGACCCACCGTGGCGGGCACTTCCTAATTATGACTCAGAGTCATGCGCGGTCAAGCCCTGCCCAGACCGAGTTCGGCCACAAGCCCGGGGAGCTCCTCTCGCTCCACCACCCGGACTTCGGCGCCCGCCGGAAAGGCCGACTCGAGCTCGCCGAAATAGTTCCGATCCGTTCGCGCCTCCACAATGACCACGATGCCCCGGTCGTCCTCGCCCCGGATCAGCCGGCCGGTCATCTGCTTGAGATTCAGGAGCATCTTGCCCAGGCGATAGCGACGAAAGGCGTTCCCCCCCATCTCGGCCACGCGAGCTTCCCGGCGGCGGCGCAACTCCGTAGGAACCTCGAAGGGCAATTTCTCGATCACCACGGCCTGGAGATCGTCACCGGGAATATCGACGCCCTGCCAAAAGGTTCGGGAGCCCAGCAGAACGCCCCCTTCTGGGAGAGCCCGAAAGCGGGCGACGAGGCTACCCGGGTCGTCCACCGCTCGGCGGGGAGCGAGCACCTCGATGGAGTCTTGGTCCAGGGCTTCGCCCAGCAGGTCGGCGACATCGTTCATTCGGCGCAGACTCGTAAAGAGGCCCAGGGTTCGGCCTCCGAGAAGCCTCGCCAGAGTCGCGATGACCTCGGCGGTTTCGGTCACCGGATCCGGCGCATCGGGCCTCGAACGCAGAGCGGCGACCCGCATATGATTGGGGTAGTCAAAGGGACTCGCCGCAATCAGGCGATCGACACCGAAGGAAGAACGCTCCTCGAGCTCGAGTTCCCCCATCGCCGCAAAGGCGTCGCCCCCGACGAAGAGGCTGGCCGAAACCGCTGAGAACGATTCGAGGGGCTCCATGAATTGCTGGTGGAAGGCACCCGCCGGCGAAACCGAACGGATCGCCAGTACCCAGCGATCGTAGGGAATGACCAGACGATCGAACGCCGCCACCGTATCACCACCACTCTCGGCGAAGGCAAGGCGAAGCCCAGTGGCGGCTTCGCGGAGGGCCTCGGCGTTACGCTCCACGGGGGTCTGCCCATCGGGGCTGGCCGCGGGCTCTTCGTCGAAACCCCATTCCGCCCGGCCGTCGAGTTCTTCGGCCAGCCGAGCCAATCCATCCAAACGCTTGGCGGCAACCTCCGCCATGCGAGCCGCGCTGGGATAGGCACGCGCCGGGTCAACGGGCAACTGAACCTCTCCGTAATCGCTGGCGCGCTCGGCCACCGCTCGACCCACGGCGGAAAAATCCAGGGCGAGGGAGCGGCGCGCCTCGTTGACCTCCTTGGCGGCTTCGAGCCTTTGCTTCCGGGGAAGCAAGCCACCCTGGGGTTCCCTTGCGCTGGTCAATTCACCCGGGGCCCCGAAAATTTCGTCGACGCGCTCCCGGAGTTCCTCGGGCCGCACAACTCGGGCGTAGACTTCATCGGCCACACCCGCGAGTTCATGGCCCTCGTCGGCGATCACGTGTTCGAAGCGCGGGTAGTCCGGGGGCCAACGCAAGAGGAGATCGTGGTTCGCCACGACCAGATGCGCCTTGGCCAGGGCACCCCGGCGCTTGCCGAATGGGCATGCGCGACGCTTTGCGCACTCCTCCCGGCTGCACTGCTCGGCTCGTCGCGCCACCGCGTGCTGAGCGAGTTCGAGCAGGAGCGGATAGCGACGCAACAAGGCACCGGAAAGCGATCCAACCTCGCCCCCAGGCCGGATCCGCGCGCAGGCGAGCAAGACCGCGTAGGCCTGACGATCCTCCTCCAGCAGAGACGGGTCCGCCCCCATGGCCAGGGCATCTTGGAGTCGTTGCTCACAGACATAATTGGCCCGACCCTTGATGGAGAGCGCGCGCAGTTCCGGGTAGCCGAGCATGCGCGCCGCCGAGGCGATGTCCTTCTCGAGCAACTGATCCTGGAGCAATTTGGTTCGCGTTGAAATCACAAGGGGCGGGCGGCTGCCCATCTCGGGCCGATCCATGGCGAAGGGAATCGCCGCCGCCAGATAGGCCAGAGATTTTCCGACTCCCGTTCCGCCCTCGAGCAACAGGTTGCCGCCGTGGCGCAGTCCTTTATGGAAGCCGCGCATGAGGTCGATCTGTTCCTGGCGGACACGATACCCCGGAAAATGTCGCGCCCCTCGCTCGGCATCCCCAAGGACTCGGGCGATGGCCTCGGTCTCGTTGGGGACGGGCGCCTCCTGGGATTCACCCACCCGGACGTATTGCTCCACTTCGGGCGCGGACTCCTCAAAGCCTTCGGCCCCGCCCAGCAAGCCGAGCCAAAGAGAATCGGGCAGTTGCCGCTTCAACACGCTGCGCGCGTGTCGGTAGCGGTCCTCATCCGCTCGGCTCCCACGAGCGACGCTGCACAACCAGTCGAGCCCCTCCATCGCCTGATCCAGGGGGCGAACCGAACCACTGCGCCCCAGACGCGCGCGCACCGCTGTGCGTACATCGGGCTCCCGGGCGTCCGGGTGGGTCAGCGCCAACAATTCCTCGAGTTCACCGAATCGAGCTCTGGCCAGACTCCCCGCGATATCCCGGCCCAGAAAGGGTCGAACCGCCTCGGCGGAGTAGACGAGAAGCAGTCGGCCCTCGAGGATTTTCCCGATGCCCTCCGCGCAATCCGCGAGGGCTGGAGCCGAGGCGAGTTCCTCCGGCGCGAGGCCGGCAGCGGCAAGAACTCCTTCGCCGGCCGGACGCCGGGGTCGGATGAGGGTTTCGAATCCCCTGGGCGGCTGCCCCTCGGCGTCTACGCAGACCGCGGCGACGGCGAGAATTTCGGCCGTGCGCGAGTCGCGTCCGCCGCTGGTCTCCAGGGCAACGAAGGCCACTGGGCCCACCGCGGACAGAAATTCGCCCAGGCATCCCAGATCGCGATCCGCCGCCAAGGCACTTAGGCCCGGGAGGCGGATCACTTCGCCGGCGTCGTCCCTTGACTCAGACGTAGATTCCGCCCTTAAAGTCGCGATCCTGCTTGATCATCACGTTGATCAGCGCGGGCTTGCCCGAGGCTGCGGCCCGCTCGAGAGCGGGGCGGAGTTCCTCGGGGCTCTCCACGTGTTCCCCATGGCCACCGAGGGCCTCGACGACCTTGTCGTAGCGCGTCGGGTTGAGAAGGGTTCCATCGAGCCTGTCCCAACCCAGCATGGCGCCCTGAGGACGCATCATCTGCCCCCAAGCCGCATCATTTCCAACGATCCCGATAACGGGCAGGTTGAAGCGAACCGCGGTATCGAACTCGAACCCGTTCAGCCCGAAGGAGCCATCGCCGTAGACGATCACCACCCGCTTATCGGGGTGGGAGAGCTGCGCGGCCAGGCCGAAGGGCATGCCCACACCCAAGGTGCCCAGGGGACCGGGATCCATCCAAGCGCCCTCTCCGCGAACGGGCAGGATCTTCGCCGCCGTCGCGACGATGTCGCCGCCATCCCCGATCACGATGGGTGCGTCCAAGGTATCGAGCCAATCGCGAACCTCCCGGCACATCCGCTGCGGGTCTAGAGGACTCTCGTCGCTATTGAGCTTGGCTTCGACCTTGGCCTCCGCCGCATCTTCGATTTCACGCAGTTCATCGCGCCAGCTGGTGAAGTCGAGTTTCACACCCTGCTCCTGCATTTCCTCGACGAGCAGGTCGAAGCTGCAGGCGAGGTTGCCCACCAAGGGAACATCGGTGCCCCGATTCTGCCCGATCAGGGTCGCGTCCATTTCCAACTGGATGATTTTGGCGTCGGCGGGGATCGTCTGACCGAAGCGCATCCGAAAATCGAGCAACGTCCCTGCGAGCAAGATGCAATCGATCTTCTCCATCGCATCTCGCCGGGAGCGGTTCAAGAACTCGGGGGATTCGAAGGGGACCGTCCCGCGCGCCATGCCGTTGGTGTAGGTGGGAATATGCGTCTCGCTGATGAAGCGGTTCATGGCGGGGCTCGCATTCGACCACTTCACGCTGGTCCCAGCCATGAGCATCGGGCGCTCGGCCGCCTGCAGCACCTCGAGGGCGTTCTTAACCTCGGTCCGATCCGGGGAGAGCCGCGGCGCCTGGGTCCGAATGCGGGGCATCACCGCGTCCTCCCACTCGACCTGACCATTCCAGGTATCCATGGGAATTTCAAGGAAGGCGGGCCCCGGGATTCCCGAAACCGCGTGGCGGATCGCCAACTCGACGAATTCCGGAATGCGATCGGTCTGGTAGACGGCGTCACAGAATTTCGTAATCGGCCGAACGACTCCCAGGTGATCCATTTCCTGGAGAGAGCCCTTGCGAAGCTGGCTGAACGGACCCTGGCCGCCAAAAATCAAAATCGGGGAATTCGCCCGCCAGGCGTTGGCGATGCCGGTGACGCCATCGGTAACCCCGGGGCCAGCAGTAATCGCCGCCACCCCGATGCTGCCCGGGTTGCAACGCGCCCAGGAGTCCGCCGCGTGGACCGCCGCTTGCTCGTGGCGCACGTCGATGATGCGAATTCCCTCGTCAATACAGCCGTCATAGAGGGGCATGATATGACCGCCCGGAAGGGTAAAGAGCACTTCTACCCCTGCATTCTTCAGGGCTCGGGCCGCCAGCTTGCCACCGTGTACGGGCATTGGGAAATCCTCATTGTATTTGTTGGGGGTAGGGGATAGAGACTCGAGGCGGAGACTACCCGAACGGGCAGGACTCCGGGGCTCAAGGGGCCGAAGATATCCCAATCCGACGATTTGGCGCCAATGGCCTCACCCGGGTTCGAAGAGGCTCTACGGGTGCCTTGGGCCGGGCGGGCAAGCCCTCCTCCATGAGAAACGACCCGAGGAGGATATAATAAAGGGGCAGGTCTCAAACGAGACCCGCCCCCGGGCGAAGCTTTCGCTTCGTCAAATCACGATTAGCCCGCGGGCTCGAACTCCACTCGCCGATTGGCTGCCCAGGCCGCATCATTATTGCCCCGGCGAAGGGGACGCAATTCCCCATAGCTGACCACCATCATCTGGGCTTGAGGAACTCCCAGATTGGCGAGGTAGCGGCGTACCGCGGAGGCCCGGCGATCACCCAGCGCTAGATTGTACTCCTCGGTCCCCCGGTCATCGCAGTAGCCGGCGATGACGACGGTCATCCCGGTGGCCGTGAGCTGCTCGGCCGCCGCCTCCAGAACTGCAACCGCGTCGGGGCGAATCTCAGAGCTATCGAAGTCGAAGTGGACCATGCCCGGGTCCTGCCACTCGACGACAACCACCACGGCCTCTTCGGCCCCAGCCGTTGCGCTTGCATCGCTGAACTCACTGCCCGTTTCCGACGACGCCGACCCCTTATCATCGCTGGTCGTCGCACAACCTCCGAGGGTCAGGATAGAAGCCACCAGCAGGGCGAGAAGAGTGCGCGTCATAAACGCGTGATCCACGGGAAATAGTCGTTTCATATCCGATGAGGTCCTTTGCGGCCAATAAGGAAAGGTGAGTTGCCCGGTACCTCTTGAGGCACCGAAACACACGGGGCGGCGAGATTGCCTCCGTGGGCTATTGACGAGATAATGCGGATTCTCGGCACTCGCCGCAAGGAAATCGGCGGGGCTCCCGCCACGCGCCTCGGTTCGCCCCATGCAGGACGTCTTTCCGCTCCCTTGCCTCCACCCCAAAAGCACCACGCGTGGACTATCATTCGCCTCCGCACGCGATCTGGGGAAGTTCCGGGTGGGTACCGAGCGGGGGGGCGGCATTTCCAGACCCCCCTCTTTGATCGGAGCGCTCTTCAAATGGCGAAATTCAGCGAAAAGGGCACCGGAATACCCATGGAAAAGGCGACCGCCGATCTCCCTACGCAGTCCATGGTACTCCTGCGTTTCAGCGGGGATGTCACGACCAAAGCGCCCCCCACCCGGCGGCGCTTTCTCCAGCGCCTGGGCAGCAACATCAGAGATGCACTTTCGAGCCAGGGCATCGAACACCGGGTCCACCGAACCCACGACCGGATCTTCGTCGAGTTTCCCAGGAACCAAGAGGAGCACGCCGTCGGTGCTCTGGGCAGGATATTCGGGATTCAGTCCCTCGCTGTGGTGGAAAAGCACAGCTGGGAGACCCTCGACGATCTCGTGGAGATCGGTCATTCACTTTTTGCCGAGTCGGTCCGAGACAAAACCTTCGCCGTCCGGGCTCGCCGGGTCGGCGATCGCCGAGCCATTCCCTTTAAATCCGAGGAGCTTCAAAGACGCCTGGGGTCGGCGCTTCTTCCCCATGCTCGAGGGGTTTCCCTCAAGCACCCCGAAGCCGAAGCCTCACTCGAAATCATGCCCGGAGAAGCCTATTTCTTCCGCAAGAACATCCCGAGCCGGGGCGGATTGCCTCTGGGTTGCGAGGGCAGGGCCGTGGCCCTGGTTTCCGGGGGCTTCGACTCGCCCGTCGCCGCCTGGTTGCTGATGAAACGCGGGGTCTCCCTCGACTACGTGTTCTGCAACCTCGGCGGGCGCGACCACCAACTCGAAACCCTTCGCGTCATGAAGGTGGTCTCGGACGCCTGGTCCTACGGCACGCGACCCCACTTTCACGCCGTCGACTTCGATGAGGTCACCCGGGATCTTCAGGAAAAAGTCACCACGCGATACTGGCAGGTGGTCCTCAAGCGCTTGATGTTGCGAACTGCGGAAATGGTCGCCACCGAGCGCGACGCCTCGGCGATCATCACCGGAGACGCAGTGGGTCAGGTTTCCTCCCAGACCCTTCAAAATCTCGCGGCGATTTCGCCCGCCACGTCGCTACCCATTCTCCGCCCCCTGGTGGGCCTCAACAAGGAAGAGATCATCCGTCAGGCCCGGGAAGTGGGAACCCACGATCTGTCCGCCAAGGTCGGGGAATATTGCGCCATGGTTCCCAGCAAACCCGCGACCAAGGCGACTCGAGAGCAGATGGAATACGAGGAGCGCGACCTGGACCTCAGCCTTCTCGAGAGGGCCGTCAGCGAGCGGTCCGTCTTCGACTTGCGCACCCTGGATCTCGATAGCCTCGAACGCCCCGAGATCCAGACATCCGAAATTCCCCCGGACGCGATCGTTCTCGATCTCCGGTCGAAAGCGGCCTACCAGGGCTGGCATTATCCCGATGCCCTCTTTCTCGATTTTCACAATGCGCTCCGGGTGTACGCCCAAATGGAACCCGGGCGGCCCTATGTGCTCTACTGCGAATTCGGCCTCAAGAGCGGACACCTCGCCGAATTGATGCAGCGCGAGGGGCTCGAAGCCCGGCATTTCGCCGGGGGCTTGAAGGCGCTCATGGCCCACGCGGGACGCCAAGGCGTGGACACCCCGTCGTTTTAGGACGGGCGCTCAGGGCTCTCTAGAACAGGCGCTCAGGGCTCTCGGGATTCCAGCGAGGGCGCATCGATCACGCCACCTTCGAACCCGACGCCCAGCTCCCGGTCGAGCAACTCCTTCCGGCGTTCCGGCGCCATTTTTTCGAGCCGGTGAAGCCGATCACGCATGACCGCCCGTTCTGCCCGGGACATGGATTCCCAGCGCCGGCGGTTCGCTTCGAGACGCTGGCGCTCGGACCCGGGCATATCGCGCAACTCGCCCAATTTTTCCCGCAGAATCGCGCGCTCGCCCTCTTCGAGACGGCGCAGGTTACGAAGATTTTGGCGCAGAATCTCTCGCTCGTCTGCCGGCAGCTCGCGTAGCCGGCGGCGAAGCGCCGACTGGTCCTCATCCAGGCCCCGGCTCAGCCGCTCGCGGAGAGCCCGGCGCCTGTCCTCGGGCACCCCAACGGTTCCGGTCGCCCGGCGCTCCCGCGCTTGCATGCGGTCGCGAAGCCTCTGGCGTTCGGGTTCACTCAACCCCTCGCGCAGGTCCTGCTCGGCACCTCCGCGCAGGTCCTGCTCGATTCCCTCGCGCATCCGCTTTCGATCCTCGGGCCGGGCGTCCCGCCAGCGCTGCTTCATCTGCTGGCGGATATCCCGGCGCTCCCGTATCGCCTCGCGCCTGATCTTGTCGAGGGTATCGACGGAAGGAGGAATCTCCGGGCTCGGCACCGCTTGGGTTCCATTCTCCACCGACGGGACAGGCCCTGCCTCCTCGGCTCCAGCCGGCACCGCCGGAAGCCATACGAACCACACGAACCACGTGATCAACGAAAGCCATCGGCCTCGATTCGTCATATGCGTTCCATCCTATCCAGTCCGTCCAGCAGTTCGAGGAGCTCCAAATTCTCGATCACATCGAAATCCGACAGAACTTCCCATTCCAAGGCGATCGCCAACTCCTCTTGGCCCGCCTCAGCCAGATTGATTTCCGCCCACTCGGCGTCGCTCTCGGCCACTCCGGGAGTGACCACCGGGGCCGGGAGCCTCGACTCGAGCGCCAACCCCTCAACCGGAAATTCCCTGGCTTCGGGAACAGCCCCCGGGCTCGCCTCGGATTCGAGCTCGGGCTCGGGCTCGGGCTCGGGGACGGATTCCGCCAGGGGCACCGCGGGTTCGGCGGCGGCGAATTCGCTCGGGGAAGGAACCGGAGCACTCGTTTCCCCTCCCCCCAGGCCGTCGCCGAAGGCCAGATAAAAAAGCAGACCCGCGGCCAGGGCCGCCGCCGCCGCCCAGCCCTCGCGCCGGAAATTGCCCAGGGAAATCACCGGGGCAGGGGCAACGGGCTCGGGTTCGACCTGGGACTCCGCCGCCTCTGCTGCGAGGCGGACTCGCAGCGCCGCCTGCATACGATCCACGCGCTCACTCTCGAGTTGTGTCGCCGCCTCGGATCGCTCGGAGGGGTTCGCCAGATTTTGAAGGTGACCGGAGAGTTCGCCCAACTCGGCGCCACGCTCGGCGAGCCCCGGCTGGGCGACCAGCTTGGCCCTGAGCTTCTCCGCCTCGGCCGGATCGAGTTCACCGTCGAGCAACGCTGAGAGGGCCAGATCATCCTCGGCCTTCAGAGCCGAAGAGGGGTCCGACGCCTCGTCGCGTTCCTCGCGCTTCCCGGGCTCCTGCCCACGATCCCTGGTTTTTTCCGACATCCTGTCTCCTCTCCTTCGACCGACGCGCCTAAGCCGTCCCCCGTCGCGAAAACGAAGTCAGGGATTCGGCGCAATCCCCCATTCGGGCGACGAGAGCGGACCTCCCCCGATGAACCAAAGCCTTGACGGATTTCTCCGTGGTTTCGAGGATCGCGGCCACCTCGGCGTAGGAGTGTCCCTCCGCAGCGGAGAGCCACAACGCCATGCGCTGGCGCTCGGGAAGATTGTTGAGTTCGCGCTCCACCTTTTCTCCCATCTGCTTGGAGGCCACCTCTTCGTCGATCCCCGGCCCGGGGGCACGCAGCAGGCTCTTCTCCTCTTCCTGGTGGACATGCTTCCTCCGGGGTCGCTTCAATTCGTTGAGCGCCAGATTCGTCGCGATCCGATAGAGCCAGGTCGAAAACCGAGCCCGGGGCTCGTAGCGTTCACGTGCCCCGTGCACGCGCAAAAACGCCTCCTGGACGAGTTCCTCGGCGAGCGCGCCGTCCCCGAGCATGCGCTCGAGATAACGGAGCAACGGACCCGCCCAGCGGCGAAAAAGTTGGTCGAAAGCGGCCTCCTCACCGGCGCAGAAAGCGAGCATCAACTCAACGTCTGGGTCCTTCTGCTCCACGGGCACCTCCGGTTCAGCCCCTATACCAACCCCGGGACCCCTCAAGAGTTGCGCAAAAAATCGAAATCTTTTGACTCCCCCGGGGGTTGAGGCTCAGCGCGTCGCTGGGGGGCCGGCAAGGCCCGCGAGAAATCCGAGCATCGAACTATTGAAGGCCTCGCTGGCCTCGATATTCACGATATGACCGGCCCCGGGCACGAGAACGTGCTCGCTTTGCGGGAGTTTGGCGCTCATGACCTCCCCAGCGCGCAAATAGGCTTTGTCCTCTCCCCCGACCAGGACGAGGCTCGGCACATAGATGCCGGCGAGGTCGTCGATCACCGAGGGCGCGAGGCCCGCCACGTGACGACCGAAACGCGCCACCCCCGACGGGTTCTGGGCCCGAATCCCCGAGGCGGCGATTTGGGCGGCGGGCAATTCCGGATTCCGGCCGATGCAGGTGGGCGCCGCCTTCCCGCTCACGAAGGCATCCATGCCCCGGGACTCGAGATAGTCGGCGGTTTTCTCCGAGCGCTGCTTCCAACCCAGAGCCGCTTCGGGATTCTTGAAACCCGGCCCGCTCCCCGCGAGTAGCAAACCCGCGACACGTTCGGGATGCGCCACGGTGAAATGAAGCGAGGCGAGCCCTCCGAAGGAGAGGCCGGCGAGTACGCAGGGTTCATCCCCGGCCAACCAATCGAGTACGCGCCCGAGATCCGCAACCACCTGATCCATGGTGTAGGCCGTGGCTTCCTCGGGCACCTCGGAAAGGCCGTGACCCCGGTAATCCCAAAGGGCCACCCGGTGGCCCGCCGCGACCAGGGGTTCGACCTGGGCGTGCCAGTTCGCATGGGTGGTGGAATAGGCACAGGAGAAAACGATGGGAACGCCACCGCCCCCCTTCTCCGGGTGCCGTTCGGCGTAGAGTTTAACTCCGTCACTGGCCTCGATCATGGCCATTAGAACCTCCTTTACATACGCGCAGTCCGGGTTCGGCTCCGTCGCCGTCGGTGATCAATGAATTTCGACGAGATAGGGGGGAACGGCCAGGGGCACCTGAGTGGGAAGCTCGACGAGCCATTTCGCCATTCCATCCAGAGCGCCGGGCAGCGGTAACTGCGCCCGAACGATCCCCGCGAGCCGGGCGTTGAGTGCGTCGGCGAACTCCTCGCTCAGCGAACGCGGGGGGGGGAACATCACCAACCCAATATCCGCATCCCTCTCCAACCCGAGCAGCGAGCCCACCCGTTCGATCGCCGTGTGAAGACCGCCGAGATGATCGACCAATCCGATTTCATAGGCCTGGCTCCCGGTCCAAACTCGGCCCTGGGCAATCTTGTCCACATCGGCCACCTCCAGACCTCGCCCCTGGGCCACCCGACTCAGAAAGAGATCGTAGACCTGGACGACCATGTCCTGCATCTTCCCCTGAGCGGCCTCGGAAAGCGGCTGGCTCGAGAGCATGAAGTCCGCGTAACGACCCCGGCTCAACGTTTCAAAATGAATGCCCAACTTCTCAAGCCCGCCGCTGAGAACCGGACGCAGAGAAAAAACGCCGATCGAGCCGGTCAAGGTCGCGTCGTTCGAGACGATTTCGTCCGCGGCGACCGCGACGTAATAGCCCCCGGAAGCCGCGACATCGGAGAACGATGCGATAATGGGCTTCCCTTCCTTGCGAGCCTCACCGATGCTTCGCCAGATCTCCTCGGCCGCAAGGGCCGAACCCCCCGGGCTATCGATCCTCAGGATAATCGCGTCGATCGCCGGATCCTCCGCCGCCAGGGCCAGGGACTTCGCCGTGCTTCGCGCGGCGAAAAAGGAATCGCCCGCGCGCGAACGCTGCTGATCACCGCTCACCACCGTCCCGGTTCCATAGATCAGGGCCACCTGGGCCACGGGTTCAAACCCGACTTCCGAGGGCTTCACTCCGGCGTAGACCTCTTGCTTGATCAGCCCGCCCGGGTATGCGTCCAACAGGGTATTCAGGTGCTCCACCCCATCGATCAGCCCGAAGGCCTCGAGTTCGGCGGGGAGCACCGGACCCTGGTCGATGGCCGCCCGCAAGGCGGCGTTGGAGAGACCGCGACCCTGGGCGATCCCCGAGAGAAAGAAATCATTGGTAGAATCGAGCAGCGAGTTCGCCATTTCCCGGGATGGACCCGACATCCCCGTCGCCGTATAGACTTCGACGGCGCTCTTATAACGCCCCGCCTTGGCCACATCGAACTCGACTCCGAGCTTTTCCCAGAGCCCGCCGAGGTAGTAGTACTCCGCCGCCAACCCGAGCACGGGCACCGAACCCGCGGGCACCACCCAGACTTCATCCGCCGCGCTCGCGAGGAAATACTCCCGGCTGCCCCGGAAGGCGGCCATATCGAGGTAGGCCACCGTTTCGTGGCCGGCGGCTTCCAAGCGCTCGATCGCCTGGCGCAGTTCGCCCACCTTTCCCCAACCGATGGCGAGGGGACGGATCACCACCACAACCCGGTCGAGCCTCGTATCGCGCTCGGCCATGGCAAAGAGCGAGAGCAGGTTCAAGAAGGGGGGGCTTCCCTCGCCCAGGGCCCGGGCAAGCCAGGGAGACTGGCTCGCCTCCACGTAGGCACCCCCGACCTCGAGCACCAGGGTGCTGCCCTCCTCGATGGTGGGTCCGGGCTCTTCGCCGCTCCACACGAGCGCCAGCACCAGTCCGACCACCACCAACAAGCCAATACGAATCTTACGGCGGCGCAGCATCGTTGCTCTCCTTCTCCCCAAGGCTATCCCAGTCGGAGGGGAAAGCCCGCCGGTCGGCCCCGCCCCCAGGCGAGATCAGCGCGGCTCGTAGTGGGAAAGTTCTCGCTGGTCGAAGAGGAAGAGCAGGGTCGAAACCGAACCCACCGACCAGATGGCCAGTCGAGCCAGGACCCCGATCAGGAGGTCCCCGTCGACGGGCTGCCCCGACCAGCCGGAAAGCGCGAGCACGATGGCGCTCAAAAAGGGCGGGCCCATCTCGTCGAGGAGCCCGAGCACCGAACCGAGAGTCGCCCCGGAGGCCGACATCATATTCGCCAGGGCCACGACCGAAACCCCGCCCACGATCCAGAGGAACGTCGCCAAACGCGGAAGAAAGAGGGAGGAGACCATGGCCAGGGCGGCCACGGCGACGCAGTTGATCATCGTCGCACCAATGGCCATGAAGGCGGGGAGCAGGGGAAGGTCGCCTCGAATCGAGAGCAGAAGCCCTGCACCACCGAGCACCAGAATCGCCGCGGCGAAGGAAATCGCCAGGGAGCCGAGCAGGCGAGCCAGAGCGAAGGTTCTGCGGGAGAGTGGGCGCGAAAGCACGAGCAACGCGCTGCCGTCCTCAAGGGTCGAAGAGAGGTGATCCGCCGCGACCAGCCCGGCCAGGATCACGCACCAGAGGGCGAGCAGCCCTAGGGTCACGACCCCCGCCCAGCCAAACACGGCCAGGGTCTCCAACTGGCCGCCATTGGTTTCAATGGCCGAGCTGCACTGGGTGCAACTGTTGACCATGGCCAAGGTCAACAGGCAAAGGCCCACCACCGCGGGGACCACCCGACGACGCGCGGCGTCGCGTAGGCCCTCGAAAGCCAGCAACCCCAAGGGCCGCGCTTCAATCGCCATCGAGAATCTCCGGGTAGCTCGGCGTATGCGAACCCACCAGACGAACGAAGGCGTCTTCGAGTTCCTCCCCGGGACGAACGATCTCGGCCATGGAGCCCGAGGCCACCGCCTGTCCCTCGTGAAGAATCACCACGCTGTCGCAGATGCGCTCGACTTCGGAAAGCAGATGGGAACTCACGAGGACCGAGCAGCCGCTCTCCTTGGCCCGGACGATCCAATCCCGGGCATCGCGCATGCCGATGGGGTCGAGACCACTACTCGGCTCGTCGAGGAGCAGGACCCGGGGCCGGCCGATGAAGGCCTGGGCGAAACCGACCCGCTGGGTCAATCCCTTGGAGAGGGTTCCGAGCCGATCGGCCAAGCGCCCGGAGATCCCCGTCTGCTCGGCCACCGCCTCCACCGCCTGATCCAATTCGCTCCCGCGCAGACCCGCTAGCCCGCCGTGCAGCATGAGAAAGGAACGCACACTTCGATGTCCGGGGAGCACCAGGCGCTCGGGCAGATAACCCACCCCCCGACGGCTCTCCGAGCGAAAGGGATCCTCGCCCTGAAGTTTAACGCTCCCCTCGCTGGGTCCGGTATGCCCCAGGATCAACCGCAATGCAGTCGTCTTGCCGGCACCGTTCGGGCCGAGCAGCCCAAGAGCCGTGCCGGGCTCCAAGCCGAGGCTGACCCGGGAGAGAGCGGCCCGCTCACCGAAGTACTTGCTGACCACAGCGAGTTCCAGAGCAAGCATTGGGCCAGCCTAACACGAGCAGCACCCAAGATCCTCCCCGAGTCGCGAGCACCTGATTGAACGCGACGATTGGAGCTAGGGTAAGGGCCATGAGTGAAAACCACCCCCTGCGCTTTATTCCCGGTCACGTCGCCCCGGAAAACCCCGGACCCGCCCCGCGCCTCTTCGCCTTTCACGGCCGGGAGTTGCTGGTCACCGAGAGCAACGAAATGCCCAGCGTGGAGACCATCGACGCCCTGGGCATCGATGCCGTGCGCACCCAGTACCTCGGTGCCTTCGACGGAGAGCCCTGTTTTTCCGCCGAACTTCCCGCGGACTTCAAACCGCCGACGGGTTTTGCCACCCGGGACCTGCGGATGCTCTTCGGCGCGTTCGAGGCCGAACTCCATGCCTTGGCGGGCCGCGCGGTCCAGGTGATGGAATGGGACCGTACGCACCAGTTCTGCGGGGCATGCGGAGCACCCACAGAGTTGTCGAGTTCGGACCGTTCCCGCGCCTGTCCCGACTGCGCGATCCCCATGTACCCCCGCCTGGCGCCCGCCATGATCGTCGCGGTGGAGCGCGGCGACGAAATCCTACTCGGCCGCGCCCGGAACTTTCCGCCGGGAATCTTCAGCGTGCTCGCGGGTTTCGTCGAACCCGGCGAGAGCGCCGAGGAGGCGGTGATTCGCGAGGTCTACGAGGAGACCCGGATCATCGTGGAGGACGTTCGCTATTTCGGGAGCCAGGCCTGGCCCTTCCCGAACTCGCTCATGCTCGGCTTCACCGCGCGCTACAAGAGCGGCAACGTGGACACCAGCCACGACGATGAGATGGAAGCCGCCGACTTCTTCCATGTAGACGATCTGCCCACCACCTTTCCCGGCGAGATCAGCATCTCCCAGTGGCTGCTCCGAGATTTCGTCCAGCGACACACCGAGTCGGGCGCCTAGGGGCGGGCACTTCCCGAGGGTGTCAATCAGGGCAAGCCGGCGCCGGGCACTTCGACTTCGACCACTTCGATCCGAGCGTCCCGATTCTCCATGCAGGCCTCGGGCTCGCTGCTCCCCGCCGTACAAACGAAGAGATGTTTGCGCTCGGGGCCGCCCAGCATGCAGGCGAATGCCTCGGTCTCGACCTCCACCTTGTGGGTCATTTCGCCGCCCTCGAGCACCCGGAAGCAGCCCTGGCTCACCGGGGAGGCGACCCAGATCGCCCCCTCGGCATCGAGGCAGATCCCGTCGGGCAGGATGCCCGGCGTACTCGCCCATACCCGACGACCGGAAAGGCTGCCGTCGGCCTCGATGGCAAAGGCCGTGAGACGCTGCCCCATGGTTTCGGCGACGATGAGGGTTTGGCCATCGGGGGTGATGACGGCGCCGTTGGGAAATTCAAGGTCTTCGGCGACGACCCGGGCGTCTCCATCGGGCATGACGAGGATCAGGGCCGCACCCTGGGCTTCGCCCCCACCGTGGAGATCCCAACCGAAATTGCCCACATAGGCCCGGCCTTGGCCATCGACCACCATATCGTTGCAGTGAAAGGTCGCCATGGCGCTCAAATCGGCGACTTCGCTGAGGGCGTCGTCGGCCTCGAGGCGCAGCAACCGCCGGTCGCTCATGGAAACCACGAGCAGGCGACCGTCGGGAAGCCAGCCAAGACCCGAAGGGTCGTTGGGGACCCTGCAGATTTCCTCGGCGGAGCCCGCGAGATCCAAAGCCCAGACCCGGGCGCTGTGCATGTCGGAGAAATAGAGGCGACCCTCGTGCCAGCGCGGCCCCTCTCCAAAAGCCAGGTCTTCCATCAGGATGCGGGGGGTCAGAGTCTGCATGGGGCCTCCTGCTCGGGAAGCCGGGCCATGCCCGGCGGTCCAGAGCGAATCGCTTCAAAAGTCGAGCCCGACCTCAAGGGCTCGCGTTGGCCAGGGTCGCGAAGGCTTCGCGCACGTCTTCGGGGGCCTGGACGAGTTCCACCAGCACACCCTCGGCTCCGATGGGCGAGGCCTCGTTGCCCTTGGGATGAATAAAGCAGACGTCGTAGCCGGCGGCGCCGGCCCGGATTCCACCCGGCGTAAACCGAACGCCCTGGGCTTCCAACCAGGGAACCGCGGCGGCGAGGTCATCGATCCAGAGGCCCACGTGGTTCAGGGCGGGCTCGTGGACCTTGGGCCGCTGCTCGGGGTCGAGGGGCTGCATCAAGTCGACTTCGACCTTCAACGGGCCGCTGCCCGCTTCGCAAATATCTTCGTCCACGTTCTCCTTCTCGCTCACGAAGGTGCTCGCGTGGGTCAGGCCGAGGGTGTCGACCCAGAACCGGCGCAGGCGAGCCTTGTCCAGGCCTCCCACGGCAATCTGCTGGATTCCGAGAACTTCAAATGGGCGGTCGGACGGCACGGGCAACTCCTTTTCACGGCTTGGGGCGCCGGTGGGCGCCCCGGTCTCAGTCGTCATTCTTCCCGGGTCTCTCGGGCTGATAGTTCCGGGCAAGCAGGTAGCGTTCGCTACTTCCCTTGCGCGTGGCCCCGACCCGGACGGTCTTCGCCGACCCGAAACAGGTCCGAATTCGGCGCTGAAAATTCTGGGCTTCCGGGCACTCCAGCAACTTCACCAGCAGGTCGCCCCCCTCCCGAAGCACTCGGGGAAGGATGACCTCCACCGCTTCAAGCAACCGTTCCTCGGCGGCCCGGTCGGTCTCGCGAATCCCGGTGAGCTTGGGGGCGGCGTCGGAGAGCAGGACGTCGCAACGCCCTCCGACAAAAGTGAGAATTTGTTCGCATACCTTTACGTCCTCGATATCCCCAACAAATGAGAACACATTCTCATTCTCAAGCGGGGGCTCAATGGCCGCTAGGTCGACACCAGCAACTCGCCCGCGGGGACCGACCGCTCGGGAGGCCTCCTGGAGCCAGCCCCCCGGCCAGCAGCCCAGGTCGGCGACGCGTTGGCCCGGGGCGAGGATCCGGTGGCCCCGCTGGAGTTCGGCGAGCTTGTAGACCGCGCGCGAACGGAACCCTTCGCGCTTGGCGCGCTGGTGAAAATGGTCCTTCCGGTCGTAGCGGGCGACGGGTCGGCTACTTGATCGCGGCGCGAAGTTTGACCAGAGCCTTGATGTGGCCGGGTACCGCACCGCGAACGAAAACGAGATTTTTATCCGAGTCGACCCGAACCACTTCGAGGTTCTGTGCGGTCACCCGGGCGTTGCCCATCTGGCCGGCCTGACGGCCGCCCTTGAAGACTCGACCCGGGTAGGCGCCGGCGCCAATGGAACCCGGGTGGCGGAAATACTCGTGGGTACCGTGGGTGCGCTTCTTAATCTTGAAGCCGTGGCGCTTGACCACGCCGGCGAAGCCACGCCCCTTGGAGGTGCCGATGGCATCCACGCGCTGGCCGACCTCGAAGAGATCCGCCTTGAATTCCTGACCCAACTCGATTTCTTCCGCCTCCTCGAGGGTGATCCGACTCTCGAGGAGAAAGCGCTGGGGCTCGACCCCGGCCTTGTCGAAATGGCCGCGAGCGGGCTTGTTGAAGAGGTCTCCCCGGCGTTCGCCGAAACCGAGTTGAACGGCGGTGTAGCCGTCCGGGCCGTCTTCACGCTTGATCTGAACGACGGTATTGGGACCGGCTTCGAGCACGGTCACCGGGACGGATTCTCCACTCTCGGTGAAAACCTGGGTCATGCCGAGCTTTCGGCAAAGAAGTTCGATGGACACTATTTTCTCCTGGCTCCGGATTGGACCGACCAAGGGTCGTTCTTCGCGGGCCGCAGTGGCAGCCGAGGGGGCCTGCCTAAGCTTTCTATTTAGCTCTTGGAACTCAGCTTTTTTACGATGACTCGTTTGGCTCGCGCGCCCAGCGCCGGCCCTAGGGCCCCGGTGGACACGCTCTGGATTCTCTCCCCCACGCGGGGATGACGACCTCTTTAATTCCTCGACCTCTTGCCCTCGCCGAGGATCCCCATCTCTCGCTATACCTCACGCGCTGCTGCGCGCTTCGCGAGCGGGCCACCCGGAGTCGGAATCCTCGCCTCCGGGCTTGGGGCGCCGCAATATAGAGAGACGTACCCCCAATGTCGAGCCATCCCGAACAGTCCGTCACGATGCGTCCAAATTCACCGGCTCTGGCGCCCTTTTCGCCGGGGGTCCGGCTTCTTTCCCCGGGGGCACTCGTATGAGCGGGGGCGAGTCCGGGCTCAGCCCGGTTCTGGTGCTGGCCCTCGACGGGGCCACCTTCCGGGTCATCGAGCCCCTGGTGGCCAGCGGTCATCTCCCGAACCTGGCGCGCTGGATGCGGGACGGGAGCAGCGCCCCCCTCCCCTCGACCACACCCCCGGTGACCTTTCCCGCCTGGTCCTCCTTCATGACCGGCCTCGAACCCGGAGAGCACGGGATCTTCGACTTCTCCCAGAAAGTCGAGGGCCGGTATCGAATCCGTTTCGTCAACGCCCGCGACCGCCGAGGCGAGTCCATCTTCAGCGCGGTCTCCCGGGCCGGCGGACGGGTTCTCGTACTCGGGTTGCCGGCCACCTACCCACCGGAGCCCCTCTCGGGTTTGTTGGTTCCGGGCTTCGACGCCCCGGTCTCCAACGCCACCGACGCGAGTTCGACGAATAACCCGGAGCTCTATCGTCGAATCGCCGAGCGGGCCGGGCCGTGGATGCGCCCGGATCTCGATGAAGCCGCCCAGGATGAGGGGTTCCACGAGCGCGCCGCCGCCACACTCCTGGCGCGCATCGAACGCAAGACCGAGTTTGCCCTGATCGCCCTGGAGGAGATGAAAGCCGATGCCGGGGGGAGGCGGCCCGATCTGTTCACCCTGGTCTTCTCGGAAAGCGACACCGTGGGCCACCACTATTGGCGAGACCACGACCCCGAGAGTCCGCGGGCTGACCCCAGCGCCGGCGTCGAACGCCGCAACGCCATCCGGGATGTCTACGCCGCCCTGGATCGCGCCTGCGGAAAACTCCGCGAAGCCTACGGCGAAGACGCCCACTGCGTGGTGATCTCGGACCACGGCATGGGCGGCGCCTCGGATTGCGTGGTGCACCTCAATCGCTACCTCGCCGAGCAGGGCCTGCTCGTGCGCCGCACCGCAGGGGCGGGGAAGCTCGATGTCGTCGCTCGCCGGGCCCGGGATCTGGCGCTCCGCTGGCTTCCCGCCGGGCTCCTGCAACCCCTCTTCAGAAGGGCCCGGGGTGCCGCCGGGCGCCTCGAGAGCGCCGCGCGCTTTTCGGGAATGCGCTGGTCCGAGACCCTCGCCTTTTCCGAAGAGGTCAATACCCAGCCCGGGGTCTGGATCAACGTAGCCGGACGCGAACAGCGCGGTTGTGTGCCCGCCGAGGACTACGAGGCCGTCCGCGACCGAATCATCGCGTGCCTCCTCGACTGGAAACTGCCCAACGGCAAACCCGTCATCGCCCGGGCCCGGGCGAGAGAGGACGTTTACCACGGACCCTACACCCACCGCGCTCCGGATATTGTCATCGAGTTGGGGACGGAAAACGGCTACGGGCTCTCCCTGGTGGCGACCCCGTGGCGGGATGACCGAGAGCTGGAGCCCGGGGAAAGCCGGGCCCTCCGGCGACTCTCGGGAGCCGAACTCGCGGGCGGACGGGGGCGGGGCATGAACGGAACCCACCGCCAAAACGGCATCTTTGTCTCGATCGGGGGCGAACAAGAGGCGGCGGCCACCGCCCCCAGCCGACTTTCCGAAGTTGCCCCGGCCCTGGCCCGGGCGATGGGGCTACGCTGGAGGCCTGGACACGATCCGGAAGACTCCGGAGACGGAGCGGCCTACAGCCGCGAGGAGAGCGAAATGGTGGAGGCGCGCCTGCGGGCCCTGGGGTATCTCGATTGAGTTTCCGCGATGCGGAAACCAAGGGACTGGCCCCCGAACTCTCCCTCGTCTTTCCCGTGCTGGACGAAGAGGACAACCTCTCCGAGCTCATCGCCGGGGCATGCAAGGTTGGCGAAGAACTCGAAGTCAGCTTCGAGGTGATCATCGTCAACGATGGCTCCCAGGACGAGAGCGCGCAGATTATCGACGCCTGGGCCGCGCGCGACCCACGCATCCGACCCATTCATCACGCGAGCAACTCGGGCTACGGCGCCGCCCTGCGGACCGGCCTCAGCGAGGCCCGCGGCAATCAGATCTTTTTTAGCGATGCCGATCTGCAATTCGATCTCGACCAACTCAGAAACCTACTCGTCCACAGCCCCGACTACGACATCGTCGCGGGGTACCGGTCGCCCCGCCGGGACCCGTGGCCCCGCAGCCTGATCGCCGGGCTCTGGGGCGTCGGAGTGCGAATCATCTTCGGACTGCGCATTCGCGACATCGATTGCGCGTTCAAGCTCTTCGACCGACGCGTTATCGAGACGATCCCCCTGGCTTCCGTGGGGGCCTTCATCAATACCGAACTTCTGGTTCGCGCCCAGGCCTCGGGTTTCCGCATTCGGCAGGTCCCCGTCAACCACCGTAGACGTCGACGCGGGCGCCAGAGCGGGGCGCATCCCCGGGTTCTCATCAAGGCCTGTCTCGAACTCGGCTCCCTCTACCGGGAACTTCGCTCGGTGACCGGCCAAGCCCGCAGGCGCCCCGGAGTCCGGTGAACTCCGGCCCCACATCCCCGACCATCCCGACTCCGCGCCTCGCGCTTCTCGGTGCCTTCCCCTATCCCTACCCCCAAGGCTCCCAAGTCTTCTTCACCGAGCAAGCCCAAGCTCTTCAGACCGCGGGCAGCCGGCCCACCCTTTTCACTTACGGAGCGGGCCGAGGCACTCCCCCCGAAGACCTTCGGCTGGTCCGATCCTTTGCCCGGCTCTCCCCGCGCACTCTGAAATCGGGACCCCAATGGGGAAAACCCCTGGCCGACCTCGGGCTCTTGGCCAGCTGGATCGCTGGGGCGCGCCGAGCGCGTCGCGAGGGCGACCCCTTCGCATTCGCCCTGGCCCACAACGTCGAAGCCGCCGTGGTGGGGCTGATGAGCCGGCGACTGACCGGTGTGCCCACGGTCTACGTCGCGCACACCCTGCTGCGCGAAGAGCTATCCGCCTATCTCCCCGAACGACTCGAAGCCGAAGCCGACCGCATGGGGCTCTGGATCGAACGCTCCATCGCCCGCCGGGCCGACGCGATCATCACTCTCTGCCCCGAGGCGCGCGGGGAACTCGCCCCCCACGCCCGAGGACCGGTGGCGTTGATTCCCCCGGGCTACTCCCCCCGACCCGTACCCAGCGCGGCCGAGCAAGCCCAGTCCTGCCGGAGGTACGGACTCGCGGTGGGCGAATACATCCTTTACTCGGGCAACCTCGACCGTTATCAGGATCTCGAACTCCTCGCCGAAGCCGCCGGTCGCCTGCCCCCGGAAGCGGGACCCGTGGTCATCGCGAGCCATGCCGAAAGCGAACCCGCGACCCGAGACCTCGACCCCGTTCCGGGGGGAGCCGTGCGACGAATTCGGGTCCAAGACTATGCTCAAATGCGCAGCTTGATCTGGGGCGCGCGCTGCCTGGTGGCCACACGCAAACGAGTCGGCGGCTTTCCCATCAAGTTGCTCAGCTACATGGAGGCGGGGCGGCCGATCGTCGCCTTTGCCGGTGCGGCGCCCGGACTGGTCCACGATGAGTCCGCTCATCTCCTCCACCGCGACTCGGGGGCTCGGGAGCTGGCAACCGCGCTAAGTGCGCTGGTCCGCGACCCCGAGCGAAGCCAGCGACTCGGCGCCGGCGCCCGGAGCCAGCTCGAGAACCAGCACCCCTGGCCCTCGGTAGCGGAGCGCAGCCTGGCATTCCTCGCGGACCCCTCGTCGGCGGACTGCTGCTAGACTCGGCTTTTAATTTTCAACCCGCGCACCCCTCCCCGGACGGGTGCGGCGGGCTTTCGTGCGTGCAGGGCTCGGATCCGAGCCGGAGCATCCGCGAAAGCCCTCAAGGCTCAAACGGATATGGCTGTTCGTCGCAAGAAAACTCGCTCGGCCCTGGCCGCCCTGGCCCTGGAGATCGCCGACCGCACTTCGCCCGTCGACCTCAGCGGCCTGCGGGGAACCGCGCGTTCGGTGGCCACCGCCGAATTGCTCCGGGCACACCCGGAGCGACCGGTCCTCGTTCTCGGCGCCTCGGCCAAACGCTGCGATGCCCTTGCCGACGATCTGAGAACCGTGCTGGGCGAAGAGCCCAACTCCCGACGGCTTTGTCGCTTCCCCCGTCACGACACCCTTCCCTACGATCGCTTTTCTCCCCAGGCCTTCCTCACCGCCCAGCGGATGGATGTCCTTTACCGCTGGCTCAGCTTTGGCGAAGAAGCCACTGCGGACCCGGCCCCGGTTGTCGTCAGTGACTGGACGGCCCTCGCCCTGCGCGTGCCCTCCCGCGCGAGTCTGCACGCCGGGAAGCACGAAATCGCCGTGGGCGACCGAGTCGACCGCGACGCATGGGTCAAGGCCCTCGGGATTAGCGGCTACGCCCAGATGCCCCTGGTCGCCGAGCCGGGTGAAATGGCGATGCGCGGTGGGATCGTCGATTTCTTTCCCCCGCATCGGGCCCACCCCCTGCGAGCGGAATTCTTCGGCGACGAAGTCGACTCCTTGCGCGAATTCGACCCGAGCAGTCAGCGCTCCCTGAGCAAGCTTTCCCACGCTGTGGCCTCGCCCCCGCGCGAGCTGCTCTTTACACGGGACCGGGTCGTCGAGCAGGCCGACGCCATCCGCGAAGCGGCCGCGGCCGCAGGGGTCAGCGCCAGCGAATCCAATGAACTCCTCGACGCCCTGCTTCGAGGCCATACGCCCCCCGGCGCCGAAGCCCTGGCGCCGATTCTTCAACTCGGACAGGAAAGCGTTCTCGACTTCCTGCCCCCGGGTACCCTGGTCGTCGTCGACGATCCCGGGGCCGGCCGAAAAAGGCTCGAGGAGTATCACAGGGAAGCCCTGGCCAACCATCGGGCCGCCCTCGAATCGAACCGGGCCGTCTGCCCGCCGGAAGATCTCCTCGTCTCCCCCGACGAAATTTCAGAGGGCTTGCAGAGCCTTCGGCGGGTCGGACTCGAACGCATCGAGGTTGTCGACGCCGGGTCCTCGACCCGTCAGGTCTCCATCGAAACCCGTGGCCACGACGAATTGCGCGAGCAACTCGCCGCGGTTCGCACTCAGGACCGCGCGCTCACGCCCCTGGCGGACCAACTCACCGAATGGCTGCTCGAAAAATGGCGCTGTGTCGTCGTGGTTTCGGTCCTCTCCGCCGCCGAACGAACCAAGGATCTCCTGAGTCAATACGGACTCGAAAGCACTATCGTCACCGCCCCGCGTCCCTGCTGGCACTGGAGCCTGCCCGGCCGCTTGGAAATCCGCGTCGCCTCGCTCTCGGCAGGCTTCTCCATCCCCTCCCAGAAAATCGCTGCGATCACCGAAGAGGAGATCTTCGGCAAGCGGGAAAGGCGGCGGACCGCCAGCGGTTGGAAAGAGGGAGCCGCCCTCGACGGCATTGCCCAACTCCAGCTCGGCGACCCCGTGGTCCACCGCGATCACGGAATCGGCCTCTACCGCGGGCTCGACGTGGTGCGCGCGGGGCGCGTAGAAAATGAACTTCTCTGCATCGAATATTCGGCGGGGGATAAACTTTTTCTCCCCATCGACCGGCTCAACCTGGTCCAGCGCTACGGCGCCTTCGAGGGAAGCGCGCCCAAGGTCGACCGCTTGGGGGGGGAGAGTTGGCGACGCGCTCGGGGGCGGGTCAAGAAGAGCCTTCGCAATATGGCCCAGGAACTTCTTTCCATGCACGCGGCCCGAGAACTCGCGCCGGGTTTCGGCTTTTCGGGACGCGACGGTTTTTTCGAGGAATTCGAAGCCGCTTTCGAATTCGAAGAAACCCCGGACCAGGCCGCGGCCATCGAGGATGTACTGACCGATATGCAAAAGCCCCGGCCCATGGACCGCATCGTGTGCGGCGATGTCGGCTATGGAAAGACCGAGGTCGCCATCCGGGCGGCGTTCAAGGCGGCCATGGACGGGAAGCAGGTCGCGATCCTGACGCCCACCACCATTCTTTGCGAGCAGCATTTCGAGAATTTCCAGACGCGCTTCGCCGGCTATCCCATACGCGTCGAAATGCTTTCGCGATTCCGTACCGCCCGGGAAACTCGAAAAGTCCTCGAGGGTCTCGCCGACGGAACCGTGGACATCGTGGTTGGCACCCACCGATTGCTCCACAAGAATATTCAGTTTCGCGAACTCGGCCTCCTGGTTGTCGATGAAGAGCAACGCTTTGGCGTCGGTCACAAGGAGCGCATCAAGCGGATGCGGAGGACCGTTGACGTACTCACCCTAACGGCGACGCCGATTCCTCGAACTCTCCAAATGGCCTTTACCGGATTGCGCGACCTGTCCGTGATCGATACGCCTCCCGTCGATCGACTGGCCATCCGCACCCAGGTCTGCCTGCCCAGCGAGTCGCTTATTCGGGAGGCCATACTCCGGGAGGTCCGGCGGGGCGGGCAAATCTTTTATCTTCATAACCGGGTGGCCACCATCGCAAGCGTCGCCGAGATGCTCGCCGAACTGGTCCCCGAAATTTCGGTGATCACCGCCCACGGTCAGATGAAGGAGCGCGAACTCGAAAAACGAATGCACGCCTTCGTGCGCGGCGAAGCCGACGTTCTCCTCTGCACCACGATTATCGAGAGCGGTCTCGATATTCCCAGGGCCAACACCATCATTATCAATCGCGCCGATGCCCTGGGCCTCGCCCAGCTCTACCAATTGCGCGGCCGAGTCGGGCGGAGCACGCGTCGCGCCTACGCCTACCTCCTAATACCCACCACCATGGGCCGCCTGCCCAGCGACGCCCAGAAACGTCTGGAAGCCATCCAGGACCTGACGGAACTCGGGAGCGGCTTTCGCCTGGCCAACATGGATCTCGAAATTCGGGGGGCGGGAGACCTGCTGGGGAGCGAGCAGTCGGGCAACCTCCGCGCGGTGGGCTACGAGACCTACATGGAGATGCTCGATGAAATTATCGAGGAGCTGCGCGGGACGATTCACGAGGAGAGCATCGACCCCGAAGTTCAACTCCCGGTAGTAGCCCGCATGCCCGAGGACTACATCTCCGACGTCAACCAGAGGCTGGTGGTCTACAAACGATTGTCGAGTGCCCGGGACGGAAGCGAAGTCGCCCGAGTGCGGGAAGAATTACTCGATCGCTACGGCGTAATGCCCGCCGAGGGGGAGAACCTGCTTCAGGTGATTCGCCTCAAGATCCGAGCCCGAAAACTCGGTATCGCCGCTTTCCGGATCCATCGAGGGGAATTTGTTTTGCAAGTCGCCGAGTCGAGCCAGATCGACCCCCAACGGTTGGTGCAAATTCTTACCCGGGCGGGATCGGGGATGCGGGTCACCCCGGATCACCGTATCTATAGCCCGGCCCCGGGCCCCGAGGGCGGCAACCCAGCCCTCTTCGACGCCGCCCACGAATTGATGCGGCGCCTCTCCCCGGACTGAGCCCCGAGGCCGAGAGTCCCTGCCTCAGCCTCGTCCTGGGCCCGACCGGGCACGAACCGCGCTTCGACGAACGCTTCGACGCAGAAGCCGGCGCTTGGTAAAAGCCCGCCCCGCGCTACGAAAGGCCTGGGGGTAGGCGGCCAGGAGCGCGCGATCCCGAAAGAGCGCGTAGGCGAATCGAAAGACCTCCCAGACCAGAGTGACCGGAAGCCCCACAAGGAATTTCCCGGCGGATTCATTCTTGATCCGCTGGAGATAGTAATTTTTGAACGAGTGACGCCGAACCCAGGCCGGCACGGCAAAACGCGTCGCCTTCTGCCAGCCCCGGGTGTGTTGGGCCCGGGCGGCGGGTTCGTAGTAGACCCGCCAACCGAGTGTCTGGCTTCGCCAGCACAGGTCCGTGTCTTCGTAATAGAGGAAGAAGTCCTCATCGAAGATTTCCCCCTCGATGGCGAGCTCGGGGAGTGCCGAGCAGCGCAGCAGCATGGCCGCGCCACTGGCCCCGAAGACGTACTCCCCGCGATCGAATTGGCCGCGATCGAGGGCCTCGCTGCCCCGGTCCCGGGGTCGGCGATGGAGAGGCAGATCGATCCCCGCGCTATCGAGGGTGCGGCCGTCCCGGCGCAGCAACTTACCCGTGGCCAGGGCCGCGTCGGGGTGCCCGGCCAGCGCGTCGACCAGCGCGCGGGTAAAATCGGGCTCGAGGGTGATATCGGAATTGAGGAGCAGGATAAAATCCACCGAGAGCCCGCCCTCCCCGATGGCGGCGAGCAGACGATTGGCTCCGCTGGCGTATCCGAGATTGGGCGCGGTCAGGAAGCGGACCTCGGGATAGTCGCCTTCCAGAGCCGCGCGCTGGGCGCCGTCCCCGTCGACGTCCAACACCCAGACCCCCGCACTCGCCCGAACCTGGGCACTCACCGAGGCCAGGCACCCGGCGAGTTCGGCGTAGTCCCCGTAGTGGACGACGGCGACGCCATAGCGACCCTGGGAAGTCGGCGGTGGCGATTCGAGATGCGAGGCAACCCCCTTCAATGGCTTTCCAACCTCCCCTCTCTCCACCGCGCGCCGGCGCCGGGGAGGGCGCTCGGCAAGGCGCGGATCGCCGGGGAGACTAGCGTCGGCACGCGAGGGCGGGATGAAGCCGCTCAAGGGTCGCGATCAAGTCTTCCCGGGACGGCGCCCCCGGCGCATCGAGCCACCAGAGCAGCAACTGGCTCTGACCGGCATAGAAGAACCGGGCAGCGGCGGACACGTCGAGGCCCGGGTCGAGGTGTCCGGCCTCTCGAAGCGCGTGGAGGCGACTCTCCATGGCCCGGGTGGAAAGACCCAATGCCGGGCGCCCGCTTCCGGCTCCGGCATCGCCGGCGGCGAAGACGACTTTATAAAGCGCGGGGTTCGCCTCGGCGAAATCGACGAAGGCCTCGACCGTCGCGCGAACCTGCTCTTCGAGGGGGCGATCCTTCGCGTTCTGGCTGGCCCGGGCCAGATTTTCCTGGAGCGTCGAGAGCCCGGTGGTCACGAGCTCCCGGTGGAGGGCGAACTTGTCCTCGAAATGCGAATAGAAGGTGCCAACGCCGACACCCGAAGCCCGGGCGATGGTGTTGGTGTTGACGTTTCCGAGCCCCCGATTCGCGAACATCTCGGCGCCAGCGGCGAGCAGGCGCGCCCGAGCGGCCCCACGCCGTCCTCCGGCGGGTTTCGATTTAGATATCTGTATCGTATTATCTTCGGCCACTTATGATTTTTATATCTCATTTCGTGCTCAAAGCCAAAAGCCGAGATCCTGGGCAAGCCCACACCCTCCCACCACCCCGGCTTGGGAACGGAAGCGACGCTGAGCCCGGGGAGGGGCAGCGGGGGTCCGCTAGGCTAGAATGAGAAAAGTGTCCTCACTCCCCGAGGGAAAAACGGAGAACTCGTGACCCAGATTCGCCTTGGCCCAGGGGCGGCCCCCCTGATCGCACAAGCCGCTTGCCCGGCGACCTCCCGTCGCCCCCGGCGCCGGCTGCCCGTCGCTACACCGGCGGCGCTCCACCTCCCCCTGGTTTTGACCGCCGTTTTCACCGCCGTTTTCACCGCCATTTTTGCCCTCGGAGCCCCCAGACCCTCCCAGGCCGCCGAGGTGCTGGTCGACGGCATCGCCGCCCAGGTCGGGCACCGTTACGTATTGGTTTCCGAAGTCGAATCCCTCGCCCGGCCCGTCGCCGAGCGCATGCGGAACGCCGGCGCGCCGGCATCCGATATTCTCAAGATGCGGAACGAAGCCCTGGGCCGCCTGATCGAAGAGAAGTTGATCGAAGGCGTGGTCGCGCGTCTTGAGATGGACGCCAGCCAGCAGGAGATCGACGACACCATCCGCGGCATCGCGGCGGATAACGGCCTGACCGTCGACCAACTCAAGGCAAGCGTCGAGAGCCACGGGCTCACCATGGCCGAATACAGAGGCAAGCTGAAGGGGGAGCTCGAACGCTCCCGGGTTCTGAATGCTCTGGTTCGCTCGCGCATTCGCATCGAAACCGACGAACTCGAACTCGCCTACCTCGAGCGCTACGGCGATCAGCGCCAGGGCGGCGAGCAGGTCAACGTCCGGCACATCATGGTGGGCGCGGGGGAGGGCACCGGACGCGATGAGCGCACCGCCTGCCAGATCGCCCAGGATGCCGCCGACCAGATCCGAGCGGGTAAGGTCGAATTCGGAGAGATGGCCACACGCACCACCGAGATGAACCCCGAGCAAGCCGGGGAACTCGGGTGGTATCACACCGACGAAATCGCCCCCTGGATGGCCACCACCGTCGCCGCCATGGAGGAGGGCGACGTCAGCGACGCGATCCCCATGCCCTTCGGCTGCAACGTGGTCCAACTCGCCGGCCGTCGAACCTACTCTCCGGTCAGCCTCGAGCAGGCCGAGCCCCAGCTTCGCGAAGAGATCTCACGGCGCAAGATGGAGAAGGAATACATGACCTGGCTCGATACCGTTCGCAAGCAGACCTATATCGCTCGCAAGGGAATCTTCGCCGAGAACAAATCACGCTAGTGAGTTCCGTTCCCAACCTGCTTCAATCGATCCCCGGGCTCGGCCGCGCCACCCAGCACGACGAGGTAGTCGTCCACGGCGCGCGCACCCACAACCTGCGCGGGGTCAACGTCCGGATCCCTCGAAACCGTTTGGTCGTCCTGACCGGACCCTCGGGCTCGGGAAAATCAAGCCTGGCCTTCGACACCCTCTACGCCGAGGGCCAGCGACGCTACGTCGAATCCCTTTCCCCCTATGCGCGACAATTTCTCGACCAACTCGAGAAACCCGATGTGGATGCCATCGATGGGCTCTCCCCGGCGCTCTCCATCGAACAACGCAGCATCGGGCGTAGCCCCCGAAGCACCGTGGGGACGGCGACGGAGATTTCAGATTATCTCAGGCTCCTCTTCGCGAGGGCAGGGCACCCCCACTGCCCGGATTGTGGAAGCGCCATCGCGCCCCAAACTCTCGGCGAGATGACCGATCGTGTCCTGGCCTTGGCCGAGGGCAGCCGGGTGCAGATCCTGGCCCCCGTGATCCGTGGCCGAAAGGGGGCCTACCGCAAGAAACTCGAAGAGATGCGACGACGAGGCTATGTCTACGCCCGCATCGACGGCGTCATGCGTGAACTCGAAGAGGATATTCAACTCGCGCGTCAGGCCCGGCACGAGATCGAGTTTGTCGTCGACCGGCTGATCGTTCGAGATTCCGCGCGCTCCCGGATCGAGGACTCACTCCAGACGGCGCTCGAACTCGCCGACGGCTTGGCCATCGTTCTCTCGGGCCCGAGCCGAGAGGCGAAAACGAAGTCAGCCAAAGAATCCGAGTGGCTGCTCTCGCGCTCCAGCGCCTGTGCAGAGTGCGGCATCTCCCTGCCGGAAATCGCCCCCCGGCTCTTCTCGTTCAACAACCCGGCCGGCGCGTGCCCCGATTGTGACGGACTCGGCGTCATCCCGCGTTTCGAGGAAGCTCTGATCATTTCAGACCCGGCGAAGCCCTTGCGGGAGGCCATCGAACCCTGGCAGCAAAAGCGGAACGCCCGCTATTACGCCCAGGTTCTGGCCGACCTCGCCGAACACTTGGACCTCCCACTGGACACGTCCTGGGAAAAGCTCCCGCCCAAGGCGCGAAAGCTGATCCTGAGCGGTGAACCCCGGCAGGAAATCGCTTTTTCCGTCGGCGAGAAACCCACGCGCTCGGGCCGGCCGCGCAAGACAAAAGCGCGACGCGCCTGGCTCGGGGTCATCGACGAACTTCAAAGACGCGAGGACACGAAACTCGAACGCTTTCAACAGCGCGTGCCGTGCGAGCCGTGTGGAGGCGCCCGGCTCTGCCCCGAAGCTCGCAGTGTGCGCCTCGACGGCCGCGCTATCCATGAACTCTGCGCACTCTCCATCGCCGACTTACGAATTTTTCTCGAAGGTCTCGAGGAGCGCCTGGCGGCGGGCCCCGCGACCCCGAGTGGAAAGCTCGAGGTGGCTGGCCGAGTGGGAATCGAAATCCGCGAGCGCCTGGCCTTCCTCGCCGACGTCGGGCTCGACTACCTCAGCCTGGATCGACCGAGCGCAACGCTCTCCGGCGGAGAGGCCCAGCGAATTCGTCTGGCGACCCAGATCGGATCGTCGATGCTCGGTGTTCTCTATATCCTCGACGAACCCTCCATCGGGCTCCACGCCCGAGACAACGCCCGGCTGCTGGCCAGTCTGGTCCGCCTGCGCGACAACGGGAATAGCGTGGTGGTCGTAGAGCACGACGAAGCCACCATTCGCTCCGCCGACCACGTGATCGATATGGGACCCGGCGCCGGCATCCACGGCGGACACGTCGTCGCCCAAGGCTCCCCCGATGCCCTGGCGAAAAATCCCGACTCGCCCACCGGCGCCTGGTTGGCCGGCCGTGAAAGCATCGCTCCCCCGGATGCCACCCCCCGCCGCCGCCAGGAACAAGGCGCCTCGATCCAACTGCGAGGCTGCCGTGCCAATAACCTCAAGGGGGTCGACCTTGAGGTCAAGCTCGGCACCTTGACCGTGGTCACCGGCGTGTCGGGTTCGGGAAAATCCAGCCTGGTGAACACAACACTTCAACGCGCGCTTTCTTCGCGCCTCTATAACGCCACCCAGATACCCGGCGACTTCGACTCCCTCGAGGGTGAGGAGAGCATCGAGAAGTTGGTCAACGTCGACCAGAGCCCTATCGGGCGAACCCCACGATCCAACCCGGCGACCTACTCGGGTGTATTCGGAGGCATCCGCCAACTCTTCAGCCAGGTTCCCGAATCTCGGGCCCGGGGCTATGAACCGGGACGCTTTTCATTCAACGTCGCCGGGGGGCGCTGCGAGGCCTGTCAGGGTGGAGGCAGCTTGCGCGTGGAAATGCATTTTCTCCCCGACCTCTTCGTGACCTGCGAGGTCTGCGCCGGCAGGCGTTATAACCAGGAGACCCTGGGCATTACGTATAAGGGTCGCAGCATCGCCGACGTCCTCGAGATGACCGCCGAGGAAGCCGTCGTCTTGATGGAGAATGTGCCCTCGGTACGCCGCCCGCTCCAGGCGCTCATTGACGTAGGCCTCGAGTATGTTCGCCTCGGCCAGCCCGCCACCACCCTCTCCGGAGGCGAAGCCCAGCGCGTGAAGCTCGCCCGAGAACTCGCTCGCCGCAGCAGCGGCCGGACCCTCTATCTTCTCGACGAACCCACCACCGGACTTCATCTTTCGGATGTAAAGCGTCTGTTGGAATTATTGCAGCGACTCGTCGACCGAGGGAATACAGTTCTGGTCATCGAGCACCATTTGGACGTCATCAAGAGCGCGGACGTCGTCATCGACATGGGGCCCGAGGGCGGGGCGGGAGGCGGCGAAATCGTCGTCTCGGGAAGCCCAAGAGAAGTCGCCGACTCACCCAAATCGCACACAGGGAAAGCCCTGGCCGAACTCTTCGCTTCAAAGTGAACTCACCATCGGATAGAGTTGAGCCCCCGAAAGCCACCACCGGCTCCGACGCTCCCCCGGAGATAGGAAAAGATCGGCAACCGAGTCCATGACCGAACCCGTACAACCCCAGCGATCCAGGCCCTTAGAGCCCGAGGATATTTTCCCAGGCCCCTTCGCCGCTTTCATGCTCGCCCTCGCCGGTCTCTTCGCGGCCTCGTTCGTGGCGTCCATCGCAATCGCCAGCGGCTTGATCGAGCGTTCTTCCATCACCGCCGCCATGGGGGTCGGCTACGCCCTGGGACTCGGAGGAATGGCGACTCTTGCCAGCCAACGCGTCCCCCAACCCCACTCCCTCCGACTCGGCCTGCAAGGCTTCTCACCCCAGATTCTCGGGGCCCTCCTCTGTCTACTGCCCGTGGTCTTCCTCGTCAGCGAACTCGATAACTACTGGAAGATCCTGATGCCCATCACCCCCGAGTTCGAAGAACTCCGAGAGGAGATGGAAGCGCTAATGAAGCCCGACTCACCCTACGCCCTGGCCGAGACGACGACGGTCGCCTTGGGAATAGTTCCCATCGTGGAGGGTTTCTTTTTCTTCGGAGTCATCCTTCAGGGCCTGGTGGACCGACTGGGCCGACTCCGCGGGCTCTTCCTCACCGCTGTTCTCTATTCCTTGGTCCACTTCCCAGCGTCGGGCGCTCCGGGCGATACCCTCGTCCCCCTCACCACCTGGCTGACCCTCGGCGCTTTAATGGGCCTGGCACGCCTGGCCAGCGGCTCCATCCTGCCGCCCATCCTGCTGGCCACTGCCTTTTCCGCCATTCACCTCGCAGCGGATCTCGGGCGAGACTCCCTCCCGATACCCGGCTTCAATGCACCCGGCGCCCATACCTCGGGCACCATTCTGATCGTCGCTTTGATCTCGGTCACCCTGGGCGTCCGCCAACTCTGGGCCGAGGCCCTCGAGCGCCCCTTCCGCCTGCCGATCCCCGAAGAAGTCCCCAAGCCCACGAACGACGACGACCACTCGTTCTTCCCTTGAAGGGTTCAGCCCGCGCCGAGCCACGGCTCGAGGGCGCGAAGAATTCCCGCATGCACCTGCTCGGGTGAACCCGTCGCCGGAACCCGGATCAGATAGGGCAGATCGAGTTCGGCGTAGATCTCCGCGACCCGAGCCAGGAAATCTTCGTGCTCGTAGGACCGGTTGAGTTCGCCCCCGCGCGCGACAACCCGACCGAGACCTTCCTGGGCGCTCGCCTCGAGAAGGATCGCCGCGGTGGGCGCAGGGAAGAGCGCCTCGTTGCGCGCCAGAATCGCCCCGGGCTCCAGGCCTCGAGCGCCCTGATAGGCGACGTTCGAAAGGTAGTAGCGATCGCTCAGGACGACTTCGCCCCGGGCCAAAGCGGGCTCGATCAGGTCGCGAACGTGCTCCCGTCGGTCCTCGACGAAGAGAGCGAGCTCCTCCTCCAGAGAAAGGGGCGCCCCCTCGCTTGAGAGCTGGCGGATTCTCGTGCCGTGGGGGCCCGACGTGGGTTCTCGCGTCGTCTGGACCACTCGCCCCCGGCCGCGCAGGAAAGCGGCGAGCCGCTCGACCTGGGTGCTCTTGCCGGCTCCATCAATTCCCTCGAAGACGATCAGCCATCCCTTTTCCAAAGTCTCCGAGTCTCCCCATGCCCACCGTTGACCGCGGGCGAAGTCTGACACGCCCCCCCAGCCGCGTCGAGCGAGGCTCGAGCCCGGGCAAACGAAGCCCCCGGGCGACGGGGCTCGTGGGTACACATGGGCACCCAGCCCGGAGCTCTCGCTCACGGGCTCGCCCAACCCCCCAAAAGCGGCACGCGAATTGCTCTACTCGGGGGTGTCGTCGCGAGACGATGATCCGCCCCACCCCTCTAACGGGACCGGGGGTTGGCGGGTGCCGAGTCGCCGGGTGGAGGCACAGGGTTCGAGGGGGCTCTGAACGGGGTGAAGCCTCTTCGAGCCTTCACCCGGCGTCTCAAGCCGCGGATACATTTCGAGCCACCGCGGCCTGGGCCCTCGTGGATCGCTTTCCGGCTTTCCGGGGCGTGTTTCCTGTGCCCCGGAAAGCCGGCGAACTCTCAGCTGGCGCAGATCAGGGCGCGAGCTGAAACGCGATCACCAACGCATAAATCGCGATGGATTCGATGAGCACCATACCGAGAATGAAGGTGGTGAACATCGTGCCCGCGGCGCCGGGATTGCGAGCAATCCCCGCCGTGGTGTTGCCGCCGATCAAGCCCATGCCGATGCCGCAGCCAAGACCGGCCACGCCAATGGCGATACCTGCACCTATGGCTTTGCCGGCGTTCATGCCGTCATCGGCACCTCCCGCCGCATCGCCACCGGCCGCCAGGGCCAATGCCGGGACCGCCATCATCACGAGCAACCAAAAAATCGTACGAATAAGGGTCTTCAAGTTCTTCTCCTTCCGAGCTGATGCGCCGGGCTTCGCCCGGACGGTGAAAAGTTCCCCCTAGTGGGGTTCTTCCAGTGCCTGGCCGATGTAGATCATCGTCAGCAAGGCGAAAACAAAGGCCTGTAGAAAGGCCACGAAAAGTCCGAGCCCCATGAACACCGCGGGCAGCACAAAGGGAACGAGCTTCAACCAGGCCATGACCAGAGCATGGTCGGCGAACATGTTGGCGATCAAACGCACGGTGAGCGTAAGAATTCGAGCGAGGTGGAGCACGACCTCGAGCGGCAGAAAGATCGGGGCCAGGACGCGAACATGGTAATGCGTGCCGCCGATTTCGAGATTCATCAGGGATGGGCCCATGAACTGGTAGATGTATTTCCACCCGTGCTGACGAATGCCGACGAAGTTGTAGGTCAGGAACGAAATCGTCGCCCAGGCCAACGCCGTGTTCACGTCTCCCGTGGATCCATCGCCCAGACCGGGCACCAGCCCGGTGACGTTGCCCAATAGGATGAAGAAGAAAAGCGCCCCAACGATGGGGAAATAGGTTCGGTAGTTGTCACCGATAATCGCCTGAGCTTGCTCGGCTAGGCCTTCGACGAGAACCTCGAAGAGATTGCGAATCGAAACGCCCTCGTCGGGAAGCGCGCCCCCCTCGGCCGTCGCTAGACGGCTTCGAACGAGCAGGCCACCCGCGATCAGCACAATAAAGACCAAGGCCGTCGCCTGCCAAGTTTGCGAAAGGTGCTCTTCGAAGTAGCTGTAGAGATACATAACGAGTTCCTAACTCTGCATCTGCGCGGAGCGACCGAAAGCTCTTCGCGAGGTCCAGATGAGTTGTGAAACCATGGGAACCGAGAGGCCAACAACGAGGCCAATGGGCGCAAGACCCAATTTCGTAAACAAGGCGAGCACGCCACCGAGAAAGCCAAGGCGAAGAAACCCCGAAAAGACCCAGGCGCCACCCCGCACGCCTCCGGACTCGGCGGCTTCAAAAAAGTAGACGGCGCCCTGATAAAGCCAGCGGTAATTCAGCAAACCGAGACTCGCACCCGCCAGTACCGCCACCCCCTCCTCCACCGAGCTCAAGACGCAGAAGAGCAGCGCTGCGAGCAGCCCTATTCCGATCATGAGTTTGATGGCGAAGTCCTGGTGCACGTGAATCCTCTTCAGCTTCTTTCTATCTACTTCGTACTCTTGGCTTGGTGCTCCCGCCGGTTTTTATTCTGGCCTCATCCGAAACAGTCTCAGGACGAAAGCGCCGAAACCTACTACCAACCCGATGTAGAGCCCGACGGGCTCGGTTCCCCATTGTTGATCTGCCAGATGACCCAGCCCACTTCCGATGGGAATCGCCAAGGCAGCTTCGACGGCGCCCTGGTAGCCGGCTCCCATACGCCGCTTGTCCGACTCTTCGTCGGAACCGTTCGACTCTGTCGCCTTTTTGGGTTCGCCTTTTTCCATCTTGGGTTCTCTGTGTTGTTTGGTTCTCCAGGCTCTTTCGTGTTCTTCGTTCAACCGCGGCGCATACCGCGGCGCTCGCCCAGGCCCGCTCGAATCGTGACTCCCACCGTGAAGGGAGACCAACTCATCGTCCTCCAGGGACCTCGACCAAGACGCGAGGACTTCACCGCCGCCAAGCCCCAGGGGCCCATTTCACCCGACGCCGCGGCAATTCCCCCGGCAGCCCGTGAAACGGCGCGCAGCATAGCCGACCAAGGGAAGGGCCTCAACGGACCCGGGCAGCAGCCCGCAAAGCCTCCCGGGCGACCTCCAGGGTGTGAGCGATATCCGCCGGGCGATGGGCCAGGGAGATGAAGCCTGCCTCGTAGGCCGAGGGGGCCAGGTTGATCCCCCCCTCCAACATCCGGGCAAAAAAGCGTCGAAAGCGAGCCTCATGGTTCTGCTGGGCATCGGCGAAACACGCGATGGGGCCCGGATGAAAGGAAAATCCGAACATTCCGCCCACCGAAGCCGTTGTGAGCTCCACGCCGACTTCGTCCGCCGCAGACTGGAGGCCCTCGGCCAGGGTGCGGGATCCCTGGCTGAGCCGGTCGTAGACCCCGGGCTTCTCGAGCTGCTCAAGGGTCGCGAGACCCGCCGCCATAGCGAGGGGATTGCCCGAAAGCGTACCCGCCTGGTAGATATCTCCGGCCGGGGCGATTCTCCGCATCAAATCGTTGCGCCCCCCGTAGGCGGCCGCGGGCATCCCTCCCCCGACGACCTTTCCCAAGCACGTCAGGTCGGGCCGCACGCCGTAGAGACCCTGTGCACTTCCCGGTCCAACGCGAAATCCCGTCATCACCTCGTCGAAGATCAACAGCGCCCCCTCCGCGTCGCATAGAGAGCGCAAGCCCTTGAGAAATCCCGGCTGCGGGGGAACGCAACCCATATTGCCCGCAACCGGCTCAACAATGATGCAAGCGATCTCACCCGGCCAACGGGCGAAGGCCTGGGCCACGGCTTCGAGATCGTTATAGGGGGCCTGGACCGTGAGCTCCGCCATGGCCTCGGGCACACCCGGGGACCCTGGGATTCCCAGAGTCGCTACTCCGCTCCCCGCACCCACCAGCAAGCCGTCCGAGTGGCCGTGATAACAGCCCTCGAACTTGAGCACGCGATCCCGCCCGGTATAGCCCCGAGCCAAGCGAATCGCGCTCATGGTCGCTTCGGTGCCCGAGGACACCATCCGCACCTTCTTCACCGAAGGCAGGGCCCGGCAAATCGCCTCGGCCAAACTCGTCTCGATCTCGGTGGGCGCGCCAAAACTCGTCCCGTCGCGCAGGGTTTCTCGAATCGCTCTGAGCACCGCCGGGTGAGCATGCCCGAGAATCAGCGGACCCCAAGAGCCCACGTAATCGATGTACTCGTTTCCATCGACATCCCAGATACGAGCGCCCTTGCCCCGTTTGATAAAGAGCGGACTTCCACCCACCGAGCCAAATGCACGAACCGGGCTATTCACGCCACCCGGAATCGAGCGCTTGGCCGCGGCAAAGGCTTCCCGCGAAGCCGAGCGCTTTACCCCCGCCTTCGATTTCTTTCTCGACGCCAGAACTGTCTCCCCATCCACGATCTACGGCTCAGCGGGCCCGAAGCCCTGGGAGCACCAGCGCCTAGGCGCCTTCTTCGGTTTCTTCTTCGTTGCCCGCCGGGTCTTCGGCAGCCGCCGCATCGGCTTCTGCCAGGCGGGCGAGGGCGACAAGTTTCTCGTCGGGCGAGAGCTTCATGACGCGGACACCCTGGGTTGCGCGACCCATCACCGAGATGCCGGCCACGGGACAACGAAGCATCTTGCCCGCGTCGGTAATCAGCATCACGTGATCCCCTTCGTCGACCTCGGCCACCCCGACCACCTCGCCGTTGCGCGCGGTGGCCTTGATGTTGATGATTCCCTGGCCTCCCCTGCGTTGGACGCGATAGTCCTCAAGCCGGGTACGCTTTCCGTACCCGTTGGCGGTCAGCGTGAGAATCGTGGTGCCGGGTGTGACGACCTTCATTCCCACCACCGAATCGCTTCCGCCCAGGGCGATGCCACGAACTCCCACTGCGGTGCGGCCCATAGCGCGGATATCACCTTCTTCGAAGAGAATCGATTTCCCGCTCCGGCTCGCCACAAGAACCGAACTCCCCGAATCGCAACGCTCGGCCGCGATCAACTCGTCGCCTTCGGTGAGCCCCACCGCGATGATCCCGCCGCGCCGAGGGTTCGCATAGGCGCTGAGCGCCGTCTTCTTGACCACGCCGTTCCGCGTGCAGAGGACGACTGATTCGCCCTCGCCGATATCGCTGAAGCTGCGAACCGGGAGCATGGTCTGAACCTTCTCTCCCTCGGCCAACTGCAGAGTATTGACGATCGCCTTGCCCTTGGCGGTTCGGCCGAGTTGCGGCAGGGCATGAACCTTAAGCCAATGCAGCCGGCCCCGGTTGGTGAAAAAGAGCAAATAGGCATGAGTCGAAGCGACCGCGAGGTGGCGAACGAAATCTTCGCTGCGGGTTTCCATCCCTCGGGCGCCCTTGCCCCCTCGCCTCTGGGCGCGGTAGAGGGTCAGCGGGTTCCGCTTGATGTACCCGAGGTGGGAAAGAGTCACCACCATGTCCTCTTCGACGATCAGATCTTCGTTGGTGATTCCATCCACCGCTTCAACGATCTGGGTGCGGCGCTCGTCACCGAAACTCTCGACCACTTCGCGTACTTCGTCGATCACCACCGCGAGGATACGTGAATCGCTCGCGAGCAGATCCTTCAGATCTGCGATGGTCACCCGCAAGGTCTCGAGTTCGTCGATGATCTTCTGGCGCTCCATCGCGGTGAGCGCGCGAAGTCGCATCTCGAGGATCGCCTGGGCCTGGCGCTGGGAGAGCTCGAAGCGCTCCATCAATTGCTCACGCGCACCCGCCGTGTCGGGTGAGGCCCGGATCAGGGCAATAATCTCGTCCAGGTTGTCCAGGGCAACCATGAAGCCTTCGAGAATATGCGCGCGCTCCTCCGCGCGAGCCAGGTCATAGATCGCCCGGCGGATCACGACCTCTTTGCGGAATTCCAGGAAGTGCCGGAACGCCTCCTTGATGGAGAGCGTTTGCGGCCGGCCGTTCACCAAGGCGAGCAGGTTGACGGCGAAGGTCGTCTGGAGCGGGGTCATCTTGTAGAGCTGGTTGAGGATGATGTCCTCTGATGCATCTCGCCTCAGCTCGACGACGATCCGCATCCCTTCGCGATTCGATTCGTCGCGCAGGTCGGTAATCCCCTGAATACGCCCGTCTCGAACGAGGTCGGCCATGCGTTCAAGGAGCAGCGACTTGTTGACCTGGTAAGGAATCTCCGAGACGACGATTCGCATCCCGCGCTTGGTCTCTTCGAAAGCCGCCTTGGCCCGGAGCGTCAAATGCCCGCGGCCCGTTGCGTAATAATTGCGTACGCCGTCGGTGCCGCAGAGCTGGGCCCCGGTGGGGAAATCCGGCCCAGGCATTTTTTCCAGCAGATCATCGAGGGTGCAGTCCGGGTTGGTGGCCTCGAGAATCAGCGCATCACTCAATTCGACGAGATTATGCGGGGGAATATTCGTCGCCATGCCCACCGCGATCCCCGAAGAACCGTTGGCGAGCAGATTCGGAAAGCGCGCGGGCAAGACCACCGGCTCTTCCATCTGGCCGTCGAAATTCGCTGCGAAATCGACCGTTTCCTTATCGATATCCGTGAGCATTTCTTCGGCAAGGGAATCGAGACGCGCCTCGGTATAGCGATAGGCGGCGGCCGAGTCTCCGTCGATAGAACCGAAATTTCCCTGGCCATCGACCAGCGGGTAACGCAACGAAAAATCTTGGGCCATGCGAACCATGGCCTCGTAAACCGCACTGTCCCCATGCGGGTGATAATGCTTGAGCACCTCGCCGACGACGCCCACGGACTTCTTGTGCGGACGGCTCGGGAGCATCCCCTCCTGATTCATCGCGTAAAGGATCCGGCGATGAACCGGCTTCAAACCATCGCGGACGTCGGGGAGAGCGCGGCTGATGATGACGGACATCGAGTACGCGAGGAACGAACTTCTGACTTCGTCCTCGATGTTGATGCCGTCGACCGAACCGCCGGGAGGCTCTTCGGGAATATTTTGCGGTCCACCTTCGGTGGGTTCGTCTGCCATGGTCTTTCCTAGACGTCGAGGTTTTCGACGTTGAGTGCATTTTCCTCGATGAAGCGGCGGCGGGGCTCGACCACTTCGCCCATCAAGGTCGTGAATACATCATCCGCTTCGACGAGATCGTCCAAGCGAACTTGCTGGAGAACGCGATTCTCCGGCTTCATGGTGGTTTCCTCGAGTTGCTCGGCATTCATCTCGCCAAGACCCTTGTAGCGCTGGACGCTCACACCCTTGCTGCCGCGATCGAGAACTTTTTCGAGGAGGGCCACGATATTGACGACCTCCAAAGCGGGCTCGCCGCTTAACGCCAGGCGATAGGGCGCTGAGCCCAGGGCATCAAATTCGGCCTGATTGCGAAGCATCCGTTGAAAATCAGCAGACTCCAGGCAGGGCAGATCAAAAACACTGCGCAACTCCTGGCCGCCCCTTCGCAACTTCGCGACCAAGCGGTTCGTTTCGTGATCGCGATCCGGCTCGACGCTCCAGTTGATTTCCCCAGCTGCGTCACCCTGACAACGGGCGAACTCTGCCTGGATCGCCGGGGCGACTTCTTCTAGGAGCCGGTTTTCGTCGGAGAGTGTGGCGGGGTCGAGGAGCCCCACGGTCACCGCCGCATCCACGATGCGTTCGTCGAAGAGCCTGATTCGGAAACGGTCGAGCATCCGCTTGCGCACGGCGGCCGATCGCAGAAGGTCGAAGAGGGGATCCCGATCCACGAAGTCCGGGCCGATCTCGACCTCGCATTCCGCCAGGGCGAGGTCAAAGAGATAGTCGTCCATAGACGCCTCATCCTTCAGGTAACGACTCTTCTTTCCTTTCTTCGCCTTAAATAGCGGGGGCAAGGCGATGTAGAGGTAGCCGGCCTGAATCATCGGGCGCATTTGCCGATAGAAGAAGGTGAGGAGCAGGGTTCGAATATGGGAGCCGTCCACGTCGGCATCGGTCATGATGATGACCTTGTGGTAGCGGATCTTTTCGATATCGAGATCGGATCCGATGCCACAACCGAGAGCGGCGATGATCGCCTGGATCTCGGTGCTCGCCAACATTCGATCCAGACGCGCGCGCTCTACATTGAGAATCTTTCCACGCAGGGGAAGAATGGCTTGGGTCGCGCGCAGGCGACCCTGCCTCGCCGTGCCCCCGGCGGATTCACCCTCCACGAGAAAGATCTCGCAGAGCTTGGGATCCCTCTCCTGGCAGTCCGCGAGTTTTCCCGGCAGGCTAAAATCGGAAAGCGCGCCCTTGCGGCGGGCTAGATCTCTCGCCTTGCGAGCGGCATCGCGCGCCTTCGCGGCGTCTACGACTTTATCGACGAGGGGCTTGGCGACTTTCGGATTTTCCTCGAGGATCCTCGATAACTCTTTGTAGAGGATGGACTCGACTATGCCTCGAACCTCGCCGGTCCCCAGCTTCGTCTTGGTCTGACCCTCGAATTCGGGCTGGGGAAGCTTCACGGAAATAACCGCAGTCAGGCCCTCCCGCAGATCATCTCCGGTCACCGAGAATTTTTCGCCCTTGGCGTTGGGCTTTTGGGTCGAGCCGATATACCGATTGATCGTCCGAGTCAGAGCCGTACGAAAACCGACTAGGTGGCTACCCCCCTCGACCGTATTGATATTATTCGCGAACGAATAGAGAGCCTCGTTATACGAGTCGTTGTATTGGAGGGCGATCTCTACCGCAACGTCGCCGCTCCCCCGCTCGGTGAGAGGCCGAGTCTCGGAAATAAAAATCGGCTCTTCGTGCAGGGGAGAACGAGCCTTATTCAGGTGCTCGACGAACGAAACAATCCCGCCCTCGTAACAAAAGTCATGACTCTTATCGTCTCGCTCGTCGTGGATGACGATGCGAACACCCGCATTCAAAAAGGAGAGTTCACGCAAACGTTGGGAGAGGGTGTCGAAGGAAAATTCGACCTCGCTGAAAATCTCGGGGTCGGGGAGGAAAGTGACGCGGGTCCCGGTCTCGTCAGTTTCGCCAACTTGCTTAAGCGGGCCCGTTGGCGCGCCGCGGGTATAGCTCTGTGTCCAAATCTTTTTATCCCGACGAATTTCGAGGTCGAGGTCGATGGACAGAGCGTTCACCACGGAAACACCCACTCCGTGCAGACCGCCGGAAACCTTATAACTGTTTTCGTCGAATTTTCCGCCGGCGTGGAGAGTGGTCATAACGACCTCACAGGCCGATCGCTTTTCCACGGGATGTTCGCCGGTGGGAATGCCACGGCCGTTATCGCGCACGGTGATGCTGTTATTCGCATGGATCTGGATCTTGATCTCGCTGCAATAACCGGCGAGCGCTTCGTCGATGGAGTTATCGACAACTTCATAGACCAAGTGGTGGAGACCGCCGGGGCCGGTGCTGCCGATATACATGGCGGGGCGTTTGCGAACGGGCTCAAGACCCTCGAGGACTTCGATAGAACTGGCGTCGTAGCTCACGAAATGATTTTTCCCTGCACCATGATCCGTTGTGGTCCCCATCTCCGCTGGACTTGCGCGCGAAACAGTCGCCTGGGTGTCGGCCTGGGGACCCGGCTCGGAGCCGACTCGATTTCTCGCTTGAAGCCCCAGGGCTCCGGCCTTTCAGCTCCGCCTCGCGCGTATCTCGGAGCCGCCCACCGGGGCTTTCGCGGGCTCCATCCGAAGGTCCGGGGGAAGCCATTGTGGCTTTTTTTCCCAAGATCTCCGGGAACCCCCAAATTCCGCTTGAAGGTACTGAATGCAGCGGGGGCCGTAAAGCCTCTCGGTATCCGTTTTTCTTTACTTCTCGCCCACTTGGAGCGCCAGAAGGGGCCATTAAAATTCGAGCCTAGAAGCCCCGAAAAATCTGCTGTGACCGGCCCATCGTAACCCTTATCCCCTCGGGGCAAGAGATCGCTTTCGGACGGGCGAAGGAGGGGTCAGATGCGCATGGGCATCACCACCGCCAGGGCGTCCTCATCGTTGGTCGGGACGAGCAGCGCGGGGGACAAATCTCCTTGGATCCCCAGGCGGATTTCCTTGCTGTGAAGCGAGTTCAGCGCGTCGAGGACGTAGCGGGCATTGAAACCGATGGAGAGGGTTTCGCCGGCATAGTCGACGTCGATTTCGTCGCGAGCATCGCCTAGATCGGGATTATTCGAGGTCACCACTGCCTCGCCATTGCTGATTTCGAGCTTCACAGCCCGGCTCCGCTCGGAGGACAACAACACCACCCGGCGCAGGGCCTTGCTTAAACGCTCGGTATCCAGGACCAGTTGAACCCCAGGCTCCGACGGAATGACCTGCTGGTAGTTGGGAAATTCGCCCTCGATCAATCGCATGACCAGGGTGACGTCCCCCTTTCTCGCCATGCCATTATTGCCCTCGAAAGCGAGTTCGACCTCGGTGGCATCATCTTCATCGAGAAGCCGCTTGAGCTCGGCGAGGCCCTTTCGGGGTATAATCACCCCACCTTTAAGGCCATCGGCCGTGGCGGGGATCGCTCGATCGACCATGGCGAGCCGGTGGCCGTCCGTCGCCACCATGCGCAATTTCGCCTGTTCGTCCTGAACCTCGAAATAGACCCCGTTCAGGTTGTACCGGGTCTCATCCACCGAAGACGCGTACATCGTCCGTTCGATCATGCCCGAAAGGATTTCGGCGGGCAGGGTGACCGGGTTTTCCGGAGAAAACTCGGGGAGAGAGGGGTATTCCTCGGCGGCGGTGCCCGCCAGGGTAAAATGGGCTCGGCCGCAGCGGATGTCCAGGTAGGCGTTCGGGGTGGCCTCGAGCTTGACCTTCTCATCCGGGAGCTCCCGAACGATCTCGAAGAACTTTTTGGCCGAAACCGTAAGGGAACCGGCTTCGCTTACCTCAACCGGCTGGATCGCCCGGATTCCCACCTCGAGATCCGTCGCCGAAAATTGGAGCGTCCCCTTATCGCCCTTCTTGCTCGCGTCGAGCAAGACGTTGGCCAAAATCGGCATGGAATTCCGTTTTTCGACGATCGCTTGAAGGCGGCTGAGGGCCTTCAGCAATTCGGATTTATCGATGGCGAGTTTCATCTCTCGACCTCTTCTCTGTTTTTTAGATTTTTTTTAAGAATAGTGGTCTTAATAGTCAGCAAGAAAACGGATAAAAACTACTTAAGTATCTGTTTTTATAGGTATTTCTTGTTTATCAGAGAGATGTCGATTCCTCTCGGGGAGTTTTTTACTTGGAGTGCGCTGGGACAAAAGATCAAAGCTTTGTTCAAGCTTACCATGGGCGTTGCGGAGAGTGAATACGCTGGGAAGGCCTTTGGATCGTCCCTGGCCATGGGGGAAATATAAGAGGATTGGCAAGCGGCGAGGCGGGTGGCTAGGATCCGCCTCCTTCGGAGCCGCGGGTTTGGTTTTCGTCGGATGTCATTTGGATCATCGGGATGGCGATTTTTGCCTACCCTTAAGATCTGCCACGGCGACCCGCCGCGATGTAAGTCAGCACCAAGCGAATAGAGTAGATCGATTTGGAATAGTGAGTGGATAGCAGGAGCTCGCCAGGGGCGGGTTGAAGTCTTCCACTGCGTTGAGTCCATCGGGCCAACCCTCGCAATGAAAGTTTCTCAATCATGAAGAGAACGTATCAGCCGAGTCGCACGAAGCGACTCCGGAAGCATGGATTTCGGGAACGTATGAAGACCCGGGCGGGTCGGGCGATTTTGAAGCGTCGACGGGCCAAGGGGCGTAAGCGTCTGGCAGTTACCGTCGCGTCCAAATAGCCGTGATTCCTAAGACCGGCCGCTTTGCGCGGGCGGACCGATTGCGAGACTCCCGGGATTTCAACCGGGTTTCACGCAGAGGACAACGGGTGGCAAGCGGCGAATTCGTGCTGTTGGCGACCCCGGGTGAAGCTGCCGAGAGCAGGCGTCTCGGGATCAGCGTCAGCCGCAAGGTTGGAAACGCGGTGGTGCGCAACCGGATCAAACGAGGCGTTCGCGACTGGTTTCGCCGTCAGCGAGGGCTATTGCCGGAGTCCGTGGACCTCGTGGTGATCGCACGCCCCAAGGCGAACCGATTGAACGGCGGCGCGGCCATCGACCTGGCCCTTGAAAAAACATGGGCGCGGGCAAAGAGGCAATGGAAGACACCTTCCCAACGATAGAGCGGTCACCCTCGGCGAAGCGCTCGACCCCGGCGGTCGAAGCATTGAGCCCCATGGCTCGCTGGCTTGTCGCCGTGCTGACGTTTTGGCACCGGTGGCTTTCTCCTTGGTTGGGCCCCGCCTGCCGCTTTGAGCCCAGTTGTTCGTGTTATGCCGCGGAGGCCGTCGAGGTACACGGCCCCATCCGTGGGCTGTGGCTCGGTGCCCGCCGACTCGGGCGCTGTCATCCCTTCAACCCCGGTGGTTACGACCCGGTTTCTCGAGGCTGAGTTTTGGACCGAAACCTACTTCTGGCATTCGCTCTATCCATGGCCGTTTTCTCGGGCTGGCTCGCTTGGCAGGACGAAGTGCGCGGACCCGAAAGGCGCGCGGCCGCGGAGCGGGCCAAGGCCGAGGCGGAGATCGCCCAGGAGAGGCAGGACTTCGCCTTCGAAGAGAGTGAGTCGGACGAGAGCGAACGCGTTCGCAAAGAGCCCGAAGCGCCCCGGGAGACAGCTTCGGCGCCCGGCGCGCCGGGGGATACCCAAGCCGTCGCGCCCTGGACCGGCTTCCTCGAGTCCGAGACGGTTCGCGCCGAGTTGACCAATCGCGGCGGTCTGCTCGGGGACTGGCAGGTCAAGGATTATTACGAGACGCCTCGGGGCGAGGTGCACGTCGACCTCATCGACCTGCCCCGGTCCGCGCCGGGTTTTCTGTCGACGCCCCTGGACGATATCGGTTACGGCGACCTGAGCGATGCGCTCTATGCGGTGGAGAGTTCGAGCGCTTCCGAAGTTGTTTTCGTGCTTCGGCGGGGTGGCATCGAGGTTCGCAAGACCTACCAACAGCCGAGCGATGGCTATGCCATGAACGTCGCCATCGAAATCCATAACGGGACCAGCGCTTCCATCGACCCCGAGCTGAGCTTGCTCGTCCCCCTGGCGGCGAACGACCGCCCGGATTATCGAGAAGCCTCATTGGTGGCCCTTGCCCAGGGCGAGGTCGAGCGCGAGTTGCTCGCCTCGGTGGGGAGCGGTGGCTTTTTCGGGGGATTCTTCGGAGGCGACGAAGGGCCCTATTCGGCGAGTTCCCAGGTGCAGTGGGCTGGGATGGATCTGCACTATTTCAGCGGAGTCGTGATCCCGTCGGATCCCGAGGCGACCTCGGTGGACTTCATGCCCCTCGAGCAGGGGAAGCTCGTGGCCACCCGTCTCACCACGGCAACGCCCAGGCTGGCCCCGGGTGAGCGCTTCGTGCACGAGTACTCGATCTTCCTCGGGCCCAAGGAACCGGCGCTCCTGAATGAGACCGGTTACGAGATGAATAAGACGATCAGCCAGGGCTGGTCCTGGGTCGCCCCGCTCACCGCGTTCTTCGGCTGGGCCCTCCAGATGGTGCACCGGGTGATCCCCAACTACGGGCTCGCCATCATCGCTCTGACGATCCTAGTACGGCTGGCGACCTGGCCGATCATGGCGCGCCAGATGAAGTCCTCGGAGCGGATGCGGGAGCTCATGCCGCGGATCAAGGAGCTCCAGGACAAATACAAAGACGACCGCCAGAAGCAGTCGGAAGAAACCTTCAAGCTCTATCGGGAAACAGGCGTCAACCCCCTCGGGGGATGTTTGCCAATGGTCCTGCAACTACCTGTATTTATTGGTCTTTTTTACGCCCTCCAGAGCTCGATTGATCTCCGCCACGCACCCTTCATGCTCTGGATCAACGATTTGTCTGCGCCGGCAACGCTCTTCACCCTTCCCGGGCTCGACTTGCCCGTGCGCCTGCTGCCGATCTTCATGGCGGCTTCCATGTTCGGCCAGCAGAAGATGATGCCCCAGACGGGCATGGATCCGACCCAGGCCCGGATGATGCTGATCATGATGCCGGGCATGATGCTCTTCATCTCCTACACCTTTCCGTCCGGCCTGGTGCTTTATTGGCTGGTCAGCAATCTGCTCGGAATCGGGCACCAACTTCTGGTCCGTCGCAAGATGCAAGTAGAGGCGGCCTGAGTCCTTTAAGGCATTCCAATTACCCCCCAAGCGAAAGAGGTTTCCCCATGTACGATCGAAAAACCGAAGCGAACGAATTCGTCGGCGACAGCGTCGACGAAGCCAAGGCGAGCGCAGCTCGATTCTACGGTGTCGAAGCGAGCGACTTGAAGGTATCTGTCGCGGATGAACTCGCGGTTGCGGGCTTGCAGGGCCGATCGGCAATCGTGGCGTTCCCGAAGAACGTAGTGCCGGGTAGCAAGCCCGGAGACGACGGTGGCTCACGCGGGGGCCGAGGCGACCGCGGTGGGCGTGGTGACCGTGGAGACCGTGGTGACCGTGGTGGTCGAGGAGGTCGTGGAGACCGAGGCGGTCGTGGGGGTCGCGGCGACCGCGGCGACCGCGGAGGCCGGCCCCGGGGCGAGGAGCGAGGCGGCTCCTCGGCATCCGAGGCTCGGGAAGCAAGCGACGAGGGCGTGGCGGTTGCCGCTCCGTCCAACGAGGCCGTGGAGTCCAAGGGAGCGGCATCGGGCGACCTGAGCGCGGTGGGTAATTTCGTGCTCGGTGTTCTCGAGCGAATGGGCCTCGGGGACTTCGAATTGACCGAGACCCAGGAAGAGGGCTCGGACCTCACCGTGATCCAGCTGCGAGGAGCGGCTTCGACGGCGCTCTCCGCTGGAGGCGTGCGCACCGTCGAGGCGCTGCAATTGCTCGCCAATCAGGCGCTCAAGCAGGCCTCCCCTGAAGGCGGCCGAGTTGTCGTGGACACCGATGGTGAAGGCGATGAGCGCGAGTCGTCCCTGGCGAACCTCGCGGGCAAGGCGGCGGAGCGGGCATCCGATACCGGGCGCTCGGTGGCTCTCGACCCCATGAACCCCAGGGACCGGCGGATCGTGCACGTCGCTCTGCGCGAAGTCGATAAGATCGCCACCATGAGCATGGGCGAGGGGCGTTATCGCCAGGTGCTCGTCGTGCCCGAAGGCGCCTCTGAGTACGACGAAGCCCAGGGAGCCCAATCCTAGGCGGGCAAACCCACCCCGGCGCCGAGCATGTTCCACGTGGAACGTCGCTCGGCTCCACTCGGGGTGTTCCACGTGGAACGTTGCCATTCCGACCTCATCCAAAAACCAGGGCGACGGCCCGGGCCAAGACCGGGATGAAGCCGGCGAAGGCCTGACCGAAGCGCTGGCCGAGTTGAACCTCACCCTCCACGAGGCCCAGGCCGCTCGCCTACTCGAGTTGGCCGAAATGGTGGTGGGTTGGGGCCGAAGCACCAACCTGACGGGGCACAGGACGGTCTTTGCCGCCATGCGGCACCTGATCGTCGATGCCCTCGCGCTGATGGTCGCCATCGATTCGCAAACCGAGGCCGGCCGGGATGGAGTTCTCGTCGACCTGGGTTCGGGGGCCGGCTTCCCCGGCGCCCCCATCGCCATCGCGCGCCCCCAACTCTCGGTGGTCCTGGTCGATAGCCGAGAGCGCCGAAACCATTTTCAGCGGGCCGTTCGTCGGCAGCTCGAGGTCTCGAACCTGGAGTCGCGCCTGGGAAGAATCGAGGAGCTTCAGCCGACGCGAGCTGGCCTGGTGATTGCCCAGGCCGTAGCGCCGCCCGAGAAGGTTCTCGCTTGGGGCATGGCATGGCTCGAACCGGAGGGCTTCCTGGTGATTCCGGGGGGTCCCGAGGCACCGTCTCCAGGCCCGCACCCGCTCATCGCCGAATCGGGCGAGCATGCCTACGCTGCCCCCGGAAATCCGCTGGGGCGAACCCTGTGGTGGGGTCGCCGCCGATCGGACTAATCCCGAGCGCGTCCAGCACGATTTTCGTACGCTTTGTGCGCGGTGCCGCAGCCAACGCCCTGCGTGAGGGCCCGGGGCTGTGCTACATCGCGCTGGGGGGGGCAGAGACCAGAAATGTCGGCTGCACGGGTCATCGCAGTTGCGAATCAGAAGGGGGGCGTCGGCAAAACGACGACCGCCGTCAGCATCGCCTCCTGTCTGGCCGCTTCCGAGCGCCGTACCCTGCTCATCGATCTCGACCCCCAGGGAAACGCGAGCAGCGCATTGGGTGAGGTGAAACCAACGCAGCACGTTTACAGTGTCCTCGTGGGCGACTGTTCGCTGTCCGATGTGACCCAGTCCACCGACCTCGATTATTTGAGCCTTGTGCCCGCTGGGCCCGACCTCGTGGGGGCCGAGATCGAATTGGTCAACACCGACCAGCGCGAAAGACGCCTGGAGATCAGCCTCGCCCCGGTCCTGGACCAATACGATTACGTCATCATCGATTGCGCGCCCTCCCTTGGAATCTTGACCATCAACGCCCTGACTGCGGCGGGCTCTATTCTGGTCCCGCTCCAGTGCGAGTACTACGCGCTCGAGGGCTTGGCGCGCCTGATGGAGACCACCGACCTGGTGCGCTCCCAGCTCAACCCCCGGCTCGCGCTCGAGGGCATCGTGCTCACCATGGTGGACCCCCGGAATAATCTGAGCCGGCAGGTCGAGGCCGAGGTGCGCGAGCATTTCGGCGATCGGGTCTTTGCCACGCGCATCCCCCGGAACGTTCGACTGGGCGAGGCGCCGAGTCATGGCCTGCCGATCCTCCTCTATGACATCCACTCCCGGGGCGCCGTCGCCTATTTGCAGCTCACCGAGGAATTGCTGCAGCGGCACGGTGCTGCCGACAACCCGGGACCCGACGCCGGGGTAGAACCCCGCTCGGCGGACGAATAATTCCCTCAAACCGGAGGCAACGATGAGCGATAAACGTAGGGCTTTGGGACGCGGTCTTGGCGCCTTGATTTCGGGCGATGGGGGCGCTGCTCGAGCGACTCCGGCGAGTGCACCTTCGCCGGCTACACATAACCGTGTCTACGAGGAAGAGCCGCTCAAAGCCCCGGATCAGGGACTTTACGCCAAACTACCCGTTGACTTGATCGATCCGAATCCCGACCAGCCTCGGCGCCGCTTCGACCCCGGGGAGCTGGAAAGCCTGGCGTCATCGATCATGCAACATGGAGTTCTGCAGCCGGTTGTCGTCCGGCGGACCGGGGAACGCTACGAGCTCATCGTCGGTGAGCGCCGTTTTCGGGCGAGCCGAGCGGCGGGGCTCGAGACGATCCCGGCGGTGGTGGCCGAACTCACGGCCCAGGCGAGACTCGAGGTCGCCATCGTCGAGAATGTCCAGCGCCACGATCTGAACCCTCTTGAATTGGCCCATGCCTATCGTGCTCTGGCGGAGGGGGGCTGCACCCAGGAGGAAATCGGACGCAAGGTCTCCCAGGATCGCTCGTCCATCGCGAACCATCTGAGGCTTCTCGAACTCTCTCGGGACATTCAGGAGGATCTCGAGGAGGGGCGGCTCAGCATGGGGCACGCCAAGGCCCTGCTGCAGGTTCCCGACCAGCCCCGTCGAGGCCGTTTGCGCGACCAGATCATCAAGCAGGGCCTGTCGGTGCGCGCGGCCGAAAAATCTGCCCGCTCTGGGGGAGAGGGCACGAAACCCGGCGAGGGCCCCGGCACGGCGGCTCTGGACCCGAACCTGACCCAGGCCCTCGAGGTGGTGCAGCGCCGCTTCCAGGCGAAGGTGCGGCTCAAGGGAGGCGCCCAAAAGGGACGCATCGAAATCGACTATTTCGACCCCGAGGACTTCCAGCGGATCCTCTCGCTTTTGATGGGGGACCGCTGATGCCGGGGCAGCCGGGCCGGCCTGACCTGCCCGACGAGGTGCTGGTACCCGAGGGCGCCCATTTCGAGGGACGGGTCTATTTCCGGGGTGAGAGAGCCATCCACGGCGAAGTGGTCGGCCCCATCGAGGCTGCTGGCCGGCTCACCGTCGGCTCCGAGGCCCGGATCCAGGGCTGCGTTCGGGCGGAGAGCCTGACTCTCGCGGGCCGAATCGAGGGTGAGGTCGTCGCTCTCGAGCGCGCCTGCCTCGAAGAGGGTGCAACGCTTCGTGGCACCTTGAGCAGTCCTCGGGTGAGCGTTGCCGAGGGCGCGCTGCTCGAGGGTCCGTGTCGGGTGGGCCCGTTGGAAGGCGAAGGGTCACTCGAATCCAAATCGCCTTGAATCTCCGCACACATATGCAAGAATCCCGGTCGCCGCGACTCGGCCTCCGGGCGGAATCGCGCTCCCTCATGGCACCGCTCGACGGACGCCTTAGGCACCGAGAGACGTTCGGCATGGGGCAAGCAGCATGAGGCAAAACGTGAGCGGGAAATGGCCGCTCGCGTCACGTGCGGAACCGTCGGTTCGATCGGGCTCTCACCCGGCGATCCGGTCGGGGTTAGTGGCTCGTCGGCCAGAGTGACGAGCAAAGAAAGACGAGCCTGAGAAAGACGAGCCCAAGGGTGACGGTCTCGAGAGCGACGCCGGGGCGAAGCCGGGAAACCAACCACGCAAGCTATCCACACCGAGCCAGTGAACGCGGGCCGGCCTCAAGGGCCGAGCCGGGAGACAAGATGCATACGCAGAGGAATGGACAGTCGACTCGGCCGGTAAGCCGCCGCTCGTTCGCTCGAGGGTTCGGCATGGCGACGCGCCCGATGTTCGCCCTTGTCCTTCTCGCGGTCCTTCTCGTGCTTCTCGTCGGCCTTGCCGCTCCCGCTTTTGCCTCGGACAAGTTGAACCTCTTTCCCAACCCCGAAACCTTTGCGGCGCGGATTGTTCTTTTTATTGGTCTGGTCTTTATCACCAACGCGCTGATCTTCAAACCGATTTTTGCTGCCCTCGACGATCGTACCCGGCGGGTCGCTGGCGCGCGCCAGCGTGCCGAAGAAGTCGAAGAGGAGAGCGACGCGCTTCTCCAGCGCTACGAATCCTCGATTCGAGAAGTGCGGGCCGATGCGGATACCGATCGCAAGAACCACTTGGGCCACGCCCGGGAAGAGCAGCTGAGGATGGCCGAAGCAGCCCGGGCCCAGGCGGAGACCAAGGTTGAGCAAGCGCGGTCCGAACTCGACGCCGCGCTCCTCGGTGCACGCGAAGGCCTGAACGCAGCCAGCCGGGAGATTGCCCGAGCCGTAGCGACCCGGGTGATCGGGAGGGATCTTTGATGGAGCGAGCATCGCGTTTTGCTGGGGTTGTCTTGGCGGTTCTTTCACTCGCTCCCGGAGTCGCCTTGGCGGCGAGCGGCGGCGGAATGGACCCCGTAACGAGCCTCCTTTACCAGGTCGGCAACTTTATTCTCCTGGCGGTCGTTCTCTTTCTGGTGGCGCGGAAACCGGTCAAGGCTTATTTCGTCGGTCGCCGAGACCAGATCAAGAGCGACCTCGAAGAAGCCGCAGATCTGCTGGGTACCGCGGAAGCGCGCCAAACCGAGATTCAAGCGAAGCTGGCCGATCTCGAAGCACAGCTCGACGAGATTCGGGCCACCTCGAAGCAACGTGCCGAAGAAGAGGGCCGGCGAATTCTGGAGAAAGCGCGAGAGGCGGCGGAGCGAATTCAATCCGACGCCCTCGAAGCCGCCGATCAGGAACTGCTTCGCGCTAAGCGGGAGCTGAGGAAAGAGGCCGCCGGACTGGCCGTAGAGTTGGCGGCTGAAATCCTGGAAGAGCAGGTAGGCGAAGCCGATCGCCAGCGCTTGCTCGACGAATTCATTACCCGGGTCGAGCCCCGATCGGATAATCAAAGCCGGAGCGCCTGAGCGACCAGGTTGCCAAAGGGCAGTAAGAGAGCGAGAGCGAGCAATGTCATCAAAAGCAGCACTTCGTTACGCAAAGGCAGTCTTTGCCCTGGGCCGAGAATCCCAGGAGCTGCCCGCGCTGCGCATGGAGCTCAACGGCCTCGCCGACCTGCTCAAAGAGAACTCGAACCTGCGTGAGGTTCTTCTGACTCCGCTGCATCCCGCCGACGAGCGCAAGGCGGTGCTCCGGGGGCTGGCCAGCGAGGCATCGTTTTCGTCGACCCTACAAAATTTTGCCGCTTATCTTATCGACCGCCGACGGTTGATCGATTTGCCCGAGATCGTCCACGAGTTCAACCGACTCGCGGATGAGGATGAAGGGTTGCTGACGGCCCAGGTGCGGTCAGCAAGTCCGCTCGATGAAGATCGCGAACAGCGCCTCCAGCGCGCGCTTTCAGACCGTACGGGACGACGGGTTCGTCTCGAAGTTGAACTCGACCCAAGCTTGATCGGGGGCGCCATCGCAACGGTGGGCGACCTTGTGATCGACGGAAGTCTTCGCACCCAGCTGAGCCAGCTGCGTGCCAATTTGATGAAGGGATCCTGAGCATGGATATCAAGGCCGGTGAAATCACCGACATTCTCAAACGCGAGATCAAGGAATACGACCGCGAGATCGACGTCGCCGAAACGGGCACCGTCCTCAGCGCAGGCGATGGGATCGCCCGGGTCTATGGCCTGGCCAACGCCCTGGCAGGCGAGTTGGTCGAATTCGACGGCGGTCTTCGCGGCATGGTTCTGAACCTCGAAGAGGATAATGTCGGCGTTGCGGTCATGGGCGACTCCCACTCCATCAAGGAGGGAGGGCTGGTTCGACGGACCGGCAGGATCATCGAGGTGCCCGTAGGCGACGAAATGCTCGGCCGAGTGGTGGACGGCCTCGGCAACCCCATCGACGGCAAGGGTCCCATCGGCAGCGACAAGACCCGCCTGGTGGAGATCAAGGCGCCGGGCATCGTGGCCCGAAAGTCTGTGAGCGAATCTCTCGCCACGGGGATCAAGGCCATTGACGCCATGGTGCCCATCGGCCGAGGGCAGCGCGAGTTGATCATTGGTGACCGCCAGACCGGAAAAACCGCGGTGGCCATCGACACCATCATTAACCAGAAGGATACCGACGTCTTCTGCGTCTATGTCGCTATCGGCCAGAAGCAGTCGACGGTGGCCCAGGTGGTCGATCGTCTGACCCAGCAGGGTGCCATGGAGTACACGGTGGTGGTTGCCGCGACGGCTGCCGACCCGGCTCCGCTCCAGTTCATCTCGCCCTACACGGGCTGCTCCATCGCCGAGCACTTTCTCCACTCTGGGCGCCACGCGCTGATCGTTTTCGACGATCTTTCCAAGCAGGCTGTGGCCTACCGCCAGCTCTCCCTTCTACTGCGCCGTCCGCCGGGGCGCGAAGCCTACCCCGGAGACGTCTTCTACCTGCACTCGCGGCTCCTCGAGCGCGCATGCAAGCTCTCGGATGAGCTCGGCGGAGGAAGCCTGACGGCTTTGCCCATCATTGAAACCCAGGCGGGGGATGTTTCGGCGTATATCCCCACCAACGTAATTTCGATTACAGACGGGCAGATCTTCCTCGAGACCGACCTCTTCAACTCGGGTCAGCGCCCCGCCATCAACGTGGGCCTTTCGGTTTCTCGAGTGGGCGGCGCCGCTCAGACCAAGGCGACCGGGTCCGTGGCGGGCCAACTCAAGCTCAACTTGGCCCAGTACCGTGAGATGGCGGCCTTTGCGCAGTTCGGTAGCGATCTCGATAAGGCGACCCAGGAGCAGCTCGCGAATGGCGAACGCCAGACCGAGATGCTCAAGCAGCCGCAGTACTCGCCGCTCGCCATGGAACAGCAGGTCCTTGCTCTTTACGCATCGACCCCGCAGTCCAAACGCGACTCCTGGATTCGCGCTTATGACCTGACGGATATCGGGCGCTACGAGCAGGAGATGCTCGAATGGATGGGCTCGAGCCACGCGGATATTCTCGAAGAGATTGCGTCGAGTGGTGCTTTCTCCGACGAAACCGAGCAGAAGCTCATAGGCGCTCTCGACGATTTTGCAAAGATCTTCCAACCGTCGAAGAGTGGCGGGAGCTCGGAAGAGGCAGCCTGACCCTTGGCCACACTAAGCGATATCAAGCGACGGATTACGAGTATCCAGTCGACTCAGAAGATCACCAGCGCAATGAAGATGGTGTCTGCGGCGAAGTTGCGCCGTGCCCAGGAAGCCATCGAAGCCGCGCGTCCCTACGCCCAGCGCATGCGAGAAACCCTCGAGGAGGTGGGCAGCGCCGAGGCCAGTCACCCTCTCTTTGAGCAGCGCGACGAGATCAAGCGGGTGGGGATCCTTGTAATCACCTCGGATCGTGGGCTGGCGGGGGCGTATAACGGCCAGGTCCTGAAGGCGGCCGAAAGCCTGATGGCAAAAAAGCGGGGCGAGGGAAGCGAAGTCTCTCTCACCGTCGTGGGCAAGAAGGCGGTCGACTATTTCAAGGGAGACCGAGGTCGGAGCGTCAAGAGCGCTCGGCCGGTGGGTCCCAACGTCAACTACCTCGAGGCCAAGCAGGTCGCCTCGTCCTTGATCGAGGATTTTGAGAGTGGAGAGCTCGACCAGGTCATCATCGTCCATAACGAATTTGTGTCGATGATTGCTCAGCCGGTCAAGCTTGTTTCCCTGCTTCCTTTCGTGCCGCCCAGCGACGACGGTGCTGAAGCCGAAGCGGATCAGGCCCCCTATGAGGTCGAGCCCGACGCCTCTCGCCTCTTGACGGTCCTCGTCCCGAAGGCGGTGGAAGTCGAAGTCTTCCGAGCCCTTCTGGAAAATCAGGCGGGTGAGCACGCAGCTCGCATGACCGCCATGGAAAACGCGACGAAGAACACCGAGGAATTGATCGAGAATCTCACCCTGGAATACAACCGCGCGCGTCAGGCCGCGATTACCAGCGAACTCGTCGAAATTATCACAGGTGCCCAGGCACTGGAATGAATGCACTCGGGCAGTGGCCCGAGCAATGAATCGTCTGCCCTCCCGAATCGTCGGGATCGAGCCGGACCAAGGTCAAGGAGAGAAAGCATGGAGAGCGGCAATGTCGTACAGGTAATGGGCCCCGTCGTGGACGTCGAGTTCGCGCCCGGAGAAATCCCCGAAATCATGACGGCGCTTCGCACCAGTAACACGGGGATCGATGATCGCGAGGATAACCTCGTAGTCGAGGTTGCTCTGCACCTCGGCGAGAATACGGTTCGCTGCATCGCCATGGACACCACCGACGGCCTCAGGCGCGGCCAAAGCGTGCGGAGCACAGGGAAGCCGATTTCGATTCCCGTTGGGCCCGAAACCCTCGGCCGGATCATGAACGTCATCGGCGAGCCGGTGGACGAGCGCGGGCCGGTGGAAGCTAAGATGACCTACCCCATCCATCGACCGGCTCCTGAGTTTGTCGATCAGTCCACGGCTGTGGAAATTCTCGAGACCGGTATCAAGGTTGTCGATCTCGTCGCGCCGTATCCCAAGGGCGGCAAGGTTGGCCTCTTCGGCGGCGCCGGGGTGGGCAAGACGGTCGTCATCATGGAGCTCATCAACAACATCGCGAAGGAGCACTCGGGATACTCGGTGTTCGGCGGGGTGGGTGAGCGAACTCGTGAAGGCAACGACCTTTGGAACGAAATGGCTGAGGCCGTCCTGGCCGATGGCTCGACGGTGCTCGAAAAGACGGCGTTGATCTACGGCCAGATGAACGAGCCGCCGGGAGCGCGTGCTCGGGTGGGTCTTTCGGCGTTGACCGCGGCGGAATATTTTCGTGACGAAGAGGGCAAGGACGTCCTCCTCTTCATCGACAATATCTTTCGCTTCACCCAGGCGGGTTCCGAGGTTTCGGCCCTGCTCGGACGAATTCCTTCGGCGGTGGGCTACCAGCCGACCCTCGCGACGGATATGGGCGAGCTTCAGGAGCGAATTACTTCGACCAAGAAGGGATCGATTACCTCGGTGCAGGCGATTTACGTGCCCGCCGACGATCTCACCGACCCCGCTCCCGCGACGGCGTTTACCCATCTCGATGCGACGACGGTGCTCAACCGGGCCCTGACAGAGATCGGTATCTACCCCGCAGTGGATCCGCTGGATTCCAACTCGCGTATCCTCGATCCCCAGATCGTCGGCGATGATCACTATGCGGTGGCCCGAGGGGTTCAGCAGACCTTGCAGCAGTACAAGGATCTCCAGGACATCATCGCGATTCTCGGTATGGACGAGCTCTCGGAAGAGGACAAGGTCACCGTGGCCCGGGCTCGGAAGATTCAGAGATTCCTCTCCCAGCCCTTCTCGGTGGCGGAGCAGTTTACGGGCACACCCGGTACCTACGTTCGCCTTGAAGATACGATCCGTGGCTTCCGCGAAATTCTCGATGGCAAGCACGATGATCTGCCCGAGCAGGCTTTCTACATGGTGGGCACCATCGAAGAGGCCCGAGAGAAGGCCAAGGGCCTCAGCGATTAATCGATTGGTTTAGGGGTGCCGACCGAGTCGCGCCCCAGAAATTACACGGGAGTTTCAATCATGTCCCTCGATCTCATCGTCGTCACGCCCCAGGGCGAAGTCTTCGCCGAGGCGGTGGAGCAAGTGGTGTTGCCCGGTGCCGAGGGCGATTTCGGCGTGCTCGAAAACCACGAAAAGTTTCTGACGGCACTCAAGCCTGGCCCGGTGGAAATTCGCCTTCCCGGTGGAACCATCGAGTGGGCCGCGATCAGCGACGGCTTCGCCCAGGTGACCGCCAACCAGGTTGTGGTCCTCGTCGACGAATGCTTCAAAGCCCACGAGATCGACCTCGAACACGCCCAACACACCCACGCTGAAGCCGAGAGTGAACTCGCGGAACTGATGAACCAGCTGAATAGCGAGGACACCCGAGCCGAAGTCGAATCGACCCTGGTTCGCGCCAGTGTGATGATCGAGACCCATTCGCGCCACCACAGCTGAGCGCGAAGGCGGCCTTCGGTCCCGATGCTCTTGCAATGCCCTCGAACCCTTGCGGTCGGGGGCATTTTTTTTGGCCGATCTCCGGGCGGCGCGCCGGGAAGGATGGGGGTGCTAGCTTCTCCGGTAGGCGAGGGAGGAGGCGCTAGATGAGTTCCGAAGAAATCTACCCGGATGTCGAGGTGCCGATTCGCCAGGAGATTCTCGAAGCCCAGGCGGCTGCGGTTCGGCATTGGGCGGCGCCGGGGACTTGGTGGTCTTCCGCCGAGCGCCTGGCCATTGTGGATGAGGTGCGATCCGCGCGGGATGCCGAAGCCTTGCCGCCCTGGACGGCGCCGAGTCAGGTCGAAGGTCTGATCCCCGAGAATCATTCGCTCCCGGCTGCGGCCATCGATGCGATCTGGCGATTGACGAACCATCCCGGAACCCTGACCCGCCGTTGGTACGACGCGCTGGTCCCGGATCGTCTGAGCGCCGCACACTATGTGGAGTTGGTGGGGGTGGTGGCCCAGGTCAATTTGGTCGACCGCTTCGCCGATGCCCTGTCCGCGGATCGTCCCGCCCTGCCTCCGGTGCAGAGCGGTGAAACCTCCCAAGAACTTCCCGAGGGCGCTGGCACGAACGCGCACTGGGTTCCCACCGCGCCGGTGGTTGACCCCTCTTGGCTGCCCGCAGATGCCAAGGCCGATGTCCCCAACGTTCGGAAAGCTCTCAGCCTAGTTCCCGCCGAAAGAGCGATGCAGTGGGCCTTGATCGATGCCCACTATGTCGCGGGGGGCGCACTCGCCGATAATTTTGGTCCCCAGCACTGGTCCCTCGATCGCCTGCAAATCGAATTGATCGGTGCCAGAACCTCTGCTCTCAACGAATGCTTCTACTGAACGGCTAGCCATACGGTGCTGCTCGGTCTGAGCGGCGAGGCGAGTAACCAAGAGGTTGCCCTGGGAGTCGTTGGGGGGAGCCAACGCGGAGATGCCGGCGTGCCCCACGGCGAACTCTTGGTGCGTTTATGCGAAGCCATGGTGGCCGAGGATCGGGAAGCGGTTGCGGCGGTGAGGTCCGAGATGGTCGCGGCCATGAACGAGGCTGCGTTTGTCGATGCCGTCGGGGTGAGTTCGCTCTTCCATCTGATGAACCGGGTAGCGAATGCCACCGGCACGCCTATCGACGCTTTCCTGCTCGCGCCGGTAAGTCAAATCGTCGAGGCGATTGGCGCCGACGCTTTCGAGAGCAGCAAGGATACCCTCCTGCCCTAGCGGGCATCGCCGCCCGGACCTCAAGGCGTGGGCGCGTTGGGTCCACGCGATCGCCAAGCGAAAGAAAAGGCCAGGGCGATGATCAGGACGGCGAGCATGTAGACGCTTGGGAGCACGGCTACGTCCATGCGGTGCATCACGTTGGCGGAGATCAGTAGAGCCACGGCGAGGTTTCGAATCGAGGCCTCGATGGCGATTGTCGCGCAGTCGTCGGGTTCGAGACCCATAAGGCGCGCGGAAAAGAAACCCAATGCCAGGGTCACGATGCAGAGCACGATGGACCAGGGGAGGGCTTCGACGATTCCACTGCGCATCACTTCCCATTCCTGGTAGATCAAGAGAACCAGGACTGCGTAGAACAAGCGCTGGGCGTAGCTTTGGATTCGCTTGACATTCGCGTCGATGAATTCGGGCTTCCATTGACGCCAGCCCATGCCCAGGCCGATGGGAATCACGATCAGAACGAGAAGGTGAAGGAGGGTTGCGGTCACGGGGAGTTGAACCCCGCCCGAGAGCGAGGGCACGAGGGCGGAGAAGAGCCAGAAGAGAAGCGGGACAGTGAAGAAAGACAAGAGACTCGAGATTGTGGTGAGTACGACGGAGAGAGGGAGATTGGCCCGGGCGATGAGCACGAGTACGTTGGAGAAGCCTCCGCTCGGACAGGCAGCAATCAAGAGAACCCCGATCAGCGAAGCTTCCGAGAGACCCAAGTCAAAATAAATAGACGCCCAAATCAGGGCAACCGCCGTGGCCGGGAACGTGAGCGAGTGGATGAGGGTTCCGAGGACGGGAACCTTGGGTTCTTGGAGCAGGCGCTCGAAGTGCCGCCGTTCGAGGTCGATCCCCACCGCCACCATCACGATGAAAATGACTCCCGGGAGAAGGTGTTGCTGAGCGCTCACGTCCATCGGCATGCGGCTCTCCCCTGGTCATTCGAGCCGCCCCAGAGAGGGTGGCCTGGACTGTCCTGTGCCGAAAGGTGGCTAGAAGTCGAGTCGCCCGCGGAGTTCTTCGAAGTCGAGCATGACGTGCGTTTGGTAGGCCGGCCGCTCGCAAAGCGCTGCATACCAGCGGCGTAGGTTGGGCAGGTCGAGAAGGTCGATTTCCTTCATCTCGAAGTATCGGTAGAGGGTCATGCCCGCCGGGATGTCGGCGGCGGTAAAGCGATCGCCCACGAGAAATTCGCGGTGGGCGAGGTGGTTGTCGAGAATCTGGTAGCTCTTGTTGGCTGCGGCATTCACCGCGGCAATGCGCTTGGCATCGCGGTTGGCGACTGGGGTGCGGAAGACAAGCCAGAAGAGCGCAATGAAATCTGGGTAGAGAGTGGAGACGGTCCATTCCATCCACTGGTCGATGAGCGCCCGTTCGTTTTCGTCCTGGCTCCAAAGTTCTTCGGGGCTGTACTTGGCCGCGAGGTAGCGGACGATGGCACCGCTTTCGTAAAGGATGAGCTCGCCATCCTCCAGGGTGGGGACCCTCCGGTTTGGATTTTTGGCAACGTAATCGGGCTCATCCAGACCGCCGAACTTTCCGCCGACATCGATCCGTTCGTGGGGCAGGCCGGTTTCGCCCACCGCCCACATCGCCTTCTGTACGTTGATGGCGCTGGCCCGACCCCAAAGTTTCAGCATGTACCCGCCCTCGCGATTCCAGAATTCATCGCAATTCTCCCAACACGTGCTCGGAGAACCTTCGAAGCGACCCCATGACTTTTTCCCACGGCTGACCCGCGTGGTCGAATTGGACGATCAACCGATCCAGGCCGAAGCGCTCCTTCCAAGCCAAGCAGCGGTCGCGAATATAAGCGGGGTCCCCCGCCATGGGCACCGCGTCGGGTCCCGTAAAGTCCTGGGTATGCGGTGGCAATTTTAGGGTGGCGGGGTCTCCGCCGGTTCGGAGGCTGAAGACCCATTTTTGGAACGGGACGTGGTAGCCCTTGAAATACTCGAGGGCATCCTCTTTTCCGTCGCCGACGTAGATGTGGGCGGAAGCGGCGACCTTGCCCTTCCCGGCATGGCCGGCGGCGGACCAGGCCTCGCGATAGCTGGCGATCATCTCGCCCATCATGGGAAGCCCACAGGCTGCTGGGGTCACCGCGATGCAGAGCCCCTGCTTTCCCGCGCGCAGGGCGGATTCGAGACTGCCGGGAGCGACCCAAACCGGCGGGTGGGGCTTTTGAACCGGCCGCGGCTGGAGCGTCACACCCTCGAGGGGCGGGCGAAAGGTTCCTCGCCAGTGGAGTTCTTCCTCGGTCCAAAGCAGCCGCAAAAGGTCGATGGCCTCGAGTAGCATGTCCTGGGACTTGCTCGCATCCTGGCCATAATGCGCGTAGGTTTCGGGTTCTACGCCCCGGCCCGCCATGATTTCCGCGCGCCCCCCGGAGAGGACGTCGAGGGTCGCGAAGTCCTCAGCGATTCGGACCGCGTCATGGTGGGCGAGAAGGGTGACCGCGGTGCCGAGCCTGAGGTTTTCGGTGCGGGCGGCGACTTCGGCCAAAAAGAGTTGGGGGGCCGCAACGATGAAATCGCTGAAATGATGCTCCCCCAACAAGAGCGCATCGAAGCCCAGGGGCTCCGCAAGGTGGATATATTGGAGAATATTGCTGTGTCGTTGGGCCTGACTGATCCTTTGGCCCGTGTGGGGGTCGGGAACGTGATCCCCCAGCGTGAGCAAGCCAATCTCCATAGGCGAGTGGTTCCTCCTCCTCGTGGTGCGAGAGGAAAAGTCTATGGCTTCGAGTGGCCTCGATCAACTTGGATATACTCTCGAGGAAAGCCTGCGTCATTTGGACACCATGGAATCGCTAGGAGTGTGAAAGTGGACGCATCCCCCGAGATCAGCCACGCCCAGGCCAATGACCTGATGGCGCGCTTCGGCCAAGCCTTTGTTTCCAGGGACGACGAGGCGCTTGCCCGCTGTCTCTGCGAAGATTTTATTTGGCATCTTCACGAGGGCCCTGAAATACCCCATGGCCAGACGGTCACCGGCATACAGGGAATGCTGGAGGTGCTCCTCTCCCGGGAGAAGAACTGGCAGGAAGTTCGCTATTCCGATGTTGGGGTGAGCAGCGATGGGTCGAGGATCATCCAGACCTTTCGAATCTGCGGCATCGATGAGCGCGGCCGGGCCTTCGATGTCCGGGCGGTGGACCTCTACACCGTCAAAGCCGGAAAATTGGCTTCCAAGGACAGCTATTGGAAGAACGTCCCTCGGGATTGAGGAGCCATTCGGATTGACCCGGCGCCTCGCTCGGACTTCCGGGCGAGATCAGCCTTGCTGGGCCGAGGCCTTCAACTTCACTTTTCCGTCGCTGACCACCACGCGAAAGCTGACCCGCTCGCAGCCCAGGCGATTTTTGAGGTCGGCTTCCTGGCGCGCGATGGCCGCCGCAAGACGGTCCGCTGTGAGGCCGGCGACGTCTTGACCACAGGCCTGGGCGGCCTCGCGATACTCGTCGAAAAGGGTCGCGCTCCGGCCGGTTTCCACCCGGGGGCGCTCCGGCGTGGAGTTGGCCCGAGCGGATTCGGCCAGATCCGCGCGAAATACGTGGCGCTTATAGGTGCCCGCATCGATCTGGCGCAGGACCGAATCCCACTGGCGTTTGAACGCCTGGAAGCGCGAATTGAGCGAGTTGTAGCGGAAGCGGAGAGCTGTATTCCGGATGGGCTCCCCCGAGTGCCGGGCGAACTGCTTCTGGACATCGGCGCGGAGATTGATGGGCTCCCGGGGCTGTTTTCCCAGAAAATAGTGCTCGTAGTCCATCTTCAGCTGCTTGACCTTGATTTCCAAGGTCTGCAATTCTTCTTCGAGGGCGCTCACGCCGCTGGTCTCCTTGAACTGGAAAAAAAACGCTCCGCCCGCCCTGCCCGGCTTATCTGCCCTATCGGTTGCAAGGGCCGTCCGACTTGAATCTCATCGATTATAACGCAAACAACCCTTTTTATTGACGCAAATGCAAATTTTGTGACGCAACGAAAAATCGGCGGCTTGGGAGCTGTCCATGGTCGAAATCCGAAGCTCCGCCTGGAAGGCTTTGGAATATCCCCATAGGTTACTGAAAAGGCTATGCCTTTTCTTTACCCGGGGACAATGGCCAAAGTGCGTCAAAGCGCCAGGCGAAGAAAGAGCCCCAAAATGACGCACTCCATCGCCCGCCCCATGGCCTATTCGTGACGCGATATTGACGCAAATGCGAGATATTATGACGCAGCTAGGCCGAATGGATTCGATCGCTGCTCCGAACCGCCGGACTCCACCAGCCCCAGTCTTTCGAGGTTGAACCAGGGCCTGGGTACCGAGGGCGGCGTCTCGGCCAGGGGCGGGATCACGCCGACCAGGCGCTCCCCCAGGCCTTCGACCAGCGGCGCGAGATTCGCCTGATCCGCGGCCGAGAGCGGACCTTCGGTGTGGGAAAGGACCACCCCAGCGAGCTTGGCGCCTCGCCGGTGGAGTTCGCCCAGGCTCAGCCGGGTGTGATTGATGGTGCCCAGGCTCGCCCGCGCCACCAGGAGCACGGGCAATTCGAGGGCGAGGGCCAGGTCGATCATGTCGAGCTCGGGGGTCAGCGGGGCCAGGAGTCCGCCGGCGCCCTCGACCAACATGGTCTGCGCCGTTCGCGCGAGTTCGCGGTAGGTGCCCACGATCAGGTCGAGATCGATGGCCGCCCCCACAGCGGCGGCGGCCACCGAAGGCGTGGCCGCCAGGGGAAAGGTATAGGGACACACCTGCGCCGGGGTGCTGTGACCTCCGGCGGCCCGGGCCAGGGCCATGGCATCCATCGGGCCGTTCTCACGGACACCGGTTTCCACGGGTTTCATGACGCCGACGCGTTGCCCCGACTCGCTCAGAGCCTGGGCGAGCAGGCAGCCCACCAGGGTCTTGCCGACGCCGGTATCGGTCCCGCTAATAAAAAGTCCCGCCATCTCGGTGTTTCCTTTCGAATTGCGCGCTCCCTAGAGCGTCTGGCTTGGTGGTGGGGGCGCCTCTCCAGAAAATTTCCCCAGGAGTTCCGCGGTGGCATCGGCCATGGCGTCGATCTCCTCGGGGCGATGCGAGGCCATGGGTGTGATCCGAAGTCGCGCCGTGCCCTCAGGGACCGAGGGGTGGCGAATTCCCTGGGCGTAGAAGCCGCGCTCGAGCAGGGCTTCGCAGGCCTTCATGGTCGCCGCGTTGCTGCCAATCACCACGGGAACGATATGGGTGGTTGAAGGCGCCGTATCGATCCCGTGCTCGGCGAGGCGCGAACGCAGGCGCGTCGCCCCGGCCTGGAGCGCGTGGCGTCGTTCGGGCTCGGTGTCGATCAAGGCCAGGGCGGCTCGGGCCGCGGCGACCTGGGGCGGGGCGAGGGCGCACGAAAAAATAAAGCTCCGGGCGGTGTTCACGAGGAGTTCGCGCAGCTTATGGCTTCCCACGACAAAGGCGCCGAAGGAGCCCAATGATTTTCCCAAGGTTCCCATCAAGATGTCCACTTTGCCCATGACTCCAGCGACTTCGGCGCTGCCCCGGCCGCGAGCGCCGAGGGTTCCGGTGCCGTGGGCATCATCGAGGAGCACCGCGGCTCCATGGCGGTGGGCGAGTTCGGTGATGAGCCCAGCCGGGGCCAGGTCGCCGTCCATGCTGTAGAGCCCGTCGATGGCGACGAGTACCCGCTGGCCTTGGGGCCGGGGGGCCGCCAGGATCGTTTCGAGTTGATCGATGTCGTTGTGCCGAAAGACGCTGACCTCGGCCCGGGAAAGCCGCGCGCCGTCGATGATCGAAGCGTGACTCAGAGCGTCGGAAACCAGAAGGTCTCCCGGTCGTAAAAGCGCTGGAATCACACCGACATTGGCCATATACCCGGTGTTGAACGTGAGCCCTGCCTCGCGACCGAAAAAGGCCGCCAACTCGGCTTCCAGGGCCTCGTGCTCGACAAGGTTTCCGCTGATGAGTCGCGAACCCCCCGCGGCGCATCCCTGCTGCTGGGCGGCTTCGATACTCGCCTGGACCACCGCGGGGTGGTGGGCGAGGTCGAGGTAGTTGCTGCCGGCAAAGAGCACCACCTCGCGTTCGGCCATACGCATTCGCGGACCCTGGGCGCCGTCGAGCACGCGCATGCGGCGGTAAGTTCCCCGAGCGTGGATGCCCGCCAGGGTTTCGTCCGCCCAAGAATCAAGCGTCATGGCTTTGCCCCCGCTCAGTCCGGGCGGGCGGCCACGTCGGGCCGGATCGGGCTTTCGTGCCCCGCGAGTTGAAAGCTTTGCCGCGAAGCGCTGTCGCCTTCGCGCCCGGCCACTTCAAACCCCGCGTCTTCGATCATCGCGTAGGTATCGGCAAAGGGATCGCCCCGGGTGGTGAGGTAGCCTCCCACGAAGAGCGAGTTGGCGGGATAGAGCCCGAGGGATTGGAGGCCGCGCAGGTTGCCCTCGCGCCCCCCGGCCATGCGGAGTTCGGCTCTCGGGTTGATGAAGCGCATGAGGCAGAGCGTTCGCAGGCAGCGCTCCGGGGTCAGGGAACCATCTTCCTGGACGGGGTTGCCCTCGATGGGAATCAGAAAGTTGACGGGGATGGATGGCGTATCGAGTTCGCGCAACTTGAAGCCGACTTCGATGATGTCGTCCGAGCTCTCTCCCATGCCGATGATCAAACCGCTGCAGGTCTCGATGCCGTTGCGGCGGGCCGCCGCCAGAGTATCCACGCGATCCTGCCAGGTATGCGTCGACGTAATTTTGTCGTAGTGGCTTTCGCTGGTGTTGAGGTTGTGGTTCAGGCGATCGAGACCGGCCTCACCGAGGAGCTTCGCTTGTTCGTCACCGAGGATGCCGACGGACAAGCAGATCTCCATTCGGTATTCGGCCTTGAGTTTCGCGATGAGGTCGGCGAGTCGGCGGGTGCGAGGGACCGACGGACCGCGGCCCGAGAGCGCCAGGCAGTAGCGCGCCGCCCCGCCCTGGGCGGCGGCTTCGGCGGCTTCAAAAATTTCTTCGTCGCTCTTCATCGCGTATTGGCGAATCGCCGCTTTGCTGACTTTGCTCTGAGCGCAGTAGCCGCAGTCCTCGGGGCAGAGTCCGTTTTGGACGTTGTTGAGGACGTGGATCGAAACCGAGCGCCCGAAATGTTTTTCTCGCGGTTGCAGAGCGGCGTGGAGGAGAGGCAGGAGCGCGACGTCCTCCCCGTCGAGAACCCAGCGCGCCTGATCGGGGCTGGGGGGCCGGTCGGCCAGGGCTTCTTCGGCGAGTTGGGCATAGGGATCGGACACGGCGGGCCTCGTCATTTTCGGAGGACCCGGGATGGGAACCCGGGCAGAAACTAGACGGAGGCGCATGGAGATGTCAACCACGCAGCAATCATCGGTTTACCATGAATTCGGTCTATAGTGCTCCCATGGCCAAACACCGGAGCGTCTACGCGTGCACCCAGTGCGGGGCTCAGCAGCCCCGCCTGCTCGGTCGCTGTCCCGATTGCGGGGGCTGGGGGAGCCTGGTCGAAGAGGTGATCGGAAGCGCTCCCCCGGGAGCCCTCGAGGCCCAAGGAGTGGTGAATAAGCCCCAATCCTTGGGTGAAATCGAGGTCAGCGGGGTCCCCCGTCTGGCATGCGAAATAAGCGAACTTGATCGCGTATTGGGGGGAGGCGCGGTTCCGGGCTCGGTCATCCTGCTCGGCGGCGAGCCCGGGGTGGGCAAGTCGACCCTCAGCCTCCAGGTGGCGGCCCGGGTCCAGCAGGCCGGCCGGCGCGTCTTTTATGTCAGCGGCGAGGAGAGTCCCGCCCAGATCCGGCTCCGGGCGGATCGTCTCGCCGAGGTTCCCCGGGAGATCCGCTTGCTGGCCGAGACCCGAGTCGAAGCGATCACGGCGCACTGGAAGGAACTCGCCCCGGATCTGGTGGTTATCGACTCGATTCAAACCATGCACTGCGAGCGCGTTGAGTCGGCCCCGGGCAGCGTGGCCCAAGTCAGGGAAAGCGCGGCGCTGCTTTCGGCGGCGGCGCGCCAAACCGGAGCCGTGCTGATCTTGGTGGGTCATGTCACCAAGGACGGTTCGCTTGCGGGTCCGCGGGTACTCGAGCATCTCGTCGACGTCGTGCTCGCCTTCGAGGGCGATCGGGACCACGCGTTCCGACTGCTGCGCGCGCTGAAGAATCGCTTCGGCTCGACCCAGGAGGTTGGGGTTTTTTGCATGGACGCCTCGGGCCTCGCTGGGGTCGAGAATCCCAGCGAGCATTTTCTGGCCGAGCGCAGCATGGGTTCGCCGGGTTCGTGCATCGTGCCCCTGCTCGAGGGCACCCGGCCCATGCTCGTCGAGGTGCAGGCCCTGGTGGCGAGCGCCGCCTATGGGACGCCAAGGCGAACGAGTATGGGGATCGAAGATGGGCGAGTGGCGCTTCTTCTGGCGGTCCTCGACCGGCGCAGCGAGGTGGATGTGGTCGGTCGTGATGTCTACGTCAACGTGGCCGGCGGCGTTCGCGTGAGTGAACCCTCCGCGGATCTTGGCCTCTGCCTTGCCCTCGCTTCGAGCCGTCTCGACCTCCCGATTCCCCCCGATGTTGCCGCCTGTGGCGAGGTCGGTTTGGGCGGCGAGGTGCGCGGTGTGGCGCGGCTCGACCTTCGGGTCAGGGAGGCGGCCCGGCTCGGGTTTCGCCGGGTGCTGATCCCGGCCCGAGCGGCATCCGAGGCCGGAAACGATGAGTGCGAACGTGTTCCCATTCAAAACGTAACCGAGGCCGCGGCCTGGTTGCTCGCCGAGGGCGTCTCTTCATCGCGCTGAAGGCCCGGTGTCAACGAAAGTAAACGTCTGGATTGTATAGGTTTCTTGAGGGTTTCCGCTTTGACGCGGAATTGCCCTGGGGCTACCGTGCGGGGGATGGCAGCCCACTCTTCAGGATCAGGATCAGGCTACGGCGCCCCGCCCTCCCCGGCTCTCGCCGAGGCCATGGTGCGGGTCCTCGAGCGCATCGCCGAGCCTCTCGGTCTGGTGGAGCGCGCGTTGCACGAGCAGTTGACCTCGGAGATTCCTCTGGTGTCGGCGCTCGGCGAACACATCCTGAGCGCGGGGGGCAAGCGCCTGCGACCCGCGCTGGTTCTCCTCGCCGCGGAACTGTGCGGCTACACGGGCCCCCGTCGGATCGGGATCGCGGCGGCGGTCGAGATGCTTCACACCGCGACGCTCCTGCACGACGACGTGATCGACCGCGCCGACCTTCGACGGGGCGAACCCTCGGTCAACGCCCTATGGGATAACCGCCGGGCGGTGCTCGCCGGCGATTTTCTTTACGCGCGTTCTTCCTCCATGGTGGTGGAGGACGGCGACGTGGAAATCCTTGAAGTCTTCGCCGCGGCGATTCAGCGTATCGCCGAAGGCGAATTGCTCCAGCTCGAGCAGAGCTTCGAGATCGATATCACCGAGCGCCGATATTTCGAAATCATCGAGGGGAAGAGCGCGGTGCTGCTCTCGGGAGCCTGCCTTTCGGGAGCGATCCTGGGGGGCGTGACCCGGGCCGAACGTCGCCAGGTTTCTGCCTATGGCAGGGAACTCGGCCTGGCCTTCCAGCTCAAGGATGATGCCTTGGACTACGACACATCGGCATCGCTCCTCGGCAAGCGGCGCTACGCGGATCTCGCCGAGGGCAAGGTGACCCTGCCCCTGATTCTGACCCTGAAGCGTTGCAGCGTGGCCGAGCGCGAGTTGATCGCGACCACTCTCAAGACCGCCGCTCAGCGCGAGGGGCAGAATGGCGGCTCGCTTTCGGGCCTGTCCGAGGACGATCCCCAGGCCGAGGCCGTGGCCGAGCTGGTGGACCGCCATCGGGGCGTGGCGGATACCCTACGAAGAGCCGACGATTCCGTTGGTCGGGCCATCGAGAGCCTGGCGGCCTTCCCCGACAGCCCCGCCAAGCAGGCATTGGTGGCCGCAGCGGCGTTCTCTGTGTCGAGGGATCGCTAGCGGCCGTCGCCGCCCAGTCATGGATTGAACGGGCCCAGGGCCCGACCCGCTTCATCCCGCGGTCCCGCGGAGAACACCCAGATGAACAACGCAAGTCGGAACCCTCGGCCCACGCCTCAGTGGCTGGCCTTTATCCTGGTCCTTGGTCTGCTCGCCCCGGTGGTGGGCTTCGAAGCCCGGGCGGCCACCGTGGGGGTGGTCAATATCAACACCGCGAGCGCGGTTGAACTCGAGCTTCTGCCCGGGGTTGGCCCCCAGCGGGCGGCGGCGATCATCGCTGCCCGCAAAACTCGGGGCGGCTTTACCCGTCCGGAAGATCTGCTCGAGGTCGAGGGGATCGGCGCCGTGATGCTCGAGCGAATGCGGCCCTATGTTGCCCTTAAGGGGGGAACCACGGCCCGCCGAGCCGAGCCGGCCGCGCGATCTAAAAAATAGCGGAGATCCGTGGGTCCCGTTTCGGGGTCGTCCGCGCCGCCGCGCGTCGGTGGGGTGGGCGGCCCCGGTTTGGCCCGCGAGAGTCGAGGGGCAAGACAAGCGGCTAGACTGGTCCCGGCATGACCAGGCCCCCCAACTCCCAGCGCGCTTCGCTCATTCTGGGCGCCCTCGTTCTCGGGGTGTCGTGGGTATGCGGTGCTGCCCAAGCTTCGACGCCTCGGGTTGTCTCGCTCAACCCCTCGCTCACCGCGATCCTGCTCGCCGTGGGTGCCGAGGCCAATCTCGTCGGGGTGGACGATTACTCGGCGGCCGAGATTCCTGAGGTGGCGGCGTTGCCCCGGGTCGGCGGCCTCTTCTCTCCGAGCCTCGAAGCGGTGATGGCGCTGCGTCCCGATGCGGTGGTGCTCGTTCCCAGCGCCGAGCAACGCGATTTCCGCGCCCGGCTCGAGCAGCTCGGCATTCGGGTGGTTGCCTTCGCGAATATTCGCTTTGAAGATGTGCTCGAAAATATCCGAGGGCTGGGCGCGCTGGTCGGGCGCGAAAGCGAAGCCGCCGCGCGAATCGCAGCGGTGGAAAAGGCGCGAGAAGAGGCCCTTCGACTGGGCGCGAGTCGTTCGGGTCCCGAGGTTTTGGTGGTCTTGCAACGCGAGCCGGTCTTCGTGGTGGGCAGCGGAAATTTCATCGAGGAGATGCTGATCGCCCTGGGCGCGCGTAACCTCGCCGCTGAGTTTCCCGATGCCTATCCCCGGGTGGCGGTGGAGTGGCTCATCGCTCACGCTCCCGATGTATTGATCGACCTCAGCGGGCCGGGCTCCGATGCCCTGGCCTATTGGTCTCGCTGGCCGAGTATTCCAGCGGTGGCCAACGGCCGTGTAGTTTCCCTCGACGCTCAGGAGATCAGCATGCCCGGGCCGCACCTCGACCGGGCCTACCGGCACCTGGCGGTGGCCTTGTACGGGGTCGAAGCGGGTGGTGCTTTCGGTTCGGGAGCCGCCCCTTGAAGCACCTGACCCCCACGCGTTTCGCGCTCACCCTATCGCTGCTCGCGGCCTTTCTCTTCGTGGTCGTCGTTTTTTCCCTGGGCATGGGGCCCAGTGCGATCGAGCCCGGGGAGGTTTTCCGTGCGCTCTTTGCCCCGGTCTCACCCGATCCCGTTGTGGATATTGTGCGCGGGATTCGCTTGCCCCGGGTCGTTTTGGCGGCTCTGGTGGGCGCTTCCCTCGCGTGCGCTGGGGTGATCTTCCAGGCGCTGCTCCGCAACCCCCTGGCCGACCCCTTTATCCTGGGTGTCTCGGGTGGGGCCGCTCTGGGCGCCATCGCCATGATCTCCCTCGGTGGCGCATTGGGCCTGGGTTACGCGGCGGTGGCGCCGGCGGCCTTCGCGGGTTGTTTGCTCACCCTCTTACTCCTTTATTTTGTCGCGGGTCGGGGGAGCCGGGTTTCGCCCACCGCGCTTCTTCTCACCGGTGTCGTCTTCAACGCGTTCGCCTCGGCGGCGATTATTTTTCTGGCCTCGGCGGCCGACATGCTCGACGGGAGTCGAATCTTCATCTGGCTGATCGGCAATCTCTCAGCGGCCCGGCTCGACGCTGCCCCCTGGTTGGCCGGCTTTCTTTTGATCGGCCTGAGTTGCGCTCTGCTCTCTGCCCGAGGGCTCAACGTCCTCGCCCTGGGCGAGGAGACCGCCGAACAACTCGGGGTTTCCACCGACGGCCAGCGCCGGATTTTGCTGGTGGCGAGTTCGCTGATGGTCGGCGCGGCGGTTTCGATTTCGGGCCTCATCGGCTTTGTGGGTTTGATCATTCCCCACGCCCTGCGGCTTGTGCTCGGGCCCGATCATCGCTTGCTCGTTCCCGCTTCGGCCTTGGGGGGTGCCGCCTTTCTGGTGCTCTGCGACACCCTGGCAAGGACCTTACTCGGTGGCCGCGAGTTGCCCGTGGGCGCGATCACCGCGTTGCTCGGCGGCCCGGTCTTTCTCTTCCTCCTGCGTCGCGGCGAGCAGTCGTGGATCGCTCCGGGAGGGAGTACGCGATGAGGAGCCGGAGATGGTGAAGCCCGCGGGAGCCCCGACCCCCGCCGAAACCGAAACCCTCGCCTTCGAGGACGTGGCCGTGCGTCTGGGTGGGCGCTCGGTGCTCGGAGGCGTGAGCTTTGAGGTGGGCCTCGGCGAGGTGGTGGGTCTCGTGGGTTGCAACGGAGCGGGCAAGACGACCCTCGTTCGCTCGGCCACCCGCTCCCTGCGTCCCGATTCGGGCGAGGTTTGCCTCGCGGGCCAATCGATCCGCGAGCTGCCGCGCCGGGTCCTGGCGACCCGGGTCGCCACGGTTCCCCAGGACGTGCACGTGCCCTTCCCCTTTCTGGCGGGAGAACTTGTCTTGATGGGACGGACGCCTCACCAGGGTCTCTTCGGCTTCGAGTCCGCTGCCGATCTCGAGATCGCCCGGGAGGCGATGGATCGCCTGGGGATCGCGCACCTCGCCGACCGTCCGGTGGACCGACTCTCGGGGGGCGAGCGTCAACTGGTTCTCTTTGCCCGGGCGCTGGCCCAGCAATCGGATTGGCTGCTTCTCGACGAACCCACCGCTTTCCTCGATCTTCGGCACCGGATGGACCTGCTCCGAGCGGTTCGTCATTTCACCCGGGCTGGGGGAGGGGCTCTGGTGGTCAGCCACGACCTGGGGGGAGTGGCCCGGATTTGCGACCGACTCGTGGTTCTCTCCGAGGGTCAGGTGATCGCCGATGGGGAGCCCCACGAGGTTCTCCGGCCGGAGATCATTCACCGCGCCTTCGGCATTTCGGTGGATATTTTCGAGGGTCCCGACGGCCGGCCGGTGGTGGTGAGCCGCCTCGCGTAGCGTCCAGGCCCCAGCTTCCGCGCAGGACTCCCCTGCGTCGGGCTGCTAGATTGGGCGGTCTCCCCCCAGAGGGCTGCTGCCGATTTCTCGGCCGCGAGTTCCGGGGAGAAACCCGCGCGCGGAGGCGCCTCGGGTCAACGACATAGGGCGGAGTGGGGATCCATGACACAGAGCACGATCGAGAGCATCGAGGCCCGGGAAATTCTCGACTCCCGGGGCAATCCGACAGTGGAAGTCGACCTTCGTCTGGCCTCGGGCGAACTCGGCCGGGCGGCGGTGCCCTCGGGCGCTTCGACGGGTTCCCGGGAGGCGCTCGAATTGCGCGATGGCGATGCGGCGCGCTACGCGGGCAAGGGTGTCCTCAAGGCCGTGGAGTTTGTGAACGGTGAAATCGCCCGGTCGCTTGGGGGTGTGAAGTTGGGTGGGATTCCCGAACAGGCGTCCCTGGATGATCGGTTGATCGAACTCGATGGGACCGAGACCAAGGCGCGCCTCGGGGCCAACGCCATGTTGGGGGTCTCTCTTGCGGCGGCCCGGGCGGCGGCCCAGGCGTCGGGAACTTCTCTTTATGCCTGGCTCGGAGGCGAGGGCGCTCATCTGCTCCCCGCGCCTATGATGAACGTCCTCAACGGTGGGGCCCACGCGGACAACAACGTGGACGTTCAGGAGTTCATGCTCTACCCCCTGGGCGCCGAAAGTTTTGCCGAGGCGCTCCGGTGGGGCGCCGAGGTTTTTCATACCCTGCGCGGCGTGCTCTCCGACAAGGGGTACGCGACTTCGGTGGGTGATGAGGGGGGCTTCGCGCCGAACCTGGCGAGTAACGACGAAGCGGTGGAGTTGATCCTCTTCGCCATTGAGAGGGCGGGCTACCGACCCGGCGAAGATATTTCCCTGGCCCTCGACCCGGCGGCCAGCGAATTCTATAAAGAGGGCCGCTACGTGCTGGCCGGTGAGGGCCGCAGCCTGGAGAGCGGCGAGATGATCGCGTTCTGGCAGGACTGGGTGACTCGCTACCCCATCGTTTCCATCGAGGACGGCCTCGCCGAGGGAGATTGGGAGGGCTGGGGCCGGATGACATCCGAATTGGGCGACCGCCTTCAGATCGTGGGGGACGACCTCTTCGTGACGAACCCGGGGATACTCCAGCGCGGGATCGACGAGCATTCGGCCAACGCGATTCTCATCAAGGTCAACCAGATTGGGACGCTGACGGAAACCCTCGAAGCGATTCGCCTCGCCCAGGCGGCGGATTTCGGCGTCGTCGTCTCGCACCGATCGGGGGAGACCGAGGACACCACCATCGCCGACCTGGCGGTGGCATCGGGAGCCGGCCAGATCAAGACCGGTTCGCTTTGTCGGACCGATCGCGTTTGCAAATACAACCAATTGCTGCGGATCGAGTCAGAGCTCGGATCGCGCGCGGTGTACGCGGGTTCTTCCCGCTTGGCGGGGCGCGCTCGGTGAAGCGCCTGGCGGGGTGGGGTTCGGCCCTCCTCGTGGTCTGGGCGACCGCCGCCCCGGCGACGGTGCCCTCCCCCGAGCGAATTGCCTCGGCGGTGGCGTCGGAAAATGCCGCGGCCGATCGCACTCAGCCCCTGCGTTTCGAGTTGAGGGTTCAGATCGGCGATCGCCCCTCGGTGGCGAGCGGGACCCTATTCACCGATCCCTCTGGGCGAGCCCGGCTCGAATTGCGGGGGGCCAATGGCCTGGTGGAAAGGCACCTTCTCCGGGGGGGTGAAGTCTTTGCCACGCGCAACGGGGAGCCCCTGGAGGAGCACCGGTTTTTCCTTCCGCCGCTCTATGTGCTTCAAGTCGAAAGCGGCTCGGCTCTGCGCCGCTCCCTCGAAGAACTCCAGATCGGGGTGGACACCGTCGGTCTTTCTCAGTGCGACGAAGAGGATTGCTTGGTCGTTGGCGACCCCGCCCTCGAAATCCCACGGCGGGCGCCTCCCGAGATTCAGGGTCTTGAACTCTACGACGCGGTTCGCGCCCTGGCTGCTGAGCAGGAGGCGGCGGAAGCCGCCGGCTTCAGCATTGAGGAGTGGCAGGAGATGACCGCCGCCCTCGAGGCCGAGGGCGTGGAGATCCGATCCATCGTCGATCTCGCGCCGAGAGGGGGCGAGGGGGGCAGCGAAGCGCCGCCCGCGCCCAGCGGCCTCGATTCCTTGCCCGAGAACGAGCTCGCCGGAGCCGCACGCGCCGAGTCCCCCGGTGAGGGCGAGCCCTTGTCCGGGGCGCCCGAGACCGAGACCGGCGAGGTGGCCGTATCGGCGGCCGAGACCCCGGTGGTCCGGGGCGGGGAGCCCGGGGCCGAGGAGCTCGAGGAACCGGTCCCGCTGGCTTCACCCGGGCTTTGGATCGATCGCAAGAGCTATGGCATTCGGGGCCTAGATGCAGCGGGCGGGGTGCGAACCCGGCTGGGCCCGGAAGCGGTCTACGACGGCGTTCGCTTTCCCGGTTGGGTTGAGATCCAAGAACCCGGTAGGGAGGCGGTCCGTCTGCACGTTCTCGCCATCTCCCCGGTTCTCGACGAGCCCGAGATGTACGGTCCGGCGTGGTTGCTCGAGCCCCAAAATCTAGGGGCAAGCGATTCGGTATCCCCCGGGGAGCCCGATCGACAAACCGGCGAGGACTCGCCAGACCCAGATAAAGCCTTTACAAATTAAAGGCTTAGGACTTTTCCGGCACCTCTCCGGGCCGCTCCGGTGAAGTTTTTGCGTTACAGGGCTAATGGAATGCCGCCCGGCACCCGAAGAATCTCTCGGGTGCAGGTGCTCGGCGGGTAGCCCGTCGAGGTGCCGACCCCGTGGAGCATCGGTCCAGAAGTGGGCCGGCAAGTCGGAGGGCTGAGGACTATGGGATACGAACAGAAACCGATGATTTTGGTGATCGATCGCGACGAGGCAGCGACCGCTGACCTGAAGCGGATGCTCGGGGACCTGGGCTACGAGGCCGGAGTCCTTCGCGAAGCCGACCGCGCCGTGACCGAGCTCGAGCAGGGCCAGTACCAGCTCGTGATTCTGGACGTCTCGCCCGGCAACCCTGCGGGCATTGCCGCGCTTCAGGCGATCCGTAGCTACGACGCCGACCTCTGCGTGATCGCCACCACCGGGCTCGCTTCGGTGGAGATGGCCGTGGAGACCATGAAACACCAGGCCTTTCATTACCTGCAGAAACCCCTCGACCGGGAAGAGCTCGAAATGGTCCTTACCGAAGCCGTCAAGGCAAACGGTTTGGTCGTGAACTCCGATGCTCATGTCAATCAGGCGGTGGGGCAGCAGCTCCGGGAATGTCGCCGGGGGCAGAAAATGACTTTGAAGCATCTCGCCACGCGCACCGGCCGATCGGTGAGCTTGATTTCCCAGATCGAGTTGGGCAAGAGCGCGGCGTCGGTGTCGACGCTCAACGACCTCTCGAGCGCGCTGGGCGTGAAGATCGGCTACTTCTTCGAAACGGTCTGAGGGGCTGGATTTCGAGGGAAGCTGGCTTCGCTCAGGAATGCGGGCTCTTGACCGTGAGCACGGGGCACGGAGCCTTCTGGACGACCCGTTCGGCGATGCTCCCGAGCAGCAGGTGCTTGAGGCCGCTGCGGCCCCGGGAGCCGATGACGATGAGATCGGCGGTGAGCTCCTCGGCCGCTTCCTCGATGACCGTCGCGGGGTATCCTTCCCGGGTCAGTTCATCGACTTCGAGACCACGCTGACGGAGCTGATCGCCGTAGACCGCCAGCTGTTTTTTGGACTCGTCCTTGACCGAATTCCAAAAGTCGGCGGGCAGGTAGGCGCCCTCGACCTGCTGGAATTCTACGGGCAGGTGGTAGGCGTGGAGAAGCACGAGCTTGCTCTGGTGCTCCTCGGCCAGATGGGCGGCCCAGTCGATCACCGCATCGGCGTGTTCGGAAAAATCCACGGGGACGAGAATCGAGCGAACTTGAATGGTCATGGCCAGAAATGTGCGCCCTGGGGAGGGCTTCGTCCAGTCCCAGAATGCCCCAGCGCCGTGAGAGGGCCCTCGGCCAGCCCCGACCGAGCCGATGGCGCTTGACGCTGATAGGGGCGCGCTATAAGGTCGGAGCCCGCTAGGCCTTTCAGGGAACCCAGAATTCCCCGCTTGGCTTGGGCAAAGTGGAGGGATTCTCTCGGGAGGCGCGGTTTGGGCCTCGCAGAGGATTGAAAAGATGGAAATGGGGCCGTAGCTCAGCTGGGAGAGCGCCGCGTTCGCAACGCGGAGGTCGGCGGTTCGATCCCGCTCGGCTCCACCATCGATTCCCCGGCTCCTATTTATCCGCTCCTATTTTATCCGCTCCTATTTATCCGCACCTGTACCCACCCCCTGTCCCGGCGGGCTCAGCGGGTCGCGGCCAACCCGGCGGCGGCGGCCAGGGCCCCGACCAGAAGCGCTCCGTCGAGAACGAGCAACCCGTAGCGTTCGCTGTTGCGAAAGCCGACCACGCTGGCCCAGGCGAAGAGGGCGGGCAGGATCAGCGGCCACGAGGGCGGATGCGCCAGGGGTGCCAACCCGCCGAGGAGTGCCATGGCTCCCGCTCTCCGGAGACGCCGTCGGGATTCGGTGTCCGGCGGGTGTCCGCGCAATTCCGAGGCCACGAGGTTCGCCGCAATGGCCGGGCCCAGGGCTCCGGCCGCGACCATTGCTGGGGCGAGGCCACCAGAGTCCAAGGCAAAACAGATCGCGGGAAGCCCGACCACCACCGCGATCCAGGCCAGGGTGATATAGAGGACAGCGAGACCGGGGTGCGCCTTCTTGAGGCGCCGATGGAAAAGTCCAAGAGCCCCGGCCAGGGCGCACATTGCCCAGGCTCGGATCGGCAGGGCCAGGGCGGCGGGGATGGCGGCGACGGCGCTCAATGCGGTGAGGGTTTGCAGCGCTCGTCGGTGTCGGGAGACAAAGGCCGAGCGCGCCGGTGCGGTGAGCGCGTCCTCCCCCAGATCCCTCAAGCGGTCGATGTTGTAGACCACGAGAGTCCCCGCCACCGAGAGGGCGATCATGGCGAGCAGCGGCGTCGTCGCCAGAGGGCCGGGCAGGGCGAGAGCGCTGGCGCTCACCAGAGCCGCCGCGACGGCCGCGGGCCAAAGACCGGTGAAGGCCAGGAAATCGAGCGGGCCGAGGTGGGCCGGGCGTCGCTGGATACGCGCCAATGGGCAGGGGCTCCGGGGCGTCTTCGGATTGCGGGAAGAGCGCGAGGGTACCCGATTCCCCGCTCGGGCGGCTGGAGCGTTACTGGGAGTCATCTTTTCCCTTGCTATGGTGCTCGCGGGCCCCAGAGAGGCCGGCCGCAGCGAGGGGCCCGGCACTTCCTGCGGAGGGCGAGGGGCTTATCGAAACCGGGACGAGGCCGAGGGCCAGAAGGCAGCCAATGCGGGTTAGGGGAATCATTTCCACGCGAAACCGGTGTTGGGCACAGGGGCAGTGGGCGGGCATGGCGTTTGCCCCTCTCGGCGTACCCTTGCGTGGTTGGAGCGCCCCATGACCGGCGCTTCCGTTCGGATCCCCGCCGTGACCCGGGTGCCTGCCGTGGTGACCGCAGGCGATACCCGCGCCGCCAAGGCCGTCTACGGCGAGAGTAAGGTCTTCCTCCCCGTGGCGGGCCAGCCCATGGTGGCTCGCCTGGTGGAGACCCTGCAGAAGGTCCCCGAGGTCTCCGAGGTTTGGGTGGTGGGAAATCTCGAAAGGCTCGAGGACGTATTCTCGGATGAGGGCATCCGTCGAGCCATCCGCAAGCCCCTGCATTTGGTGGCCCAGGGCAGGAATTTGCTCGAGAACGCCTGGGAGACGTATCGGCGGGTGATTTCCCGGGACCCCGCTCAGGGCCGGGATCCCGGCCCGGACGAACTCGATCAGCAGGTTCTCTACGTCTCGGGAGACCTGCCCTTTGCCACGGCCCAGGAAATTTCGGCTTTCGTGCGCTCGGCGCTCGAGCGTCCCGATTGCGATTACGCCTTTGGCTACGTCCACGAGCAAGCCCTCGAAGGCTTCCTGGCCTCGGCTTCTGGGGGCACGGGAATCGAGGTCGCCTACTTCAACCTACGCGACGGCCGCGTGCGCCAGAACAACCTGCATTTCGCCCGGCCCGGGCGAATCGCGAACCGCGAGCGCATCAACGACATGTACGAGCACCGCCACCAGCGTAAGTTCTGGCATATGGGCGCCCTGGCCTGGAAGGTCTTCTTCTCCCGAGCCGGCGGCCCGCTCATCGTCTTCCTCTATATGGTGATGCACCTGGCGGGCCTCGCCGACCGCTGGAAATTCCGCGCCCTGGCCGACCGGCTGCGGGGTTGGGTGACCCTGCAAAGGAATGAGGAGGTGATCAGCCGGGTGCTCGACGCCCGCTTTCGCTTCCTCGCCACCGAGGCCGGGGGCTGCGCCATCGACGTGGATACCGAAGAGGAGTACGACGCGGTGCAGCTGAATTTCGAAGCTTGGAGCCAGGCCCAGGGCGAACGCGCCGAGGCGCTCTACGGACCCATTGCGCCGGCGGACATAGACCCGGCGGACAAGGCATCGGGGGATGCGGCCGGGCCATGAGCGAGGCGGGGCCCAGGGGCTCGATCGTCGTCTTCGCGAAGGTGCCCGAAGCCGGGCGGGTCAAGACCCGCCTCTGCCCCCCCTTCGCGCCCGAACAAGCCGCCGATTTCTACGCGGCTATGCTCGACGACATCCTCGAGGCCACCGAATGCTTCGCCCGGGGACTGGGCCTCGAGCCCGTGGTAGCGCTGGATCCGGGTACGGCGTGCCGGGAGTGGGCCCGGCAGGCGCCCCCCGGCTATCGCGTGATTCCCCAGGTGGGTGCCTCGCTCTCCGAGAGGATGGAGCGGGCGGTGGAAGTCGAGGCTGCCCGGGGTCAGGGCGTTGTCCTGCTGCGCGGTAGCGATAGCCCTGCCCTGCCCCAGGCGCGGGTGGCCCAGGCGCTCGATGCGCTGGAGAGCCACGACATCGCCGTGGCGCCCGACCGGGACGGCGGGTATTCGCTGATCGGGATGACCCGCCCCTGGCCGGGACTCTTCGCCCACCCCATGAGCACCGACAGCGTTCTCGCCGACACCCTGGCCCAGGCCGAGGGCCTGGGCGCTCGGTCCGCTGTCCTCAAGCCGAGCTTCGACATCGACCGATTCTCGGATTTGAGCTCTCTGAGCGCGCTTCGGGCGCTTCCCGAGGCCATTCTGTGTCCTCGGACCTTTGCCTACCTCGATGGCCAGGAGCTCTGGCCGGATTCCGGCGGCGTTCGGGGACCGGGCGGGCCTTGAAAAAAAGCCGGGCCAGCCCCGGTTTTTTGGGTTGCCCTCACCAGGGTGATGTGTTCGACGCGGGGAAAAGAGGGTGTTTGCCCCGCACTTTCCCCGAAAATGCCAGAACGGCAAACTTTTTTTTGATCGAATTCGAAAATTCAGTTCCCTGTTTGGATAGCAAGTCGGCCTTTTGGGACGAGGCGGAATCGCTTTGACAATCAAACACCTAGTGACTCATCGTGGCTCTTTACACCCACTCATCAAGTGGCCGGTTCCGGCACGGAACGGAGCCATTGGGGCCCGGGGGGGGCTGATTTAGGACTTCCAGCCCCTTTCGAGTCCAAAAAAAATACGCTTGCATCTGTCCCGTTCGTGAGGCGTGGTTTGAGGCCGTTGGGCCGAAGCAAAGCGAACGAGGGCCGAAGCGCGTGGCCTGTCGGCGATCTTGGGAAGGCAGCGAAATTTGCTGCTGGGTCGGAAGACGGGAATCAGGCAAATCGGCCAAGGTTAATTTGGGGGGAAGCGAAAGCATGTCGCTGCAGAACGCAGACGGGTGGGCTTTGCCATCGATGGACGCGACGAGTGCGTTGAGCGCAGCGGATACCGTTGGGGCCGGCGTGGCACCGTTCGGATTCGATGAGCGGGTTTCACTAGACATGATGACCTCCGACATGACCTCCGACATGACCTCGGATGTTTTGACCGCTTCGACGTCTCCGTCGACGATGACGTTCCCCGCCTCCGCGCAAGAAATTTCCCCCAGCACATTTCCCCCCAGTACATTTTCCCCCAGTACGATGTCGCCCCCCAGGCGCTCCGTGAATGCAGCTCCGGCTCGCACTCACCGACCCCCAGCGCCCAGTACGGCAATCCCCCCAAACGCGATTTTCAGTTTCCGGAATTTCCGGGGCTGGAGAGTGTCCCTGTAAATCACAGGGAAGTCAGGGATGTGGGCAGGCTCGGAGCGTTTCCGTGCCAATCCATCACCGTTAAGGAGAAACGCAATGCGATCCATTCTTAGGACAGCCGTGGTTGTGGCGGCGAGCCTGTTGCTCGTCCCGCAATTTGTGGCAGCAGCAGATCTGGGCAGCGAGATCCAGGACATGAAGCAGCGCCTCGAGGCCATGGAGAGTCAGATCCAGGCCCAGAGCGCCGAACTCACCGATGCGCGCGCCATGGTGGCCGCGCAGCAGGGTCAGCTCGAACAGAGCCAGGCCGTCGTGAACGACGAACGCGACGCCGTTTCCGCTCTCTCTTCCTTCCTCGAGAGCACAGACATCAGCGGCTTCGTGGCCGCGGGTTGGAACTACAACGATCCCGACATGGGCGAGTCGAATAATCAGTTCAACCTC
>JAQWRT010000007.1 GCA_029243605.1 Myxococcota bacterium
ATGTGGGTGGGCGATTGGCCTTCCGAGACCCGGGAGATCGTCGATCACTACCGTTCGGTTGCGGAATACGAAGAGTTTTCTGGGCCTCCCGCCATCGCCAATATCTATGCCCGGGATATTGTCGACTTGAAGGGTGATTGGGAAGCGGTCATCGACCCCTATGGTGCGGGCGATATCGGTGGTATCGCCGCACGCGCCATGGAGCAGGCCACCCCCAGCGACCTCTCGGAATTTTCTTACCGCAATGGCCTTGTTCTGAAGGTCCCGGGAGATTGGAACACTCAAGATCCCCGGCTTCACTTCTATCGAGGTGTTGTTTGGTACAAGCGGGAGTTCGAGCATCGACCTGAGGATGATAAGAGAACGTTTATCTGGCTCGGTGCCGCGAATTATCGAGCTTCGGTCTACTTGAACGGTCGCCTGCTTGGTCAGCACGAGGGAGGGTTTACTCCCTTCAATTTTGAGATGACCGGCTCGCTCAATCCCGGGAAGAACCTTCTGGTAGTCCGGGTGGACAACGCGAAGAGTGACGAGGATGTGCCGACGACGCGGACGGATTGGCATAATTATGGCGGCCTGACCCGAGACGTTTTGGTGGTGGATGTCCCGCAAACCTATATCGAGAACTATTCGCTCGAGTGGGTGGGCCGGGAGGGTGGAGGAATCAAGGGCTTCGTTCACTTGGCCGGAGATGGGGCAAACCAAGCCGTCGAGGTCAGCGTCCCTGAACTGGCTACGACGATCGAGGTGCAGACAGGACCTGACGGTCGGGCCGAGTTCGTGCTGGAGGCAAGCCCTGAGTTGTGGTCGCCCGATAACCCCAAGCTTTACACCGTCAATATTTCCTCGTCTCAAGACCTCGTGAGCGACGAAATTGGGTTTCGAACCGTCTCGGTTGAGGGAAATCAGATTCTCCTCAATGGGTCGCCGATCTTCCTGAAGGGAATTTCCCTTCACGAGGAAGCCGGGCAGGGGAGGGGTCGAGCGCACGATCGTGCCGATGCCGAGAGGCTGCTCGGTTGGGCCGAAAGCTTGGGCGTCAACTTTGTCAGGCTCGCTCATTACCCGCATAGTGAATTTATGGCTCGGGTGGCAGACGAGAAGGGCCTTCTTGTTTGGGAGGAGATCCCGGTTTACTGGAACCTTGATTTCGGGAACCCTTCGACTCTTGGACGCGCACGTCAGCAACTCGTGGAGTTGATCGAGAGAGACCGAAACCGGGCTTCGGTGATTCTGTGGAGTATCGGGAATGAAACGCCCTCGGGTGAAGCAAGGCAGCAATTTATGTCTGCGCTGGCTGCCGAAGTGCGGGAGCGTGACCCTGGAAGGCTCGTCACGGCGGCGATGTTGACATCCGGCGGCGCGATGTTGGATCTCTTTGGTGGCTCTTACCTTCCGGCGCTGTTCGGCCTGCCTTCGGGTGATTGGGAGTACAGGATACGTGACCCCTTGGCCGATCTGGTCGATGTCCAGGGACTGAATCAGTATTTCGGCTGGTATTATAGTGGCGCCCTTGGATTGCTAGGACCATTCTCGAGTCATCACGCGCGCAAGGTAATGCTCGATAATATGCACCGCATTCGAATCGTCAGTGATCGTCCGGGGCCCCTTGTGGTGAGCGAGATGGGTGCTGGCGCGAAAAGAGGGAAGCGGGCGCCCGAGGAGGATCTCGTTGTTTTTAGCGAGGACTACCAAGCCCTCGTCTATCGACGGCAGATTGAGATGCTGGAGGCGCAGTCGGGATTAGTCGGCGTTGCGCCCTGGATCCTTAAAGATTTCCGTGCCCCCGGGCGTCTCTATCAGGGAACCCAGGACTACTGGAACCGCAAGGGGCTTCTCTCAGACGATGGTGGGCGAAAGCTTGCGTTCGAGGTCTTGCGTTCGTGGTACGAAAAAATGAATGTCGATGCCGGGCACTTGGTTGGCGCTAATCGGGCGAAACTCTGAGCCGCCAAGTCGGTGGCGCGGAGGCTCTCGCGACCGGCGCGCTCAAACGCTGCTCATTGGGGAATGTGTTAATTGTGTGAGTGCGGCCCCAGGCGTTTGTGGGGGCCGAACCTCGTTTGAAATAGCCGGCAATAAGGATGAGCGCGTATGGCAATCACTGATGAATTTCAGCTGGTGGATCTCGATTATTACGCTGAAAACGGACCCCCCTACGCGCTATGGGATCAACTTCGAGCCGAATCCCCGGTCCATTGGTGTGACTTCGGGCAGATCGAGCCCTTCTGGGCGATCACGCGCCAAGAAGAGATAAAGGAGATCTCCAGGACTCCGGATGTTTTTCTCAGCGAGCCCGGGGTGACTCTGATGCCCAGGGTTCCCGTCATTCAAGACGGCGAGGGAATCGGTGCGATGAAGGTTGTGATCGTTACCGATCCGCCTGTCCATCGCGACTTGAGAAAGGTCGTTAGTCCCTCATTGACGCCGCGAGCGCTGAAGCGAATGCAGGGCGTGATTGCGGAGAGTGCCAAATCCCTGGTCGATGAACTCGCCCGGGAAGGTGAGGCCGACTTGGCGATGGGGCTCGCAGTCAGCCATCCGTTGCGGATTCTCTCAAAAGCGTTGGGCGTACCCGAAGAGCAGGAACCCCAAGTGCTAGAGCTCTCAAACCGGCTCTTCGCTCCAGAGGATCTCGAATTGGGTGGAGGGAGAACGAGTCCGGAGGATTTTGCTCAACTCGGACAGGAATTCCTCGAACTCTTTCTTCCCATCGTTGAGGACCGCCGAAAAAACCCTCGGGACGACATCGCTAGCATCATTGCGAATGCTCGGATCAACGGCGAGCCCATGGGACCGATGGAAACCCTGGGTTACTACCTGATTATCTTCAGTGCAGGACACGATACGACGAAGAATTCACTCGCGGGTGGCTTCGCCCAGTTGATTCAGAATCCGGATGAATTCGACAAGGTGAAAGCAGATCTCTCACGGGCTTCGGATGCCGTGGAAGAGATGATTCGTTGGTCTTCGCCCGTGAATTACATGAAGAGGACGGCGGCTCGTGACACCGTGGTGAACGGCCAGGCGATCCGGGAGGGGGATTCCTTGGTTCTCTTTTATGGTTCGGCTAACCGAGACGAGTCGGTTTTTGACGCCCCCTATCAGTTCAGTATCGATAGGAATCCGAACCGCCATATCGCGTTTGGTTATGGAGAGCACTTCTGCATGGGGACGCATTTCGCGCGTCAGAGCATGCGCTCGGTGGTCGAGGAACTCGCGCGGCGCGTAGAATATTGGGAGTTCGCCGCCGAGCCAGAGTGGATTCGGGCGAATTTTGTGGTGGGTTTAAAGCATCTCCATGTTCGCTACAAAATTCGTGACAGTTGATTTTGAAACTCAAAAACTTGCAGTGAGCGGTGGCCTCGTTCTTTGGGGAGCCTTCTAGCTGTTCACCGGAGAAACCTTGTGTCCATTCGAATCGTTCTGATCGGCGCCGGCAGCGCTCAATTTGGCTTCGACATGCTCGGAGATATATTTCAGAGTGCCCCCCTCGCTGAGGCAGAAGTGGTGCTCCACGACATCGATGAACTGGCGCTTGCCCGGGTTAAGCGCGCCGGAGACCAATTTATCTCCGACCACGGCCTGAAGGTCAGATTGCTGGCGACGACGGACAGGTCTGAAGCGCTTCAAGGTGCGAGTTTTTGCGTCATCTCGATCGAAGTCGGTGACCGCTTCGCTCTCTGGGAGCAAGATCGAACTATCCCGCAGCAATTCGGTTTCAGGCAGGTCTTCGGTGAGAACGGTGGGCCCGGGGGGTTATTCCATTCGCTTCGAGTGGTCCCGCCGATTCTCGAGATCTGTGCCGATATCGAGCGGATTTGTCCCGATGCGTGGGTGTTCAATTACAGCAATCCCATGAGCCGAATCTGTACCACCGTGCATCGTCGATTCCCCGATGTGAAGCTCGTGGGGCTTTGCCACGAGATTGCTTCGCTCAATCAGCATTTGCCCAAAATGCTCGACACGTCGATGGCGAATATCGAATTTCGGGCGGGAGGACTGAACCATTTCAGTGTGCTGGTGGAGGCGCGCTATCGCGATAGCGGGAAAGATGCCTACCAGGATGTGTTGGAGCGGGCGCCGGACTACTTTGAAAATCTTCCGGCGTTCGGAAGTATTCTCAAACAACTGACTGATCAGGAGGCTGGATCCACGCCGGGGAGCGAGCCTGCGCTTCGAGAAGGTGCGAGTGCTTGGGCGGAGCGTGGTGTTTTTAGGGAGTTGATCGAGAAATTTAGGGTCCTTCCGATTACCACTGATAGCCATATCGGTGAGTACGTGCAGTGGGCGCATGACGCGGCCGATCATAAGGGCATTCTCGACTTCTATATCTACTACAAGAAGTGGGTGATGCGCGGGGACCCCCAGATTCGGGAGACTCGGACCGAACGACTGGTGGAAATTATCGAAGGCATGCTTCTCGATCGGCGCTACGAGGAAGCTGCTGTCAATATCCCGAATCGTGGCTTGATTCCCAGCCTTCCGGAATTCATGGTCGTGGAAGTTCCTGCTTGGGTGGATGCCAGCGGCATCGACGGGATCCCGTTGGACGCGATGCCCAAGGGCTTCGCGGGTCTACTCACCAATCAAGTCGCCGTGCACGATCTGACGGCGGAGGCGATCCTGAACGCCTCGAAGGAGGCGGCCATCCAAGCGCTCTTGGTCGATGTCAATGTCGATCGGGTGGCTCCTGTGGCCGATATGGTCGATATGATGATCTCGCAGCAGGCCGAGTATCTAGGCTACTTGAAGTAGCGGCTCGGGAATGGCTGTAGGATTTTCCGAATCGGATTCTGGGGTTGAGTTGAGCGCGGTCTATCTCTCGGTTACCCTTCATCCGTGAGGACTCCCGGTTTAACTCGTGCGGTCCCGAAGCGCCGCATCCTACGAATGCTGAGCCTTTTGGTTGGGGTGGCGGCCCTTAGCTTTCCCTGGGACGCCAGTCGTGGTGCCCAGGCTCTCGATTCCTCCGCTGCCGCTAAAGGAAACCAGTTCGTTCGCGTTCCCTTCGCGGATCCGGGTTTGGGGAATCGTATTCTTATTTCCTTTGAGGGCTCGATGGTGCGTACGGATAAGCTGGAGGGGTATCACGTCCTCTACGTAGGCCCGGAAGAAATCGCCAAGCTGAACGAAGCGGGGCTGGAGGTCATCCCGTCTCCCCTGGATGAACCCGTTCCCCTGCGGCTTCCCGGGTATCCCTGTTACGAAACCGTCGAGGAAACCAACCTCGCCGCAGAGGCCATGGTTTCGACCTCGCCCGGGTTGGCGAGCTTGGTGGATATCGGGGATTCATGGGAAAAGGCCACGGGCCAAGGGGGGTACGATCTACGGGTGATTCGCCTGGGGAACGTTGAAGTGGCAGGCCCTAAGCCCTCTCTTTTCTTGCTTTGCGGTCTTCATGCTCGTGAGTACGCGACGACGCCCTTGTGTCTCGCTTTCGCTGAATCCCTGTTGGATGGATATGGGAGCGACGCCGATGCGACATGGCTTCTGGATCACCACGAAGTCCATATTCTTCTGAACGGGAATCCGGACGGTCGAAAATGGGCAGAGTCGGGGTTCTTCTGGCGGAAAAATACGAACCAGAACTATTGCTCACCTCTGAGCAGTGATCGTGGAGCGGACCTGAATCGAAATTTTCCTTTTCAGTGGGATTGTTGTGGTGGCGGAAGCAATTTCGAGTGCTCGTCGACTTATCGCGGGCCGGTTCCTGAGTCGGAGCCCGAGACCCAGGCGATTGTCGACTATATGCGCTCGATTTTCCCCGACCAGCGTGGCCCCGGGCTCAGCGCGGCTGCGCCTGCGGATGCCACGGGTATTTTTATCGACGTGCATTCCTATGGAGAACTCGTGCTGTGGCCCTGGGGTTTTGCGACTTCCCAGGCTCCGAATGCACTCGGGCTCCAGACCCTCGGCCGAAAGCTGGCGTATTGGAATCAGTACTCTCCGGAGCAATCCATCGGTCTCTACCCCGTTGATGGAGCCACCGACGATTTTGGCTACGGCGATCTGGGTGTTGCAGCTTTCACTTTCGAGTTGGGCACGGCTTTTTTCCAGTCCTGCTCGGCGTTTGAGCAGACGGTTGTCCCGGACAATCTCCCCTCATTTCTCTACGCAGCCAAGGCGGCTCGGGCACCCTATATGAGCCCTGCCGGGCCCGAGGTCACTGCCCTGGCCTTGGACGTGGAAGTCGCTGTTGCGGGTGAGTCGGTCGAGATCTTGGCGACCCTGGACGACGGTCTTTTTAATCAGGTCAACGGTTCCGAGCCGATTCAAGCCATTGTGGGAGCTGAGTTTTATGTCGACGAACCTCCCTGGGGTACCGGATTTCCTCATTCGTTGGCCCCAGCGGACGGGGCCTTCGATTCGGCTGCCGAGTCGGTCTCGGGGTCGATGGATACCTCGGGGATGACGGCGGGTCGGCATATCATCTTTGTTCGCGGACAGGATGGAAGTGGGAATTGGGGAGTGGTTCGCGCTGCCTTCATTCAAATTGAAGAACCGGAGGAGCTGCCGGGACTCGGCTGGATCGGCCAAGCCCTGCTGGGAGGCGCTGTGTTCCTAACCGGCTCGCGGCATGCTTTTCGGCGCCATGAGACCCCGAGCGAGCCTCCCTCTGCCGCCGCCGAATGATCTGCTTTGGGGCGAGGGTTCACGGCCCCTCGGGCCTATTCGAGGGTGGTGCCTGTCTGGTTGGAGATGAGCCCGATCAGCGCGGCTGTGACTAGCCCGGTGGCGGCCATGGTGAAGAAGGCGCCTTCGAAGCCATAGACCGCTTCGACCCCGAGAATGATCTGTCCACAGAAGGCACCGCCGAGGTGGCCGAAACCATCGCTGAGCGAGACACCTGTGGCGCGCACACGAGTCGGGAAATTCTCTCCTGTGATGGTATAGAGGATGGGAATCAGGAAGCCGATGGTGAAGGAGGCGATGAAGCCCAGGGCCGGAATCGTCAAGGGCGATGCATAGACTCCGATCCCGAGTAGGGTGGCCGCCCAAACCAGAGCCAAGCTGGCTGCGGTACGACGACGGTCGATCCGGTCGCTGCAGTACACGGCGGCCAGGGCCCCCGCGACGAAGCCCAGTCCGGTCATGGTCAGCGAGGCGATGCTTTGTTCGAGGCTGAATCCGTGCTTGGCAAAGAGCTCGGGCGCTAGGGTGAGCCAGCCGTAATTGCCCACGTAATAGATGAACCAGACCAGGCCGAGCAGGAGTAAGCGCCCCAGAAAGGGCGGTGTCAGGAGCGCGCGGAGCCCCTGGATTTCCTGGGAGGCCACGGCTTCCGTCGCGCCTTCGGGCACGGGTCCGAGGGGCTGCCCGAGTCGTTTCTCGGCGAACGCCTCTGCTTCAAGGAGAGTCACCTTGGCTTCTTTGAGGCGTCCCTCGTTCACGAGCCAGTGGATCGAGTCCGGGAGCCCCCGACGCATGAAGCCGATGGCGAGTCCGCCGAGAGCGCCGGCGACAAAAAGAAGGCGCCAGCCCCAGGCATAATGGGGAACGATCTGGAGTGCCAGAATGGGGACAACCGCGAAACCCGTGAAAGCGGCGACGATTGTCCAGCCGGTGTAGCGCCCCCGGAGCGGGGCGGGCGAGAGTTCCGCCATGTAGGTTGTGACCAGTGCGATCTCGGCGCCGATTCCCATGCCAGAAATGAAGCGCCAGAAGACGAGCTCGCCCAGGCTGGAACTCGTGGCGGAGAGAAGCGAGCCCACGGAGAAGGCGGCCACCGAGAGCAGCAAGCTGATTCGTCGCCCGTAGCGATCGGCGATCCGACTATCGAGGAAAGAGCCGAGGATATATCCGATCAAGCCGCTGGTAATCGACCAGGAGGCCATCTCGGCCGAGACCTTGAACTGCTCGGAGATGACAGGAAGGGCAAACCCGATGGTGACAATGTCGAAGTAGGCGAAGAAAAATCCGGCGCCCACGACGGCCAAAACCGAGCGGGGATAGGGCCAGACGGGGATTCGATCGAGTCGCGCGAGCAGTTCTGCTCCAGGGCGTGACGAATGATCCATAGACGTGACTCCTTGTGGCGGTCAAAGGGATAGGGTCAGTCAGGGTTCAATCTACCCCGGGGCAGGAGAACCTACGATCTGTTCAGGGAAGTATAGGCTAGTTAGAGTTTTTTTTTGCGGACTTGGCTGGGTTGGGGCCGCTCCTGGTTTTCGATGCTGCGAAGTCGGGGTAGAGTCGCTGGGTAGGACAGTCGAGAGGAAGCGAGTTCGCCGCTTTCCGATGTAAGGAGGTGCCTTGATGGATCCGAATGGGCGAGCGGGGGCAAATAACCGCTCTGAAGAGAGAATGGCCGCGCAGGCTCAAAGGGTCGCCGAGCTGGAGCATCGTATTCGTGCCCTGAGCGAACTCGGTGATGCCGAACTCGGGGAGTTTACGAGACTGGACTGGGTTCTCCTTCTCGTTCTTGGGGCCGCAGTCCCGCTGGCCGTGCTCTATTGGGGTGCGCCGTGAGCGAGTCTTCGGAAAGCGTATTTGGGCGAATGCCTCTGCTCCCCGGCGAGCGGGAATATGGAACCCTTGGCGCCAATAGCACCTGTTTCGCTTACGGGGTGGCCACCTGGTGTTTCCTGACCGGGGGATACGTGGCCGAGTTGGTAGGCGCTCTCGAGGGCCTGATCTGCCTGGTCGCGGGGAATATGATCGGGGTGCTCCTGGCGAGCCTTCCCCTCTCTTTTGCTTGCCAAGAGAATGGTCTGGAGCAGATCGATGCCTGCCGTCCGGCGTTCGGCCCTAAAGGGATGGTTGTTGTTCTGGTCCTCTATCTAATCAACATGATCGGTTGGTCGGGTCTCATCCTTGTAATGTTCGGGAACGGGATTCGGAATATCGTCGCTGCCTTCGGGTACCAGGTAGGTGATTGGATCGTCAGCGCGGGGGTTGCGCTTGGGATCGGACTTTCATTCTTGGTGGTTACGCGTGGCGTTGCCATGCTGAATCGCTTTAACGCGATCATCACGCCTGGGCTGGTGGCGCTGGTTATTTTCCTCTTTTACATGCTTTTCGTCGGCCATGGCTGGGAGGCGATATCTCAGGCCGAGCCTCTGGCCCCCGGGCCATCGCCCCTGGTCAATTATCTGATCGCAGTGGAGTTGGGAATTGCCTCGGGTTTTTCCTGGTGGGGAGGCATCGGCTTTCTGGCGCGCAACACGCGTACTCGACGCAACGCGATTTTCCCAGAGGTTATCCAGTTGGGCTTCTCGGCGGGGGCCGTCTGTGCGGCGGGAACTTTCTCGGCACTCGTCGTTCAGTCGAGCGACCCCACCGAATGGATGATTCCATTGGGCGGAGTTTTCCTGGGCGTCATCGCCCTGGTCTTCGTGGCCCTGGCGAACGTGACCTCCACGGCAGTTTCGGTCTATGCAAGCGGGCTTGCCCTGCGGCATCTGCGCGTCTTCCGTGGCGCGCAATGGAAGTGGGTCGTTTTAGCCGCCCTCTTCCCATGCCTTCCATTTGTTTTTTGGCCGGGCGAGTTGTCGAGTCTGGGCGATGCCTTTCTCGCCTACAACGGAACCATGTATGCACCGATCTCTGGGATCCTTCTCGTCGACTATTTCTTCCTGAGACGGCGAGGCGTTTCGCTCTGGTCGATCTTTGAGGACGGTGAAAACGGCCTCTATTACCATGTGAAGGGCATAAACTGGCTCGCTCTCGGGGCGTTGCTGATGGGGCAGGTGCTCTACGTATTCCTCTACAACCCCTTTAGCGGGGCAACTCACGAGTGGTTGCGGTTTGCGAACCCCTCGCTGGCTTCCTTTCTCCTCTCAGGGCTGATCTATGGCATGGGCATGCTGGTGCTCGGGGGAGGGCAGCGGCCAGATCGCGTGCAAGAGGTGGAGCCCGGGGGCTTCATACGGCCCAATATCTAATTCACGACTCGATTAATTCACGGTACGATCCGAGGCAAGGAGCACCTTTGCTTCGCAGAGACTCGAGAAAAGAACGAGTTCTACGAGAGCTTTGTGCAGGCTGGAAAATGAGTTCTAGGCCGTGTCCGCAAAATTGTTTTGCGTCGCTCCCGATGGGCAAGGGAAAACGAGGTGAACTCATTGGGCTCCTCGGCACGCATTATCGAGTTGATAATAATCCTTTTGGCCGCGACAGCGGTGGGCACTGCAGGCTTTGTGTACGTCGAGGGGATGGGATGGATCAACGCCTTCTACTTGGCGGTCGTCACGATCCCGACGGTGGGATACGGCGATGTCGTGCCGCTGACTCCCCCGGGCCGTATCTTTGCAGCGCTTCTGATCATTACGGGTATTGGGATAACTCTCTATTTTATTTCAGTCATCGCAATGTTGAGTTTTGAAGGGCAATTGAGCGAGCTCTTTCACAAGAGCGGAATGAGTCGAAGGGTCGAGAGCATGAACGGGCATGTCATAGTTTGTGGATACGGTCGTTTCGGGCGCGTGGTCGCTGAAGAGTTACGTGACCAAGGACGAGAAGTTGTCGTTATCGAAAGCGATTCAAGTTTGGAGAGCGCCCTCCTCAAGGCGGAGGCCCCCTATATCATCGAGACAGCGGCGTCGGACGAAATCCTCGAGCAGGTGGGCCTCTCGCGAGGGATGCGCTTGCCCGTTAGCGCCTTTCCTTACTCAAGAAGCACGGAGTTTGTACCGCAATGATATCCATGAGGAAGACTGCATCATTGGCGCTGCGCTCGCTGAGTAATTGGCACCGGCCAGGAGAGCTCCCGAATGTGTTCGTGTTCACGACTCCCAGGAGCGGATCCACGTGGCTGATGGAGTTGATCAATACGCAGCCAGGCTTCAAGCAATGCGACGAGCCCCTGGATTTACGTCTGCCCTCTATTGTCAGTCGGCTGGGCATTTCGAGCTGGAAAGAACTCCAGAAAGACGCGAATTGGCCTGTGGTCGAGAACTATTTTCAGGGCCTTTGCGATGGCCGGTATCGATTCCTCAACCCGTCACCCTTTGTTCCCAATTATAAGCCGGTGACCAATAGGCTCCTGGCCAAGATTCTTCACGGTGGAGAAGGGCAGATCGCTCGCCTGGCGGAGAGTTGTAATGCTCGCGTGGTGCTTCTTCTTCGGCATCCAATCCCGGTCAGCTTGTCTCGCGAGGTGTACCCCCGACTCGACGCTTTTCTCGAGAGCGATTACAGCAATTACTTTTCCCCAGATGAGCTCGATTACGGTCGCCATATTCTTCGTTCGGGATCTGACCTTGAGAAGGGGGTGCTCGACTGGTCGCTTCAGAACGCTGTACCTCTGCGCTCGGTCCAAGAGGACTGGTTGGTGATCAGTTACGAAGAATTGGTGTTGAGACCGGGCCCGGTTATCGGTCGGCTGGCTGACTCGTTGGCTCTCAGGGACCAACACCGACTTGAGGTCAACCTGGCAAAGCCTTCGGCGACCGTGAGAAAGTCGGATGCAGCGACGATCGCGATGTTTGATGACGGTCGAGCCGAGCGTGACCCATGGTGGCTCGTGACGCGATGGCGGGAAAAGGTCGATGAGGACGAGGAGCGTCGCTTGATGGAAATTCCGGCCCGTTTCGGAATCGACTGCTACCGCTTCGGCGAGGCTCTCCCACTCCCGCCCGTGTGGATGGGTGAAGAACTGCCCGCCCTCGCACGGGGCGAAGCGCCTGATTGAAATTCGAGGGGTCTACGCCCTTGTGGTGCTGGGGCGGCGGAGGCTCGTTCTCAATGGGTTGCATTGCCCGACCGGGTGGGGCGGCACGAGTCGCTTCCCTGCGGGGTTGAAGTGGGGGTGGGATGTTCGATACCTCTTAGTCTGTGCCTAGGCGTCGGGCCCTAGGCCGAGCAGGGGAGTATGAGAGCGCTTTGTTGAGGTCGATCCAGTCTCTATCCGCCCAACTCTTCGTGTTGGGGCTAGCCCTGCTCGCGGGGGTTGTTTCCCAGGCTTGGGGCGATGGGATCGACGATTTCAACGTTAGTTGGACCGGCAGGGCGCTGAGCGCCCAGCGGCTTCTGGATCTCGACTTGCCGATGTCCGAAATCAGCCGAATCGGCACTCATAACGCCTTCAACTCCGGGGTCTACAGCACGGCGACTTCCTACCTCGACCCCAATCAGGTGGATTCGATCTACAACCAGTTGAGAATCGGCGCCCGGGCGATCGAGTTGGATGTTCATTGGACCCCCAAGGCAGAGGGGGTTTTCTCGTTTCCGAATCGTTTGCTTCTGTGCCATGGGACCGCCGGGCATTTCGGTTGCAGTACGAGCGATCGCTACCTGGCCGAGGGCCTCGACGAGATCAACGCCTGGCTGAACTCGTCCGCCAGTCAGGATCAGGTGCTGCTCCTTCATCTGGAAGATCACATGGATGGGGAACATGGGGAGGCCTATAACCAGATCGCCAGTCGTTTTGGAAACCTCGTCTACCCCAGTGGAGGCTGCGGTGATCTTCCCGGGAGCTTGACCAAGGCCGATGTACTCGCTGCAGGGAAGAAGGTTTTGATCTGGAACCAGGGGGGCTGCAGTGGGGACGCCAATTGGAACGGGATGGTCTTTACCGGGCTCGGCGGGCTGAGCCGGGTCTGGGAGGACTCGACCACGATTGGAGGTATCGGCGGGGCGGGGGCTTCGATTAGTGCCTCCGACGTGACCAGCTATTTCGCCAACGGCACGAATATCGTGGCTCTCGATCAGTTTCATCAGAACGATGCACGGCTCCCGGCGGCGATCTGGAGCTGGGAGGTCAACGAGCCCAACGATTTTGGTGGAAGCGAGGACTGTGCGTCCCAAGTGGCCAACGGTCGCTGGAACGATGACGCCTGCAGCCTTCAGAATTTCTTCGCCTGCCAGCATAGGGGCAATGGGAGCTGGGCCATCAGCGCATTGAACGATATCTGGCAGGGGGGAGTCTCGGCGTGCGCATCCCTGGGTTCGGAATACGAGTTCGGCCGTCCCTCGAATAGCCAGGAGAATCAAGCGCTCAAGCAGGCTCGGGAGTCTGTGGGCCAGAGCCGGGTTTGGCTCAATCACAACGATCTCGCGGTTGAAGGCGATTGGCACAAGGGAAGTGTCGACGACGCGATTTTCTTCGCTGGGCAGTTGACCCTGCTCGGGGCCGAGTCCGTAGCCGGAATTTCTCGTTTTCTCGAGCTTGGAGCCGATTGCAATCTGAAACTCTTCAGCATTCAGAACGGGGTTGTGGGAGGGAGTCTCTGGAGCACCGACACGCAGAATCAGGGGATTAACTGTCGAGTGGAATTCCAGGCCGACGGCAACTTTGTGCTCTACGAGGGCGGGGGGCAGGTTCTTTGGACATCGGGAACCTCGGGGACGAGTGGGGCACAGCTGCGAATCCAGGGCGACGGAAACTTGGTGGTCTACAACGGCTCGAATCAGGCCCTCTGGCAGAGCTACACCAATTATCCCCTGGAGTACCACTTCGCCGGGGAAGCACTGGCTCTTTTTGCCCCTCAGATCCTTCACAGCCAGAACCGTAAAATGGAGATGTTGGAGGATTGCAATCTCGTCCTCTACAGCTTCGAAAACGGGGAGACCGGGGGGGTGGTTTGGCACAGTGATACGGCAGGGCAGGGCCCGGGTTGCAGCGCGAATTTCCAGGCCGACGGAAATTTCGTGGTCTATTCGGGAAGCGGTTCGGCGCTTTGGGCATCTGGGACATCGGGAACCACTGGAGGGATTTTGAGCCTTCAGGAGGATGGGAATCTGGTGGTCTACAACGGAGCGGGGCAGCCGCTCTGGTCCGCGGGTTCGAATATTTCAGGGGAGCTTATCTGGAATGCGGGCCAATTTGACCTTGGAGCGGGCCAATGGGCTCAGAGCCTGAATCGCAAGTTGATCATGCAAGACGATTGCAATCTGGTTCTTTTGAACGTCGAGAATGCCATTGTGGGTGGGCCGCTCTGGAATAGCGGAACCGCGGGCCTGGGCAGTGATTGCGAACTTCGCTTTCAGGCCGATGGAAACCTCGTGGTCTATGACGGTCTAGGTCAGCCGCGCTGGGCTTCCGGAACGTCGGGGACTTCCGGCGCCGAGTTAAGGCTGCAGGCCGATGGCAATATGGTCGTGTACAACGGGGCGGGAGAGCCACTCTGGGCCACGTTTACTCCGGGTACCTACCCGAATACCTGGGCCTGCGGTGACTTCTCCTGCAACGGTTATGAGACCTGCTCGAGTTGCGCGGCGGACTGCGGGGCTTGCTCCGGGGGAGGGGGAGGCGGCATTGCAGTACCCCTGCTCTCGGAGAAAGGCCTGGCGCTCCTCTTGGTCGTGCTCGCCGGTGCAGCGCTATTGCGGGGGGGGCGAGGACGAGCCTCGGACTGAAGCCCGGTTGGGCCACCGTGACGCCTGCCCGGTGGCGAGAGCGGGCATTCAATCGGGGCCTCGACCCTCAGGCCGCTTGTTTGAGTCGCGGGTCGTAGCTCGGGAGAGCAGTCCCTCACGCCCTTTGCAGCATGAGCAATCGCCGATGCAATGCGTTAGCAAGCGGCCTTTTTGCAAGGGCTTGGGTAGCCGGCTCAATGCGGGCCTCCTGGAGGTATTGGCCTGAGCTATCGCTGGGGAGGTTGGGGGGGCCTAGGCTCTGGCTACTTGCCCTTCCAGTGGGGTTCTCGCTTCTCCGCGAAAGCGACGGCTCCCTCTCGAGCATCTTGCGAGGCGAAGATCGAGGCGGTGTCGGCATTCTGAAACTCCCAAAATTCCGAGTCGGTCATGCCCTGGCTCTGCCGCAAGACGCGCTTGGAGAGTTGGAGCGAGAGCGGAGCGTTCTTGCTGATCCGCTCGGCGAGTTCGAGTGCGGCCTCGGCGCTCTGGCCGGGATCGGCCAAGTGATCGACGAGACCGATGGCGTGGGCCTCCTCCGAGAGGATCGGCTCCGCGGTGAGCGCGAGATCCATCGCCTTTCCGAGGCCGACTCGTTGGGGCAGGCGGAGGAGCGCGCCTCCTGCGGCGAACAGGCCTCGCTTGGCCTCGGGGATGCCAAAGGGAATTCCTCGGGCGGCCACGATGAGGTCGCAAGCCAGGGCGATTTCGAGCCCTCCGGCCAGGGCGAAGCCCTCCACGGCTGCAATGAGCGGCTTGCTGCCTCCCTGAATTAGGAAATCCGAGAAGCCTTCGGGAGGGCCTTCGGTGGCGAAGGCTTTTAGGTCCATGCCGGCGGAGAATCCCTTGCCCGCGCCGGTCAAGACGCCAATGGAAAGGTCGTCGTCTTCGTCCAATTGGCGGATGGCGGCGACGAGTTGGTTGCCCATGGCGGAGTTCACCGAGTTGCGGGCCTCCGGACGGTTCAGGGTGATCAGTAGAACTCTCCCGCGGGTCTCGCTGATAATTTCCTGGGACACCGATGTCTCCTCCACCTTATTTGTTCCTCCCGGCAGTCCTGCTCGAGGGGTCGATAAGATAATGAAAACTCGCGAGTACGGAGAGCAACTCTCGCGATTTTCTTGTGGGGCCCGGGGACTCCGAGGCCTGGAGGTTCGAGACGTTGGGGCCTGGGGCTTTGCGGGCCTTGGGCCCCTGTGCGATAACCCCAGCGAAGAGGAGTAGCGCGATGGATTTGGGAATAGTCGGTCGAAAGGCCATTGTCTGCGGGGCCAGTCGGGGTTTGGGGCGAGGCTGTGCTCAGGCGCTCGCAGCCGAGGGCGCCGAGGTTTGGGCCGCAGCGCGAACCCCCGAGACCCTCGAGCGTGCGGTCGCCGAGATACGGGCTGCTGGCGGTGAGGCGACCGCGGTGCTCGCCGATGTGACCTCGGAGCAGGGGCGCGCCAAGCTCCTCAAGGCCTGTCCCGCTCCGGATATTCTCGTGAATAATGCCGGAGGCCCGCCGCCTGGGAATTTTCGGGATTGGACGCGAGAGGATTGGATCAAGGCCATCGACGCCAACATGCTGTCGGCGATCGAGCTGATTCGGTTGACCGTCGACGGCATGAGCGAGAGACGATTTGGGCGGATCGTCAATATCACGAGTTATATGGTGAAGTCGCCCCTCGGTGTCCTGGGTCTTTCGAACGGAGCACGCTCGGGGCTGACGGGTTTTGTCGGTGGCTTGGCACGGGAAGTGGCCGGGGAGGGCGTGACGGTGAACAACCTCCTCCCCGGACAATTCGATACCGACCGACTTCGCAGCAACCATGAGAAGATGGCGGCGGGGAGCGGTTCCGATTTGGAGCAGGTGAGGACAAGCGCTCGAGGCGCCATCCCGGCGGGGCGCTTCGGCCAACCGGATGAGTTCGGGGCGACCTGCGCATTCCTCTGCAGTGAGTGGGCGTCCTATATCACCGGGCAGAATATTCTGCTCGACGGTGGCCAGTACCCCGGGATGCTCTAGACGGCTCGCACTGCCCTGGGCTCAAAAGGCTTCTAATCGGTGGGGGCGCCGACCTCAAGCACGAGTTTCCCCGTGACCCGACCTGCGGCCAGAGATTCGAGCGCCGAAGGAAGCGCGTCGAAGGGAACGACCTCATGGATCCTGGGGCTAAGTTTGCCCTGGGCCCACCAGCCCAAGAGATCGGCTTGGGCTTTCTCTTTGAAGACCCGGTCATAGCGCGTGGGGATGACACCCATGACCGAGTAGTTGTTGTTGACGAGGTGCGCGGTCTCGGTCTTTCCCCACTCTCCGCTGGCGAAGCCAACCGCGAGAATACGGCCCTCGTGGGCGATGCAGCGCGTCGCGCTCGAAAAGGCTGGACCGCCGACAGGGTCGTAGACGACGTTGACACCGACGCCCTCGGTGGCCTTCATGACTTCTGCCGCGATATCCTCAGCCCGGTAATCAATGACATGATCGGCTCCAAGGGTTCGGCAAAATTGAGCTTTGTCTGGGCCTCCAGCGGTTGCGATGACCCGGGCACCCAGGGCCTTGCCCAGTTGGACCGCGGCCTGCCCGGTGCCGCCTGCTCCACCGAGTACCAGGAGGTCCTCGCCGGGGTCAATCTTGGCCCGGGCGACCAGAGCGATATAGGCGGTGTGAAAGGGGATGAGGAAGCCTGCGGCCTCCGCATCGCTCATCTCCTCGGGGACGGGGAGGCAGAAATCGTCGAGCACGAGGCACTCGTCGGCGAAGCCCCCCTGACCCGTGAAGAAATGGGTGACGGCCATCACGCGATCGCCCACGTTTCGCCCCGTCACACCCTCACCGAGGGCAAGGATACGCCCAACCACCTCCTGGCCCTGGGTGAAAGGAGACCGGGCCGGGGTTAGGGGATAGTCGCCGGTGCACATCAGCGCGTCGGGCAACCCGATCCCCGCTGCCAATACCTCCACATGCACCGTGTTCGGGAGGGGGGAGGGTGGATCGGTCGCTGGATTGAGGACCAGCGCATGAGAGGGGGAACCCGATCGGACGGTCTGCCATGCGCGCATTGAATGCTTCATCCCTCCCGCAGCCCGAATGGCTTTGCCCGCTGAAAGGTAGGCCAATGGAGGATAAAAGCATCGGTGAAGACAGGCTATTGGGTGCCTGCTTGTCTCCCGGCGAGGGCTATGCCAGATTGCCCAGGGAGCCGATTTTAAGAGGATTTCGAGAATGACGATTGAACGCGATGAACACGGATTCGATGCCCCCGCACCCTTAGGGCATCCGGCCCGATCCGGCCTTCCCCAGGGCCACGGTACAGGGCCCGAGATCGGTGAGCGGTTGCCGGAGTTCGACCTGCCCGACGCGAACGGTGAGCGGGTTCGCTTGCATGAGGACCGGGCCGGGGCGAAGGCGGTGGTGGTCTTTTTTCGCTCGGCCGTGTGGTGACCCCCTTGTTGGACGCAACTCGGTGAGTTGCGCGATGCGTACGCCAAATTCGAGGATCAAGGGGTCAAGCTCTATGCGATCTCCTACGACGATCAAGAAACCTTGAAGGAATTCGCCCAGGGGCAAGATATCCCGTACCCGCTTCTTTCTGATGTCGACTCCGAGGCGATTAGGGAGTATGGAATTCTCAATACCGAAGTCTCGGCGGACGATGCTTTTCTTTATGGAATTCCCTTTCCCGGGGTCTACGTCGCGGATGAATCAGGGCGCGTTGTCGCCAAGTTTTTTTACGATTCCTACAAGAAGCGAGACAGCCCTGAGAGCTTTTTGGATGCAGCGCTCGGCCGGATTGTTCTCGATGAGGAGAATCCCCAGGCAGCCGGGGGAGGAGACGGCGTCGGGGTGACGGCTGCGATCCACGGGGGCAAGGGAACGATTCGCCAGGGGATCATGCGCAAGCTGGTCGTTCGTTTTGAGCTTGCAGAGGGGCTGCATATCTATGCGGACCCGGTACCCGATGGGATGGTGGGGACGAAGATTGGCGTCGAGGGGCCTCCGGGTCTTCACGTTCTCGACCCGGTCTTTCCAGTCAGTGAGAAACTCCGCCTCGAGAACATGAACCTGGATTTGCAGGTGTGGAGTGGAGTCGTGGATATCACGGTTCCCTTCTACGCCACCGGAGAACTCGCCAGCGAGACGCGTCCCCTGGACATGCCCGAAGCCGAGATCCACGTCAGCGTTCGATATCAGGCCTGTACGGCGGAAGAATGCCTGCTGCCGAAGACCGAAGAACTCGTTCTCAAGCTGGGCTTGGACGTAGTCGATGTGCCCGCTCTCTCGCTCCATATGGGACACGGGCAGCGTGAGGGGTCCTACAGCAGTATGCCGGGGATGCGGAGGCTCTTGCTCCGCAAGTTGAGAGCCAATCCGTTCGGATTTCTCAAGTTCTTTGCGAAGGCAATTCGTCTCGAATGGGCGGCGCGACGACGCGGCAGTCAGCTTTGAACACGGCGCCTGGGCCTTGAAGCGACGAGGCAAGGGTGCCCAAGAGGAGGATGGAGAGTGCAGTGTGGCAGCTTCGCCGGCTTCGATGTGGAGATCAGGCCGCCCGGGATCGCATGGATCCAGTTTACGAGTCCCGAGAGGATGAACGGGCTCACCACCTCGATCAAGCGAGATCTCGTCGAAACCCTGACCCAGGCGCAGATGGATGATCGCGTGCGGGTGCTGGTTTTCACGGGCAGTGGGCGGGCGTTTTGCGCGGGAGACGATCTAAAATCCTACCGAGATGCCGAGATCCCAGGCCAGAGGTTGATGGCCGATATCCCTCCCGGGCACGATACGGCCCTGGGAACCTATAACGGCCTGCGGACCGTCTCTCAGCCCTTGAATACGGCGCTGAGAAGCCTCGACAAGATGACCGTGGCCGCTCTCAACGGAGTGGCGATCCAGACGGGACTCTCCCTCGCCCTGTCCTGCGATTTTCGCCTGGCCGCTTCTTCCGCTCGCCTGGGGAGCGCCACCCTGCGATTCGGGCTTCTACCCGACGAGGGAGGCCAATACTTGTTGGTTCGATTACTCGGTCTGGCTCGGGCCTTGGACTTCGTGCTTCGCAAGCGGATCGTCAGCGCGGAGGAAGCCCTCGAACTCGGATTGGTCACCGAGGTCGTGGCCCCCGAAGAACTCGAATCCGCCGCCCTGGCTCTGGCCTCGGAGTTGGCGACTGGCCCCCAGGTCGCCATGCGCCTGGCCAAACGCTCGCTCTATAATGCCGCCGAACTTGGCTGGGAGCATGCCCTCGATGAGATCGCTTCGAAGACGGCCATCGCGGACCATCACCCAGACGTGCGCGAGGGAGTGCAGGCGTTCTTCCAGGGGCGCGAGCCGCATTTTAATGCATGGCTCGAAGAGGAGCCGGACTAGGCTCCGGTCCCTTGCCCAGGGCCTGTTTCAGGGAGAGACCGGCTGCCGCAAAAACGCGGTGGATGCCGGAATGCAGGGAAGACCCCCGCACTCCGGCATCGGTCACTTTTGGCTGATCAGAAGACCAGCTTGGCGACGGTGGCGGGTTCAGGCCAGTTCGCCATCGACTTGAGGATCTTCTCGCCGACCTCGGAGGGCGTCCACGCATCTTCGGCGCCGTCGCGATCCGCGAGGGTCTCGAAGGCAGGGTAGAGCAGGGAGACACGGTTTCCGCTGATCACGAATTGCCGCCCGGTGATCTCCGCCGCTTCGTCCGAGCACAGCCAAGCGATGGCCGGAGAGACTTTCTCTGCTGCGAAGTTGACCTCCGAACCCTCAGGGAAGAGATCGGCTGTCATACGAGAGTAGGCATTGGGGGCCAACACGTTTACGGTGATCCCCGCCTTGGCCGCCTCGATGGCAAGGCAACGCATGAAACCCGCAATGCCCGCCTTGGCCGCGCCGTAATTTGTCTGGCCAAAATTGCCGATCAAGCCCGAGGTAGAGCTGGTCATGATGATCCGGCCCCCGGTCCCTTGCTCGATCATTTGGCCGTAGACCGCACGCGTGGGGTGGTAGGTTCCCTTGAGGTGCACGGCGATGACGGGATCCCAGAGATCCTCGCTCATCTTCTTGAAGGATTTGTCGCGGAGAATGCCCGCGTTGTTGATCAGGATGTCGACCTTGCCGAACTCCGACACTGCGGCGTCAACCAGCGCCTGGGCATCGTCCGCCTCGGTGACCGAACCGTAGTTGGCGATGGCTTGACCGCCTGCGGCGCGAATTTCTTCGACCACGGCATCGGCCATGGAATTGCCGCCGCCTTGTCCATCGACGCTGCCGCCGAGGTCGTTCACGACTACCGCCGCGCCCTCTTTGCCAAGCAACAGAGAGTGGGCTCGCCCGAGGCCGCCCCCGGCTCCGGTGACGATGGCCACCTTTCCGTCCAAAATTCCCATTTTCTAGGCTCCTTTAAAATTCAAGATCCGCCTATCTATGAGGCGGGCCGAACGGGGACTATAGGGGGCACGGGCTATCCGACCCAGGCCCGGAGAAAAAGATCCTTCGCTTCGGATGGGCTGGGGCGGCGCGCCGAGGGCGTTTTTACAGAAAACCAAGGGTGCTGTGGGGGTTGGCTAAATCCTTGGGATGCGAGAAGCTGGTAGGGAACCTCGTTTTGACCAGGAGAAGTCATGGGAAGGCAGGAAGAGGAGAACAAGGAACTCGCAAGACGCTTGATCCGGGCGCTCTCCCAAGCGGATACAGAGTTTGTGAGGGAGCACTACTCCTCTGATTTCAAGCTCTGGGTCACGGGGTCGCTGCCCTTCAGCGGGACGAACGATAAAGCGGGTGCCCTCCACTCCATGCCTCAGGTGCTGGGCCTCTTCCCCGATGGGATTGAGTTCAGGATCGAGGCCATGACCGCCGAGGGAGAACGTGTGGCCATCGAGGCTACAGGTCGGGGTAGAACCATTCGTGGGGACCTCTACGAGCAGGAATACCATTTTCTGATGCGGGCGCTCGACGGGAAGATCGTCGAATGGAAGGAATACATGGATACCGAACACGCCCGGAAGGTTCTGGTGGGAGAGGGGTAGGGTTTTCCGAGGTCGGCCTAGTCCCCCATCCCTGGCGAGAGGTTTTCTCCGTGATTCGCACCCGGCTAAAGGGTGCCATGGCCTGGCTGGTGAAGCGGGTCGGGCAGTTGGGTGTGCCAACGATCCCGATATTCCAGCCGGTTCGCGATTCCTGACCAAGAACCGGTTGAGGCCGCTTGCTCTAGGCGAGTTCGAGGTAACGGCGGCTGATCCTATCCCATGAGAAGGCTTCTGAACGGTTGAGGGCTGCCTGGCGAAATTTCTGCCTAGCCTCGGGTTCCTCGAGGAGGCCGACCAGGGCATCCGCCATCGCCTCTTCGTCCCCGGGTTCGACGATGAAGCCGGTCTCACCGTCCAAGACTAGATCCTGGCTTCCGCTGATATTGGTGACCACCGATGGCAGCCCGACCGCCATGGACTCAAGCACGACCAGGGGCATCATCTCCCAGATTGAAGGCGAGAAAAAGACGTTGGCCTGCTGGTAGGCGCCCACCATGCGGTCGCCTTGCAGAGGGCCCGGGAAGAGGACACGGTCACCTACGCCGAGGGATTCTGCCAAGGTTTGGTGGTTTGACGCGTTCTTGCCGATGATGGCGTAGTAGGCGTTGTCTAATCGTTCGGCGACATTCGCAAAGGCGCGGATTCCCGCAGAGTAGTCCTTCTGGGGATGATCCCGGCCCACGCTGAGGATAATGAGGGCGGAGGAATCGAGGCCGAGTTCATCTCGAAGAGAGAATTCGACGGTTTTTCTGAACCGTTCGAGGTCGACCCCGTTCGAGATGTCCTTGATGACTTGGGAGTCGACGCCCAGATCCTTGATCATTTTATGAGCATGGGTGCTGATCGCAATCGCCCCGACCGATTGGTTGAGTCCCTCGCGTAATTCGGCATCGATGCCGTATCTCTTGCGAAAGCCCCAGTCGAAAAGGGTAATGTCCGAGCCATGGCAGGTAACCACATAGCGTCGCTTGGGATGCATGCGCGCCAACCAATGGGCAGTCGGGTAGGCCATGTGGGCGGAAATGAAATCCGGGTTGAAATCTTCCAGGATCCTTTCGATGGAGCGGCGGCTGTAGCCCGAGAAGGGGAAGCGGTGGTATCCGAAGCGCGGGGCGCCTCTGAGAAGATCAAATTTGGCTACGGCATAGTTGGCTTCTGGATGAGTTGGCCGATCGCTGGTCCAGTTGATGACGAGGACGTCGTGGCCTTGTTTCCCCCACTCGACGGCTAGGCTGTGCACTACGAATTCCATGCCGCCCAGGGCGGGGAGGAAGCTGGTAGACAGGAGTGCGATTCTCATCGGGTGCTCTCAATTCTCGGGTCAAGCCCACTGGCGAAGGTGGGCGAGCAGCGGTGGGCCGCCTGGGTTCATCGTAACAGGTGAGTATTAGACAGGTACGTATTGGACAAGGACGTATCGCGGTTCGAATTGGGGCGGCTATCTACTCGAGGCGATCGCAGGGTTCGGGTTTGATCTGGTTCGGATCCTGCTGCCCGAGATAAACCCCCAGGAGTTCTACTGTCGCGTCCCCCGCCGCATAGCCCACATGGCACCAATTGATTGCCTCAATATAGGCTTGGCCCATGGAGAAGGTCTTTTTCCCCCGACTCCCGTAATCGACGCCGAGCTCTCCCGAGAGAACGTATGCGAGGAGGGGGATGGCGTGTTTGTGTGGGGCCGTCTTCATACCGGGCTCGATGGTGATTTTGAACACTTCAATCAGCGGGACTCCGTCGGGGAAGGTATAGGCTTGGCCGAGCACGGTCTGAGAGGGGGCTTCGATGGCCACCGGGAGAGAACTGATCGATTCGTAGGGGTCGTTGCCCGCCCGATGGTCTACTGCGCTCGCGGCTGTGGCCAGTAGTGCGGCGACGGTGGCGAGGGAGGCAAGTACGGCTCGCCTAGTAGGCTTTTGCATGGTGTCGCGCTCTCCATTCTGACTTCTGGATCGGTAGTGTGTCGGGCGAAGCCGATATTCGGGAAAAGACTATGTCTTTGGAGCGGGCTCGCGGATGGTAACCCAGGCCTTCGAAATCGGCGTGCCCGATTCGGCTGGCGCAGTTCTTGGGGTGACGGATCAGGTGGCGAGATAGCCTCCATCGACGGCGATGGAGGTCCCGGTGATATAGCCGGCATCATCGGAGAGCAAGAACGCAATGGTTGCGCCGTACTCGTCCTTGGCCCGACCCGGTCTGCGAATATCGGCGCCATAGTCCACGGCAATCTGCTTGGCGAGGCCGATGACCCCGTGCTTGGAGACGGCGTACGACGCGGCCGCTCCGCCAGCGCCGATTACGGATCCGGCGATGGAAGAGGTGATCGGCCGCGACAGCATCCGCCAGGGGTCTGCGGATGTCGGCCACCGCGACGAGCCCGCCCTCCTCGGCGATCCGCAGGCAGGCCCCACGGCCGATGCCGCTTCCTCCGCCTGTGACGATGATCGGTTTGTCGTGGAGACGCTTCATCGAGATTTCCCTATGGATTTTCGGGGCGAGGGTGTCGGCTGTTGTCCGAGAGCGGGAAGACGAGGCTCGCTCGGGTTGGCCTGGCCTCGAAATGAACGGATGGGCCCACGGGGGTGGGCCGCAATGCCATATCCCGACTCCAGATCCCAAGGGTGACTGACCGGGGCTTTTCTGGGGCTCCTGAAGGCACCCTCCAGGGGGAATGCATGGTTTCCGTCATTCCCCGGCGCTCGCTGAAAAGATACGCCTGGCGGCGCACCAGGGCGGCCAGGACTTAGGCGCCTCCCTGGAGTTCGACGAAATTTCGGTACGCGCCTTGGGGCAGGGCGAGTAGCGCCTCGTGGCTGCCTTGCTCCCGGATCTCCCCGTCCTCGATGAAGAGGATCTCGTCGGCGGTCCGAACTGTGGACAGACGGTGAGCGATGATGATCACGATGCGATCCTGGCTGAGGTCGCGAAGGGTCGCGACGAAGCGGGCCTCGGTTTCCGGGTCCAGGGCGGAGGTGGGTTCGTCGAGGATCAGAATCCGGGCGTCGCGCACCAGCGCCCGGGCGAGGGAGAGGCGCTGCCTCTGTCCCACGGAGAGCTTGCCTCCTGCCCTACCCAGGGGGGTGGCATAGCCCTGGGGTAGTTTCTCGATGAATTCCGCCGCGCCAGCCCGGCGGGCGGCCTCACGCACTGCGGCATCGCTGGCGTCGCTCTTGCCCAGGCGGATATTTTCCTCGATGGTGGCGTCGAAGAGGACGGTTTCCTGGAACACGAAGGCGATCTGATCCCGGAGCGAGCCCAGGCGAACCGAGGCGATGTCCTGGCCGTCGATGCGGACTCGCCCGCGCTGGGGAGAAACGAAGCGCGGGAGCAGGTAGGCCAGGGTGGTCTTGCCCGCGCCGGCGGGTCCCACGAGGGCAATCATCTGGCCGATATGCGCCTTCAGGCTGAGGTCGCGCAGCACGGGAGTTCCGTCGGGGTAGCGGAATTCGACATTCTGAACCTCGACGCCCTGCTGGAGAATGGGGAGTTCGACACCCCCCGGACCATCGGTTTCTCCGGGCAGATCCATCAGGAAGAAGACCCGGTTGAGCCCAGCCGCCGAGGCCTGCACCCGGTACCAAAGGGCCCCCAGCATTTGGGACGAGGCCATGATCTGAAAGAAGTAGGTGATCAGAAGGCCGAAATCGCCGCGACTCAGTTCCCCGGCGATCACGCCATCGATGGCCACGAAATAGGCGTAGCCCCCCACGGCGAGGCTGGGGAGCCCGGCGATGAGCACCGTGTAGATGCCGATACGAAAAACATCACGGTAGCGGCTGAACGATTGCCAGCTGTCCCGCTCGTAGCGGTCTCGTTGTCGCTCTTCTCCGCCCAGACTCTGGACCGCAAGAATATTGCTCATCCCCTCCTCGGCGGTGGCGGTGGCCGTGGCCCCGGCCTGGCGGCTCCGCCCGCTCATACGCCGGGCCGCGCCGGCCAAGGGGAGGCTCGAGAGGAGGGCGATGGGAAGGAAGGCCAGGGCCGAGTACACCAGGCTCGGGTGATCACCGTAGAGCGCTCCGAGGATCGTCACCGTGAGCAGGATATGAATGGGTGCCGCGATGGGCGTGAGGAGCATTCTGTAGCAGGCGTCAGTGATCGAGGGCGTGTCATACATGACGCGGTAAACCGCATCGCCGATTCGCTCATCGTCGAAGGCGGTCATGGGCAGGGTTTGAATTCGATCAAAGAGTCGCGTGCGATAGTGGTGGTTGAGTGCTTGGGTCAGCCGCATGGTCCAGCGAAAATCGAAGAGCCCGAGAAGGCCGCCGGTCAAACTGAAGCCCGCGTTGGCTTCGTTCTCGGTTCGGCTGGCAGTGTCATAACCACTGGCGAGATAACTCTCGGCGGTTTCGCCCTCGCTTCCCGAAGTTCCGAAGGCTCCGATCAGGATGAAGAGCGTGGTCTGGAAAGCAATGACGACAAAGAGCAACTCCGAGGGGGAATAGGCTGCCAGGGCGTTGAGGAGGGGAGCCACGAGTTCGGGGTAGGGTCGAATGGGCTCATCGATGGGGTGCCCCTCGATGACGTTGTCGATAATGATTTTGACCGGCCAGGGAAGCATCAGCATCGGGAGTAGGCTGAGAAGAAGGAGGCCCACCTTGACCATAAACTGGCCCCGGAAGGGCTCGATAAAGCGCAGGGCGCGGCCGATGACGCGCAGGGTCTGCCCGCTGTCGAGATCGGCGTTTTCCTGGTGAGGGGAGGGAGTCGTCAAGGCGCTGCGCCTCCCTCTGCTTCGACCAATGCCCGATACGCGCCGTCGGATCGAGCCATCAACTCTTCGTGGGAGCCGATTTCGGCGAGGGTGCCGCCGCCCAGAAAAGCGACCTGATCGGCTCTCCGGACGGTGGATAGACGGTGGGTAATGATGAAAATCGCCCGGTTACGCCCCCATTCGGCCAGGTTTTGAAGGACTCGTTGTTCGGTTACGGCGTCCAGGGCGGCGGTGGGTTCGTCGAGAATCAGGATGGGGGTATCTTTTATAATGGCCCGGGCAATGGAAAGACGCTGGCGCTGGCCGGTGGAGAGCTTGGATCCCCTTTCCCCGAGGAGAGTGTCATAGCCACCTGGAAGATCTTCGATGAACCCATCCGCAGCGGCGATTCGCGCCGCTTCTTGTATGGCAGAGTCGCTGGCGTCCGGCTCTGCGAAGCGAATATTTTCGCGAATCGTGTTGCCGAAGAGAATATTTTCTTGAAGGGCGATGGAAACGTGCTCGCGCAGGCTGGCGGTCTGAATTGTCTTCAGGTCGATTCCGTCAATTTCGACTCGGCCTGAGCTTGGGTCGAAGAGTCGGAGTAGAAGCGCCATGAGGGTGCTCTTTCCCGAACCCGTGGGTCCCACAATCGCCGTAATGGTGCCGATCTGGGCGGACAGGTTGACACCCTCAAAAACCGGTCGGTCAGTTCGATAGCGAAAACTCACGTTCTGGAAGGAGATCTCGCGCTGAACGCCGCTGAGGGCGATGGCATCCGGGTCATCGAGGATTTCGGGTTCATGGTCCATGACCTCGAAGACTCGGTCGAGACCGATGGCGATATCCTGAGCTCTACCCCAGGTCCGAAAGAGGTCCTTGAGTGATTCCACCGAGCCACCCAGGCGTGCTTTGAAGTAGTTGTAGAGTCCCAGATTCCAGAGGGTGAAGCCCAGGGCGGTCGCGGCTAGTTCGGTCTTTTTCATCACTTCGATGGTTCCGAGTGCCGTGATGAAGAGTGCGAAGCTTCCGAAGGTCCAGAACATGGTCATGCCAAAGACGGCGTAAAGGTTGCGGGCCTGGAAGGCGGTGGCGAAGGCACGGTGGCTTGCACCTTCGAAGGCGGCCTGCTCGATGGGTTCGGCGCCATAGGCTTTGATGACTTTGATCCCGGCCAGAGTTTCTTGGATTCGCCCAGTAAGAGCAGCATTCGTCTCACGTGCGCTCCGGAAGCGCGTACGCATGCGCTGGGAGAACCACCACCCCAGCGCGAGACTTGGGACCAGGACCCCGAGAAGCACTAGGCCAAGCATCGGCGCGAATAGGCCGATGATGACCACGGAGTACAGGAATTGGGGAATCGCCGTAAAGGGAGTGAGGATCAGGACCTGGACTAATTGGGTCACCATGGCGCTGTCCTGGGTGAGTCGGTAAACGGCATCACCCACAGCGACTTCAGCATGAAATCGGAGCGAAAGGCTCTGGAAATGAGAGAGCAGGTCTACTCTCAATTTTTGATTGACCCGCTGAAGAATCCAGATCTGGTAGTAGTAGAGACCGATAAAGGGTGGGGCGAGAAGCGCGCTGAGCAGCACGCTCCAGAGAATCAGCTTTTCCGCGACTTCTCTGCGAAGTTCGGCGTCGAAGCCCGCGCTACTGGTGGCCGCTTCGATGGGTACGCGAAAGAACCATGCCTCGATTTCGAGCATGGGGTTGCCCTGAAGGACCCGTGTCCAGAGCGTGTCGACGAAGAGCAGCCCAATGGGCAGGAGCAGAAGGCTTAGGCCCGAGAAACCCGCGAAGAGAAGAAGGACGTGCCGCCGCACGGGCCTGAGCAGGTGGAGGCAGCGCAACCCGATCTGCAGGATCAGGCGCAGATGCAAGCGGTCGTGCCGGCTTCCGTCGCCCAGGCGACTCAGCCCCTGGAGATCCTTGTCCTGGGAGGTACTTGTCATGCTTTAGATAGGTTTCGTCTTCTCAGTCACAGGACAGAGGCTCGCCTTCTCGCACCTGCGTTGTGATTGCGGGAGTCCGAAGCATCGCTCAGGGGGGCTGCCCTGGGAAGCGGGCGGGCCTGATTGGCTTGCCGGACTCTTGGCTCACGCCGAGAGGAGAGCCTCTAGTATAGATTTTGATCCAGGAAGCCCAGTCCGTCGGAATTCCCGTGGCTGAGGGTAGGGCTCCTCTTTCTCCGCCTGGGGTTTCGGCTAGCGTAGAGAGGCCATAGGATATCGGGTGAAGCGTTGAGAGCCTTGGCAACCCGAATTCAGTTCAAAAGGAAGAAAGTCGATGTCGCAGGTGACCAGAACAAGCCGTCGGAATTTTCTCCAGAGTGCTGCTGCCTTTGCGCTTGCCGGGCGCAGCTTCCTGCGTTCGGGAGATGCTCGAGCAGCCCTCGCCGAAGCTCGGGCCCACGAGGCGCCGACACTTCCGAAGATGACCTATCGAAAACTCGGCAAGACGGATTTCTTGGGCAGTCGCTTGATTTTTGGCTGTGGCGCAGCGCTTTCGGGGGATCCCAGGGATGAATTGCTCGATCGGGCCTTCGACGCCGGGGTCAACGTATTCGATGTGGGAACCCGGCGGTACTACGACAATGCGGAGGCCAACCTTCGGCCCTTCCTCGGTAAGCACCGGGAGCAGGTTTTTCTGATCTCCAAAGCCAGTGTCTACCTGGATATTGAGCCGAATGCCGAGGTGACTCTCGCTCAGGCCCGTCAGGGAGCCCGGACATGGTCGATGCTTCTTGACGAGAGTCTGGGGGATCTGGGTGTGGACCATGTCGATGCGTACTACCTCATGGGCGCGAATAATCCGTCGGTGATTCGCAACGACGAGATTTACGAGGCATTCTTGAAGGCGAAAAAGGCGGGCAAGACATCGCATTGGGGGTTGAGTACCCATGAGAACGCCCAGAATGTCCTGCTCGCCGCGGCCGGGACGGGTCGCTTTGCTCTGGCCCAGATCGCGATTACGCCGGCGGGCTGGTACAGCTGGAGCGATCGGAATATCGAACCCGATTCGCCCGACATGGTGGCTTTGCAGCCCGTCCTCAAGCAGGCAAGAGACGCCGGTATCGGCCTCATCGGCATGAAAGCCGGTCGTTTTCTTGCGGGTCGGAAATGGTTGGGTTGGGGAAACCCCGACGCCTTCGACAATCACTACGACGCGAAGTTGATGAAATCCGGCCTCAGTTCATTCCAGCGGAGCTACGCGTATGTCCTGGAGCACGGCCTCGACGCTGTCAACGCTGACATGCAATCCTTGACTCATCTCGATGAGAATTTTGTAGCAGCAGCTACGGCCCAGGAATATTTCGCCTGACCTTCACGGGACTTATTGAGCGCGGGCGCGTTTCCAATCTTCCTCGCTGAGGGCCTTCTCGAGGGGCGGTGGTCTTTTCTGGAATCCGTTGATGCGCTTCTCGATAAGGTCGAGAGGCCTGGCGCCCCCGCTCTTGATATAGGGCATGATCGAGACCCTCTTATCACGGTAGAAAATGCCGCGATCAGTCAGCCATTTGACTGAGCCGCGCCACGCGGGCGGTTTTTGGCCATAAACTCGGAGGCCAAAGCCGAACCCTGATCCGGCGAACCGAGGTGCTGTGAAGTCGACGACAGTCTGGTCCTCTGTGACCGGCGTCACGCCATCGACAAATTCTCGATAGGCCTCGTCGTCGAAGATGAAGAACGAGAGCAGGTGCTCTGGGCCGTAGATCGGAATTCTCTTTAGGTCCTGGAAAATATGGGGTCGTTTCATCTTAGCCAGGAGCTTGTCCATATCGATCTCTAGGGGCTCTGTGTGGCCGATGAGCAGAATCGGGCCGTTGGCGAGTTGTTGCCAGGCAGTGACATAAGGGAATGCGTCTGAAAGAGCCCGGAAGAACATGGCTTCGTCCTCTACCGGAAGCTGGCCGACCATGAGCCACTGGATGAGCATGCCGCCGGGTGCCAGTGTCTTCGCAGCATCCTGGTAGAACTCCTTTGTATAGATATTGACGACTCCGGCTGTGAAAATTTCCGGGGGCTCCAGAAGGATGACATCGTATTTCTGTTCCGTCGCCAGAACGAAAGTTCGCCCATCTTCGATATGCGTTCGAACTTTGGGGTCAGCCAGCACGTCATCGTTCGTCCAGAAGTAGGGCGCAGCGAGGATCGCGTTCGGAGAAAGTTCAACATTGTCGACGAGGTCGACGGTCGGGTAGCTGGCTACGGCGGCGAGGCTATTGCCTACCCCGAAACATATATGGAGTATGCGACTGGGCTCTCCCGAATGAAGGAGCATTGGGAGGTGGGCGAAATAGAAGTTCCACGGGACTGTGTTGGTGCCCGCAGTTCCGCGCTGGTCGTCGTAGACGATGGTTCGCTGCTTCTTAGGCCCATATTCAATGACGCCTACAGTGTCAGTGGACCCCTCGTGGTAGAAGACGAGATCCTGATCCGGGGATTTGAAGGTGCTGGTGAAAAGATCCTGAGGCACGAGGATGATGGCACCCACCAGAGAAAGAGCAGTAACGGAGCAGACAGCCAGGCGATTGATTGGCCGGTGGGTTCCCGCGACCCCGAGCGCGCCCGCCATGATAAAATTAACAGCCACTAGAAAGACGATGCTTCCCTGCATACCGAGGGCTGGAATGAGGAGAAAAGAAGCCGCGAGAGAGCCCAGGATCGATCCCGAGGTGTTCACCGCGTAAACTCGTCCAAGGCCGAACCCGAGGCGGCTGACTCCCTGGGTGCATATATCGGTAGCCAGGGGGAGCGTCGCTCCGAGAAAGAGCGTGGGGAGAAAGAGAATCAGGGCGGAGCGCAAGAACATGGTACCGATTGACTGACCAAAGCTTGTAATCTCGAGGCTGCCCGTCAGGTCGGCGGAGACATTAGACAGGTCTCGAAAGAAAAAGCTCGATAGCAGGAAGCCGATTCCGACACATAGTTGGAGCGCTGCAAAGAGTAAGACGGGCCTGCGGACTCGTGTAAGCCACGCGCTGTAGATAGCGCTGCCCAGGGCGATTCCGGTGAGGAATGTCGCGAGCATAGTCGTGAAGGCATAGGTCGAGTTGTAGAGGTACCGGGTGAGGGCGCGGGTCCACAGGACCTCGTACGCCAACGAGGCGAAGCCTGAGAGGCCAATGCATCCCAGAACAAGCCAGACGGCGATCGGTGAAATTTCGCGCCGGTCGACGAGGGCTTGTTCTTTTGGCTCGTCATCAGGCTCTTCTGGCGGGGTCTCACTGGTCTCATATTTTTTCCTGGATAGCCAACCCGCGGCACCGGCCACAGAAAAGTTGATGAAAACTGCAACTAAATTGGTTTTTGCGAGGCCCAGGTTTTCGATCAGAAAGAAGCCAGCGAGAAGTGTTCCAAGGGTCGCCCCGAGCGTGTTTAGGAAATACAAGACGCCCGCACTCCGACCCACCTCGGATCGGTTGCGAACGAAAAAGCGCACCAGAATAGGGAAGGTGCCGCCCATCAGAATAGTCGGGGGTAGCAGCAGAATCGCTGCGAGTGCTGCGCGGGCTAGGGCGAATTGAAGAGGTGGGAACTGGAGTTGGTGTAGCTCCACGAAGAGAAAGCGCATCAGCTCGAAAAGCGATGGGATTGCTAGAGCGTAGAGCCCAATCAATAACTCGAGTACGGCGTAGGCACGTAGAGGATTGCCTGCCCGGTCTATCCATCTCCCGAAGTAGAAACTGCCTATTGCGAGGCCCGCCATGAAGGTTGCTAGGACGGTGGAGACGGCATAAGTAGAGACGCCGAAGCTCAGCGAAAGCCAACGCATCCAGACGACTTCGTAAACGAGAGCAGCGACCCCGGATACGAGGAATATGGAGAGAATCAGTCGACGAATCATCGGGCCCACTCTAACACAGTAGGCAGCCGGAGATGGGATTAAGGCGGACCCAAGAACCATTGTGTTTTCGCGAGGCTAGAACCGGATGTTGAGAGTGCCACCGAAGGTTCTGGGTTCGCCCATCGCGTAGATAATGGATCGTCTTGTGGAGGATCGAGCCTGATTGATCGCATCGACTCGGTAGACGCTATTGGTCATATTCCGGACCCAGCCGGAGAGTTCGATATTCTGTCCCGGGCTCAGGTAGCCGATCCGGAAGTTCATGAGCCAGAAGGGGGCTTGGCCGAGAATGTCGAAATTTTCTGGGCTGAAGTAGACCTGGCTCTTATAGCTCCAGTCAAAGCGTGGAGTAATTGTTCCGAAACGGCTCTTAACGGGCCATGAGGCATAGCCTGCGAAAGCGAGTTCAGGCGCATTGACGAGTTGTTTTCCGGAATTATTTTCGATTCTAATGATTTCGAATCCTTCCTCGGTGAATTGGCTCAGCCGGTTGCGAAATTCGGTATAGCGAGCATTTAGCCACCCGAAGGACACATAGATTTCAAGCCCGTCAATCGCTTCGGGTGCCAGCCCGTAGAGGGGGTGGGAACGCACCTCAATCTCGGCCCCATAGATGTCGGCATCGTCGGCGTTGACAAGTTGCTGGATAGGCGCGCCGAGCGCGGTGTTTCGAACCTGGAAGATCTGAATGTCCTCGTAGTCATAGTAAAAAATTGAAGAGTTGACGGTTAGTTGATTATCCAGCCAAGCGGTCTTGATTCCCAACTCGAGTGCATCAACTTTCTCTGGCTTTGTAGGAGTCGTGAGTTCATCGAAATTCTGATTTCTTTGGTCGGCATTGATTACGCCACCGTTGATATGGGGCGCTTTGTAGCCGCGAGCATATTTAAGGAATATCAGGCGGTCATCAGTTGGCATGTAGCTGAAAGTGATGTCGCCACTGGGGCCGTCAGAGTCCAATCGCTCCTGGGCGTCGGCCGTATCGGCGGGCGGCCTAATGAAAGTGCCGAAATATGTTCTCTGCCAGCGTGTTGTGTCGAGATCCATCGTCCTCTGCTCGATGTTCCAGCGCCCACCCGCCGAGATCGCGAATGCATCTATAGGGTTCCAGTCGAGCCATAAATAGACCGAAGCGTACTGTGTCTTGGTTTCGTAGTTCTGGGTGGTGTAATTGACGATTTGATTGATAGGCCATTCGTTTTCCGTCTTGAGGTCTTCGTAGAGATAGGTGACGCCACTCTCGAGAGATAATCCGTTATCACTGTTCCAGTTGACCTTGAATTCTTGACTGAGTTGCCAGGAACTATTTTTAAAAACGGGTTCGAAGCCTGCGGGGTAGGGGCCTGCATCCCAGTTGACCTGCACGTTTCGCAGATTTCCTTCAAACCCACTGATTGTTCGAAAAAGAAGAGAATCGTCCCAAAAACTATATTCGCCGGTAAGGCTGGCCCCGTAGAGGTCGAGAG
>JAQWRT010000010.1 GCA_029243605.1 Myxococcota bacterium
CGCTCGCAACACGTTTCCCAGCATGTCGTTATCCGCGACGATGGCCTCGTAGGAGCAGCCCATGAGGCTTCCGACCATACCCGCGGATTCGGAGACATTATTGCAGCCCGCCAAGGCCGCGAGGGTCACTGTAATGCCCTTCTCGTAGCCGGATTGGTTATCCGGCGACTTCGAATCGGTCATGCCTGCACCCACCGAACTCACCAACCCGTAGTGATTGATCACCTGGGCCGCCGCCGCGCTAAGCACCGCCTCTTCGCCTCCCCCACCGCTGAACGAACCGGTCCGCAAATCCGAAACAAAGGGCCAGGGCCCCATAATCACCGGATACCCGGGATGGACGAGATCCACCATGAGCAGAGCCGCCAGGGCCTCGGCGATCACCTGAACCAATGCACCCGCCAGGGCGGCAGGAGCCGTGGCGCCCGCTTGGGGGGCGGTCACGATCCAAACCGGCGATCCGAATTTGGTGGCTTCGATACACACTTCGCTGTTGTGGACCCCGTAGCGAAGGGGGGAGATAATCGGGCAGCCCCCGCCATGGCAGAAGGGACGATCCTTGAAGCGCTTCTCTCCGCCCGCGACCATGTAGAGCATCTCGAGGGTAGGCTCGATGTGTTCCGCATAGGAAAAAGTCAGCGCCGTATGCTTCTGGGTACCCGCGATGCTCGCGTAGGCCGTATTGATATCGCAGACCTTGAGGTCGGATAACTCGGTGGCGACCACCAGCCGTGAGAAGGCATGGATATTGTCCATACGATCGACCAGGCGGGCAAGGTCGTAGACGTCACGGATCGTCGAGGGGCGATAGTGATCAGCCCCGGGGTCGAGCGCGTTCACCGCTTCACCGCCCCCGTAGGTGTGCACCCGAGTGCCACTGAGATCGAGATCGTAACGCTCGTCTTGTCCGTGCCATTGAATGGCGCGCCCGGCATTCGCAATGACATCCTCGACCAGGGCACGCGGGAAACAGAGCCGCCCGTGCTCATTGATATTGCAACCCCGTGCCAGGGCTTTTTCCTTCAGAATCGGGATGGGATCCGCCATCCCAATTCGCTCGAGCACGTCTAGAACAGTCGCATGCACCTGCTCGAGTTCATGGTTGGTCAGCGGCGCGAAGCGACCGCCCACCATCCCCGGCCCAACGGCGTTGGCAACCGGGGGATTCTCGTGACGCGCTTTTCTTCCTCTTCTCAATTTTCCGCTCCCTTGAATCGGACCCACTGCTCAGGCGCCGACCTGCTCGAGATACCACGCCGCGAAACCCTGGGTCATATCTTCCATGGGACCGTAGGGCCCGGGTGTATAGAAACGCGAGTTCACGCCTTTTTGGTTGTCCTGGATAATCCGCTTATCCGCGATACTGGTGACGTCCCATAGCCAAATCAGGTCTTCGACTCGATAGTCGACTCCCTCCTCAGCCTTGGCATTCACCAGCCAGAGAATCTCCATATCGGTTCTCTGGGCGCCCCGAGGCAGGAAACGATAAATCACGCCATGATCCGGGTACGCGAGGAAAAAGCTGGAAGGCCCGACCTCGACATAAGTAAAGAAGCCGGCGCAATAATCCGTGAAATCACCCATCAAGGGGGCCAATGGATCGCCTTGCTGGCTCCCCGTCACCGACCCCTCGTACATGGCGTCGTTGGCGCAGGCCACTCCCTCTTGATCACCGCTTTTCCCAGCCGGCCACATATCACACTCTTCAATCTCGATCCCCTGGGCCGCGGCGAGGTCGGCGGCACCTTTGCGCAGATCGACGGTATTCGATTCAGGACGTTCGGTGGAATGAAAGCGGGAGAACTCCGGGTGGGCAGGACGGCAGTGATAACACTCCTGGTAATTCTCCGTCACGAGTTTCCAATTCGCGGCAACGGTGTACTCGGCTCTGTGCGCGACCTTTGCATCGGCCCAACCAAAACGACCGAGTGACTGCTTCAACACTGATTCGGCATGATCGAGCCCCACCGGATCCGGGGAAAAGTTGACGAATACCAGGCCTTCGATCACCCGGCAGTGCACTGTCGCCAGGTTCCGATCGGAAAGGTCGGCATCGCCCATATTCCGAGCCTGGCGCAATTTCCCCGCTGAATCGTAGACCCAGCCATGGTAGGGACAAACGAGACGATTCGAATGACCCGAAGCCGCGGAACAAATAATGGAGCCGCGATGCCGGCAGACATTCACCAACGCACGCACTTCGCCTTCGCTCCCGCGCATGAGGATCAAGGACTCGCCAATCAAGTCGTAGCGAAACCAATCGCCTGGCTCGGGAATCTGGCTCACATGCCCCGCGCACAGCCAGCGCCGCATGTGAATGCGCGCCATATCGTGTTCGAAAATTTCAGGATCCCCATAAAAGGGCTGCAGCAGGGACGACCCCACGGGCTGCTCTGAAATGAGCCCTTCGAGCTTCTGGGCAAAGAGCGCGCCGGAATCGGTCGCCATATGAATTTCCTCCTCGCAGGCTCATCTTCCGCCCCGAGATTCCGGGCCGAGGCGCGAACGTATGCGCTCGATGGCAGCAGGATTCTAACCCAACCTCAATCCGAGTACCCGCCACCGCCCCTCAGCCAAGACCCCCATTCGCTTGGACGGTCGCGTCCCTCGTTGCCTGGCAAGTTATAGGCGAGGCCCTAGAATTCGCCTTGCCCATGCAGGACATCCACTCGAAGCGTGTTCTCGACCCTGGCTACTACACCGATACCTTGGTGCTCGAGCAGGAGCGCTATTCCATCTTCGCCAAGGGCTGGGCGAGCGTTGGCCTGGCAAGCACCGTCAAGCCCGGTTGCGCCCGGCCAACCCAGCTAGCGGGCTCTCCCATTTTGCTGACCCGCACCCGGGATGGATCTCTTCATGTCTTTCATAATATTTGCGCGCACCGCGGCCTCCAATTGGTCGCTGAGCCCTGTGAGAAGCAACGCCAGCTGACCTGCCCCTACCACGCTTGGAGTTACGACCTCTCGGGTGAACTCAAAGGCGCTCCCTACCTGACCGGGAAGAAGGCAAGCTCAATTCCCGAAGGAGCAGAGAAAAGCGTTGGACTTCAGCCCATCCGTCACGCCGTATGGTTCGACGTTGTCTTCGTGAACCTGACAGAAGACGCTCCTTCCTTTTCTGACTGGATCGCCCCTCTCGATGATCAGTTGAATCCATTCGGTTCTCCCCGACTCCACCTCATCTCGGCGACGAACTACACCATCGAAGCCAATTGGAAACTCGTCTGCGAGAATTTCTTGGATACTTATCACGTGCCCTTTGTGCACAACCAGGCGGGGGGTCCGGAAACCGCCATCAACTTTACAGACCTCGAGCTCTCATCAGACATTTTCGGATTCACACTCCCGCGAGGTGATGCCGACAAAAAGAAACCCGAATGGCTTTTTCGCCTTCCACTGCCCCCGGAGTTGGAGCACGCACAATTCTTCTTCTATCTATTCCCCAATACCTTGGTGGCCATCACGGGAGGTTGGTTTCAAGTCATTAGCGTGCAGCCGGACCGAGCCGATCAATCCAGCGAGATTTTGGGACTCTACGCCATGGACAACCTGACCGAGCGAAAGCCCGAGGCCGCCCAGGAATTCTCGACGATCATGAACCGCATCAATCAACAAGATGTTGAGATCTTGCCCCTGCTCCAGGCCGGGCGGCGCTCCTCCGCCGGGGGGAAGAACGCCCTGGCGCCGTTCTGGGACAAAACAATTGAGCGCTTTCTCAGCCGGCTCGAGAAAGCTTTCCTCGAATTTCCAGGGCCCTCGACGGCCCATGGCAAGAAGAGCCCCTGACGCCCTAGAGTTGAACGCGCTCCCCAATGCATAGAAACGGGAATCCACCGCGATGACTGAGACCCCGAAGAACCCCCAACCCCTCGGCGGCAATGCGATGCCGCGCTTTGGGGGCCCGGGGACGATGATGCGACTTCCCGCTCATGAGAGCGCGGCGGATCTCGACGCGTGCTTTGTCGGCGTACCCTTGGATATCGGCACTTCGAATCGGCCTGGCGCGCGCTATGGCCCCCGAGAGATCCGCAACGAATCGGTTCTTCTGCGCCCCTATAATATGGCCACCAGGGCCGCCCCTTTCAACGCATTGAAGGTCGCGGATATCGGCGACATTGCGATCAACACGTTCAACATGGCGGCTTCTCTGGAAATCATCGAACGCGCCTACGACGAGATTCTGGGCCACGATTGTGTGCCACTGACTCTGGGCGGTGACCACACCATCGCACTTCCAATCCTTCGAGCTATGAAGAGCAAGTACGGACCCGTAGGCATGGTGCATATCGATGCCCACTCGGATACCAGCGAGGCCATGTTCGGGGAGTCCATTACCCACGGCACGCCTTTTCGCCGAGCCGTGGAAGAGGGTCTTCTCAATGGAGAGCGCGTGGTTCAAATCGGATTACGCGGGAGCGGCTATAGCGCGAACGACTTCGACTGGGCGCGGGATCAGGGCTTCCGGGTCGTACCCGCAGACGAGTGCTGGCATAAAAGCCTGACCCCCCTGCTCGAAGAAATTCGCGGCAGCCTCGGTCCTGGGCCGGTCTATTTGAGCTTCGACATCGACGGCATCGACCCCGCATTCGCGGGGGGCACGGGAACACCCGAGGTCGGCGGGCTGACCAGTATCCAGGCCCTCGAGATCATTCGGGGTTGCCAGGGGCTCGACCTGGTCGGCGCCGATCTGGTCGAGGTCGCCCCGGTCTACGACACCTCGGGCAACACATCCCTGCTCGCCGCCAACCTGCTCTTCGAGATGCTCTGCGTCCTTCCCGGCGTGAAAAGCTCCTGAGCCCGGCGGGCCGGGGGGACCGAGAAACGAATCCAACTCGGCGAAGTTTTGATCGCCTGGAGCGCCCGGGTACCCCGCCCTACCCCATTAGTTCGCTGACACCGGGAGGGACTCCCCAGGCCGATACCAAATGGGCGAACTCCAGGCGCGCTCCTGGATGACCGGCGAGTAGAAGGGCTCTTCGGCTTCATCGAGGCAGCAGCGTCCGTAGACGTCCCCAATGGCTCCGGTGTCCTGGGCGGCCGCGGTCGCCGCATCCGCCTGGGTCTCGCACGCGTCGGAGAAGGGGTTGACCCCTGCTGCCTGGCATTGCAGGGTGCTCCACCGGCAGCTCGGGTTCTCGAGCAGGCGTGCATAATAGAAGGCCGGTTCGGCGGGATCGAAATCAGGATCCTCCCAAACCGAACAGAGCTGTCCGTGCCCGCGCCCGGTGGGCGCGCAGGTTTCTGGGTCAACACCCGCTACACCCAGGGGTCCACCCGCAACATCGATCACCTCTTCCCGGCTCGCCCCATCCTCTCCCACCCAACCCTTGATGATCTGAATTCGCTGGAGATCGAGCCCCGGGCGACCGGGGCTGCCGGGGTCCTTGAGAGCCGCCATCAGGAAGCGGGGGTTTCCGACTCCCGAGGGCTGAGCCAGATCGCCTCCCATGGGAACCCCCTTCGCGTAGCCGTGGGCGACGAAATCCTCGCCCTGGCAAGCATCGGCGTCTAACTCAAAGCCGCCGAAAAAGCGCAGGACCGGGCGTGTGCCGCTGGTCGCGTAGGTCTCCCGGCGGCGCATGGCCTCGAAGAGGGCATCCCGTGAATTTTCTTCGGCCCAAACCACGGCGAGCCCACCCGGGTTGTCTGCGAAATGATCCTGGACGTTGCGGTAGCCGGCGTCGCGTCGGCCCAGATGCCCCAGATAGTCATCCTCTTCGGACGCCCCAGGCGTTGCACTGTGGGTATCCGTGCTGCCGATGAAGCCGAGCTTGAAGGGGTTGGTGCCCATTTTTTTCTCGAGTGTGAGCCCATCCTTCAAGACATTTCGCACCATATTGCGCCGGGCAAAATCGTCGATGGGCACCGGGGCTCCCTCGGGCGCCCGCATCTCGCCGAAAACAACACCCAAGGACGAGAGATTGTCGGTTTCATTCTGCTCGAAAGTGCAGAGTTCATCGGCGGTGCCAACGCCCCGGCCCACAATCCTGTCGAATCGACATTCGCTGCTCGCCTTGTGCTGAGTCAATTCCACAAGGGGCTCGAAAAACTTCCGAGCCTCGGCCTCCTCAAGGGTGGCTGGGTCCGGAAACATCCAACCCGAGGACAGGTTTGGATTATGGGGAATGGCGAGCACGTCGCAGCCCACGCCTCCCTTGATGCATTCTTGATCGAGCAGGCTCCAGAGTTTCTTGACGTTTCGAGAACCGGTCTCGTAGGCACCGATCGGGGCCTTGGTGACTCTCTCATTTCGAAAAATTACGTTCCGATGAAGATTCCTGAAACCCGGTGCATCGCTGTACTCATAGGCGACGAAGGTCGTAAACGAGCAGGTCGCGCTCCGATCATAATGATCTTCGGCCGCCCGCTGCAGGTTCGACCAGAACTCGAGCAGGCTCTCGCGACAATCCGAACCCGGAAAATTACAAATCGACGAACGCTCTCCGCTGATACCGCGATCGACAGCCAGGTTCTTCCACCAATCCGCAGCAAGGAATTGGACATAGATGATGTCGCTACGCGTCATCATGCAAAGGGGGGCGTAGCGACCCCAGCTGAATTCATCACGGGTACAGATATTCATTTCGCCCAAGAGCTCGGCGTGGTCGGTGAGAGCGGTGAAATCAAGTGGGCGCCGCAACTGAGCGGTCAGCGCTTGCTCTCCATCGGCATTGGGCAGGGTGATGGGCTCACCCTTGGCAAAGCTGTAGGCCTGCCATGGGTCGTTGCGCTGGCTCGAAATATAGGAGTCGAAGGAATAGCTACTGTGAACGTGAAGGTCCCCAAAGAAGGGGCGGCGCAGGGGGTCGTAGTCCGCGCAGGCTTCGCGCTCCTCGGTGCGCTCGAAGGCTGCACTCACCCCCGCCAACAACAGCACGAGAAGAAGCGGAGAGATAACCCGGAAACTCGCTAGAAAAGCGATTCGGGAAAGACGGATTGCTCGATCAAGAAATTTCAATCTACCCTTCGGCTGCCAAAAATTGGAGAGCCACCGCCGCATGCACCGCGATGCCGTGGCTCATACCGTCCTCATCGAGCACCATGCGGTTCGAATGCACAGGTGCAGGGTCGGCGATCTCGTTATCTCGCATACCGATAAAGAACATGGCCCCGGGCCAGCGTTGAAGGATATAAGAGAAATCCTCGCCTCCCATGATGGGAGAGGGCAACTCAGAGTAGCCCTGGGCGCCCAATATATCGCGAGCAACGCTGCTGGCAAAGCCTGTAAAGTCCACGTCGTTAAAAGTCACTGGATAGCCGCTCTCGATGGTCACCTCGGCTTCGACCCCGTGGGCCAGAGCCACGCCATGCGCCACGCGATGGATCCCCTCCTCGGCGTCCAACCTTGAAGCCTCGGAAGTCGCGCGCAGGGTCCCACACAATTCGGCGGTCTCGGGAATCACGTTGTTCGTTGTTCCCGCGTTGATCTGGGTGGTGGTGATGACCACCGGGTCGAAGACGTTGATCCGCCGGGTCACCATCAACTGCAAGGCTTCGACGACCTCACACGCCGCCGGAATCGGATCCACCGCGTTGTGGGGCATCGAGGCGTGGCCACCCTTCCCCTTGATCTGGATCCGCCATTCGGTGGTCGATGCGAGCAGGGCTCCGGCCCGACTCGCCACACGACCACACCCCATTCGCGGCTCGCTATGAAGCGCAAAGGCGGCCTCGGGCGGCCGGCCGCGTTCGAGCAAACCTTCCTCGGCGCAGATCTTGGCGCCGAAATGCCCTTCTTCCCCGGTTTGAAAGAAAAATTTGATCTCCCCCGCCAAAGTGCCCGCGCGCCCAGCAAGCAAACGGGCGGCCCCCACCAGCATTGCGGTATGGGCATCGTGACCGCACGCGTGCATCCGACCCGGGCGCTCCGAAACGAATTCAACCCCCGAGTCCTCGGGCATGGGAAGCGCGTCCATGTCGGCGCGCAAAAGGATGCACCGGCCCGGGGCATGGCCTTTGAGGGTGGCGACGAAACTCGTGGTCTCCTCGCTCTTCTCGATTTCCAGGCCCAGGGGAGCCAGCGCTTCGAGCACCAGAGCCGTGGTCTCCGGGAGATCGTTGCCGACCTCGGGCTTCCGGTGCAACGCGCGACGCAAGTCGACCACCGAGGGCAGAAGCGCCTCGGCCTCGCCCTTGAGTTCTTCTGCCCACTCCATCTCGACTCGCCTCCTCTCTTGGGAAAACGCGAGCGTGCCCAAATCGGTGGGCGCTTTCAAGCCGCCCTCGCCCCACCCTTGACAGAATTCTATATTTCTATATATTTGGAAGTATGGAAAAACAGATCGCCGTCAGTGCTCTGGCTGCTCTTGCCCAGGAAACCCGACTCGATGTCTTTCGCCTGCTCGTGCGAAGCGGCGACGAAGGGCTCCAAGCCGGCCGGATCGCCCAGGTTCTCAACCTTGCCCCGGCCACCCTCTCCTTTCACCTGAAAGAATTGCGGAGCGCTGGGCTGGTCCTTTGCCAGCGCGACGGGCGCTCGCGAATCTACCGACCCGATTTCCAGGCCATGGGCCGGCTCGTGAGCTTTCTCACCGAAAGCTGTTGCCAGGGCGTCCCAGACTAATCCCGGCCCCGGCTCCGCCCAAGTCTCTCGCCCCCCAAACCCTGAGGACTTCAACCCAATGCGCGTCCAACTCGCTCTGAATGTGAAAAATATCGATGAGGCCGTGGCCTACTACTCACGGCTATTCGATGTCCAGGTCAACAAACGCAAGCCGGGCTACGCCAACTTTGCCATCGATTCGCCGCCGCTCAAGCTCGTTCTCTTCGAGAACCCCGATGCCGATGAGCGGCTCAACCACCTGGGCGTAGAGGTTTTCAGCGACGGCGAAGTGGAAGCGGCCACCGAGCGCCTTCAGCAGGCGGGTATCGCGGACCGGGTAGAGAATAAGGAAACCTGTTGTTACGCCGAGCAGGACAAAGTCTGGTCCGTCGATCCCCAGGGCATGCAGTGGGAGTTCTATCGCGTTCTCCAAGACGCCGAAACATTCGCCGAAAGTGCGGAGCCCGAACCTTCGGGTCGCGGTTGCTGCGGCTAGGCGCTCGCGGGCTCGATCATCAGGGTAGGAATACCGAGCGGACTCCCAGCGATGGAAAAGACCCGCGTCCCCGGCTTGTGACCTTCCCGAAGCGGGCTCACCTTGAGACCGACTTCGAGCATTCGCTTGCGTGCCGCCTCGGCATCGCTCACCGAGTAGGCAACCCCCCAGAGATGATCGTTCTCCGGGTCGACCTCACCGGCCCCGAGCTCGGCATCGTCGCGAAGCGGCGAGCTTATTTCGAGAGTCATTCCCCCGAGCCTGAAGAAGAGCAGGCGCAGACCACGCTTCTCGAACGTTCGATCGAGGGCGAGTCGAATGCCGAGTTTCGCGCCATAGAAATCGATGGCCTCGTCCGGCTCCCGGGTCATCATAACGATGTGGTCCACCCGATCCACTAGGGCACCGGGTTCGCCCACCGGCAGGGAAAAAGGAAGCAGTTCGGGCTCGGAGAGGTGCTCGATCACGAACATCCGAATGCCCCGGGTATCCTTCGCCGGCAAAAACACATTTCGAAAGCGGCGGAAGGCCCCGGACGGATCGTCGTGGGCAAGGCCCTCGACGGGTTCTGCGGGAGAGAGGCCCCGCTCGCGCATCTTGGCCACCGCGGCGTCGGCATCCTCCGTAGCCAGCGCTAGGGCATAGAAGCCCGGGCCATGCTCTGCCAGGTAAGTTCTCAGGGCATCGGCCACCGGCCCTTCGCCCTCGGGCGCCAACAACTCGATGTAGGTGTTCTCGAGTCGAAAGATTACATTTCGCGTTCCGAAGCTCGGGTGACTGCCCGTCCATGAGGGACTGCGGCCAAGCAAGCCGATACATTGGCGCTGGGCTTCGTCGAGATCATCGGTGGCAACGATGAGATGGTCTATCTGCGTCAACATGAATTTGCCTCGTTTATTTTGGTACTGCTTGTCCTGGCCGAGCTGAGCCTCAGCTCTCGACCGTTTGCTTGAGAGCGGCAAAACCCGCGACGTAGATACCCTCGATGAGTTGGCGCGCCGCCTCCGGGTCCATGGCGGGGTGCTCAAAGGTCGACTCCCAGTCCACTCGACAACTGGAATCACCTTCGTCCAACACGGTCATCGTCGCGTAGTAGTCGTCCAAGGGGATCACCGGCTTGCCAGTAAAGCTGTAGCTGAACGAGCGCCCTTCCTCATTATAGGCCTCGAGCTTCTCCTGGAGCTCTAGGCCGCCTGGAATCCCGATTGTGCGAACGGCACCAACCCCTTCGCCCTCCACACTCACGGACTCGATTCCGTTGGAGTTCCAACGCAAGATGCCTCCGAAATCGCGAAGGAGTTGCCAGACCACGTCACTGCCGACAGAAAAATTTTCACTGATCTTGACTTCCATTCTTGTCTCCTTGGATTAGCCCGGAGAGGTCCGAGCACTATCCGGCTATTCAGTCGTTAAAGCATCACTAAAGGTCGCTCAACCTCACGGGTCGGCCCTGGGCAGGATCCGTATGATCTCGGGAGGGCTCATCCTGAATAAATTGATCAGGTATTCCTGCCAACCGTATTTTCGTTGGGAAGCGATATCGACCTTTTCAACCATGCTCTGGTCAGAAATTTCCTCAGCCCGCGCCTGGTAGATCTTGTCCTCGATTTTGAGCCTGAACTTCGGATCCCTGCGCAGATTCTCGAGCCAACGCGAGTTGGAGGTTCGGAGATAGGCCTCGCCATTGAGGAGAACAAACCAAACCGGGGTTTCGCGAAGAGCGCCGTCTTGATCGAAGGTCAGAACGTCGATGACTTGGACATTGGTCAGCCGATTCCAGTCCGGATATTCCGCAGAGGCGATCCCCGCCAGGGCGATGACGAACGTGGCAATCAGCGCGATCTTCCATGGGTACATCGATAGGATCCTCCTGCTCTTATTTCTATTCTTACTTCTACATTTACTGCGGGAACTTCGATCCGAAAACTTTCCATGCGTTGGGCTTCGGGAGAAGCACGCATCGGAAATCATCCCGGGGAAATGTATCACTCACCACGCCAGAGGGGCGGCCGCTTTTCCAGCCAGGCCGCGACGGCCTCGCGATAATCCGGCTCCTTCATCATCTTCTCCAGCAGGGCGCCGGCTTCGCCTACGGACGCGGCCACATCCCGATGCTGATCGGTATAGACCTGACGTTTGCTCGCCGCCAGGGAGCCCGGCGAGACACGAGCGATGAGCTCGCGTACATACTCGTAGGTTCGATCAAGCAGTTCTTCGGCGGGGAAAAGTCCGTTGAGGAGACCCAGTTCCATCGCCTCTTCGCTCATAAAGGTTCGACTGGAAAAGAGAAGGTCGTTGGCCCGAGTCAAACCCATCAAGCGGGGCAACAACCACGAGAGGCCGTACTCCACGGGCAAGTTAAGCTTACCGTGGGCGGTGGTCAGCTTGATGCCCGGCGCGGCAAACCGAAGGTCGGCGTAACAGGCAATCACTAAGCCCACGCCCGCTGCCGGACCATTGATGGCTGCGATGATCGGCTTCGTCATCCCGAACTGAAAGGCAAAATCGGCATCGAATTCCGGCCGCACGCCGTATCCGGGACGAGCCAGATCCGCTGGGGTGCCCGGGTCATACCCCCCCCTCTCCACATGGCTCTCCAGGGCGGAAGTATCAGCACCGGCGCAAAAACCTCGACCCGCACCCGTCACAATAATTGCCCGGACCTCGGGATCTTCTTCGGCTCGGGAAAGGAGGTGGCGATACTCGGTATGCATCCGGCCGGTCCATGAATTGAGCCGCTCCGGGCGATCCAAAATGAGGGTCGCGATCCCAGTCTCAACCTCGAAGCGGGTAACCTTCAATTCCACTGAAACCTCCATTGGCGGTTTGGCTCTCTTTGCCGGCCTTGACCCTAGCGCGGAGTCCCGCTCCCAAGACCGATCCCGCCGTTGAAAAGCATGGAACTCGAGCCCAGCGCCGCTAAAGTCCCTCCAGCAACCGCTCACGGCCAGGAGATTCCACTGGGTATCGACCAGACTATCGACCAGGCGTTTCGTCCCATCGCCCAGGTTTTCTCGGATGTCGTGTTCTACTCGATCTCGATCGGTGGCGTAGAAGTGCCCCTGATCGTCCTCTGGCTGATTTCCGGCGCCACTTTCTTCACCTTCTACCTGCGCTTCATCAACGTCCGTGGCTTTGTCCATGCCATCAGAATCGTGATGGGCAAGGAAGACCAGCCGGGGGATGTTGGAGAGGTCTCGCATTTCCAAGCCCTGACGACGGCGGTCTCGGGCACGGTCGGTGTCGGAAATATCGCCCACGTCGCGGTGGCGGTCTCCGTCGGTGGTGCCGGCGCTGCGTTCTGGATGGTCGTGGCGGGCTTTCTCGGAATGGCTTCCAAGTTTGCCGAGTGCACCATGGGTGTGAAATATCGCAACGAGAATCCCGATGGAACCGTTTCGGGCGGTCCGATGTTCTTCCTCGACAAAGGCCTGACGGAAAAAGGCTGGCCGCGCCTGGGTCGCGCGCTCGGTATCTATTACGCGATCTGTATCGCCATCGGCAGTATCGGCGTCGGTGCGATGTTCCAGTCGAACCAGGCCTACCAGCAATTTGTCGTCGCGACAGGGGGCGATGAAAGCTTCGCCGCCGATCTCGGCTGGGCATTTGGAGCCGTACTCGCCCTCCTGGTCGGCGTGGTCATCATGGGCGGCATTCAGAGTATCGCCCGGGTCACCTCGAAATTGGTTCCCTTCATGGCCCTGCTCTATATCGGAACCGGGCTTTTCGTCATCATCGCCAACGCCGAACGCATCCCGGCGGGTCTCGTGGCCATCGTCCAGGGGGCTTTCCAGCCCGATGGCCTGAAGGGCGGAGCGCTTGGCGTCCTGATCCTCGGTTTCCGACGAGCCGCATTCTCGAACGAGGCGGGCATCGGCTCTTCTTCTATCGCCCACGCCGCTGTGAGAACAGGAGAGCCCATCACCCAGGGCTTCGTCGCGATGCTCGAGCCCTTCATCGACACGATCATCGTGTGCTCGATTACCGCGCTCGTAATCGTGACCGCCTTCGATCCGGGTTCCCTGGCAACGGGCGAGGTCAACGGCGTCGAGCTCACTTCGGCAGCCTTCGCACAGGTCGTTTCCTGGTTTCCCCCGGTACTCTCGGTGGTCGTGCTCCTCTTTGCCTACTCAACCCTGATTTCCTGGTCCTATTACGGCCTGGAAGGCTGCATCTACCTTTTTGGTCCGCGCCCCTTCGTGCGATTTTCGTTCAATACCTTCTACTCGCTGTGCGCCATCATCGGCTGCACGACGAGCCTGGCCGCAATCCTCGACTTCTCCGACGCCATGATCTTCGCCATGGCGTTTGCGAACCTGATCGGCCTATTCGTGTTCGCACCGACCCTGCGCAAGGAATTGGATCTGTACTGGAAGTCCATCGAAGAGCGACGCTAGAAAAAAGCGTCGCTCAGGCGCGAACTCGCTCGCTGGCGGGATCGTAAGCCGGGCGTAGGGAAGCCGAAGCGGCGTAGCGCTTGCCTGCCAGTTCGATCTCCCATTCACCATCGCGAACCCAGCCCGCGTTCAGGCTGCCGGCTTCCCCGTGCGCGTAACCCATGGCTATGGCCTTACCTACGCTATACCCCCAGCCCCCCGAAGTGGTCAGCCCCATCCGCACACCATTTCGGTAAATCGGCTCATCGTGGTAAAGCATCAACTCGGGTTCCTCGAGCTGAAATTGAACCATGCGGCGTTCCAATCCCTTTGACTTCTGCGCTTCGAGAGCGCGGCGACCCACGAAATCTGCATCCTTAGCCAAAGCCACCGCGAATCCGAGACCGGCCTCGAGAGGCGAATCCTCCGGGCCGATATCGTGACCCCAATGCCGATAACCCTTCTCGAGTCGGCAGCTTGCCATCGCGTGAAAACCACAGGGGCGAAGGTCCAGGGCCTGGCCTGCCCGCATGATTTCATCAAAAACGTGGAGACTAAACTCGGTGGGGATATAGATCTCCCAACCCAGCTCGCCTACGTAGGTGATCCGCATAGCACGAACCTGGGCGTAGCCCAGCTCGATCTCCTGGCTGGTCGCGAAGGGGAAGGCTTCGTTGGAGAGGTCTGCAGAAGTCAGCTCCGCCATCAGTTCCCGGGAACGGGGCCCCATAATGCCCAGGGTGGCAAGACCCGAAGTGATATCCGTCAGGTAGGCCTGATCGTCCCCGATCGCGGCCTTGAGGAAATGAAAATCGCGGAAGCGCGTCGCCGCGGTGGTCACCACAAGAAAACTCTCATCTTCGATTCGAGTAATCGTAAGATCGGCCTCGATCCCTCCACTCGGGTTGAGCCATTGGGTGTAGACCACCTTGCCCGTCGGCGACGCGAGGTCATTGGCCGACACGCGTTGGAGGACCGCCTGGGCACCCGGCCCCTGGAGGAGGAATTTCGCATACGAGGTCTGATCGTAGAGACCGACCCCCTCGCGGGTTGCTCGGTGCTCTTCCCCCACCCAGGGAAAGAAATTCTGACGGCCGTAGCTGTATTCGTATTCCGCGCTCACGCCCTCGGGTGCATAGAAATTCGGTCTTTCCCAGCCAGCCGTTTCTCCGTAGCAGGCCCTTTTTTCCAAGAGGCGTTGATGGAAAGGCGACCTCTTCGTGCCCCGGGCCGTCTCGAATTGGCGGAAGGGCCAGTGCATGCCGTAAAGGAGACCGAGGGTTTCTACGGTTCGGTCAGCGAGAAAGCGGCCGCCGGCATGAAAGGGCTCGAAGCGTCGGATATCCACTTCTGCCAGATCCATAGTCGCCTCACCCTCGACTATCCACTCGGCCAGAGCCTTGCCGACTCCCCCTCCCGCTTGAATCCCGATCGAATTGAAGCCCGCCGCCATGAAAAGTCCAGGCAGGGTCGGGGCTTCCCCCAGGATGAAATTATCATCCGGCGTAAAGCTCTCCGGGCCACAGAAGAGTTGCCTGATCTCGACATCGTGGAGGAAGGGCATGCGCGTATACGCTCTCTCGAGGAGAGGCATCACGTGATCGAGATTCGCGGGGATTTCCGCGAAGGACACATCGGGGACGCCTCCCATTCCCCAGGGCCGACACACCGGTTCAAAGATCCCCACCAGCAGTCGTCGAGCGTCTTCCTTGAAATAGGCGCTGTGATCGGGGTCCCGAAGAATCGGAGTTTCTTCGGTCAAGCCTTCCAGGGGTTGGGTAATCGCATAGTAGTGCTCGGCGGCGTGAAGGGGGATGGACACGCCGTAGCGCCCAGCAAAATCCCTGGACCACATGCCCGCCGCGAGTACCACCGTCTCGGCCCGTACCTGTCCCTGGGCGGTGGTCACTCCCACCGCCCGCCCGCCCTCGACGATCAATCCCTCGACAGGGACATTCTGAAGGGTTGTGACCCCCGACTGACGAGCCCCTGCCAGCAGAGCCATGGTCACATCCACCGGGCTCACCATGCCGTCTTTCGGAAGATGCACCGCGCCGACCACATCGTCGATTTCCATCCGAGGCCAGAGCGCGTGGGCTTCTTGCGATGAGAGAACCTCGGCCTCAACACCGAGATGCTTGGCCACCGCCGCGGTGCGGCGCAATTCGAGAAAACGCTCCTGGCTGGTCGCCAGGGAAATTGCACCGGGTTGGCGGAAGCCCGTCGCCTGACCCGTTTCCGCTTCGAGGTCGGCATAGAGCTCGAGGCTATAGCGGCAGAGCCGGGTCAGGTTCTCTGTCGCACGCAACTGCCCCACCAACCCAGCGGCGTGCCAAGTCGTGCCGCACGTATATCGATCGCGCTCGAGGAGAAGCGTATCCGTCACCCCCAATTTTCCGAGGTGGTAGGCAATGCTGGCCCCGATGATTCCGCCACCTATCACCACGACTTGGGCCTGATTGGGAAGTTTGGTCATCCCTCAGCGCCCCGTTCTCTTCAGCGGTGCCAAGACGCGATTGCCCGGGTAGAGGTCGTCGACGATCTCCCCCCCCGAGACCACCAATTTCCCGGCCACCAAAACATATTCGACGCCGGTGGAAGCTTGAAGGGGATCGGCAAAGGTCGCGTTATCTGTCACTTCGGCGAGGTTGAAAATCGTGAGATCCGCGTCGGCTCCCACGCGCACGCGCCCCTTGCGACGCAGAGCAGGCGCCCAACCCTCCAAAATCGTTGCCGGGAGCAGGCTCATCTTATTGATCGCGTCGATGAGCGCCAGACTCTTTTCTTCCCGGACATAGCGACGAAGCATCTTTGAGAAAGTTCCGATTCCCCAGGGCGGAACCCCGAACTGGGGAGAGAGGATCGGCAAACCATCGCTGGCAATGGCAACATCGGGGGCCAAGCTGGCCACCCGGGTCCAGTCCTCTTTGTTGTAGTGGTGGACCACCGTGCCTTCGGGATACTCCTTGCGATACCGCTCCCACTTTTCCTGATCGAAGCGCTCTCCCGTGGCAGGCCACTCGACATCTTCGTAGGTGATATCGAAAATTTCCTGCCAATTCCGACTGAAGACCGCCGCACTGATTGACGTCGACCCCGCGTTATAGGGAAACGATTCGGTGCTGATCTGAACGCCGTCGGCTCGGGCCTGACGGATTAGCGTCATAAACTCATCAATCGCCGACATAGCGTTTGCCTGGATATGGCAGATATGAACCGGAGCTCCCGTCTTCTTGGCCCAGCCGATCACCTCGATGAGGCCCGCGGGATCGCCGGCGATTCCGCGGCGAATATGAACGATAATCGGAGCTTGCCTCTCCGCCGCCACTTGGAAGACGACCTCCATCTCGGCGTCGGTCACGACTTCGCTCATGTAGTCGAGCAAAAAGCCTATGCCGAGCCCGCCCTGGTCGAGTCCGCGCTGAAGACCGGCCCGAAGCATCGGGAGCTGGTCCGGACTCAGGCTCTGGGTAAAGGCCGGACCGTCGAGAGAGGCGGCCGATTCGCCGCGCATCACCCGGGCGTAAAGGTCGTCGATCCCGGTCGGCGCGTTGGGACCTTCGAGAATCTGGCCTCGAAGCCAGGCGTGCCCCACCGAGGCGCCGAAGTTGATCAGCGGCTGGTTCGCGATATCGATGGGGGGATAATCGCCAAGATCGGCCACCGGGTAGGAGCCCGACTCAAGTTCCAGGGCGGTGGTCACCCCGTCCAGCAACTGGAAACCCTGGCCCAGGGGCGTCTGGGCATGGCTGTGGAGATCGACGAAGCCGGGAACCACCACCAAGCCCTGAACATCGAGCGTGCGCTCCCCGGGAATCGTCTGCTCGGAAATCGCCGTGATCCGGCCACCCTCGATGGCGACGTTTCGTACCGCATCCAAACCCGACTCGGGATCCACGACCCGCCCGCCCTTGAGCACCATATCGGGCAAATTGGGGGCTGGGGTCGGAGCCGAGCAGCCCTGAGACAGTATCGGGAGGAGCAGGAGGGGCAGGAGAACAAGAAGCCAGCGCGCACCCAGACGGGCACCCGCTGACGCGCTGAAACGGCCTACAAGCATGTTTTGGCGGGGCATCATCCGAGCCTAGCCCCCCCAAAAGCGGAATGAACCCCCGGGCTTGCGCCCTCGCCCCACTCTGGTAGATTTGGCCCGACCAAATTGGTCTGACCATATTGGTAAGTCCAGATTGGTCGGTCCAGAGGCGCCCAGGGGCTAGCCCCCCCGATTTCGGCGGCTTCAGGATTGAGCCCCAGCATCCCCCACTTGAAAGCCCCCCCCATCCCCATGAAAACAACGTCTCATAGCGAACAGATCTCTGCCGAATTGCGCAACGATATCCTCCGCGGCCGCTACCGCTCGGGCGAGCGCCTGCCCTCGGAGCGCGACCTGGCCCAGCGCTTCGAGGTTCACCGAGGCGCGGTCCGTGAGGCCCTGAAGAAATTGGAGCAATTGGGCCTCGCCAAGATCGAGGCCGGGGGCGCCCGGGTCAATCCCGTGGAAGAGGCCAGCCTGGATATCGTCCAGCATCTGCTCACCCTCTCGGATCCGCCGGACCCGCGCATCGTCTACGAAATTTTGGAAACCACGTCGGCCATCATGGCACTCGGTTTCCGACTCTGCGCCGAACATGCCGACGAAGCGGACCATCAGCGCGCCAGCGCTCTCCTTGAACGACTTTCGCAACACGACCTCGGCGGAGCCGAAGAGTTCGAGCTCTTCACCGAACTTGGGGATTTGGTCGCCCAGTCGAGTGGCAACACGGTCATCGCCCTGGTCCACCGAGGTCTGAGAACCCGGCTTCTCGAGAAACTTTACGCGGACGGGAGCCTGCTCCCGAGCGACAACGAAGAACGTCCACGATTGGTCGCTGAATTGGCCCGGGCATTCGCGGCGCGGCAGGGGCCGGAATCTGCCGAGGCCGCTCATCAAATTGGTGCGGCTTTGCGGGCGCGAACGATGACCACTCTGAGCGTCGAGTTCGAAAAAAATAACGGAAGTGGAAGTGGAAGGAATTCATCGTGAAGGATTGGCATAAAGTCGCCATGCCCACCGCAATCCTAATCTTGGCGGGATTGGGAGGTCTCGGCTTGATCGCGACAGCTCCCAAGGTCCAGAGTGTTGTCCCCGAAAAGATCTACCCGCCCGTGCGGGTGATGGAGGTCAGCGCGTCGGATATCCCCATGTGGGTAAGAAGCCAGGGAACCGTCGTCCCACGCACCGAGAGCGACCTTGTTCCCGAGGTTTCGGGACCCGTCGTCTGGATCTCGCCCGCCCTGGTATCCGGTGGTTTTTTCAATGCGGGAGATGTCCTCTTCCGGATTGATGCTCGGGATTATGAGGCCAGCGTGGCCAGGGCAAGGGCCGAAGTTGCCCGAGCCGAGGGTGAAGACGAACACGCCCGGGCCGAACTCCGTCGCCAACAGGGTCTGGCGAAATCCAAGGCCACAAGCCCCTCCCACCTGAGCAATGCTCGGAGAGCTTCCCGGGTGACCGGCGCTGCCCTCGATTCTGCCCGGATTGCCCTGGCACAGGCCCAACGCGACCTCGACCGCACCTCGATTAGCGCCCCCTTCCAGGGGCGGGTGCGCGAGGAGCATATCGATATGGGTCAATTCGTCGGCCGGGGGGCTCCGGTTGCCAAACTCTACGCGACGGATTTCGCAGAAATTCGCCTGCCCATCGCGGATCGCCAGCTCGCCTTCCTCGATCTACCGAATTTCCGATCTGGCGCGCAGCTCGATAAGGGACCGACGGTCATCCTCCGGGCGAGTTTCGCCGGACGCGAGCACCAGTGGGTCGGAAGCATCGTTCGCACCGAGGGTGAGATCGATGCGCGAAGCCGTATGGTTCACGTGGTTGCCCGAGTCGAGGATCCCTACGGCGCCAAGGCGGCCCTCGAAGCGCCGGACGGAGGCGAAACCGACACTCGCCCTCCGCTCGCCGTAGGACTCTTCGTGCGGGCCGAAATCGCAGGCCGGCCTGCTCACGACGCCATCGCTCTACCCCGCTCGGCGATTCGAAACAATCAACAGGTCCTGGTGGTGGACCAAGACAACCGTCTCTTCCAAAGAGAGGTCGAGATCATTCGAATCGACCAAGAAAAGGTTTTGGTTCGAATCGCTCTCGCAGAAGGGGAACGGATCTGCACATCTCCCCTTCAGATCGTCGTTGAAGGCATGCACGTTCAGCCGGTCCTCGACGGGATGGGGCGCCGATCGTGAGCAAAGTCATTACCTGGTTCATCCAGAACCCGGTGGCCTCGAATCTCTTGATGATGATCCTTGTGGTGGGAGGCCTCATGGCTCTTCCCGGCATCCGCCAGGAAGAGTTTCCGACGGTTGACGTCGATCTGGTTCGCGTATCCGTGGAATACCCGGGTGCCTCCCCCGGAGAGATCGAAGAGTCTATTTGTATCCGGATCGAGGAAGAAGTCGAAAGCGTTCCGGACATCGATCGCCTCAACTCCATTGCGGTCGAAGGCGCCTGTATCGTCAGCATCGAGATAGTCATCGGCTCCGATATCGATGAAGCCTTGATCGAAATCCAAAATCGGGTGGATGCCATCGATACTTTCCCCATCGATGCTGAAAAGCCCATCATCTCAAAAATTCTCATCCGCCAGCCCGTCCTCCAGATCTCCTTCTCCGGAAACACCGAAGAGATGACCCTGAAACGCTTGGGCGAACGTTCTCGAAATGAACTTGCCCTACTTCCAGGAGTCTCCCAGGTCACCCTCGACTACGCCCGGCCCTTCGAGATTTCTGTCGAGGTCTCCGAGGAAACGTTGAGACGTCATGGCCTCACCCTTCAGGATGTTGCCGGAGCCATCAGGGCCTCTTCACTCGACCTTCCCGGGGGTTCGGTCAAAACCCAGGCTGGCGAAATTCTACTCAGGAGCGTCGGCCAGGCCTATCGAGGAGAACAGTTCGCCGACATCATCGTCATCGCTCATTCCGATGGAACAAATGTCCGACTTGGAGATATCGCGACGGTGGTCGACGGCTTCAAGGATATCGACCTACGTGCTCAAATTGATGGAATGCCCGCGGTTATTCTGAATATCGAGCGGGTGGGAGACGAGGACACCCTCGAAATCGCCGATCAGGTTCGGACGTGGTTCAAGGGAGCCGAGCCACGGCTCCCCGAGGGCATCGAGATGAAGTTGCTGAATGACCAGTCGGCCGATCTGGTCGTTCGGCTTAATGCCCTTCTGGTCAACGCAAGAAGCGGCCTGATCCTGGTCGCAGCCGTCCTCGCACTCTTTCTCCGATTCCGATTGGCTATGTGGGTAACAGCCGGCGTTCCCATCTCTTTCCTCGGCGCGCTGATGCTCTTTCCGACATTCGCGATCTCCATCAGCACCCTCACAGTAATGTCTTTCATCCTCGTGCTGGGGATCCTGGTCGATGATGCCATCGTGATCGGCGAAAGCGTACATCGGCGAGAAGCGAAAGGTGAAAGTCAGATCGATGCCGCTCGCAACGGAACACTCGATGTATATATACCCGTCACATTCGGTGTTCTGACTTCGGTAGCCGCATTCCTCCCCTTGGCATTGCTTCCCGGCCATATGGGGCGTTTTTTTGGGGTGATCGGCGTTACATCGATTATCTGCCTGGGCTTCTCCCTCATTGAATCTCAACTGATCCTCCCCGGACACCTCGCCCACAGGCGGACAAGTTCGAAGAGCGGCACGCCCAACTCAGCGGTTCGTTTCTGGAACTCCTTTCAGACCAAGGTAGCCAAGCGCTTCGAGACATTTTCCAGCGTCAACTACGGAGAAGCGCTGCGCAAAAGCATCGAGTGGCGCTACACCACCGCGAGCGTCGCCATCGGAATCGTGGTTCTGACCGTGGCCCTGATCTCGAGTGGCCGCATGCGTTACCAATTTTTCCCTGCCGTCGAAGGCGACGCTGTCTATGCCGCACTCACTATGCCCCAGGGCATTCCGCTGAAGCGAACCGAAGAAGCGGTCGCACAAATTCTGGAAGGTGCAAAACTTGTCGCCGAAGAATTGAAGGTGGAATCCGGCGGGCGGGACATCGTTCTTTTCACCGTCTCCTCGATAGGCAAACAATTTGCCCGCAACGGTCCGCCGGATATATCGGTCAAATCGGGCGGCGCACACCTTGCCGAGGTTTCTTTGCAACTCGTCCCCGCTACGGACCGGGACATCGACGCCAGCTATATCGCGAACCTTCTGCGCGAGCGCGTGGGCCCGATCCCCGATGCGGTCGACCTCGCCTATATCAGTGACGCCTTCTCGGCGGGGGAGCCCATCGATATCCAGCTCATGGGATCCAATATCGAGGCGCTCACCCAGGCCGCGGCCAGCGTCCGCCAACGTCTCAGTCAGTACCGGGGCATGAGCGATATCTCCGACTCTTTCCGCTCAGGGAAGCAGGAAGTGAGCCTGCGGTTGCTTCCCGAAGCTCGTCCCCTGGGCTTGAACCAACTCGACCTGGCTCGCCAGGTTCGCCAGGCATTTTACGGTGAGGAAGCCCAGCGGATCCAGCGGGGCAAAGACGATGTACGGGTAATGGTCCGCTATCCGATGGACGAAAGGCGCTCCCTCGGAGCCCTCGAGGAAATGCGGATCCGCACTCCCGATGGAACGGAAGTTCCCTTCGCAGCCGTCGCCGATGCCCGCCTGGGACGAGGCTTTGCGACGATTCGACGGTCGGATAGGAGAAGGGTTGTCAACGTGACGGGCGAGGTTGACCGAAGCATCTCGACCCCAGAAAGAGTACTAGGCGACCTGCAGAAGGACATGCTCGAGATCATTGAAGCCTACCCCGGCATCGAATACGAGTTCGGTGGCGAGCAACGTGAGCAGCAGGAAACGGGCTCCGGCCTGATCCGTGGCTTCGCCCTGGCACTCATGATGATCTACTGCTTGCTCGCGATTCCTCTCAAATCATACCTCCAACCGCTGATCATCATGTCCGTCATTCCTTTTGGAGCCGTGGGCGCGATCCTTGGCCATCTCGTCATGGGTTGGGACATTGTCTTTTTCTCGGTCCTGGGCATCGTCGCCCTATCCGGCGTCGTCGTGAATGCCTCTCTCGTCTTGGTCCACTCGGTGAATAGCCGACGCAACGAGGGCTCGGACCTGCATGAGGCGATCTTCATCGCGGGAACGACGCGGTTCAGGCCGATCGTGCTCACCTCGTTGACTACGTTCCTAGGCCTCGTGCCGCTCATGTTCGAACCCTCAGTCCCCGCCCGACCACTCGTTCCCATGGCAATCGCCCTGGGCTACGGGGTGCTCTTTGCTTCGGCAGTCACGCTTTTCCTCGTCCCCTCGGCCTATGTGATCCTGGACGACCTAACCAAGGTGGCCAGGCGTCTTAAGCGCTCGCGGACCCGGACCAAACCGAGACCCGAAAGCTTCCCCCAGATATCCTAAAGGAAGACCGAATGAGTCGACGCGTAGTTGTCTGGGGCCCGGGTAATGTGGGGCGTTCCGCGATTCGTGGAGTCATCCGCAATCCCGAACTGGAGCTCGTGGGCGTTATCGCCCACAGCGCCGAGAAACAGGGAGTGGACGCGGGCGAACTCGCCGGAGTCGAGCCTGTCGGAGTGATCGCGACACTCGACCCGACGATCCTCGAGTCGCTTGGCGCCGATGCTCTGGTCTACGCGGTAAATTCTGATTTTCGCCCCGAGGAATCCATCGCCGAGTGCTGTGCCGCGCTCCGGGCCGGAATCAATGTCGTCGCCGTCGGGCTCTACGGTCTCATGCACCCACCCAGTGCTGACCCCGGCCTTCGCCAGCGTTTCGAGGAAGCTTGCCAGGCGGGGGGAAGCTCGTTCTTTACGTCGGGCATCGACCCGGGCTTCGCCATGGACCTCATACCCCTGGTGCTGTCGGGGGTCTGCCAGGAAATTCGCGAGATTCGAATTCGCGAGATTTTCAATTATGCCCACTACGACCAGCCCGAGGCGGTGAAAACCCTGGTGGGCATGGGAATGCCCATGGACCAGACGCCGCCCATGCTTCACCCCTTTGCCCTCGAATCGGTCTGGGGGGGCATCCTTCGCGAACTGGGCGAGTGCCTGGACACTCCCGTGGATGAGATTCGAACCGTCGTCGAGAAGCATGCCCTCGAGACTCGGGTGGAAAACCAGATGGGCGTCTTCGAAGAGGGCCACCTCGGCGCTTTCCGCTTCGAAGTCCAGGCCTGGCTGGGCGGTCAACCTCGCCTGATCGTCGAACACGTGACTCGCATCAGCGACGACACGGCACCCCAATGGCCCAAGCCTGAGGGCCAGGGCTGCCATCAGGTGATCCTCAGCGGACACCCGGATATCACCCTCACCTTCGAGGCGGAAGACGACCAGGGGAACCACGCCGGGGGGGGGAACGCCGCCGCCGCCGGACGCATCGTCAACGCCATCCCCCAGGTATGCCAAGCCAAGCCGGGTCTACTGACATCCCGCGATCTCGGCCCCATCGTCGGCCGGGGTCTGATGGCTTGAGGCCTTGGCCTCAATTGCCCGGGAGTTGCTTGGATAGGCCCTCGACGACTTCGGCGTATTCGCGCACGGTGTCGGCAATGATATCCGCCACGGCCTTCACCGAGTCGATACGGCCCGCAACCTGACCGCCCAACGCGACGCCGGCTTCCATTTCGCCCCCGAAATAGACCTTCTTGATGCCTCCGGCCAGGGTCGCCATGGGCTGGCCCTCGCCGGACTCCAGGGCTTCGGTGGTCGACGTCCGCAGGGCCCGAAGAGACGGACCGTCGGTGCCCTTGATATAGACCGTGTCGGTTTCAGCCGAGTTCACGATGGCCTGTTTCCAGTTTTCATGTACGGGGGATTCTGCGGCGGAGACCATTCGGGTCCCCATCTGCACCCCCTCGGCACCCAGCGCAAATGCAGCCGCCATGGACGCACCATCGCAGATACCCCCAGCGGCGATGACCGGGACATCGAAATGCGAGCGGATCAGCGGGAGCAGTACCAAGCTTGAGACGATCCGAGGGCCCTTGAAACCGCCGCCTTCGCCCCCCTCTACGATCAGGCCATCAACCCCGGCCGCCACGGCCTTCTCGGCGGCGCGCAGGGTGGGCACCACATGGAAGACGGTCAAACCCGCCGTTTTGAGGGTTTCCGTAAAGCGCCGCGGATCGCCCGCTGAAGTCGAGACAAATTTGACTCCCTGGTCGATCACGAAATCGATCAGGCTCGGGTCGCGTACAAAGGCCTGGGCGATGTTCACACCGAAGGGCTTGTCGGTGAGCTTTCGCATGGCCGCGATCTCACCGCGAATCGCTTCGATCTCGCCCGATGAGGTCTCGATGATCCCCATCGCGCCAGCGACGGAGACCGCCGAAGCCAGTTGAGACCGGGCGATCCAGCCCATGGGGGCTTGGACGATGGGCGTATCAACTCCCAGCATCTGGGTAACGCGGTTGTTGAACTGCATCGTACCTCCGGGCGGATCTCGGGAATTAGGCCGGAGGTCGGGTGCCTCATCGGCGGGTCGCCCATAATATGACATATCGACTGCCAATAAAACAACCCGCGAGCATCCGGCTCATCCCCCCAACTTCTCTCCGGGTCTCCGGGCCCGCGCCCCAACCGTCGGGACAAACGCCCACCCCCCCCCACGGGGGTTCTGCTGAGTCGTTGCGCGACGGGGGATCGGCAAAAGGAGCATATTTTCTTTGATTTTTTTTGACATATCCGGGTAGAGTGGTTTCTGGGAAAGGGATACCTGAGCAACAGCCTCAAGCCGCAGCGAAGGGAGTGGATTTTCCTATGTTTTCAGAAGCAGGGTTTTTAGTCGCAAGCGCGAAGAACACCCACCGCAACGCGGCGCAGGCCAGGGCCCCTTTGAGTCCCGGCTGCGTGAGCATGAACAGGGAAGCGAGGACAGAAGTGAAGCTGCCGACACCCAAGCGTGCCGGCGGGTCGGAATCATCTGATCGAGGTGGGTTTTCCGAAGGTTCGGACCGCCTCAACTACCGCTGGCTCTCTTCTGTACGCTGCCATTTCCGTCGCGCCTTGAAGATATCCGCCCTAACCGTGGCGATGGCCTTTTCCGTGAGTTCCTCGGCCTACGCGGCCGCCTTTACCCTGGCGGGCCCCTTGGCGATCACGGGCAGCGAGACGGGTAACCCGGGAGTCATCGGGACCCTGCTCCCGGTTGGCCTGCCGAGTTCTCTGAGCGACACAATCCATCTCAGCACCGGCGATGTCTCTTTCGTGACCAACGACGTGGTCGTATTCGCCCTGTTTCTATCCGCGGGTTCGACGGCGGTGGACAAAATCGGGGTCGGTGCCAACTCGATCCCGTTAGTACCCAACCCCTTGGGCGCCGGCAGCTTTAACGCAGGCGGAGCCGAGGCACCCGGAGGCATTACGGTAGCCTCGTTCACCACCCTCACAGCCGCCTTCGATTATGCCGCGAACAACCTCACGGAGGGCGAAACGACTCAAAACCTCTTCGTGACCTACTCCCCGGCGGGTTCGGCCCTCAGCATCGGGAGCTTCGTGAATATCTCCATCAGTTCGGGAACGAATTTCACAGTTCAGACAACCCTCGTGCCCGAGCCCTCCACGGCTTTGCTCGTGGGTGCGGGGCTCATGGGGCTCGGCCTTCGCCGCCGTTCGACTCGCTAGGAACCCATAGGCCCTTCCCCTCGCTTCCTCAGCCCAGCCCACCTCAGCCGAGCCCAGCCCAGCCCAGCCCGGCCGCAGCGGTGGGCTTGAGGTCCCAGGGCTCTCCGCCCCTCGGCCTCTATCCCCCCGCCACCGGGGGGAAGATGGCGACGGAGTCCCCTTCCTCGACCCGAGTCTCCAGCCCCTTGAGCCAGCGAACGTTGCGCCCGGCGACGAAAATATTGACTCGCCTCGAGAGTTCACCCTGAGCTTCGAAGAGGTGCTCAGCGAGCTCGGGCCAGGTCGCCGCCAGGGCCTCGGTCAGGTCGCGCACGGTCGCGCCCGGAGCCAGGGGAAGCTCGACCCGGCGCTGGCCCACCAAGCGCTCCAGGGTCGCGTAGAAGGCGACTTCCACGAGTCAGAGAATACCCAGCGCTTGCAGTTTCACCTTGGGAACCACGCCTTCGTCCCACTCCCGAACCGCGTAATACTCAACGAGCATCCGATCCAGTTCGGAGACATGCCCCTTCGACCCGGCGGCTGTAGACGGCTCCTCGGTAAAGCGAGCGGGCAACGTATCCGAGCCTCGTCCGAAGCCTGCCAGATTATTGAAATAACGCTCCAGGTTGTAGATACGCTCGCCGGCCAACATCACGTCCTCCGCCTCGAACTCCTTGCCCATGGCCACCGCGAATTGTCGGGCGTACTCCTCGGCCCCCTCGGCAAACGCGCTGAACTTGCACAAGTCGAGGCTGTCTGAGAATGCATGAAGGTCCTGGAACGTCTTGACCAGTTCACCCTTGCCCTCCCATGCCAGGGGGTCTGCCTCGCTGGGCACAACGCCGAGCTCTGCCGCGGCGACGTAGGCGCGCAGGTGGCACGCACCCCGATTACTCGTGGCATAGCCCAGCCCCATGCCCTTAAGCCCCCGAGGATCGTAGGCGGGAACGGCCTGGCCTTTGACCGCCATGGCGATTTCCGGATGACCCAGGCTTTCCGCAGCCCGAGTCGGCCCATCGGCCAGGATCGCACCCACCCCCTCACGAGCCGCTACGGCATCGGTGAGCGCCACCATTGCCGCCTCGTCTCCCCAGGCAAGTTCTTCGCCCTCATCGACCCAACCCTTCTCGCTCGCCTCCATCCAAACCGAGAAGGCGTTTCCGAGTTCGATGGGATCCATGCCTTGGTCATTGCACTGATCGATGACCTTCGCAATGGAGGCTGCATTCGAGTTGTCACAATTCGAGCCAAGACTCCAAGCGGGCTCGTATTCGACGCTCTCCATGCGCAGCCCAGCCCAAGGCCCGTCCTTGATCTCGACTTCTTTCTTGCAAGCGACCGGGCAGGCATGGCAAGTGGGATCGTTGACGAGCAGATTTTGCTCTACCCACTCACCGCTGATGGTCTCCGCCCGCTCACCGAAAGAATTCAGCTGGCTATTGCGTGTTCCGAGTGCACCGATGGTATTCGTCACGTTCATCAGCACGTTGGTCCCGTAGACCGAAAGTCCGCCCTTGCGCGGGCTGGTGATATTGGCCTCGTCTCGAATTGTATCGAGGGCTTGGCGGCGGGCCTCTTTCCAGGCCTTTGAATCGGACACCTCACTTTTTTTCTGACCGGCCCGAATCACGATCGCCTTGAGGTTCTTCGAGCCGGCAACCGCACCAGTCCCACCCCTTCCAAATGCGCGATCGTCCTCGTTCACCTGGGCGGCAAAGAGAACTTGGTTCTCCCCGGCCGGCCCGATGGCATTCACCGAGAGGTTTTTCTTCCCATAACGTTCCCTGAAGAAAGCCACGGTCGCGTGAACGCCCTGGCCCCAGACTTCTCGAGCGTCCCGGAGAGAGATCTCGCCATCCTCAATAAAAGCGTAAACAGGGTTCTCAGCTTGCCCCTCGAAGACGAGTCCATCGAGGCCCGCCCAGCGAAGGCGGCAGGCCGACCACCCGCCCTGGTGACTATCCGTAACCGTTCCGGTGAGAGGTGATTTCGTCACACACGCCCACCGCCCACTCATACTCGCCTCGGATCCCGTCAGTGGACCGTTCATGAAGCAGAGCCGGTTCTCCGGGCCGAGCGGGTCGACCTCGGGCCCCGCCTCCAGGGCGTAGCGAACGCCCAACCCGCGACCGCCGATAAATTTTTCCACCCAGTCCTGGGGGGCTGACTCCACTCGGCAGTTGCCCGTACTCAGGTCGATGTGGGCGATACTCTGGCCAAAATCACTCAGCTTCATAGTCTCTGCTCCCCGTTTCCGATTGAGCTTCATTTTCGATCAAAACATAGCGAGTCCCGCTGGGGCCCCGAGCGGCCATGCGGCCAAGAACCCGGTGAAGGTCAGTATTCGATCTGCGACAAACCCGGCTTCAGGGTCGTCGTCCAAGCGTCAAAAAAAGCTTCTCGATCCGAGAGCAATGAGAAGACGAAGTGGCGTGCCCCGGCTCGGGCGAAGGCCTGCATCTGCTCGAGCCAATCCTCGGCGCGACCCAGCAGGCAATACTTTTTGGCTGCATCGCGAAAGGGCCGGTTGTAGATGGTCTGGAGCATGCCCGCGGCTCGGTCGAGGGCATCTTCGTAAACGTCGTCCATCACGGAAAAAAGAAAGGCCGTGGACTCGAAGGGGACATCCTTGCGCCCCGCCTGCTCGGCGTAGCCCCGGATCGTATTCATATTTTCCGCGTATTGGTCGGGTGAGCACATATGAGAGATGTAGCCATCGCCCAGGACTCCAGCCCGACGCATACTTGGGTTCTTGCGCCCCCCGACAATGATGGACGGTCCCCCTTGCTGGAGAGGGGCGGGCTTGAGGGTGACCGGGCCGAAATCGAAATACTGGCCGCGATGCTCGACGGCCTCCTCGCTCCAGAGTCGGCGGAGGATTTCGATGCCCTCGTCGGTTCTTCCCCCACGCTCGGCGAGGGGAACTCCGCAGGCTTCGAATTCCGGAGGGAACTCGCCGCCGACGCCCACGCCCAGGGAAAGCCGCCCGCCCGAGAGAAGATCGAGGGTCGAAGTCATCTTCGCGGTGAGCGTCGGGTTGCGCAGGGGCATGAGGTAAACCCCTGTGCACAGGCGAACACGTTCGGTGACGCCCGCCACGAAGGCCAGAGTCGTCAGCGACTCGAGAATAGGTATATAGAAGGAGACGTGATCGCCGACCCAGATCGAATCGAGACCTACCCCCTCGATCCGGCGGGCCAGATCGAGCACGGCCTCGCCATCCTCGCCCCCGAGGACCGTGCCGCACGAAAGTGACTCATCGAGCAAAAGTGCGTCTGCCACGCGGCCCTCCAATCTGTTGGGAATCCCTGCCACGGTGCTTCAATCGAGGCTATCACGCGGTGGGAGAATCCGCCCGGCCCCTCCAGCCCCTGCTTGCGCCGGCCCGCCCCAGCTTCTATAACGCTGTGATGACTGAAATCATGAATGCGCAGTGGCGCCTCCGGTCTCGGCCGGTAGGCATGGTCAAAGAATCGGATTTCGAGCTCGTGGAAGAGCCCCTGGCCGAGCCGGGCGAAGGCGAGTTGGTGGTTCGCAATTGTTTCATCGCCTTCGAGCCCGCCATGCGAGGGTGGCTGAACGACGTTCGAAGCTATGTCCCCCCGGTGGGAATCGGTGAAACCATGCGAGCCGCGACGGTGGGGGAGGTGATTGCGTCCAATAACTCCGACTACCCGGTGGGAACCATGGTTTCAGGAATGCTCGGCTGGCAGAAATATGCGATCACAAACGGTCAGGCTGGCCCCATGGGCGGCCTGACCAAGGTACCCGAAGGCGTTGCACCGGAATTGATGCTGAGCGCCTTGGGCGCGACGGGTCTCACCGCCTATTTCGGGATGGTTCCGGTGGGCGAAATTCGTGAAGGCGACACCGTCCTCGTCTCGGGTGCCGCCGGGGCGACCGGGAGCGTGGCGGCCCAGATCGCGCGACTCAAGGGAGCCGCCAAAGTCGTGGGGATCGCCGGTGGGCCGGCGAAATGCAAATGGCTCGTGGAGGAGGCCGGGCTCGATGCAGCCATCGACTACAAGTCGGAAGATATTTCGAAGCGTATAAGGCAGGAGTTCCCCAATGGGGTGAGCCTCTTCTACGACAACGTCGGGGGTGAAATCCTCGACAAGGCGCTTCTTGAGATGACCGATTTCGGCCGTGTGGTGCTTTGCGGAGGAATTTCAGCGTACAACGAGGAAGAACTGCCGCCTGGCCCCTCGAACTACATGCAGATCGTGATTCGGCGCCTGACCGTCAAGGGCTTCATTTTGATCGATCACATCGCTCAGGCCGGCGAAGCCATTGGCTCTATTCTCGGTTGGATCAACTCCGGCGAGTTGATTCACGCCGAAGATATCCAGGAGGGTTTCGAGAATACGCCAAAGACCTTCTTCCGGCTCTTCGAAGGGCAGAACCTCGGGAAGCAACTGCTCAAGATCTCTGACCCCTAGACCCCCGAATCGCACCCTCGCGAACCAGTTGAATCCAGAAATAGACCGTAAACACGACGACAACCAAACCCATGATCACAAAGGTCATGCGCTCTCCTATAGCGTCGGCCAGCACCCCGTAGGGCAGCGCCATTATGCCAAAGCCCGCGAAGGCCAGGAGGGCCAGAGACATGACCCGGCCGATAAAATTTGGCTCGGTTTCCCGGGCGATCACGGCGGCATTCAGCGATTGGAATCCACCACTGCCGAGGCCCACGCCGACCATCCCCGCGAGTGCCCAGCCGTAGCTCGGCGCCCAGGCCACGGCAATCAGGCTCACGCCGAAGAGCCCGGCCATCGCTGCATAGATAATATGCGCCTCGGGAGAGTCACCAAAGCGGACGACCCAGACACTGGCGGCGAGTGCCCCCACGGCTGCGGCCAGAAAGAATTCGCTCACCTCCGCCGCGCTTAAGCTGAAGACGTTTTCAGCCAACCCGGGCAAAATCGAAACGTGAGGGAAGCCCGAAAAAATGACCAGAGCAAAAAATAAGACTAGGAGACGTAGGCGGCGGTGACCCCATACATATCCAAAACCCTCGACGACGTCAGAGTAGAACGGACGGTCCAGGGCATCGCTACGGACTTTGGAGCGGGGCAATAGAAGGAGCGAAAGCGCCGACGTCGAGTAGAAGAGTGCCATCACGAGGTAGGCGCCCACGGGCCCGGATGCCTCCCAAGCCAGGAGAAAACCCGCAATGGCTGGGCCGAAAACTCGCGATCCCGTATTCGCCACGGTATTGATGGCCATGGCATTGCCCCGGTTTTCCACGGGCACGAGATCGATGACCAGGCCCTGCCGAGCTGGGCCCAAAAAGGCCAGGGTCACCCCAATCAAGAACGCCCCCAAAGCGAGCAGGGGAATCGTAATGGCCTCTGTATAAACCAGCCCGGCGAGAGCGAGAAAAACAACGGAAGCCGTCACCTGGCCGAAGGCAACCACCCGACGCTTGGGCCAGCGGTCGGCAAAAGCACCCCCAATCGGGCCAAGAGCCGCCATCCCGATCCCTTGGGCGAAGACCACCATCCCCACTGCGCTGTTGTTACCAGCGATCTGGAAGGCCACCACGCTCTGGACAATCATCGCCATGAAAAAGGCGACAAAGGAAAAGAGGGTTCCCAGCCAGAGAACCCGAAAATCCCGAATGTTAAGCGCTGAGAACATCGAACAAGGCTTTCTCGCGGGTTGGGGTCGGCGAGACAATAACCGACCTCGGCCACGCTCGTGGGTTAGACTCAACCAAGAACAGACGCCTAAGTCGACTCGCTGGGAGGCCGAGCCTTAAAGAGCGGCCGAATCGCGAACCCACTATCTCAAGAAGAGACCCTATAAAACGGAGGAGAAGAAGGATGAAGATCGGACTCATCAGCACCGCCGGCGAAAGCCCGGAAGCAGGACTCGCCGACGCAGTCGCAGAATTAAAGCAGATCGACAGTGAAAATTTCCCATTTATCTCAATGCCTAATATTTTTGGTCTGGATGCCATCACGACCATCGCGTTGGCCGGCCGAGAAACCCGCCAACTCGAGATGGCGACAGGGGTTGTACCGACGCCTCCGCGGCACCCCGCCGCCCTGGCCCAACAAGCATTGACGACCCAAGAGGCGTGCGGCGGTCGTTTCACCCTGGGGATCGGACTCTCTCACAAACTTGTCATCGAAGACATGTTCGGCCTCTCTTACGCGAAGCCGGCCAGCCAGATGCGCGAATACCTCGAGGTCCTAATGCCCCTGCTCGAAGGGAAACCCGCCTCCCACCAGGGAGAGCACTACCGGGTCAACGCCGGATTGCAGGTTCCTGCCGGCGTACCGGTCCCGGTCTTGGTCGCCGCCCTGGGTCCCCGGATGCTCGAGGTTGCGGGCCAACTCGCCCACGGAACATCGACCTGGATGACCGGACTCACCACTCTGGCCAACCACATCGTGCCGACCATCAACGCAGCCGCCAATGGCGCGGGGAGATCTCAGCCCCGGGTACTGGCCTCGATCCCCGTGGTACTGACGACGGACGAAGAGTCGGCGCGCGAAAAATGCAATAAGGCCTTCGCCATCTACCCCACCCTGCCTTCCTATAAGGCCATGCTCGACCGGGAGGGCGTGGGGCAACCGGCTGAAATTGCGCTGATCGGCGACGAGACCGTTATCCGTGAGGGCATCGACCGATTTCGCGATGCCGGGGTGACCGACTTTGCCGCCAGCATCTTCCCCGCTGGCCCGGGCAGCACCGAGCGAACCCGAGAGTTCCTGCGAAGCCTGCTCTAATACTCAATCGGCGAGTCCCTTATCGGGGCTCGCCGATTGTCGCGGTCCTTTTTCTCGGCCCTCGATACGCCAACGCCTCTTTCCTGGCGCTCTTTGGCGCTCTTTTGCGCTCTTTTGCGCGGTGACTAATCCGAGCGGGTCTCGGACTCGGGCGCCTTCTGGGGGCCGCGGATCAACCGCCCGGGCATCGCACCCGTGGCGTTTCCGCTCTCAAAAATCACCTCGCCGCTACAGATCGTGTAGTCGTAGCCGTCTGCCCCTTGCAGGAGCCTCCCGGCGCCGGTGGGCAGATCCCGCACCATCTCGGGCATGTGAATCTGCAGAGCCTCGAAGTCGATCACATTGATATCGGCCTTCATGCCCGGGGCAAGAACTCCGCGATCGTTCAACTCGTAGAGGGCAGCGGTCTCCCGGGACTGGGCGGAAACCAATTTTTCGACGGGAATCCGAGCCCCCCTCTCGCGATCGCGACCCCAATGGGTCAGCAAATAGGTGGGAATGCTCGCGTCGCAAATCGTCGCACAATGAGCCCCGCCGTCTGAAAGCCCGAAAACCGATTGCGGATGCATCATCATCTCTCGCATATCCTCAAAATCGCCCTCGGCATAACCCAGGATCGGGAAATAAAGGAGTTCGCGTCCATCTTGCTGGAGCATCATGTCATACGCGACTTCCGCGGGACGACGCCCCTCCCGCTTCGCGATGGCGGCGACGCTCTTCTCGGGACCGGGCTCGTAATCCGGCGGCGTGCCCAGGGGGAAGAGTTTGTGAAACGCCTCGGTCATCAAACGCACCATGGGGCTCGCCACCGACTCGGTATCATCGATAATCGCGGCACGCACTTCGGGCTCTCGCATCCGCGCAACCCGCTCGTCCAAGGGCAAGTCGGCAATTTCCCGATAGGCCCGCTTCACGATAAAGGGATGGATGGTCGACTCAAAACCCATCAGGATGCCCGCGGGCCGAGCCGCCACTTGCGGCGTCACTCTCCCACCGTCAGCGGCCGATGCCTCGCAGGCAGCCAGTAGGCGCTTCCACTGTTTGGGATCATGGTCTCCCTGAAGGCAGGCAAAAGTCACGGGTCTGCCCGTTTCCTTCGAGATCGTATGCATCCAGGCGATTTCTGCGTTCTCATCGGTGAGGTCGCTAGCACACTCGAAGACCCCCGACCCCGCTTCACCCAGGGCGTGTCCAATGCCGATCAACTCATCGGCACTCGCGAAGGTCCCGGGTACGGGCTCACCGTCCTTGGCCCGGTGCAGGAAGGTCCGCGAGGTGGAAAAACCAAGCGCCCCCGCCTCGATCGCTTCCTTCACGATCGTCGCCATCTGCTCGATATCTTCCTCGCTGGCCTTCTCGTTGCGGGCTCCCCGTTCATCCATCACATACGCGCGCACGGCACCGTGGGGGACCTGGGCTCCAATATCGATGGAGCGCGGGATCTTCTCAAGCGCATCGAGATACTCGGGGAAGGTTTCCCATTGCCACTGCATTCCCTCTGCCAGAGCTGAACCCGGGATATCTTCGACGCCTTCCATCAACTGAATCAACCAATCGTGGCGTTCGGGCTGTGCGGGGGCGAAACCCACGCCGCAATTTCCCATGACAACACTCGTCACTCCATGCCAGCTCGAGGGCGTCACGTGGGGATCCCAAGTGGCCTGCCCATCGTAGTGGGTATGAATATCGACCCAACCCGGGGTCACCAATTTCCCGCTGGCATCGATTTCCCGCTCGCCGGGTCCCAGGTTTTCGCCCACAGCGACGATACGGTCACCCCGAACCGCAACATCCGCCACACGACTCGGCTCACCCGTCCCATCGACTACCTTGCCATTGCGTATTACGAGGTCATACATCTGAATTTTCTCTCTTTCTCTATCCCTGGCGCGTCCGAGCACAGAGCCCGGAGGCGCGGAAATCAGCGGCGTTCATAAGTTTCGAATTCTAGCAGAGCCCGAAACTCGCGTTCCTGCTCAAAACCCCGGGAACCCCCAGCCGAGAGCTTGTCTCGCCGGAATGATCGGGCATTCTTCCCCCGTGGCCGACCTTCATTTTTATGTTGACGTAGATGACGTGCTCGCCGAAACCACCCGAGCCCTGGCCCGACTCGCCCAGGAGCGCTTCGGTAAGCGAGTCCGCTTCTCGGAGATGAACGTATTCGATCTCTCGGTCTCCCTTGGCCTGGGCGAGGAAGAGTTTCCAGAGTTCATGGCGGCGGCCCACGAGAGAGAGTTCCTACTCGGGCTCGCGCCGGTCAGCGGCGGCGCGCGAACCCTCGTGCGCTGGCGGGAAGCGGGTGCGAAGATCAGTGTGGTCACGGGCAGGCCTCCGGATAGCCGTCCGGCCACCCTCGCCTGGCTCGAGCGCCAAGGGATCCCCTTCGACAGGCTCGATTTCGTCGACAAGTACGCCCGCTACAGCGACCCTAAAATGACGACTCCCCAGCAGTTACTTGATCAGGGCTACCACACGATCATCGAAGACGCCGACGCCACAGCCCTCTACTGGGCTCAGAACACCGACGCTCGGGTCCTCCTCTACGATCGGCCTTGGAACCAGGCCTCCGAAGCCGAAGCGCACGGAGCCATTAGGGTTCATGATTGGGCCGAGATTTGTGAATTCGCGGATCCCCCGAGCTGAAACCCTAGGGCCCTGCCGCCGAGCGCCCTGCGTGTTAGTCTCGGCTCATGGATCATCCCGAAGCCATCCGACCCGAAGAACACGCCGTCTATGCCTCGGAAAAAATGGGCAAGAGCACGCTCTTCTCTTCCGAGCGAATCCTCGTCGGTCTCAATGCCTTCGAACCCGGCCAGGAGCACAAGCTCCATTCCCACGAAGGCATGGACAAGGTCTACCATGTCCTCGAAGGAAAGGGCGACTTCGTCCTTGAGGACCGGACCGTCCCCATGGAAGCGGGGGTCATGCTCATCGCACCCGAGGGCGTCCCGCACGGGATTCAAAATACCGGCGACGAGAGACTGCTCGTCCTCGCGATTCTCGCGCCAGGGCCCTAGGGCTCCGGGCGACGCGAACGCCAGCGCTCAGGCAGAGAAAAAGGGGTTGGCCCCCGAAGCGTGATCTGTGGTGTCCAGAATTTCGGTGATCTCTGGAATCTCTGTTCGCAGCGTCGTTTCTACGCCGTGTTTGAGCGTCGCCGAAGACATGGCGCAGCCCTGGCAGCCTCCGCCCATATGAATGAAGACCCGGCTCCCCTGGACATCCAGCAGGTCGATATGGCCCCCATGGGACGCCACCGCGGGATTGATCTTCTCCTCGATCACTTGGGCCACCCGGCTTCGCAAAGCGTTCTCGGACTCGCTGAGCTCGGACGTTTTCTCCGAAGGGCTGCCCGAGGTCTCGCGCGCACTCGGAGCGGGAAGGTCCGCCGGGCGCTGGACGCGAACCGTTCCCACATCGGCGAGGGCCGCCTGCAGGGCGGGCTCGATCGCGTCCAGGATCTCGGGCCATTCAGCCGAGCCATGACGCGCGATGACGAGGGCATCGCCCTTGCCGATGATGGAGTGCACACCCCGAACACCCAGCAGCGCATGAACCGCAGGCCAGGCACGCGCCTCGTCGGGCGTCTCGAAGAGCGAAGTCCCCCCCGGCGAAACAGCTCGATCGAAGCGCACCGGGCAGGTCACAGCCTCGGGCGAAGGCGACTCGATGCGAACTCCAATCTCCACCTCGTTCGTCCCCTCGTCGGCTGCCACCGTGAGTTCGGGCTCAGCCGAGACCTCACTCGAAGGGACGCCACCCTTCCCGGTTCCCACAACATCCTTGATCCGATTTAGCCAGCTCATATTCCTCTTTCCTCGACTGATTCCCGGGTCGCTTGGCGAATACCGCCGCGCCCGAATTCAATTTTCAATTTTGTCCGAACCCGGCGACGATTCTTCGCGCGCGCCCTCGGAGCCCGAAGCGACGAGCAGTACCCGGTGCTCCATCTCCTTCAGCGGCATGAGGTCGCCCTTCTTCGAGGCCACCAACATTCCGGCTCTATAAACGGTCTCGGCCTCGCTCTTCCGGCCCACCCGCTCCAGGGCCCGGCCATGCGCAAGATAGACCGCTGAATTTTCGGCCTCCACACTTGTCGCCCGGGCGTAGGCAACGATCGCTTCTTCCCATTCACCCAGGGCCGCCGATGCGTTTCCCATGCCGAAAAGAGCCACCGGGTCGTCGGGATCGAATTCGAGGACCTGACCGAACATTTCCTTTTTACGCCGAGCATCGCTCTCGCCCTGCTCCGCCAGGACGCGATCTAGGGCCTCGCTATCCATCTTCCGGCCGCTCTGCCGCGCCATATCCTTCTGCATCGCCCGAGCGGACTCGTTCTCCGCGCTTTCTTTGTCGCCGATCTTCATGAAATAGAGCGATAGGTTCGTGTTGACCATAGGCTCTTCCGGGGCGATTTCCTCGAGGCGCTTGAAGATATCGATGGCTTCGTGAAAACGTTCCGAGCGACCGAGCATGACCCCCACCGCCTCGTAGCCGTCGGAGAAGGAGGGATCGAGGCGAAGTGCCTCCTCGAGGAGATCCAAGGCCTCGGTCTCGCGGCCGGCAGCGAAATCTCGAACGCCACGATCATAGAGCCAGGCGACTCGTTCTTCGCGATCGGGCGCGCTGTAGAAGGGAAGGAGGCGAACCTCGGCGCCAACAACCCGGGGACCAAGCCGCAGGTTCAGAGTAGTCCCTGGGACCCGATGCGCCTTGTCGAGGTATGCGTAGGCGATCGCCGCATCGAGGACGGGGGAATGGGTCCGGGATACGACCTGGCCGACCTTGCTGCCATCCTCGAGAAGAAGCGCCTCGCCTTCCGGGGGCATCAGCGAAAGAATTTCTTCGGGAGGGATGGGGTTTGCTTCCGCGTCCACAGCCCCGAGGACCAACCCCCTCAAACCAAAGGGAAGGGCCCCGTAGGTTCGAATGCGCGCGATCACTTCCTGGCCCAGATAGCAGCCCTTGGTGTAGCTGACCGCGTGCTGTTCCAGACCCGTTTCGGGCAGAACTCGTTTGCGCCCCCGGGTATCGGGATCCATGCGAACCAGGCCCGCCTCGATCCGCAGGGTCTCGAGAACCGATGATCGCTGGGGCTCTTCGAGCACCAGAAGACCCGCCGCGCGGCCTTCAACCTGAATTTTTTCCTCGAGAGCCGGGGTTTCTGCGTCGTCAACCGGGAGGGCAATCAGAAAGCCCGGGTCACCGCCCAGGGATCGGCAAATGCCGAGTGCACGGCCCGGCTCAATCGATCGAATGGAAAAATTGGGCTCCCCACCGAAGGGCTCGCCCTCTTCGGGCCACAATTGGTCGACGAGTGCCGGGGCCGCTCCCCCCTCCAGCGCCCACCAATAATAGTTCTCGCTCACATCGGCGAGTTGCACATCGTCCGCGAAGAGCACGACCTCAAGTTCGGCCAGGAGCGAAGCGACTCGGTCGCGTTCGAGAATCATCCAGATCTCGGGCTGCCCGTTCGCATCGAGACGGTGCACGCTAAAGAGCTCGACCAGTTTTCCCTGGAGGGTGACGCGAGCCGAATAATTGCCCTGACCCGATTCGAGACCCTCGACCTCGTTGGTGACCTGGGAATGGATGAACGAAAGAACGTCCGGCCCCGAAGCTTGAATGGCGCCGAGGGAACCCAAGCCCTGATCATCGCCCCCAAGCCGGGCCAAGAAGCCTGTTCGACGGGCCTCCCGGGCAAGCTCCAGGGTCGTCTGGTCCTGAGTCATGGAGCCGACCTTCATGGCACTAAAGGGAGAAACTCTCTCCACACCCGCACGTGTTGCTGGCCTGCGGATTGTGAAAAACGAACCCTCGGCCATCGAGCCCCCCCTGGTGGTCCAGGGTGATGTCGCGCAGGTAAATGGTCGACTTACGATCCAGGAAAACCCGGAACTCGTCATAATTGATCACCGTGTCGCCCTCGCGCTCATCGGTGAATTCGAGCAGGTAGCTGAGGCCGGAACAGCCCCCCCCCTTGATGCCAAGCCTCAAGCCGGGCTTGCCCTCGGCTTCGATGAGCTTGCGTACCTCGACCCGGGCGGCCTCGGTCAGGTGAATAATGGGGTCCACAGCCGGAGGGTTCTCGCCTTCCTTGGCCACGCTCCAATCAGCGGGCAGGGAAACCAGATTGGGAGCCTTCGCGTCTGAATCTACTGCCATGATAAATCCTTCCAATGATCGGGACCGAAAGCGCGGGCCAGGGCTTCTATAGCCCCTCGACCGAAACCGTTCGATGGGGGGCCGAGCCTCGCGGCGGGGGAGTGGCGCCGAACAGGTCTATTGTACTCCCCGGGCATCAGCCCCACAAGCCGAAGCGGGGATGCGCAATTTCCTCGGAACCTGACCGCGCGAATTTGGCAAAAGGTGTTGCCGGTGCGATGGTAGGGACCCCTGAGGAGGCTCTACCCGTGAATAAAGGCCGCAATTCGGCTTCGGCGGCCCCACCGCCGCGTGCCCACCGCCCGGCATCCGAGGGGGAATACCAGGATTTCATCCAACGAAACCTGTCGCGAAACTACGTCGCCCATGTCCTTCACGGCCTCCTGGGACAAACTGGCTTCCGTCTCGTAAACGCGCCGACCTTCCTCCCCGCCTACGTATTGCTTCTCTCGGGATCCGAATTCATCGTCGGACTTGCCCGGGCCATTCAATACCTAGGCATGTTTCTCTCGCCCCTGATCGCCGCAAATCTCATCGAACACCGACGTCGGGTTCTGCCCATGGGCTTCGTAGTCGGTAGCGCCATGCGGCTCCAGGTTCTCGGTTTGGGCCTCGCGGGTTTATGGCTCGCCCCCAAGGATGCAGTCGTCGCGATCTGCATCTTTCTCTTCTTCTTTGGGTTTTTCATGGGCATGCAGGGCGTCATTTTCAACTACCTGATGTCCAAGGTCATCCCCGTCAAGCGCCGGGGGCAACTGCTCGGCCTTCGCAACGCGCTCGCCGGGGTGACATCGGCCATCGTGGCATATCTGGGCGGCGTGTATCTGGTGGGTAGCGATCTCCTGGGCGACGGCTACGCGGCCACCTTTTTGTTGGCTTTCGTGTTGACCTCGATCGGGCTCTGCATGCTCCTTCTCGTTCGCGAACCACAACCCCCGGAGGTTCGCCCCCCGAGTCAATTCTTCGATCGGATCCGCGACCTGCCGGCCCTCTTTCGAGAGGATCGGGGCTACACCTACTATTTCCTTTGCCGGGCCCTGGCCACCATGGGGCGGATGGCGACCCCCTTCTACATCGTCTACGCCCGAGATACCATCGGCCTCACCGGGACCAATATTGGCCTCTTGAGCACCGCCTTTGTCGCCGCCAACTCGGTGAGCAATCTGGGCTGGGGCCTAATGGCCGACCGATCGGGATTTCGTCAGGTCTTTGTTGTCACTCTTCTGCTCTGGATCCTCTCGGTGCTGGGCATGGTCTTCTCCACTTCGCTGACCGGATTCATCCTCGCGTATATAGGAATTGGAGCCGGTATGGGAGGGTTCCAAATGGCAGCCCAGAACATGGTGCTCGAGTTCGGCCATCGCGACGATCTGCCGGTTCGGATCGCCGTGGCCAACTCTGCCCAGGAGGCCGTGGGCGCCATCGGCCCTCTCCTGGGCGGCGGACTCGCCGTCCTCTTCGGTCTCGATATCCTTTTTGCCGTAGCGATCACCTTTCAGGTGGCCGCTATCGCTCTGGTCATCTCTCGGGTCGATGAACCCAGACACCGAAAAACCTGATGGGCGATGAGCCTCTGGGATCCGACCTTCGCCGATAAGCTCCCTATTCTCCCGTAACAAGTAAGCAAAAGGAAAACCCATGACCCCGAGCACCCCCATCCACGGCCACTGCGAAGCGCGTTTCGAAAATGTTCGTCGCATCTTTGCCGAGAATCTCGAAAGCGGAGCCGACCTCGGTGCGGGCGTCGCCTTTACGCTCAACGGGGAGCCCGTCGTCGATTTATGGGGAGGTTTTCTCGAGTCGGACTCCGACCAGGAATGGCAGAGGGATACTCTGGTTAACCTCTACTCCACCACCAAGGGCATGCTCGCTATCTGTATTCAACAACTCGTGGAGCGGGGAAAACTCGACCTCGATGCTCCGGTGAGTCAATACTGGCCGGAATTCGCGGCGGCGAACAAGGCCGAGATTCCGGTGCGTCAACTGCTCTGTCATCAGGCGGGCTTGCCCGCCGTCCGAAAGCCGCTGGACACCCCGGTCCTCTACGATTGGGAGGCCTTTACTTCGGCTTTGGCCGAGGAGGAACCCTGGTGGGAACCGGGAACCCGCCACGGGTACCACGCCATCACCTTCGGCCATCTAGTCGGCGAGGTATTGCGGCGGGTCTCGGGACAAAGCGTTGGAGAGTTCTTCCAAGAAAATGTGGCTCGTCCCTTGGATGCGGATTTTCAAATTGGGGTTCCCGACGCGGATCACCGTCGCATTTCGCGTCTTCACGGCCAAGTCATCGCCGGCGGAGGGTCTAATTCTGCGCGCGAGATCCCGGAACCCCTGAAGGCCTTCATGCGCGACATGGCGGACCCAAGCACCATGACCGGCGGAGCCTTCAATAATCCTCGAATTCCTCCCGACGCAGTGAACAGCGCCGAATGGCGGCGAGCTGAAATCCCCGCAGCCAACGGCCATGGCACGGCGCGTTCCCTGGCGAGAATCTACGGCGCGCTCTCCATGGGCGGCGAAGTCGATGGCGTGCGGATACTCGAGAGTGAGAGCATCCATCGTGCCATCACCGTTCAAGCCGAGGGGCCGGATGCGGTCTTGGGCGGCCTCCCCATGCGTTTTGGCCAGGGCTTCATGCTGCGTTCCATGATCATGCCTCTCTCGCCAAGCCCCCGATCTTTTGGACACCCCGGCGCCGGAGGGTCGCTGGGAATGGCCGACCCCGATCAGGGCGTCGGCTTCGGCTACACCCCCAACAAGATGCAGATGGGCCTAGTGGGAGGAGCCGGTGCCTTCGCCATGCTGAAGGCCTTCTTCGAAGCGCTCTAGTGGGTCCTTCCCAGCCCCCAGCAGTCCGGCGGAAGAACTACCCGCGCGCCAGACCACCGGGCGGGACCGGCCTCGCTCGCTGACCCCAATAGACGAAGCCGACGAGCAGCCCGAAGAGTACACAGACCCAGGCACCGATCTGGATCGTGAGCGGCGAGCCCAGAGGTTCGGCGAGGAAACCCATGGCGAGGCTGCCGAACGGAATCAGACCGGCCCAGGCCACCTGAAAAAGGCTCATGACTCGACCCCGCTTGGATTCGTCGACGATGGTCTGGATCAGCGTCTGTAAACTGGTCATCACCGAAAAATAGAAATAGCCCACCACCAACTGCGCGATCATCGCGGGCACTATATGGGTGTTGAGCGCAAAGATCAGCAGCGCCAGCCCATAAGCGAATAATCCTCGTCCGGCGCGCCACATGGACGGTTCGCGACCCACCCGACCCGCGCGCAGCGCGCCCAGCATCGCCCCCACACCCGTAGCCGCCGCCAGCCAGGCGAAATAGTCGGGGGAGCCCAACACCCTGGCGGCGAAAGCGGGAATCAGCACCGTGTGCGAAACGCCAAAAAAGGACAGGACGGCCACGGTGCAGAGCGCTGGAAGCGCTGGCTGCCTCTCGCGTGCGTGGCTGAACCCGCTGTACATTCGGGCAAAGATCCCCCCCGTCTCCTCTTCCAATTTGAAGCGACTGATCCGCATGGCGGCCGTCAAACCCGCAGCCGCCGCGGCGGCGAGGAAATAGAGTCCGAAGGACCACTCGAATCGAGAGCTCGCCACCAGGGGAGCCGCGAGCAGGGGACCCATGACTCGTGTCAGGTTGTTGGCTGCGGACTGCAAGGCAACCGCGCTCGGGAGATCACTGGTGGAGACGGCGTTGGCTGCGATGGCGTGGCTTGCTGGACCCGATAGGGCGAAGGAAAGTCCCAAAGCGAAGGCGATGAAGAGGAGTCGCTCGGGCGTCAACCAATCCGTTGCTGTCGCCGTCGTCAAAGCTGCCGAACAAAGCATCACCGAGCCATAACAACAGAGGACGATCTTTTTTCGGTCAAATCGGTCGGCCGCAACCCCCGCTATGGGAGCAAACAAGAACGCGGGAAGGAAGAGTACGAAAAAGAGCAGACCATTCTGGCGAGTATCGTTATTGGAGAGCTCGACCATCAAACCCTGGAGCGAGATGTGTGAAATCCAGAATCCCGTCTGATTGATTAGAAACGAGATAAAGAGGAGCCGGAAGGGCCTGTGGGCCAGTGCCCGAAATGCACCCGCTCCCAGCCCCAATCGCTGGAGGGTGCGCGACGAGGGAACCCCCATCGCCACAGAATCAGCGGGATTCAGCGCGGCATCGCCGGGATTCGCTCCAAGGCTCTCTTCTGCGTGGGCTTTGGCCAAGGATCTCGTTCCTGGGGTAGACGAATGGGTCGGCACACTAGCCCGAAAACACCCTGGCGGCCCTCTTTGAGGGCTGGCCACGCGGGTTCCCAAGACCGAGGCCTATGGCCTCGGTCGGACCTTGGGAGACATCACTCGGTTGAGCCGCTCTCGCCCTCGATGGATCGGCGCACAGCCTCATGCTCGGCCTCGTTAAAATCGAAGCCCGAAAAAACCAGAGCACCAAGGGCGAAGCAGGCCGCGGGAAGCAGCGAGAAAAGCGCCCGGAGAGCGAGTTTCGTGCCCTCGGACTGCTCCATATTCGGCCGAAAATCGAGCTCCTGGAGCATCCACCCGACGATGAAGGCCGTAACGGCTCCCGCTGATTTCCGAATGAAATTCCATACGGCCAGGTAGGCGCCCTCTTTACGCTCTCCGGTGAGGTACTCGTCGTAGTCGATGATGTCGGCTTTGATCGAGGGAGCGACAATCGGCGCGCAGCCTCCGGCAAAACCAAGAATCGGAGGCACCAACCAGATGAGCGGATGATTCCCGTCATCGATGAAAAAGAGCGCGGCAAAGCCGAAAACGCTCACCCACATCGACGAGAGCCAGAGCACCTTCTTGCCAAATTTTTTCGAGAGGCGAACCCAAAGGGGCGTAAATAAAAATTGCGGGATGAAGTAGATGAGGATGATCGGAGCGGCCAGATCGGGTCGATTCAAGACGTACTCGGTCACGTAGGGGACCAGCATGCCGATACTCGCGGCTCCGAAGCTATCGATGAAATAGACCACCAGTAGGCGGCGCGCGTGGGGGTTGCGAAGGACGTCGGATATCGAGCTCAGGATCGCGCTGGACCCGCGCCCCTGGTATTCCCTGCGCTCGGGAAGTCTCCACGCCGAGTAGAGACAGAGCGCTGCCACGAGGCAAGCACCGACAGATGCCGTCAGACGGGCTGCCTCCCTGGGTTCCCGCGCCTGGTCGATGAACATATAGGCGCCCAAGCCCATGACCAGACCCAGAGCGGAAATCACATGCCGGTACCCGAAAAGACGAGTCCGCTCGTGGTATAGGGGCGTCAACTCCACCCCGAGAGCGCCGTGGGGGATGAAGAAAGCCGTACTCGCCGTCTCGTAGACGAAGAGAGCGATGGCCATCCAAACCACCACGCCCACCCCGGTTAACGAAGGGGGCGGGGACCAAAGCATCCAGATTCCCACAGCAACCGGCAGGCTGGCGGCGAGCATCCAGGAGCGACGCCGACCGAGACGCGAGTGAGTCCTATCTGAGAGATAGCCGGCGAGCGGGTCGGAAATCGCATCCCAAAGACGAGAGAGCGCGAAGAGAGTGCCCATCACCCCCGGCGCGATCAGGAGGACATCGGTGCTGAACTTCATCAAGTAGATGACGAAGAGAAGGCCCGTGAAGCCAAAGCCCACCGAGGGCAGGCTATAGGAGACCAGAACGTCGAGAGAGAGGCGTCCCGGGGTAGAGGCCCGGGAAGAGAACCCCGGGGCCTTGTCCTCCGGATCCGCTCCGGGTTCTGCCATTCCCGCTCCGACTCATCACGAAGAGACCCCGTTCGACACTCGCCCAGGTCCAGTTCGGCGCACGTTTCCCGTGAGCAAGGAGAGCCCAGTTCGATTCGGGCCGCAACCGATGCAGGGCACCAGATCCTCGCCCCGTGGGGTGGCGACTGAACGCACGCTCTTCAGCGCGTTAGAGTCTCGACTTCTATAGCCGACAACGCGGAGACAGAACCCCATGGCCAAACTCCTCAAACCCCTCGCCGGACGCCTCGGTGAGACGCCAGCCCTCAGCGACGAACGCGGGAGCACCTCCTGGAGCGAGTTGAATCAGCGCGTCAACCGACTGATGGCCGCGCTCCAAGACGCCGGTCTGGGAAACGGCGACACCCTCTCGATCCTTTCGGAAAATCGTCGGGAATATTACGAGTGCATGCTCGCCGCCACCCATCTGGGGATTCGTTACGTCCCGGTCAATTGGCATTGGATCGGCGAAGAGGTGAGTTATGTCCTCGAGAACTCGGACTCCCAGGCTCTTATCGTCGGTGAGGCTTTTGGAGAACTGGGCCGGGATGCCCTGGCGCAGCCCGATTGCCCCGAATTGAAACTCGCTCTCATGATGCGCGACAAGGTGCCCGAGGGCTTTCAACCCTACGAAGCCGTCCTCGCCGAGCATTCTCCTTTAGAGGCCGAAGCCACCGGTCTGGGTGGGCCCATGTTCTACACCTCGGGCACCACGGGCCGACCCAAAGGTGTGGTCTCCGACTCTTTCTCCGGCGAGGGAAAACCCGTCGAATTGATGATGCTCGTCGGTCAGTCCATCGTGGGCAACCTGGGCATGCCCGAAACCGGCCGAACGCTACTCATCGGACCCGTCTATCATTCGGCCCAGTGGGCCTTCTCGTTCCTGCCCCTGCTCGCAGGCAATGCCATCGTCATGCGCCACGGTTTTGAAGCCGGGGAAACCCTGGACTTGATCGAAGAGCACTCGATCACCAATATCCACCTGGTACCCACTCAATTCGTCCGACTCTTGCGAGTCGATGCCGCCCGGCGTGAACGCTTCGATGCCTCGAGCCTGCAAGCGGTCTGGCATGGTGCCGCTCCGTGCTCACCCAAAACCAAACGGGCCATGATCGATTGGTGGGGAGAGAAGATCTCCGAGTATTACGGATCCACGGAAAGCGCCATCATTAGCACCATTGATTCCGCCGAGTGGCTCGAGCGCCCGGGATCTCTTGGCAAACCCCTCCCCAATCTTGAGGTCCGGGTCGTCAAGGAAGACGGTTCCATCGCCGCCCCAGGAGAGGCCGGTCAACTCTATTTTCGAAACCAGATGGGGACGGATTTCGAGTACCACAAGGATCCCGAGAAGACCCAGGAAGCACACCTTGAACCCGGTGTTTTCAGCGTCGGCGATATCGGCTACCTCGACGAAGAGGGTTACCTCTTCATGAGTGACCGGAAGATCGACATGATCATTTCCGGTGGCGTCAACATATACCCGGCCGAAATCGAGGGCGTGCTCGTCTCACACCCCGCCATCGCCGATGCGGCGGTCTTCGGCATCCCCAACGAAGAATTCGGCGAAGAGGTCAAAGCCGCTGTGGAATTGCTCCCGGGGCATATTCCGGCCGAGCCCCTGGTCGAGGAACTCAAGGGATATTGCCGGAAGCATCTCGCCGGATACAAAATGCCGCGCTCCATCGATTTCGAGGAAAAACTTCCCCGCCATCCCACCGGGAAACTCTACAAGCGCCTCCTACGGGACCCCTACTGGGAAGGCCAAGGCCGAACTATTTGACGCGCGGCTTGACGCAATAGTTGACGCGCGGCTTGAAGACATCGACGGCTCGACCGTTCAGCCTTGGCGAGCGGGCGGCGGGCCTGACCCGGAACTAGAATCTATCTGGAGGCAATCATGAAAAACGAAACGACCCGCAAGGTTTTCCGCACATGCTCGCTCTGCGAGGCGACATGCGGACTCGAGCTTGAGATCCAGGGCGACCGCGTCATCAAGGTTCGTGGCGACGCCGAAGACGTCTTCAGCGGCGGATATATCTGCCCCAAGGGCACCGCGATCGCCCGGGTTCACGAAGATCCCGACCGCCTGCGCAGCCCCTTGGTCAAGCGCAACGGAAAACATGTCGAAGTCAGCTGGGATGAGGCCTTCGCGGAGATCGAGAAACGCCTTCTTCCCATCATGGAGAAGAATGGTCGGGACTCCGTGGCCGCCTACCTGGGCAATCCGAACGTTCATAACCTGGCGGGCGCCTTCTACGTCCGGCCCGTCCTGAAAGCTCTCGGAACCCGCAACATCTACTCTGCGAGTACGGTGGATCAGATTCCCCGGCACGTTTCCTCGGGCGCCCTCTTCGGAGCACCCGGCACCATCCCGGTGCCCGACCTCGATCGAACAGATTTCCTGCTGATGCTCGGGGCCAACCCCCTGGAATCCAATGGGAGCCTCTGCACCGCTCCCGATTTCCCCGGCCGGCTCAAAGCGATCCAGAAACGCGGCGGCCGCATCGTCGTAATCGATCCTCGGCGTACCCGAACCGCGCGTCTGGCGGACGAGCACCTTTTCGTGCGACCCGGGAGCGATGCCCTGGCCCTCGCGGCCATGATTCATACCCTCTTTGAAGAAGATCTCGTCGATCTCGGCTCCGTGGCCGAGCACATCAATGGACTGGACGAGGTGCGAGTCGCCGTCCAACCCTTCTCCCCCGAACGCGTCGCCGAGCGGTGCGGCATCGAGGCCGGGGTCCTCCGTCGACTGGCCCGGGAACTCGCAGCCGCCGAGCGAGGCGCGGTCTACGGCCGGATCGGGATCCACACCGTAAGCTTCGGGACCCTCGCGTCCTGGGCCACCGATGTGCTCAATATTCTGACGGGGAATCTGGATCGACCCGGTGGCTCCATGTTTCCCAAGGCCCCGGGTTCCCGGGCGCAACAACGCGCGGGCGGGCGAGGTTTTGCCACGGGTCGCTGGAAGAGCCGAGTGCGCGAGTTGCCCGAGGTCATGGGCGAATTCCCCGTGGCGACCCTGGCCGACGAAATGGAGACCGACGGCGAAGGTCAAGTTCGCGCCCTGGTCACCATCGGGGGGAACCCCGCACTCTCTACCCCCGATTCCGAACGCCTAGAAAAGGCCATCGAAAACCTCGACTTCATGGTGAGTGTCGACATTTACTGCAACGAAACTACTCGGCATGCCGACGTCATCCTGCCCCCGCCTTCGCTCCTCGAGCGCGGGCACTATGACCTCTCCTTCGCCAGCCTTGCCGTCCGCAATGTGGCCAACTACTCGCCACCGGTTTTCGAAGCCCAGGGGCCCAGCGAAGCGGTCATCCTGGCGCGGCTCGCCGGGGTGATCGGCGGCCAGGGAGCCGATGCGAAGCCCGAAGCGATTGACGACATGATGCAGCGGGGGCTGATCGAAGGGCACATCGCGAACCCCGAGTCCCCCATTCACGGCGCGGTGGTCGACGAAGTGCTCGCGCGCGTTTCCGGGAGACCCGGACCCGAAGCCCTTCTCGACATCATGCTGCGCATGGGCCCCTACGGTGACGGATTTGACGACTCGGCCGAAGGGCTCTCCCTGGAACGCCTTGAGGCTCGGCCGCACGGTATCGACCTCGGCCCCCTGGAGCCGCGAGTTCCCGAAATCCTCTCCACTCCCTCGGCGCGAATCGAGTTGGCGGGAGGCGATATTCTCACCGAACTCGATCGACTCGACCGAGTGCTCGCCGAAGCCGAACCCGAGGGCCTGCTCTTGATCGGCCGGCGGCACCTGCGCTCGAATAATTCCTGGATGCACAACGTGGAATCCCTGGTCAAGGGCCAGGCTCGCTGCACCCTCCAGATGCACCCGGACGATGCCCGGGAGCGGGAGCTCGCGAACGGCAGCCTCGCCTCAATCGCGTCCCGGGTGGGCCAGATCGCGGCCCCGGTGGAAATCAGCGACGATCTCATGCCGGGGGTCGTCTCACTCCCCCACGGCTGGGGACACGGCCAACCCGGGAGCCGGCTTTCCGTGGCCGCAGCCCATCCCGGGGTCAACAGCAACCGCCTCACCGACGGCCGCCCCCTCGACCCCCTTTCGGGGAACGCCGTGCTCAACGCGATCCCGGTGGAGGTCTCGGCCCCGAAACCGAGTTAGGCCGGCGGCGGAAACTTCCCCTCGGGGAAGAAGAGAGGGGGCCAAGCGTTGGCTCCATGGCGCCGACTTGGGAATCCCGGCCCGGAGACCAAGTGTGCTTGACGCCCTGGGAAAATTCGGCACACTCAAACCGGAACTCAACTCCGGTCTGTGATTATGCCCCCGACAGATACCTCCCTCCAGTGGATTCGCCCGGCGCGCCAGGCGCGAACCCAGCAGACCCTCGAACGGCTGCTGGACGCGAGCGAACTCCTTCTCCAGGACAAGGGCTTCGACGATATCCACGTAAGCGAGATCGCCCTGCGAGCGAATACCTCGGTGGCCAGTTTCTACCGACGCTTCAAGGACAAGAACGCCCTGCTCTACTCGCTTCACGAACGCTTTACTCTTGCCGCGATGGCGACTGCCGACGACGCACTCGACCCGAACCGCTGGGCCGACTCGAGTATTCGGGAAATTCTCGAGAGCTTTTTGCCCTTTCTCATCGAGGTTCTTCAAAGCCAGAGCGAATTGCAGCGCGCTGTCTATCGAATCGCCCTCTCCGATGAGTCCATTCGCGAGCTCTCCAACAGACTCCGCCACGACGTCCTCAGCGGTGTCTCCCGATTATTGCTCGCCCGAAGGTCCGAGATCCGGCACCCGGAACCCGAGAGCGCCGTTCCCTTCGCCCTAGTTCAAGCCGCTGCCCTGCTCACCGAGTGGTACCTGACGGGCATGAAGGACACATCCATTCTTCACCTGACCGATCGGCAGATCGCCAACCAGATTGTTCAATCCTGTTGCAGCTACCTGGTTACCTGCAACGCTGAAACCCAAGAAGCGTAGAGGAGAGAGACCGTGAAACGTTTTATAGATCATGAGGAGTTGGCTCGGGATAGCCGGTTTATCCGTCAGGATGCTGCCCAGGCCAACGTAATTTCCAGCCTGCCTGATGACGTCGAAACCGTAGTCAACGTTTTCGAACAATTCGGTCCCATCATCGAAGCGGGTGTCAGAGGCACTTCGGCGGAGCCGCTCTTCGAAGAACTCGGCCCGGGTTTCATGCTCACGGTTCTCAACGAGCCCCTCGACCCCGACGCCCCCGCAGCCGTTCCGCGCCTTCTGCTCAGAATGCATGGCATTTTCGTCGGTGAACTGCAGGCTCTCGAGGGTGCGGCCCGGTCGCTTTGGGATTTTCCCGACGCGCCCTGGGAATTTAAAATGAACATGGCTCGGCAATGCTGGGACGAGGCCCGTCATCTTCAGATTTTCGAGAAACTCCTCGTTCATCTGGGCGGACATGTCGGCATGTATCCGGAAAGCACCTTTCTCTTCGAAGCTTGCTGTAGCGAAGATCCCGCCATGCGGGTTGCCGGGGTGAACCGTGGTCTCGAAGGGCTCGCTTGCGATGTTTTCCGCGACATGATCCGCTTCGCTAACAAGACGGGTGATGAAGTCATGAAGCAGGCCGTTGATTACGTTCTCGCGGATGAAATCACCCACGTGCGATTCGGAAGTGAATGGGTGAAGGAATTCACGAAGGACAACCCCGAACACCTCAAACGAACTCAGGATTTCCGCCGTGAGGTCGACAAGCGCTTCAGCTTTGGCGGAGCCCGATCCGACCGTGAGGATGCAGCGATCCCCATTGCCCGAGAAGATCGCCTCGAGGCCGGCTTCACCGAAGAAGAGCTCCAGGAACTCTCGGAGATCTCCGGGGTGGGGCCGTCGAAGAAGACCCTCAGCGAAGCCGCTCAGATCCTGCGTGACCGGTATCACGAGACCCGCAAAGCCCAGCAAGAGGGGGCATCCTCATGAGCGAACGAATGTACCCCGGACTCACTCAGGAAGAGCGAACCGGATTTGCTCCCTATTCGGCCTTTGATATCCCCGCCGACCTGCGCGAGTTGCATGGTCGATACGATGTCGAAGCCACCGCCCTTCGGGTTCGCAATTTTCGCTACGCGGAAGAATGGATGGTGATGATGATGGGGGGTTGGGTCGCCACCATTCCCGAGATCCCCGTCAAAACCGGCCTTGGCAAAGTCATCTGGGAAACCGCTCAAGCCGCCGACGAGTTGGGGAAGCGCCTACCCGAACTCCGCTGCGGGCGGAAATCTCTCGAAGCGAGCGAGGCGCCGAACACTGCATTCGCCGATTTCATTCAGGAGGTCAGCAACCCAGAGACACCGGACCTGACCATCGAGAAATTGTCTGGAGTTTTCGATGTCCTGATTCCGCACCTGGTCGAGATCTACGAAATGCACAACCGCGAAACCGATGCCATCTGCGATGCGCCGACCATCGAAATTCTCGAACACATGGTTCGGCGTAAGCGTCAGCACATCCAGTGGGGTCAGGAAGTTCTCGACGCTCTCTGCGATGACGACGAGACCCAGCAGAGGCGACGCGATCGAGCAAACCAACTCTCGGGACTTCTCAAAGAGAGTGGCGGCGTCACGGGTGTACTCGAAACGGGTCAAGCCTCACTCAATTAGGGGCTTAGGCAATACCCGAAAAAAAAGAGAGCAACCAGGGGGGCGGCGTTAGCGAACGTCGCCCCCTTTTGTGTTCGAGAACCAAATTCGACGCACAGGCATCTTCTGCCCTCGCATTTTCAGGGGCGTGGCCTTCTCGGCGACCAATCCAGCCCTCTCTTCGTCGTAGGAAAAGCATGTGTTCCGCATGCCAGGAATCGAGTTCAATACATTCTTGTGTCGCTCTCCCGGGTTGTCCTCTGCCTCGCGCTGCTCCTTCGGAATCGCCGAAAAATGCCGGACGAAATGCAATTGGTACGCCGCCTGGGCGATCTCAACCACGAGCTCGGAAACCCTGTGGCAGCCGCCGCGCCCACCCACCTGCTTTCTCGCGAGGCCAGTAAAACCCGCCTCTACTCGCATCCCCACAAGCTTTTCGATATTGGGGTGAGACATATTGCAGATATTGGTGAAGGGCCCATTTCGGATTTCCGATCGAGCGGCCACAATTTCAAGGGAGGGGTGAATAATCTCGACCTCGGCATGCACATCGTGGATTTCGTCCTGCAAGAAAGCAGCGATCAGAAATCGGTCTGAGCCAAGCGGATATATATCCACCTGTTTTTTTCGGTGGTAGATCGAGGTGACATCTCTTTCGGTTTTTTCGATTTCAGGCATCTGCCCATTAACGCGAAGGAGTGAGCCCTCGTCAAGGCTTCTCGGCTTTTCGAAGCGGGCCGATCCGAAGCACATTTCCCGTGCGTTCTACCGAAAAGACCCCCAGGGACGAGCGACCGGGCAACTCGAGCGCCCTGCCGCTACGGACATCGAAGACCGCTCCGTGGGAGACGCACTCGAGTTCGCATCCGCGCAGGCTTCCCGTATCAAGAGGAATATCCGCATGGCTGCATCTGTTTTCGACTGCGTAGAATTCTCCGTCGACGTTGCAGACCAGCACGGAGATCTCACCCCAGCGGAAGGCCTTCATCTCACCCGGAGCGAGACCTTCGACTTCGACCTCTAATTCTTTCATCGCTGACACTCACGTTCCTCCTGGCCAGCGCCCGCTATGCGTCATTGGGCCGAAGTGTCGCACCTTGAGGTCGCCCTTGCTCGCCGAGGATGCCTTTGCGCACTCTCCCGCATCGGATACCTTTCGCTGAAGAAAATTTTTGGACGACGCGCCAAATTAGGGGGTCGCATGAGCCGAACCAAAAACATCCTTCTCCACATCATGGCGGCCTTTTATATCTTCGCGGGTTTCAGCCACCTGGCTAATCCAGAGTTCTTCCTGGCGATTATTCCCCCGGCACTTCCCGAGCCCGAGCTCTTAAATGTCGTTTCCGGTCTTGCCGAGATCGTACTCGGCGTCTTTCTCCTGAACCCCGCGACCCGATCACTGGCCGCTTGGGGGGTCATCGCGCTCTTGATCGCGGTTTTCCCCGCCAATCTCTACGCCGCGACGGATAACGTCGGTCCGGGCGGACCGGGAACCGGGGCGGGCGCCGCCAACTGGGTCCGGCTGCCCTTCCAGCTTGTCTTCATCGCCTGGGCGTGGTGGTACACCCAGCCAGACAACTCAAGTGAGTCGAGTTAGTGCGAGGTGGCGACGGCGAGGAAAAAACTGAGATCAGCGAGGACGAGAGCGAGCGAAGCCCGAGTCTCGAGAGTTTTATGATGCACTATCTCGAGGACTCTATGCTCTGGCCCATCGTCATCGTCGTGATTGGACACGCCGTGGCACTCGCCTCTTTCGCCCTGCTCCTCGCCGTACGAGAACGGAGGCCCTCGGCCATGATGGCCACCGCCCTCCTTCTCTACATGAGCTTTCTGGGAATTCGGTGGGAGTACCGCCGGCACGGAAACCTGAAGGCCATCACCTGGCTGCTTCTGGTGACTTGGCTACTCAGTGGGCTTACTGCCTACCTCGGGCATACCTATAAATTCCTATAGACCCGAGTTGCCGGCGAAGGCAGCCCCGTAGCCCTGGGTACTGAATCCAACGCGCCAAAGGGCAATCACTGGGGTGCCTGGGTAACCAGCGCCTGGAAATTCAGGAGAACCACCGTGTCTCTTATCGAGTCCATCAAGCGTCACCCCTTCCACGCGACCGGAGTGGTCTCCTTTGCCGCGGCGGGTTCAGCCCTGGCCTTCTTCCTGATCTCGAACGAGCTCGACGTCTTTCGGAGAGTCCTCGGAGGCGGTCTTCTCGGGGCTCTATCCTGGTTCATCGTCAGCTTTGGTAGCCTGATCGGTGACGGCGACTGAGTGCGGGAAGGGCAACCCCAGTTCGGGAAGGGCGACCGGGTCCGGGAAGGGCGAGTCTCAGCCCTGGGATTCAACACCCGCATCGAGATCACCCGCTCGTCGCGACTCGTCGAGTGCCTCTTGGGCCAGGGTCCGCCGAACGAAGAGCGCGATAATGCCGCCGACGACCATCAGGGGCAGAAACGTCAAGAAGGCGGTGGTTCCTACGAATGCCTTGCGAGAGGCTTCGGTTTGGGCACCGAGGCAGACGGTACAGGCCGAAGCGGCGTCGGCCAGTAGAGCCCCAGCCACCACGACGATTGCCAACATGAACCAGTGAGACCCACGCGTTCGAAATACGAGTCCGCCGCGAGCCATGGGCGAGAAGTCTGCAGGCGACGGCCTCATAGATAAACGACCATGTAGAGCACTGGCCATACTCCAACGACGAAGAACCAGAGAGCCTCGGCCGCGCCAAAGAAGCCCGGCGAAAGGTAACCCCTGCGCAATCGAACCGTCGCAATGGCGAGCAGGATAAGAGCAGCGGCGGCGTGGATCCCGTGGACGCCCACCACCAGATAAAAGAAGCTCCCCAAACTGCTCGACGTGAGAGTGAGCCCCTGGCCCAGCAGAGCGACCCACTCGGAGCCCTGAAAGATCACGAAGAACGAGCCGAGAGCCAGGGCCAGCAACAAGGGGCGGCGCATACTGTCGCGGTCCCCGCGATGGAACGCCCTATGCGCTTGGATGAGGAAGAAACCGCTGGCCAGCAGTACCAGACTATTGAGGGCCGTGGCCTCAATGGGCAGCCTGGGCTGACCCGGAGGAGGCCAGGAAGGCGCTGCCGCCTTGACGATAAAAAAGGCGCTGATCATGCCCGCGAAGAGCATGAGCTCAGCGACGATGAAGATCGCCATCCCAAATAAGCCATTGGGCATCATCGAAGATCTGCCGTTTTCGCCTAACGGCTCCATACTCTCTCCAGACCTCAGGCTCATTTCAATCGACACGGCTTAGTGATGCTCGGCTGCGCCACCGTGATCGGCGGGGGACGGCGGCATGTACTGCCACTCCGCAGTCTTTTTCCAGTTCGTGCCCTCTGACTTGTAGACGTCGGGGGCAGTACCGACGACGAAAAGCAGCATGAAGACCAGGCAGGTCACCATCAGGTAGGGAACGAATCGCGGCGTCATATTGATATGCATGAAATACTTGGCGACCAAATATGCTTTGACGAACGCAATACCGAAAGCCGTCAGGAGCGTGATAATTTGAATTTCGAGCATCGGGCCCAAAACACTGACCGCGAGCAAAACAACGAGGAGCGCCCAAATTTTGACGTAATTCGTGTGGCTTTCTTCAGACATATTTGAGCCCTATTTCGCGATGTAGAGGAGCGGAAAGAGGAAGATCCATACGATATCGACGAAATGCCAATAAATACCGATCAACTCGACCCGTTGGAGCTCCATGTTCTTGGCAGCATCCCGGGCCACGATGGCCATGATGATCGCACCCGCGATGACATGCAGAGCATGAATCCCCGCGGCGGTGTAGTAGAAGGACCAGAAGGTATTGGATGTGATCGTATACCCGTGAGCGATTTCGGTACTCCACTCGAAGGCCTTCACACACACAAACGTCACAGCACCGCCTATGGTGTAATAGAGAAGCCGAGCCGCCTTCTTGCCATCTCCTGACTCCGCCGCTCGATGGGCCAGCACGGCGAAGAGACTGGAGGTCAACAGGACGAAGGTATTGAGGGTACCAAGCGCCGTGTTGGTGTTGGCTGCCTGATTCGCCCAGGCATCATGCGAAAGGCGGTACATGATATAGGAGCCCAGAAGGCCGCCGAAGATCACGATTTCCGAGCCAACCACCCACCAGATGGCCAAGAGGCCGGTGGGCATACCCGATGTACTGCGTGTCGTTGCGATGGGTTTCATGAAGTTCTCTATATCCTGTTCCTGATCAGGACCCTCTCGGGCGATTGATCAATTCGGTTGATCCTGCGGCCAATAATCCTCATCACGACCGGGGACGCTGTACTCGTAAGGTCCGCGGTAGACAGTCGGCAATTCTTTCCAGTTGCCGTGGGGCGGCGGAGAATCGGCCGTCCACTCAAGGGTGTTCGACTTCCAGGGATTCTTGCTCGCCTTCTCACCACTCCTGAGGCTCACGATGAAGTTGTAGAAAAAGACGACTTGGAAGCCGAGCATGATGAGCAGCGAACTCGTCGCCAAGACGCGTATATCCTGCATCCAGGGCATGGAGAGTTCGGGGAAGTAGGAGTAATCGAAGATTCGCCGATGCTGTCCGCCCATCCCGAGCACAAAGAGCGGGATGAAGATGAAGTTGAACGGGATAATTGTGCCCCAGAAATGAATCTTGCCGAGGCGATCGTTCATCATCCGCCCAAACATCTTGGGGAACCAGAACGTCAGACCCGCAAATGTCCCAATGATCGCAATTGGGAAGAATGTGTAATGGAAGTGGGCCAGCACGAAATACGTATCGTGGAAGTAGATGTCCGCGCCACTCGCTCCCAGGAAGATGCCCGTAACGCCACCGATCAGGAACTCGGCGATAAATGAGAGGCCCCAAAGCATGGGGGTCGTCAGCCGGATCGAACCGCCATAGAGCGTCGCGATATAGACGAACATCATCTCAGCGATGGGTACCGAAATCAGAAGCGTGGTGAGGGTAAACACATGGGCCATCCGGGGATCAACTCCCGAGATGAATTGATGGTGGGCCCACACGGTGAAGCTGAGAACGCCGGTTGCGATAGTCGTGTGAAGAACCGTCTTATAACCGAAGAGCTTCTTTCGAGCGAAAACCGTGATGATCTCTGCCGTAATCCCAAGTGCCGGCAGCAAGACAACGTAGACCTCCGGGTGTCCGAAGAACCAGAAGAGGTGCTGCCACAGGACGGGGTCACCCCCGCGAGCCGGGTCAAAGAACGCAGTACCCAGTTGCTGGTCGAAGAGAAGCATGATCGCGCCTGCAATCAGGGGGCCGACCGAGACGAGGAAGAGGATGCTGGCAATAACGATCATCCAGATCACGATGGGGATGTCATAGAGCTTCATGCCCGGCGCGCGCGAGTTCATGGCGGTGGTGATGAAGTTGATACCACCGAGAAGAAAGGCCACGAACTCTAGGGCGACAGCGCCTAGCCAAATCGAGGACCCCAGCGGTGTGAGGCTATATTCCGCCTTGGCGGAAAGGGGTGGGTAGGCTGTCCAAGCACCTCCGAACCCGCCGCCCTCGACGAAAAAGGAGCTCAGCAACACGACTGCACTGAGCAGGAAGATTTGATACGAGAGCCTGTTCAGCTTCGGGAACACCATGTCGTCGCATCCACACATGAGTGGAATCAGGTAGTTACCGAAAGCCGCGATCAGCACGGGCATCGCTACCCAGAAGATCATGATCGCGCCGTGGTTGGTCACCAATGCGTTGTAGTTCGCCGGTGTCACGATCCCGAAACCGGGAACCTCGATGCCCGGGAAGGCCAGCTGCATGCGGAACGCATAGGCCATGAAACCACCGATCACGGCCATCGCCATACCGGTGAACATGTACTGCATCGCGATCATCTTATGATCCGTCGAGAAGACGTACTTACTCCAAAACGACGGTTCTTCGTGACCGTGATGATCGTCGGCGACAGCCGGGGAATCGCTGGGAATGGATTCGGCCATTTCCTACTCCTTACCAATTCGTTGTGCTGGGAAATTGGCCGCTAGGGCAACCGGACTTTGAGTGGCCATCCAGGCCGCGTGCTTCTCCGCGCTTTCGACGAAGACCCGAGCGCCCATGAGACCGTGACCGATGCCGCACATTTCAGCGCACTGGACGTCGAACTCGCCTTCAAGTGTCGGCTCGAACCAACCGGTGATGACTCGTCCCGGGATCGCATCCTGCTTGAGGCGAAAGACGGGGACCGAGAAGTCGTGGAGGACATCCACCGACTCAAGCTGGTAGTGGTAGACGGTCTCGTTCTCGAGGTGAAGCTCATTGACCGTGCGAATATCGTCAGAGGAGTCAAGCACTCCGTCGGGGCCGGGGTGGACGAAAGTCCAGGCCCACTGCTGCCCGATCACCCGAACCGTTTTCTCGGGCTCTGGGAGATATTGCTTGATGTCGTACCAAACCTTGACGGCGGCCGTCAAAATGAACAGGTCGCATACTAGGACAAGGACATGGGGAATCGTGATCCACCGCTTCAGGTGCGGCTCGCTTCCCGTGATGTACTCAGCCGGCTGGCCGTCCTTCGCCTTGAACTTAAAGATCAACCAGAAGAAGACGACCTCACAGAGGAGGAACCAGAACCCTGTGAGGACAAAAATCATGGTAAAGATGTAATCAATCTCCCACGCGTATGAAGACGCTGCGGGTACAATGCTCTCGATCATATCGTCGGGCCCCTAGAGGATGAAAAGCATGACAACGGCCATGAACGCGCTCACGCCGGCTATGCTCATGTAAAAGATTGACCGTGCGAGGTCATCGGCGTTCTTTGTTCCTTCTGACATCTTGCCCCTCGATTCCTCTAAATATGGGGTGATTGGCCGCCCAACCTTTCGGCCGGCCACACAACGCGCCCTGCCCCTATTGGAGCGTCTCGATGTATGCGACCACATCCTTGATTGCCTGATCGCTGGTGAGCATATTCGACATACCACGCATCAGGACGGCGTTGGTGTTCGCCGGGTTGCCCCCCCGAATCCCCGCCTTGAACTTCTCGAGGGTGCTCACGAGATACCAGTCGCTCATATGCGTCAGCGGCGGCGAGTTCATGCTCTTGTTTCCCTCACCCTGGGCGCCGTGGCATGAGGAGCAGGTCGCGTAGATGGCCTTTCCGTCGGCCGCGTTTCCGCCCTTCACCACTTGGGGCGGGTCCACCTTGGGCAGGGCCGCGACGTAGGCGGCGACGGCATCAATATCCGAATCGTTCTTGAGCCAGAGCGACATGGGGTGCATGCGCATACCGCCCACATCCTGCCAGTTGGTCCCTCGGGCCCCGCTGCGGAAAACTTTGAGCTGGGAAATTACGTACCAGTCGTCGAGGCCAGCGATCGCCGGCGCCAAGAAGAGTTCCGTCCCCTGGCCAGCGCTTCCGTGGCACTGCGCACAAAGGTCGAAAAGCTGGCGCCCTCGGCGATTTTCGTCGGCGAGCGAAACACCCGCCACCCCCAGGCTGACCCAGGCGATTGCGGCGGTGGCCGCGATGAGTTTGCGAATCAAAATCATCCTCGATTCTTGATGCTGGCCGCCTCACCGCATGAGGCGGAACTGGAGTTTCGGATCCGATAATTTGCCCGGGAGAAGAGTACAGGGCATTGCCGTGCCCGACTGCACGCAAAGGTGCAACGGATTGATGCGGGAGGGCCCATAGCCATAGATAGAGGGCCCCACCGGGCCCATCTTCGGGGCCGGGTTTAAGGAACAGGCCACCCCACCGGGATGGCCACCTCGACGGCCACGAAATAACTCGATCTTTGGCCGGGCGTCAACCCAAAAGAAGCTCGGCCTCGCCCGGCGTCCCTTTTATCAGCGCACGGGAGGCGGGAGCCAAGCCCCAACCCTGAACGATCGCCCCGCCCGGGTACCCTAGGTGAAATCGCTCTTCTTCGGCCCGATCCGGTCGACGATGGGCGCCAACTTTTCCTGATCGAAGCCATACCAATTCGCCGCATTTCCCCCGATCATCTGGGTGAGCTCGTTTTCCGGCAACTGCCGGAAGGTGTCACGCATATGCTCGGCGGTGTGGGGCCAGGTGCCCTCGGGGTGCGGGTAATCACTCCCCCAGGCAATTTGATCGACCCCGATGGCGTGTCGCATTTCGGCCTCCCGGCGCGGCATGCAGGATGCCCCCAGCAGAACGTTCCGTGCGAAATACTCGCTGGGTTTCGAGCGCATATGGCTCGTATAGTCCCCGAGCTTGGCGCTATAGGGCGTGTCCTCGTAGCGAAAGTCGAGCAATTGGAGGTACTCAGGAACCCAAACAGCGGTGCCCTCGGTGATGGCCACCCGGAGGCCGGGGAAGCGCTCGAAAACTCCGCCCCAGATCATGAAGGTCAGCGGTCGCACCAGCCACCAGGCCACTTCGCTGATGTAGATACCCACCATACCCTGGCCTTCTCCGTAGTCCTCCATGGGAGCCGGACCGGAATGGAAGTTGATCACCACCTCCATTTCCTCGCAGGCGGCCCAGAAGGGGTCGTATTTCGGGTGGTGATAGGCGTCCTGCTTGCCCCAGCGGACCGGCAGCATGACCCCCCCCTTCAAGCCATTTTCCTTGGCCCAGCGGGCCTCCCGAATGGCCTCGTCCACGTCCCAGCACAGGGGAACCACGGCGATCCCCGCCCGGCGCTCCGGGGCCATCTGGCAAAGTTCGGCCATCCAGCGGTTGTGTGCCCTGGCACCCGCCCACTGGAGCTCGGGAACGACCTCCTCGGTGGGGAGCGAAATCCCGGCGCCAAAGGGCGGCATATTCATCTCGGTAATGCCGTCGGGAAAGATCACCTCCCCCGCGATACCGTCGTTGTCGAGGACCTGGATCCGTTGCTCATGATCCCAGGCGCCCTTTAGCCCGTCCCCACAGCCATCCCGCCATTCCTCGTTGATATCGGACACGAGAAATCGCTTGGCCGCCTCCTCGGTGGCCTGAATCTGGATCGGCAACGCGACATCGAACGCATCGCGATAACTGGGGTCGAGATAATCTCGATATTGCTCCGGGGGGAGCCCCGCGTGACAGTCGGAGGAAATAACCAGGTAGCGATCCATAAAATCCGCCTTTCCTTAATTTGGGTTTGCCTTGTTTTCGGTCAGTTGACGGGTTGTGAATAAAATTGCTGTACCCAGCGGCGAAACTCAACCAGCAATTTGTCGGCCTCGCAAAAGACCGGATTGGGACGGTGAATCTTATTCCCCCAGATCCGGAGATCGTCTTCAACACCGCTGGTGATTCCCTTGAACCAGTCCTCCCCCGCCGTATCCACCATATTCCGGGTCGCGGTCATCGCCCAGCGCGAGACCGTATTGTGGCGGTCGATGGGTGAGGTGGAGGAGAACATATAGAGCCCCACCCCGGGGATCCCCTTGCTCTCGACGCTCGACATCCCCAGGCACCAGCTGTCTCGAAGCAGGGACATCTTGAAGGTTCCAGCGGGCGTCTCTTCCTCGCTGTAGCTGACCGCGTGCATAAACCGACCGTCTTCGGCGAACTCGATCTCGGTCTCGGGCACGCTCGGACTCGTGTGGACGACCTCGAAATGGACCGGGTCGAGGTTGTTCTCCGCCATGTCCTGCATGTGGATCGGCACCTCGATTTCGAAAGTACGGGCCTCGGACCATTCCGGGTCGCTGAGTTGGGTGATCTCGGGCACCTCCCAATCCGAGGGTTTCTGCTCGGCGTGGTGCCAGACGAAAATCATGCCGTTGCGCTCAACCGCCTCCCAAGCCTGCACTCGGGCATTTGTGGGAATGCGTTCGCAATATGGGATCTCCACGCATTTGCCGCTGGCGCCGTCGTAGTGCCAGGCATGAAAGGGGCACCGAATGCTCTCGCCCACCACCCGGCCGCCCTCGGCGAGGTGAGCCCCCAGGTGGGAACAGAAGGCCGAAAGCACCCGAGCCTGACCGGTCCGGGTTCGGAAGAGCACCATCTCCTCTTCGAAATAATAGATGCGACGCACTTCACCCGGGGCCAAATCATTGCTCCAAGCGACGGCGTACCAGCCGTTGGGAATTCCGGGGACGATGTCCTGATCCATTCTATTTCTCCATTGAATCCGTAAGAAATCGGGCCGCCTGGGAAGCGTGCTCTCGAAGGGGGTAGGCATCCAGATTGGCCCAATTGAACATCTGGACGTAGAAGGCGCCCATCAGCATTTCGGTCAGAGCCTCGGCCGGGTAGCGATCGGTCAACTCGTCGGCCTCGAGACCGTCGGCCACGATGCCCGCGAAGGCATCGCGCAGTTGCTGGGCCTCGCGGTGCTCCTCCCCTGGCTCGTGAGCGATATGAACCATCTCGGTCAAGAGTTCCCGGCGCATGGGCCCGGCTTCGTCGGCATTCTCCACGACCCCGGCAAAGAAGGCGTGGATCTTTTCACGGGTCGGCACGGGCAGCTTGCGCACGGCCTCGATGTCGCGGAGCAACTGGCCCAGGGAGACCTGGGCGATCTCCCGCAGCAGGTGACGCTTGGTCGGGAAGTAATTGAAGAAGGTTTTCTGGGCGATATCCGCGCGCTCGCAGATCGCCTGAACCTTGGTGGCCTCGACCCCCCGAGCTTCGAAGAGTTCGAGACCCGCTTCGAGGATTCTCGCGCGCACCTCGAGTTTTCGTCGCTCTCGGCGACCGAGGTCGTGGGCACCGTAGCCTGGGGACTGATTCATCCTCGAAACGTGTACCAGAAACTTACACTTGTGTGCAAGCTTACATTCGGCTTACCCCAAATCGGCCCTCGAGACGCATCCCCCTGGGGGAAATGCCTCCCCCGGAAAAATCCGTCTCCCCGCTTCAGGCGACAACACCCTGAGCGCGCAGGCTGTCGATCTCGTCCCCCGAGTGTCCCGCGAGGGCCAGAATCGCGTCGGTATGCTCCCCCAGCAGGGGCGGACGCCCGGGCTCCAAGAGAGGCGTCCGCGACAACCGGGCCGGTGGGCGCAGAACCCGAACGCGAGCCCGGGGGTCTTCGACGATCTGGACGACACCGCTATGGACGACCTGCTCGTCGGTCATGAAGCCCTCGAAATCGTTGACCGGCGCGAAGGGCGCCCCCGCCTCTCGAAGACCGGCGACCAATTCCGCCGTCGGGCGCTGCTTGAACTCTTCGAGAAGAATCTCGGACAGCGCATCGATATGCTGAAAGCGTTCGGCGGTCCGGGTGAAGCGTGGGTCCTCTCGCAAGTCGTCTCGGCCCAGCACCTCGCAAAGGCCCAGGTACTGTTCATCCTGAACGACCATGCCAACGATATGACCGTCCCGGGTCGGGTAGACACGGAAGAGATCGAAGGACGGCATCGCCGCGTCCGAATCTGGGAAACTGACTGGCCCCATCAACTCGGGAAGAATGAAAGCGGCGTAAGCATCGAGCATGGGCACGTCGATTCGTTGCCCCGACACAGCCGCGTTCTCGTCGCGCTGCCTGGCCAGAAGCGCCCCGAGCGTAGCCGCAACTGCCGTCATACCCGCTGCCTTGTCAGCGACCACGGTGCGGAACATCTGCGGTTCGCCCCCGGCCCCCTGGGCGGGCATCATCCCCGACAAGCCCTGGACCACATGATCGTAGGCGGGCAGCGGCGCATAGGGGCCGTCGGGACCGAACCCGCTGATCGATACGTAGATCAGGCGCGGGTTGATTCGGCTCAACTCCGAGTAGCCTATTCCCAGCCGATCCATCACGTCCGGGCGAAAATTCTCCACCACGATATCGCTCTCGGCCGCCAGTCGGACCACGATTTCACGACTCGCTTCACTCTTCAGATCCAGAGCGATGCTCCGCTTGTTGCGATTGAACTGACTGAAGAAACCCGAAAGGCCCGCGTGGAAGGGTCCGCTGGTTGAGCGAGACATGTCGCCGAAAAGGCTTTCGATCTTGATCACGTCCGCTCCGAAATCGGACAGCATCTGGGTACAGAACGGACCCGAAACCACGGTGGTAAAATCCAGTACTCGGAGCCCGTCGCAGGGTGAAGCAGCAGTCGGCGGCGTTTCCATGGCCTCATCTTAGCGCCTCCACCCCCACCATCATCTCCGCTATGCTGGCCGACAGGCCCGGGGACCTTCATCCCATGGGAGGAAATCATGCAGGCTCATTTTTTCTCGAACTACCAGGCGTTTGAACCCTTTTTGCCCGCCCAGGAAGCCACGAAGCTCGTGGACCTTTGCGAGCAATTCGGAAGCTACGGACTCTACTCCGAAGAGGGCCTCAATGAGGGCATCGGCGAGGGCCTGCCCCAGCGCTTCGACGCCGCTTTCAACTTCATCAATACCGGCGGTCGATTCGGGCGGGTTAAGGAAGACCTCTCCATCCTCGCCGCCCGAACGAATTATTTCCGGGAGACCTACGCGTACGGAAACGAAATCGCCGCTCCCGGGATAGAAAGCTTCTACTACAACCAGAGCTTGATCGAATCCGCACAGAAGGTATTCGGCCGCCCGATCATCGAGCCCGCCATCGTGTACGCGAATATTCTCTTGCCCGGTCAGGAACTCGCGATCCATACCGATGTCCCCGAATTCCGTGGCATGAACAGGAAACTTCATCCGCAATGGATGCTGGTTGTCATGCATCACTCGGGCCTTTTCGACGAATGGCGGCTGCCCATCGCCACTTCGGTCTCCTGGTATCAGGATGCCAAGGGCGGGGCGTTTGCCTTTTACCCCGACGGACCCGAAAAGCCCGCCAAAGCTCACCCGGTTCAGTTCAACTCCGCTGTGGTCATGGATACCGACAGCATCTTTCACGGGGTCGACCGCGTGCGCGAACTCGAGGGGCCGATGCCTCCCTTCCGACCCGGAATGCGACTCAAGGCCGAGAGCGGGGGGGATTGGACCGTCTCGGACGGTGACGAAGAGATCGCTCGCTACCATTGGGACGAAATGCGCTTCTCGATCTCTTGGAAGGCCTATTGCTTTGAGGACGAGGGCGATCGGAAACGGTGGCGAAGCCACAGCGAAGATCTCTCCATCGATAGCGTGCTCGATACCCTCTGCGCCGACCTACGCCATCGCGGGCGCCTGGGCGATACCCGGCCCCCCAACCAGGAACTCGCCCAACTCCTGGTCGAGGAATACATCAAGTTCCCCGCCCCCCAAGCAGCCAGCCACTAAGGCCTCTCAGCCTCGCCGGCTAACCCTTTCGGGCCGCATCATGTGAGCCGCCCGTACCCCTAATACGAGAGATACCTGCGCACGCCAGTTAAGGAGATCACCATGGCCGTAGAGAACGAATACATCGATATCCCGACCCCCGATGGAAGCCAGATGAGGGGATATCTCGCGCGACCGGCGGGAGATGAAATCCTTCCCGGTGTCGTGATCTTCATGGAAATCTTTGGCATCAACTCCCATATTCGTGACGTCACCGAACGAATCGCTGCCGAGGGCTTCGTTGCCCTGGCCCCGGACTACTTCAACCGAACGGCGCCTGGCATGGAACTTGGCTATGACGACGACGGCATGAGCGAGGGAATGAAGCACCTAGGGCAACTCCAGGCCGATCAGATGATTTCCGATGCCCAGGCCACCATCGCCCTACTCGAATCCCGCCCGGATGTCGGCGGAGCGGGCATTGGGGCCATGGGCTTCTGCATCGGCGGACATATGGCCTTTCTGACCGCCTGCACCAGTCACGTTCGCGCCACGGCCTCTTATTATGGAGGCGGTATTGCCGCGCCCCAGGGGCCGGGAGGAAGTGAATCGACCCTGGGCCGCACCGCTGGCATCGGCGGACGCATCCATTGCTATTTCGGCGGTCAGGACAGCATGATTCCCGCCGATCAAGTCGACGCCGTTCGGGCTGCGCTGACTGAGGCCAAGGTCGATCACGAGGTTCAGGTCTATCCCGAGGCGGACCACGGCTTCCATTGCGACCAGCGCGGTACGTTCAACTCCGATGCCGCCGCCGACGCCTGGCAGCGAACAATTGCCCTCTTCAACCAGCAGCTTCGCGACTAGGGCACCGGGGCTGACACCTCGCCCCCAAGAGCCCACCGGCTCCGGCGCTCTCGCTTCCTAGTTCGAAAGCGGGACCGATTTCCCCGAGAGCTGACTTTCCACGAGCATCCCGCAAGCGATCCACTTGTCCCGTGTTCTCTCGGTGATCAAGCCCAGGCGAATCAGGTTTGGGACGACAGTGTGCATATACAACTGGGAATTGAGCTCATTCCATTCGGGCATGGCGAGCATTCCCTCGGTGACCTGGTTCGCATCGATTCCGTATTTCGGTCCGAGAGCGTGAAGCATCCCCAACTGCTGGGAAGCGTTGAGCGCTTCGAGGACCTTGAAGGCCCAATCTTCCATCTGATCACGCTGCTCAGGCTCAGCGCGCTCCACCACTCGACGCATGGTGAAAACCCCGAAGGCTGCGTGCCGCGCCTCGTCTTGTTCGGCTCGCTGGAGCAACTTCACCAGGAGAGGGTTGAAGGCCTGCTCGCGCATCATGCCCATAATTCCCACGGCCATTCCCTCGAAGAGGGTCTGCATCCCGAGGGTTTTCATATGGTAACCCTCCACCACCAAGAGTTCGTCGAGGAGGAATTTTAAGGTCGGCATGATGGGATAGATCGTGCCCATCTTTTCTCCCGTCAGGCGAGCGAAAATCTCGATATGCCGAGCCTCATCGGCGACCTGGTTGGCTGCGTAGAGCTTTTCGTCCGTGGTCGGGCAGAGTGAGGTCAACTGGCCGCAGAGTTGAAGAGCCGCCTGCTCGCCGTGCAAAAGCTGGGAGCAGGTGTAGGCAACCTCGTCAAACATGGCTGCCTTCTGTTCGGCCTCGCTTTTCCCCATCATCTTCAACAGGTTGGCGAGCATCGACATGTCGAGTTCGCCCATCCACTCGTCCTTGCTCACCGGGGTTTCCCAATCCAGGTCCTTCGAAGCGTTCCACTGATTGGCTTTGCCCTTCTCGTAGAGCGACCTCAGTTCTTCAACTTCACTTCCGTATTCCCAATCGTTCCAGCGAATATGGGTTGGCGTGTCGACGGAAAGGGTTTCTCTCATAGAGGAAATCTCTTCCGAATCTGCAAAGTCAATCAGCTCAAAGCCCGCCACGGATCGCCGGGTGTGGTTCAGAAATTTGGAATCCAATTTAGTTCTCCTTCAAATTCGACCAAGAGGGCGGCTTTAGCGGCCCAGAAGATCTTGCAATGCATGGGTCTGGGCGGTCTCGTCGTCACCGACATCCAGGTTGGTATTGCGCGACCCCCCGAAATTATTCAACCCCAGACGCTCGCGGAATTCCCCCGAGCCCACCCGGGTTCCCTCATCCAAAGGGATCCCGATACTATCGGCCACTCGGACCAAGCCGTTAAAACTTCCCACTGTCGCTGCCGCCTGCACCAAAGCTTCCTCGCCCGCAGCGGCGAGCAATTGTCCGCGCACCTCGGCGAGTTCCTCGCTTCCTCGGGTCGCGGCCTCGGCGAAGGCGATGAGAAGCCCTCCATGGGGAACCCCTCCATCGCCGTGGCCCACCGCTGCATCGAGTTCCGCTTCCTCGCCAATCGCCTCGCTGCTCGCACGGAGCAGCAATACATGCGAGGTCGTTCAGTAGAAACACTCGTTCACCGAGGACACCCTAGCCGCGACGAGTTCGACCTGGGGGCGCGAGAGGGCGCTTTCATCCCAGACCAATTCGGAGAAGCGCTTCAGCGCGTACATGCTGCCGACCAATCCGAAAAAGGCTGCATTGTCTAGGGGCACAAGACCCAGGGCTTTGGAGACGTTCGGCCCCGGAAGGCCCTTCGCCGTGGGAACAAAGGCTCCGGCTTCTGCCACACCCTCGGGCCGAACCCGATCGGGCTCTCCCGGCAAAGCCGCCGGCAAGGGCTCAAGATCAACGCCGAGAGCTTCGGCGAAGGCATCGATGACCGTCGTGCAAACCACGACGGCGCAAAGTTCGGCGTAGGCGGCATCGCCAAACTCCTCAACCCAGTCCGCGACCCACTCGGCGTTCAGGGCATGAACATCCACCGCGACCTTGAGCACGAGTTCCACCGCCCGGTCGGGGAGAATGTCCGGCTCGGAGAGAGGGGCCGTCCGCTGCCACGGGGGAAGACTCCGGCGGCTCCGAACGTCTCGAGCCAGACGGGCAGCCTCCACCCGCTGAGTTCCAGTCCACCAGGAGCCCGGCGAGGCGATCCGGTGCCAGGCCGAACGGTGAGCGTCCGCGATCTCTTCCGGTACCGCGTGGGGGGACGAGGCGTAAAGAAAGGAATTCACGCGTCAAATTCTAGCGTACTCGCCCCCTCAATCCCCTCTGCTCTCCCCGGCTCCTGTCCTCTCTGCTCCTGCACTCTCCGCTCCCCCACGACTTTCCAGGCGACGAAGCCGGTAGGAAACGTCTTCCAGCAGGCTGCGACTGCCGTTGATCAGGTCGGCCACAATACCGGTGAGGATCATCTGAAACCCGGCCAGCATCAGGATCGCTGCGAGGATCAGGGATTGCACATGAAGCGAGTGGTGGTCCGTAAAGAAGAAGAAGTAGACAAAGCGCAAGCCGAGCAGAACCCCAAGGGTCATGACGAGCCCCCCCAGCGCGGAGAAGACCTTCATGGCGCCATAAGACGAGTAGACCCGCAGCAAGATGCCCGCAGAGCGCCCGATAAACTCGCCCAGGCTCGAGAAGAGTCTCGACTCGCGTAGCGCTTCGTTGGTCCCGATGGGAACGCTGAGCGTCGGGATTCGACGCCTTCCCGCCTGAATGACGTGGTCGACGGTATGGTCGAATTCGGCGAGGTTATTGATACGCGAAGCCGCCTCGCGTGAATACGCTTTGAAGCCACTCGCGACGTCGGGCACATCGAGCCGAGCCAAGCGGCTCACGGTTCGACTTCCCCATTTCTGAAGCCGCTTCTTGGTCGGGGAGAAGTGCTCGATTTCATCGGGCTGACGATCCCCGATCACCAGTTCGGCCCTGCCCTCGAGGATCGGACGAACCAGCTTGGCAATATCGGACCCGCAGTATTGGTTGTCCCCGTCCGTATTCACGATCAGGTCTGCGCCCTCGCCCAGGGCATAATCGATCCCCGCGGCAAAGGCATGGCCCAGCCCTCGATTGGCCGCGAACCGGACAAGGTGGTCGACCCCGTGCTCCAGGGCGATCTCCGACGTTCGATCGCTACTTCCATCGTCGATGACCAGAATTTCGATGGAATCGATGCCTTCGATCTGGCTGGGAAGATCGCGGAGGGTCGCCGGAAGCGTGAGTTCCTCGTCGAGACACGGAATCTGGATGATGAGCTTCAAGCGCTGCCCCCGATGACGTTGTCTGTACCGCTTGAGAATACGCGATTTGCCCAGGGAGCGACGGCCATCGAAAAGATAAGGGGGCTCAAACCGATCCCTGGCCCAGTGCTTGACCCGGACGAAGGGGGGGCGGGGCGGCACTGGAAAAAGCACCCACCTCGGGAGGAAAAAGTGGCTGTCCAGCGCACACGCGCCCGGGTACGGGTATCCTCGGGCTCTGGGGTGGGGATGGGATTCTCGAAGCAGCGGCGTTGCGCCTTCTGGCTGGGCCTGGTTCTGATTCTCGCCCTGGTCGGCCCGAATTCGGGGCGGAGCGAACCTCCGGGGGCCGAACCCGAGCCCCCCTCGGACCCCTCGGACCCCTGGGACCCCTGGGAACTCGGCTTCGAAGCCCTCGAGCAGGGCGAATGGACTGCCGCGATCGAGTTCTTCTCCGGGCTGAGCCTCGAGCAGCCCGACAACGCCGCACTTCACTACTACCTGGGAGTCGCCTGGGTGAGTTCTGGAGACGACCTCTCTGGGGTGGAGGCTTTCGCCGACGCCGCCGATCTCGACCCGACGCTCAGGTGGGTTCAGGCTGACCTGGGGATGAGCCTATACCGCCTGGGTGAACTCGATCTCGCCGAGGAACATCTCCTGGAGGCATTGCTCCAGGGTCCGGACGAAGCCGATGTTCTGCTCTACCTCGGACTCATCGACCTCACCCATGGGTACGCCGAACGGGGCAACCGGATGATCGAGGAGAGCGTGGCTCTCCATCCGGCGATCGCCGCCCCCGCCTTCTTTCAGGCCGCCGGAGTATCCCTCGACCGCAACGACCTCACCGCCGCGACGATCTACCTCGAGCGCGGCGCCCTGGCCAAGGGCCCCGAAGAGTGGCGCGCGGCCTCCGCCGAGTTGTTGGCCAGCCTGAGCGAAGCCAAGATGGGCTCACGTCGCATTCGCCTCATGGCCGCCGTCGGATTCGAAAACGATGACAACCTGACCGTGAGTGAACAGGACCTATCGACCGGTGTGGGTGATATCTCCGGAACCTTTGAAGTCGACATAGAAGTCGTCGTCGTCGAAAATGAAAATCTCGTGGTTGCCGTGGGATACGATTTCTTTCAGAGCGTTTACCAGGATCTGGAGGCATTTAATCTCCAAATCAACGAGCCCCATCTCCAGATTTCCGGCTTCATGGATTTTTTGCAGCCCGTAATCACCTACGCGTACCGAAGCGAGAGCTACCGCGATCTCGACTACCTCGATTCAAATATCCTCGATCTCGATCTCGCCCTTTGTCACTGGGAACACACCTGCGTCCTACTTGGGACGGGCTACGAACGACGCGATTTCGCCGCGACTCCCTTTGCCCCGCAGAGGGTGGCCAATCGTTACTCGCTCTTCGTAGGCCAGCAGACTTTTTTCTTGGACGGAAAACTCGCATTCTCCTTGAGCTGGGAGCCTCAATGGCAAAATTCGGAGCAGGCTTTCCTCAGCTACGACGCACAGATCGCGAATATCGGTCTCACGGCGATGCTCGACCCCTTCTATAAGGGGCTACTCCTGGGCGCCTCGTATGAGTTCGAGTCCCGGGACTACTCAAAGGCCGACTACGCGAGAGAACTCAAGCGAGAGGACGATCGCCATATCGTATGGACGGGCATCCGATTTCCGCTCATCGGTCCGACCCAGATCTCCTTCGACTACATGCTGATCCTGTCTCGATCGAGCATCACAGCCCTTAACTACAACGAGAATATCGTCAGCCTCAAACTCTGGGCCTGGCATTGATCGGGCTGGCCTTCGCCTTCAAAATTGCTCTTTGAAGGGTCGAAGATCGATTTCCTGGCTCCACGCCGACGGGTGCTGGGTATGCAGCATCCACCTTGGCTAGCGCCAACGACCACGGCCACTTTCCCGGTGCGATCTACCTGCATTCTTCCCCTCCTGCTTATGCATCACGCGCTACCACCGTTCTAGACGGCCACCCCGTGAATCACCCGTGGACTCCGCACCCGATCCCACTCCAGCCAGAATTCGCCAATCGCTCTCGAGCGAACCAATGTGCAGCATCCAGCCAGCAACAGGAAGGCAACTCGGGGTAATTCTTGCGAAATATTGGGAGCATTTACTCCAGAGGATCACCCTAGAAGACGATATGTCAGTATCGCAATCCACAATCCGTTAGAGAGGTCGCTGGAACCATGATGAGGGTCAAAAAAAATTTCGGATTTACACTGATTGAACTGATGATCGTTGTTGCGATCATCGGGATTCTCGCCGCCACGGCTATACCCAGTTATCGCCGGTTTCAACTGCGAAGCAAGACCACCGAGGCCAAGATCAACCTCGCATCGATCAAGACCGCAGAGTTGGCCTACGCCGCCGAGTACGGTGGCTTCATCGCATCCGGACTCTCACCTTCGACCCTGGGCGGCGCACAAGCTCAACCCTTCATCGATACTGGAAACCCGGGACAAAACTTCGCCAGCCTCGGCTGGGAACCCGAAGGCAAAGTCTATTTTCAATACCAGGTGGCCTCCACCGGCGATGCTTTCTCGGCGGCGGCTAGGGCCGATATTGATGGCGACAGCACACCTCAAATATGGGGATATGTCCAACCCGCGACCAGTGGCGCGATTGCCGCAATCCCCTTCGGCTGTGCGGGAATCTACAATCCTATTACTCAGACCTTCGACCTCGTTCAGTCGACGGGCCCCTGTCAGGCCTCTCACGGACAAAGCGTCTTCTAGGGCTTAGTCCCGAGCTTTCTACCGCACCTTTGGACGAAAGCCAGCGGGGCTCCACACCCAACGCCCCTCGGCTCAACGATCGACGAGATAGAGACTGAGGGCGGGCCAGTACGTGATCAGCAATACCGTCAAGAGCAAGATCACGAAAAAGGGAATCGTGGCGCGGTAGACCTCGAGTACGGGCCGATCGAAACGATAGCTGGCGATGAAGAGATTCATGCCCACCGGGGGCGTGATGTAGCCAATTTGCATATTGGCCAGGAAAATAATCCCCAGGTGAACCGGGTCGATCCCGTAACCGATGGCGATGGGCAGGATGATGGGAACTATGATCACCAGCGCGGAGAAAATATCGAGCATCATCCCCAGCCCGAGCAAAAAGATATTGAGCAAGATAAGAAAAGTGAGCTTGCTATCGACATGGGCGCGCACCGTGTCGAAGAGCTTGGTTGGAACCTCGGCATCGATCAAGTAGTTGGTCGAGGCCATCGAGACGCCAAGGATGATAAAAATCGCCCCGACGAGAACCATGGACTCGCGCATGATCTCCGGCAGTTCACGCAGAGAGATTTCCCGGCGAATGAAAACCGTGATTACGAGCACGTAGAGCGCTGTCACCGCAGCGGCTTCCGAGAGCGCAAAATAGCCCCCGTAGATTCCGCCTAAGACCACCACTGGGAGGGGGATTTCCCATGCGGCTTCTCGAATCGCCGCGAAGGCCTCGGATCGCGAGAACCGGTGGTTGGTATCCACGATGCCCCGGGCTCGCCACATACTATAGAGGGCGAGTAACAGGACCATCAGGAGACCAGGAAGAAGGCCTGCGGCAAAAAGGTCGTCGATGCGAATCGCCTGATCGAGATTCATCTGCTGAGCGACGACGCCGTAAAGGATCAGGGGAAGGGCCGGAGCAAAGAGAAGTCCGAGACTTCCCGAGGTCGTAACCAAACCCAAGCTGAAGTTTTCCGGGTAGCGCGCCTCCTTCAGCGCTGGGTAGAGCAGCGCCCCCAGGGCAACGATGGTCACTCCCGAAGCCCCGGTAAACGCGGTGAAGAGCGCACAGGCCACCAGGGAAACAATGGCCAGGCCGCCGCTCAACCAACCGAGGACCGCGTGAGTCAAACGGACAAGGCGGGCTGGGGTGCCGCTCTCCCCGAGTAAGTAGCCGGCAAAGGTAAAAAGAGGGATCGCCAGCAGAACGGGCGTTTCGGCCAGGCGATAGATCTCGATTCCCATGACCTGGAGATCAACGTCCTCGCCCGAAAAGCCCAGCATTGCGCTGGCGGCGATGACCGCGAAGAGGGGCGTGCCCACCAGGGCCAGTAAGCCGAAGAGGACCATGGGGATCACGACGCACTCCCCGAAGCGACGCCGCTTCCCCCGCTGCCCGCCCCGAGATCGCCGGTCAGCAACGACTTCACCTGACCCAGGGCACGAAGGCCATAACGCAGGGCGATCAGTCCGAACGCCACAGGAATCACGATCTCGAACATCCAGGCGGGAATATCTGAAAAAGCAGTGCTGCCGAACTCCCGCTCGTCCGCGACGAAGCGCCCCGAATTCCACGAAACGATCCCGGCCACAGCCGCGGTGAACGAGCCCGTCAGGATTCCCAGCACCGCTGCCGCTCGGGGTGAAAGCAATTTTGAGGCAGCGTCAATGCGTATATGCCGATCCGATCGGCTGGCGGCCACCGCACCCATCAGGCCTACCCAGAGAACCAGCACCCTAAGCAGGGGGTCGATCCAAACGATTCCGGCATCGAAGAAATTGCGCAGGAAGATCTGCAGGGGGGCGAGGACCACCATGGCTCCCAGAAGCAGAGCCAAGAAAACATCCTCAAGCCTGTACAAGACTCGAAGGATGCCTCCCGCTTCCTTCTCCCCCGGGCCGGCGCTCATTCCGGAACAGCCGCCCCGCTGCGGTGCTCCTGAAGGAGGGTGAGAATTTGATTAATGGTCTCTTCTGAGTAGCGCCCGGTTCCTCGCAACTGGGTGATGGCCTGGGCGCTGATGCTTCGCCAGCGCTGCACTTCCTCTCGGGAAGAGGCCGAAACGAACTCGATCCCCTGGCTCTTCAGAGCCTCCCGGGCGTTACTTTCGTCGGCACGGTTCACTTCATCAAGCCTGCTCGCTGCCGCCGAAACCACCTCGCGCACAACTTTTTGATCCTTGGCGGAGATTTTCGAGAAAGCTCTCTGGTCGACAGCGAAAATTCCAACCAAATACATGATGGGAACCTCGGTGAGATACTTGACTCGCGTATGCCATTGGAAGGCGATGGCCCCGATCGGCGGAGCCGCCACCGTGTCCACCAGCCCGGTCTGGAGCGCGGTATAAACGTCGGCGATCGGCAGGGGAACCGGAGCAACCCCAGCAATGCGAAGAGCCACATCGGTCATCGTGTCACCTTCGACCAACCAGACCCGCGTACCCTCCATGTCTTCAACTCTGCGGATGGGCTTCTGGGAGAGCACATAGGCAAAGCCTCCATCGGTAATGGCGAGAGCCTCGAAACCATTCTGAGCTAGGCCTTTCATGATCTTCTGATCAAGCTGGCTGCGGACGAAATCGACTTCTTCGTAATCCCTGAACAGGAGAGGAAGGCTGTAGAGTTCGGCGTCGGGGTACACCGCCGCCAGGGCTCCGCTGGTAAATGCCCCCCCCTGCAACTGTCCAGCTCGAACCTTGCGCATGACGGTCTTATCACCACCCATCACACCACCGGGGTAGAACTTGAGCTTGACTCGCCCCTGAGTCCTCTCCTTGATCTCGTCACCCGCTTTTCGCATTTCCGCCAACCAACTGCTTCCATCGGGAAGGATTGTGGCGATCTTCAGAGTTCGCGCGGAAGCTTCGGCTCCAGCCATCCCCAGCGACAGGCCGACGAGCGCGATGACAGCCCGGAACGAAACCAGTTTGCGACGCATGATCTTTCCTCTCTTCTTCCCCGATCCGTGGGTCGGGGCTGCGCAACCCGACTCGGTTCCAAGGAATTGATCTAGAAATAGTCTTCCGCTTCGAGCAGAAGGACCGCAGCTCTTTCCTGGGCCAGGATATTGCTAAGCGTGTACCCAGGAGCCACCGGCTCAGCCTCCACTACTTCGACGAGAAGCTCATCGTGAAGGTTCCGGTCAAAGACGAGCTTTCCGTAACTTTCGGCGAAAAAGACCTTGGCCATCAGGTTCTGTCCGTTTGAGAGCTCGATGGCTCGCTCAAAATGGTCTCGACCGATTTCGGGAAGACCGCCCATTTGAGCCGGTCGCAGGGTATAGATAACTCCGAGGTAAAGGTGCGCGCCGCCCTGGTCGTAGGACTCATCGAGTTCAATGATTCGCTCGATGATCGCCTGAACCTTTGGAAGTTCCGCAATGGCGACCCAATCCGAGGAATTGGACTGAATCCAGCCCGCCCAGGCGCTGCCAAAACCGTAGAGGGCGGGGAGATCCGACTCATCGGTTTCCGCGAGCTGAGCTTCGAAGGCCTCAAAGGGCCCAACGATGGCCTCGCAAAGCTTTTCGTCCTCGAGACAGAGGGCCCTTTGCCCGTAATCCCGAGCCTTGGCGTTGAGTTCGGAGCTCCGGAGGGGAGTGTCCACAAAAGCCGAAGCGTAGGCCGAATAGAGCTTGGCTCCCGCCAGTAGAAGTTGTTCATTATCCGGGCTTCCGGCGATCAACCCGTCGATGAGTATCAAGTAGGCAGGTGCCCCGTCCCGAACCAAGAGCGGGTCGGATTGATTGACCAGAGCGGCCGAAACGTCCTCTGCCAGCCCACTCGTTGCGTTGCTGACGAGGACCGTACAGCCGAGGTTGGGCACCGAGAGAGCAACCATGCATAGGAGGCTTGCGATCTCTGTTCTCATGATCACGAATTATAGCAGGACTTCGGAGCGCGTCGGAGCGTCTTGGGAGCTCGGCAAAGGCCGCTACTCTCGGATTTAGTAAAAGTTTGCCGGCCCCTCAGTCAGGGACGGCAGGGAAAAGGCCCGCCGCTATGCGTGAGAAGTCGACAACGATCGTAGAACCCGCGACCGAGCCGAGGCCGCCGAACCCCCCGGAGAAGGGAGCCTATGGCATGGGCCGAATCGTTCTCGCCGCCCCTCCTCTGGCTCTGGCGACGGCCACTCTGACCGGCTTGGGCCTCGTCCACGGACTCCCCACCGGCCTCGCCCTGGCGGCGGGTGTCGGAATGAGTTTTTTGCCCGCGATCGGGCTTGGCACGCTCTTCTCGGGATCCGAAAAAACAATACGCGGGTGGAGCGCTTGGGTCTGGTGCGCCGCCGTGCTTCTCGCTCTCCCCCTCTATTTTCCCGGAGACCGAGAACTGGCCACCCAGGAGGGGACTCGACACCTGGTCGGTTGGTTGGGCCCGGCCAATGCCGACAGCCTAGGTCGGGCAGCGGGCGCAGTCGTCGGACTCCTCGGCTCGGATTCCCGCCCCCTAGCTCCCTCTATCGACGAAGCCCTCCAAGAGCGGAGCAAGAGCACACCGCCCTCCCCCTCGGCGAGCCAAGTGCCCCCGCCCGCCAAGCGAGAAGCGGCCGCGCCGGAGACAGTCCGTATTCCCTACCTCGGCGACAAGAGTTCTCTGCGCATCGAGGCCCACGTCGATGGACCCGAGAGCGGTGAACTGTTCACCCTTCTCTTTGATACCGGGGCGACCTTCACGACCCTGAACCGGGAAAGCCTCGACGCCCTCGGTCTCTCTATCCCCCCGGATGCGCCTCGGGTCACCCTGCAGACCGCGAACGGCAGACTTGAAGCCGAGTTGGTTCTGGTCGATGCGATCTGGCTCGGGGATTCTCCCGTCGAGTGGGTAACCGTCGCGGTTTGTGAGAGCTGCGCGAGCAAGACCTCGGTTGGCCTACTCGGTCTCAACGTATCTCAACGCTTCCAGGTTGCTCTCGATCACGACCGGCGCGAGATTTCATTCGAGCGCCGTGGGAGTGGTGATGACCGCTCTCTCGATATTCGAAATTGGCTTCGAATTCGCTCCCAGGTCACCAAACATTGGGATGGGCGTATCGAAGTCGACCTCCAAGGTTTCAATGACGCGCGGCAGGAAATTCGTAGCGCGGTGGTCCGTTTGGAATGCTCGGGCCAGAGCTTCGCCATCCAACTCGACGCGATCCCCCCGCTTGGAGAGGCCTCGGTTCAGGTCGAATTGCCCCGGGAAGCGGACTGCAGCGAGCAAGAACTCGAACTCACTCGGGCCTATTGGGGTCTAGATAGATTCGAGTAGAGGGCGAATTCTACTTCTCGCGATCGACCACTCCCTGGGCGATGAACTCGGCGATTTCATCCTCGCTATAACCGTGCTCGCCAAGAATCGCCCGGGTCTCGGATCCCGGGGTCGGCGGAGGCATCCTCAGGCTCGTGGGCGTCTCGGAAAGAGTCACGGGATGGCGCAATAAATCGAGATCACCGTCTTCATCATGCCGGACAGTCCGGGTCAAGCGAAGATGATCCGCTTGGGGATCGGCGAAGGTCTCGTCCACCGAAAGGACTGGCCCGCAGGCGATATCCGCCGCACTCAACACCTCCAGCCACTCGGCGCTGGTCCGCTCCCTCAACTTGGGCTCGATAATGGCACGCAGCTCTTCCCTGTGCCGAACCCGCCCCTTGAGATTGGAAAAGCGTGGATCATTCGCGAGTTCCTCGTCACCGATGGCCGCCGGAAATCGATCCCAGCCTCCGAGCACGGCGATATTGATCGCTCCATCTCGGGTTTCAAAAAGACCCATCGGAAAGATCGTCGGATGATCGTTGCCTGCCTGGGGAGGAATTTCTCCGTCGACCAACCAGCGCGCGGCCTGGAAATCCATAAAATTCACCAGAGCCTCGAAAAGCGACGTGTGGACCCATTGCCCCCGGCCCGTTCGCTCTCGGGCATAGAGCGCAGCCAAGACTCCCTGGGCAAGAAAAGTCCCCGCGGCGGTATCCGAGATCGCGACCCCTGCGCGCCAGGGGCCTGCCCCCGGCGGCCCGGTCACGCTCATCAAGCCACTCATACCCTGGATGATCTGGTCGACCGCGGGCCGACGAGCATAGGGGCCGGTCTGCCCAAAGCCCGAAAGACTCGCGTAGATGAGTCGCGGGTTCAGCGCCGCGAGGGCGGGGTAGTCGATTCCCAGCCGAGTCTTCACATCCGAGCGAAAATTTTCTACGAACACGTCCGCCCGTTGAACCAGGCGCTCAAGAATCATCCGACCTGACTCCTGCTTGAGGTCGACGACCAAGCCACGCTTGTTTCGGTGAAGATTCTGGGAGTCGGAGCCGCGAAGATCCTCGCGACCTGGGGCGGAGACACGGATGACCTCGGCACCGAGGTCGGCGAGTTGCCGAACGCAGGTGGGGCCGGCCCGGGCAATTGTAAGATCCACCACTCGAATCCCGTCAAGAGCGCCGGTCTCATCGTCCCTGGGGCGATAGATATCTTCGGTCATAGGAAAGACCCCTGGCTTAACGGCCCTTGAAGACTGGGGGGCGCTTCTCCATGAAGGCCTTCACCCCTTCCGAAAAATCTTCGCTCGAGAAACAAGCCTGTAGCACCTCGGCGATGCGCTCGGAATCTCGGCGAGCCGGTTCACGCTGCAACTCCCTGGAGAGAACCTTCACGCTGCGAACGGTCAGCGGGGCATTCCCAGCAATCTCACCCGCTATTTTGTCGACGAGGGCGCGCAGCTCTTCTCGCGCCACGACTCGGTTCACCAGACCCATAGCGAGGGCCTCGGTCGCCGAATAGCGCCGGGCGGTATAAAGGATTTCACGTGAGTGGGAAGGACCTACAACCGCTGCCAACTTCTCGATGCCTTCCAAGCCATAACCCACCCCGAGCTTGGCTGCGGGAATCCCGAAGCTCGAATTCGTAGCCGCGTATCGGAGGTCGGCGCAAAGGGCCACCGCGAGGCCACCCCCAATACAGAAGCCGTCGATCATGGCGATCAGGGGCTTATCCAAGCGACTCAATCGCTCGAAGGCATTGCCACCTCCAGCGTCTAGGCGCTGGGAGGTCTGGGTCCCATCGACTCCAGCGAACTGGGAAATATCGGCGCCGGAAACAAAGGCCTCATCCCCCTCTCCCCGCATCACGACGACACGAACCGACTCATCGGCACCCAGGCGCCCAGCGGCTTCGGCAAGCTCGACCCACATGCTGGCCGAGATGGCATTGCGGCGCTCGGGGTGATCGAAAACGATCCACCCAACGGCTCCCTCGATATGGCTATGAACGCGTCCGGGCATCTCGCGAGTCTACCCCAGAGCGCTGACAAAATGGACAGGGCTGATCAGGCTCGGCGCGCGTCCAACTCTCGGCGAATTCTCGCGTGCTCAGCCTCGTCCAGGCCGAAGCGGGTGAGGAGAAAGGTCGCTATCAGGTAGCAACACAGAGGAAAGAGCGCGTAGAGGGCCTTCAGCGCGAAGAGCGCTTCCTCGCCCTGGGCCTTATTCGGCACGAAGCCCGAAGCTTCAAGAACAAAGCCCGTCAGCATTAAGGTCACGCCAACACCAAATTTGTAGACAAAATTCCAGGCGGCGAAGTAGGCGCCCTCCTTGCGGTCACCCGTCTCCAATTCGTCAAAATCGATGACATCGGCCTGGATCGAAGGCGCCACCACGGCACCGGCGCTGCCAAAGAAACCGAGCAAGACCGCCAGAACGCTGATCACGATGACATCACCCTCTTGCAAGAGGAACATCCCGCCGAAACCCAGCGCCGAAAAAAACGTCGAGGTCGTCCAGATATACTTTTTCCCCAGACGCCCTGAAACCCATACCCAAAAGGGAACGGCCGCCGCCGAAGGAATCATGTAGAGCAGGATATAGAGGGGAGCCAGGCGGGGAGTCCCAACGACGTATTCTGCGACGTAGACCGTCAGGGCATTGATGGTGGCGGCTCCGAGGCTCTCCACCAGGAAGACGGCGAGCAAGATCCGCGCATGGCGATTTCGGAAAACATCTCGGTAGGCCCTGAAGGGATTAGAGGAGCCGCGTCCCTGATACTCGGGCCTTTCCTTCACTCTCGCGACCATCCAAACCGTAAATACCGTGCTCACCAGAATGATGAAAATCGAGACCCGAGAGGCCATGAGCCGTGTTCCGTCGGACTCGATAATCAAGGACATGCCGGCCAGAGCTCCGAAGGAGCCGAGGATCCAGGCGACATGGCGTCCACCAAAGATCCGAGTTCGGTCGTGGGGGTCATCGCTAAGTTCGGCACCGAGGGATTGGTGCGGGACGACGACGACGGTCATTGATGTGTAGAAGAGAAAAACCCCAGCCGTCATCCACAAGGTCAGGTTCGTCCCCGACAGGTCAGGGGGCGGGTTCCAGAGCATGTAAAAGGCGGCGGCAAGGGGCAGAATCGAACCCAAGAGCCACGGACGACGACGGCCCACTCGAGTCTGAGTTCGATCGCTCCAGTAGCCCGCGACGGGGTCGGTGATCGCGTCCCAGATTCGCGAGAATCCAAAGATCATGCCGATCACGGCAGGGGCCATATGAAGTGTATCGGTGGCAAATTTCATCAAGTACATGTTCACAAGAAGGAACATGAACCCCACCGAAACCATGGGCAGGTTGTAATCGAAAATGGTCGCAAAGGACGTCTGCCGGGTTGGCCGGGAACCCTGGAGATGGTCCGTGTCCGCTCTTTGCTCGGGTGTGCTCATTTAGCCCTTCAAGAAAGTCGAGCCCAGGCTTCTGCGCACCCGTTCCCTCGAGACGGAGTGTCTCGGATAGCCGCCCCCGGAGCAAGCCAGATCTCTGAGTTCGAACTCTTAGTTCGAACTCAGAGACGACGACCTCAGCGCGCGTCGCTCCAGTGGGGATAATCCGAACGCATTTTCTGCAAGCCGAACTGGGCCTCCAGCCATTCGATGATTTGCGGACTCAAACTCAGATCGCGAGCCTCGGCTGGATCCGAGAGATCGAAAACTCGGATTTCTCCCTCGGGTGCGCGCAGTTCCAACCGAGTGGGCAGGCCGAGAGCGACGAGATCTACAGCGTTCCCCGTATAGTGGTCCGAAGCCCGAGCGCCTGCCTCGGTGGCGAAGACGACCTCGTAGGTCTCCGCCATGGCCAAGGCCGCATCGCGTGTCGCCTGCCAGCCCTTGGGATCCAGCCAACGAATCTGCACTTCGAGCCCCCACTCCTCGCGCGCACGCTCCAGGCGCTTCACCCCGGCCAGGAGTTCCTCTTCATTGGCGGCCCGGCTCAGGAGAAAGGCGCCCCACATGAGGTAGCCGCGCTCGGGGCTACGCACCGTAGAATTCAAGTAGACCTCGGCACCCTGGGCACGCAATTGGGCGATGAGCGAACGAACGCGCTGGGCCAGAGCGCTCTCGTCCCGGATCCGGGCCAGAGCGGCCAGCGCCTCGGGTTCCTTCACCGGGTTCGGATAACGCATCGCCCAAGCCGAACCCGGCGAGTCGCCGTCCCGGGCCGGAGCCAGATTCAGCTGGGGGCGCGGCGGGTCTATGACCACGGGCCCGTGGGATCCATAAAGCCGAGGCTTACCCTCGAAGATATCGTCCGGGTGAAGAAAAATTCCCGCCTTCCGGGCCCGGGACGACGTGATCCAGACGACTTCCCCCTCCAGGCCCTGTTCGCCTTCCCGGAGCAGGTCGTCGAGAAAGAGGAGAAAATCCTCCAGATCCACCGGTCGACCAAAATCTTCCCGCAGGGCGGCCTCGAGGGAAGCTGCTTTGGCCGACGTCGCCAGACGAATCAAGCGGGGCCCATCCACCTTGACCCCGGCCAGGTCGACCCTCCAGGTTCCCAGGGACTCACCCGCTCTTTGCAAAGCTTCGGCCGGGCCCCCGGACCAGGGCGGAGGAGGAAGCACGTCATAATTTCGGTCGGGCATCAAGACCCGAACCGGCCCGCTTCCCCAGGCCACCGAGAAGGGGATCGGCGCGCCCATCAGGGTCAGGAGCAGTCCAAAGACCGTCCATCGAGCGCTTGCCCCAAGATCCGCGCAACCGCCGAAGAGCGGGCGCCCGGTCCAAGCGCCGCTCCGGAGCGCGTTCCACCCTGGTCTCCCCCGCCCGGGCAACGGCTAGCCCAAAGCCGAAGAGCCAAAGAGGTGGCGAGCCCGCTCTTGCTGGGTTTCCCGGGCCTGATCATGCAGGCTGAGCTGGCCGAGAGCCCGGTACAAATTGTGCTCTCCACGAGTCGAAAAATTCTCGGGACTCCAGGCAAAATGGCTCTCAAAAAGGGCATCGGTGGCGAAGCGCGCGCTGAGTTCCAGGCTCACGTACTCGAGCGCCGGAATCATCGAGTCGCGCTCCTCTCCGAGCAACTCGAAATTCAACTTCGAGAAATACCCCTCGGCCGAGGCGGCAAAGATCTCGAGATCGAGACGAATATCCTCGGGCCCCTCGCCCCCCACGTTGCACCAGGACCGCCAGGCATCGCCCATATCGTAGAAGAGCGGCAAGCGTGAAATCGTATCGAGATCAATCAGCGATTGAGCGCGATCGCGTTCGGGCGGGTTTGCTCCTGCGAAGAGGATATTGCTGAGTTTCAGATCGCCGTGCAGAACACGCCGGGGAAGCGACAAGCGCGACGGCCAGGTCGCGTGGATCGAGAAAATCTTTTCGGCCAGCTCACTTACCCTCGACCGCAGGGGGTGATCCCTGCACTCCTCGAGCGCTCGGCGAAGGTCCTCCAGATGCTGGTCCATCTCGTGGAATGGGAATCCGATGGGTTCGAGGGGTCCGTCCCAATCCGCCATGCTCCCGTGAAAGGCGGCGACGAGTTCGCCGGCACTGCGCGCCTGGGCCGGGCTCTGACATTTTCGGAAGGTGACGCCGGGAAGACGCTTCATCACTCGCCAACGCCCACCCTCCCCGAGATCCGAGAAGAGCGCGCCCTCATCCGTCGTCAAGAGCTGGGCCACCGAGACGTCGCCATCGCCGAGGTGGCTGGAAACCGCCTGCATGTTGCGGTGGATGCCCGATGCAAAGTCTCCATGAACCCGTTGGGCCACGTACTCGGCGCCCGGGACCATGGCCCGCCAGCTCTGGTTGATGAGCCCGCCCTCCAGGGGTTCCACCCTCGCCCCGGAAAGAGCCGACCACGCCTTCAAGGCGCGTTCTACCGCTTCTCTTTCCACTCCTCCAGACCCGGCCATACCACAGGCTAGTCTCCCCCAACCCACGTCGGCAAGCAGGACTGTTCGAACAAGATTCTCGGCGATCCGGGGTCATCTCCGGCGGCGAGATGGCGTAGACTGATTCGGCGCTTCAGCGAAGGAGACGGACCGGTGAAATTCGGCATCATGGCCCCCTACCAACAGGGGCCCCTCGAAGACGGTGACTACACGGGGAAATTCGGGCGATTGGCCGAAGAAATCGGCTTTGAGTCGATCTGGGCGGTAGACCACGCCGTGATGTGCCCCGACTACGAATCCCGGTACCCCTACGACGCCAGCGGACGGTCTCCTTTTCACGAGAACGTGATCCAACCCGATCCCCTGACCTGGCTCGGTTGGGTGGCCGCCCATACCCAGAAAATCAAGCTCGGAACGGGCATCCTCATCCTCCCCCTTCGCAACCCGGTTGTCCTCGCCAAGACCGTGGCGAGCCTCGATCGTCTCTCGGGGGGCCGCCTCCTCCTGGGCGTGGGTGTGGGCTGGGTGCGCGAAGAAGCCGAGGCCGTGGGCACGGATTTTTCCACTCGGGGCAAGCGCTGCGACGAGTCGATCGAGGCTATGCGGGCGCTCTGGCGCGAACCCGTCTCGAGCTACAAGGGAAACCATGTGACGTTCGAGCGCGTGGTCAGCCAGCCGAAGCCCGCCCAGGAAGCGGGCGTTCCCATCCTCATCGGCGGCCACAGCGAGGCCGCCGCCCGCCGGGCTGGGCGCTTGGGCGACGGCTTCTACCCGCTCGGAGTTTTCGGCGAAGAACTCGATGCCCTGCTGGCCGTCATGCACGAGGCGGCCCTGGAAGTCGGCCGAGACCCTACTGAAATCGAAGTGACCGCGATCGGAGCACCCCAGAAGGTCTTCGTCGAATCCCTCATCGCCCAGGGCGTGAAACGAATCCTGATTTCCCCCTCGAGCGGCGATCTCGACACCCTCCGAGGAGATCTCGAGCACTTCTGGAAGGAAATCGCCGAACCCCTCTCGGGGTGATGGGAGGGGGTAAGACGCCTCCCCTCTGGCTCGCGCTGAAAACTTCCCTTCGACCCGGAGCGGGGCCTGCTATAAGTGGACTGCCGTATGCGGGGTCACCCGCAGGGAAAAGGAATTCGACGAACGCATGTTGAGCATAGCCCTGATCGGATTCTTGATGGGAATCGCTGGCTCGATTCCCCTTGCAGGACCCATCACGATGTTGGTCCTCGGCTATGGACTGGACGGACGAATCCGTCAAGCCGCTCTGGTCGCCCTGGGCTCAGCTCTTCCCGAATGCCTCTACGCCGGTCTCGCCTTGTGGGGGTTCGGCGCGTTGGTCGAAGAATTCGAGTGGGTCGGGCCCACCTCCCACGCCATCGCAGCGCTGGTGCTCATCGCCGTGGGGCTATTTCTCGTCTTGCGTCCGAGCCGCGAGACCGACCGCGCCGACCAAAACTCGGCGGACGATGTCGGTGGCTCCAAGCGCCATTTTCTCCTGGGTATGAGCATTACCGCTCTGAACCCGGCGCTGATCCTCAACTGGGGAGCTGCTGTCACCATGGTCTATTCCCTGGGCTTGGTGGAGCCCAAGCCGCACTACGCGATTCCCTTTGGGCTCGGGGTAGGAGCGGGCATCCTGACATGGTTCATGGCAGCGCTCGCCTTCCTGCACCGGCATCACCGACGCATTTCGCCCACCGTGCGCAACCGGCTCATGAAAGGCATGGGGGCCCTACTCTTCGGGCTCGGCGTCCTTGCGGGCCTGCGCATGGTGCTCGATCTCTACTAGACCGGGCTCAATCCGCTTCATCCCAGAGCCCGCCTTGACCGTGCCCTGGACCGTCCGAACGCCAGAGATAACAGCTGTCGGGCATGCCACCGACCTGGCTCGGCATCGGCGCCTCGGGATCGCTTCCCGCCGCCGACTCCAAGAGGCGCTGGGCATTCGCCGCGAGGCACTGAATCAATCCGGGGGCAATAAAGAGCAGGGCATCGCGCAAAGGACTGGCAGGGAAGCTCCCCCCGAAGAGTGCCAGGACCTCGGCGGCGAGCCCGCGCAACGCGGGCTTCCCCTCGAGGGCCACCAACTCCGGCGTGCGATCGAGCCAGCCATCGGCCACGAGATGGCCCGACTCGCGCTGGCGCTCCTGGCCCCAGAGAGAACTAAACCCCATGGACTCGAGGTCGATTCGCGTCAGCAATTGAACTTCGTGCTGGCGAAGAAAGCGGTCTGTTGGGTTCATCACCTGATCAGCGGGAAGGGTGTGGATATCGTTGGATTGCACCGCAATGTCCAGCGTCCGCCCTATGTCAATTTCGAGGCCATCCAGAAAGAGGCTGCGCTTGAAGAGGCGCTCTCCAATTTGACGCTTCCCCTCTCCAGTTCCCACGAGCTCCGCTTCCCATGCCAGGGCATGGGGGATCGACGAGCCGATGAATTGAGCCGCTGTCAAGAGATGCGAGCATCCACGCGGCCCGCCAAACATTTCCGAAAGTGCCCGGGCAAAACCTTCATCGAGTGTCTGGCCCACCAACCCCCTGAGAGCGCCCGCGACATCCCGGCAACTCTCCCCCGACGTCGCCGCCGACGCTTCGAAGGCCACAACGTCCTGATGGGGTTCGAATTTTTCGATCACTCGGCTCGTGCTGTCGATGGAAGCCCGTATCTCCATGTCGTGGATCACACCCGAAGTCTGCAGGTCGGACCCGGCGGGGATGAAACCCTGCTTGCGTAGATCCAGAATTCCGGCTCGAATATCCAGACGGCCGGGAGGGCCCTGACGCAACTCGATCTCGAGCATGCGGGTGTGCAGGGGGTGCCCTCGAGTATCTCTCAAACCGTGCGGACTCTTGTGGCTCGAATCGTTCATTCCATGACCATAGCCCTTCGCACCCGGGTAGGACCCGCTCGGAAGCCCTTCTCTTGAGGACCCGGCACGCTCGGCCGATTTGTTGCACCCTCCGAATCGATTACGCCGCGAGAGAAAGGGACCTGCCGTGACCAAAAAAGATCGGGACAAGAGCGAGGCGGGGCACGACTGGGAACCCCTACTCGAAGACCTCGAGGAACGCCGCCAACGCGCTCGGGCCATGGGCGGGAACGAAAAGATCGAGAAGTTGCGCGAACGTGGGCAGCTGAACGCTCGTGAACGCATCGAAGCCCTCCTCGACCCAGGCAGCTTCCAGGAACTCGGTAGCCTGGTCGGTGCCGTGAGCGAGGGGGTTGCCGCGGACGCCTTCCCATCGGGCATGGGAACCATCGAGGGAAGACCCGTCCTCGTGGGCGCCGAAGATTTCACCTCCATGGGCGGGTCCATTGGCCTCGGAGCTGCGGACAAGCGCTACCGCTTGACCCAACTCGCCCGACAAGAACGAGTCCCCCTGATTTTCATTCTCCACGGGGCCGGGCACCGCATCACCAACGCGCTCAAGGGGCATGGGCGCTCGCCCAACGATCTCCAGGGCCTCGTCGATCTCGCTGGGGTCGTGCCCACGATCTGTGTGGTGGCTGGGCCGGCCGCGGGACACAGTGCTCTGGCGGCTCCTTTGATGGATTTCGCGATCATGACCCAGCAATCGGCACTCTTCGCCGCCGGACCACCCCTGGTCGAAGCGGCCACGGGTGAAAAGGTCAGTAAGGAAGATCTCGGTGGGCCGGATGTCCACGTGTCGGAGAGCGGTGTCGCGCACAACCAGGTCGAAGACGACGCCACCGCCCTCGCCCTGGCCCGCCGCTACCTCGGTTATTTTCCCAGCAATGCCTGGCAGCCGCCGCCCCAGGCCGATACGAACGATGTCGGCGAACGCGCGCTGGACGATATCCTCTCGGTGATCCCCGCCGACGACCGCAAACCCTATGCCATGAAAACGGTCGCCTCTCGCCTATGCGATGAGGGGAGCCTACTCGAGATCCAACCCCGCTTTGGCCGTAGCCTGCTCACCGCCCTGGGCCGACTCGGAGGCCAAAGCGTCGCGCTGGTCGGGAACAACCCCAATGTCCGAGCGGGCAGCATCGATCGCGAAGCCGCCGAAAAGGGAACGCGCTTCTTGGAAATCGCGGGCAGCTTTCATCTCCCGGTCATCTTTCTGGCCGACAATCCAGGCGTCATGCCGGGAACCCTCTCCGAACGGAGTGGTGCTCTGCGCGCCGCCGCCCGGATGTTCGCGGCCCAGCGCAGGCTTCGGGGGCCGAAACTGCACGTCACCCTTCGCAAGGCTTTTGGCTTCGGGAGCAGCATCATGGGGATGAACCCCTTCGATGACCAAACCCTGTCCGTCGCCTTCCCCGGCGCCACCCTCGGCGCGATGCCCGCCCGAGGGGGCGGGGCGGCTTCCAAATCCAACCAGGATCAACAGGCCCTGCTCGATGCCGCTGAACTCGGCGGTCCCTATCGGGTCGCGGACTCCATGGGCTTCGACGAAATCATCGATCCCAGAGAACTCAGAAACGTCCTCCTTCGGGGTCTGACCCTGGCCAGCGCGCGTCCAGGTGACCGGGCCGAACCCGTGGCGCGATTGGGGCCGCTCCCCTGAGCCCCGAAGCTCAGTTGGCCCGATGAAGCCTCGGGCGATAGCGCCCTTCCTCGGGTCCCTCGAAAATTTCATCCACCTGGGGGTGGCGGCAGGGCTCACCGGTCTCATCGGGTAGCAGGTTCTGCTCGGACACATAGGCGACGTAGGTCGTCTTTGAGTTCTCAGCCAGGAGGTGGTAGTAGGGCTGGTCCTTGCGCGGACGCATCTGCTCGGGGATGGAAAGCCACCACTCCTCGCTGTTGCTGAAAGTCGGGTCAACGTCGAAAATCACGCCCCGGAAGGGATGGACACGATGACGAACAATTTCGCCGATCCCGAAGCGTGCGCTCTGTATGTCCGTAATTGGCAAGGACAGCCCCCGTTTCAGCATCCATTCTAGCCCCCATTACCCCTTTCACGTAGACCTTTCCCGTCAAAACACGAAATCTTCCGGAGGAATGGTCGGCGACGAGTTCCCAAAGGTGTGCGACCCTGGGGACTCGCCAACCAAAAGGGACGCAACCCAATGAAGATTTTTCAGGCTCTCCTCTGCATCGTCGCCTTGGGCACCTCTCTGGCTTGCGCACCTCGCGCCATGCGTGGCGGCGACGGAACCGCCAACCCAGGCATGGACGCGCCCGCCATGTCCACCACCCTCGACCGCACAGACATCGACTATCTCGTCGCCCAAAATATCGAGGCTCTCTACAGCTCGCGCTTTTGGCTGGGCGAGGTCACCGGAGCTGCGCCTCAACCCATCTTTGCGATTTGGCCCATCGAAAACGCGACCTCAGAACACCTCGAAGATCAAATGCTGACCCTGCTCTCATCCATTGAGACAAGCCTGGTCAACAGCGGCCAGGTTCAGGTTGTCGCGAAATCTCGGCAGGCGGCCCTCGCTCGTGAAATCGGTATCCAGCAGGGGGCCATCTACAACCCTGCCAAGGCCGCCCAATTGGGCGCCCAACTCGGTGCGGGCTATTTCGTCACGGGCAAGATCACCGGAGTCGACGAGCGATTGCAGAAAACTCGGCGGATCCAGTACAGCCTCTTCATTCAAGTCCTCGAACTCGAGACCGGTCTCGTGAAATTTCAGCACGAGGCCACCCGCAGCAAAGCGCTTAAACGCTAGCGAGGAAGGATCTCGTGGAGCGCAGAAAGTGCGGGTCCCGGCGCACCCGGAGTAACCCCGGCCTCCAGTTCACCCTGATTTGCCTGGCGACTCTGGCGCTCTCGGGCTGTGCGACCTACTCCGATCGTATGCTGGAGGCCCAGCATGACGTGGAAGCAGGCCGCTATGAAGAGGGTATAGATCGGATCAACAGGGCGGCGGGCCTGCCCGATGACGGCTCCCTCCCCACGAGCCTGAATTCAGAATCAGCCCTCGGAGTCCTCAACCGAGCCACCCTGGAACAGGCGCTCTTCCGCTTCGATCAGAGCAGCCAAGACTTTCAGTCCGCCGACGCCGAGCTCGAGTACCTCGATATCGCGAACGATTCGGCGGGGGAGATCGGGCGCTATTTCTACAGTGACTCGGCCACCCGCTACCGCTCGTCGCCAACCGAGAAATTGGCGCTCAACGCCTTCAATATGATGAACTACCTGGCGCTGAACGATCTCCAGGGGGCTCGAGTAGAGAGCCGTCGCTTCACAGTCATGCAACGCTATCTCGACGAATATTCAAAGGGTCAGCCCCACGCCGCATTCGGATCCTATCTCGCCGGATTCGTGCTTGAACGACTGGGCGAATACACGGGCGCCATGCGCTACTACGACGAAGCTCTCGCGGTCGGAGATTTTCCATCGCTCAAGCAACCGGTCGACCGTCTTTCGGAGTTGACACCCTACCGCGGTCGCGCGATCGAAAAAGTACTCGCTTTGCCGGACGCACCTGGTCGCCCCGGAAAAACGGGAGATGCCGAGTCCATGGCTGAACTCCTCGTCGTCGTCAGTATCGGGAGGGTTCCCTACAAAATTCCCAAGCGAATCCCCATCGGTGCGGCCATCGGCCTGGCTGGAAGCCGCATCAGCGGCGACCCCGCCGTGCTCGGCTATTCGGCCTTCAAATTTGTCGTCTACCCAGGGCTAACCCACCCCCCGAGCCTCTATTCCGGTGTCGGCCTTCGGGTGGATGGACGACTCGCACAGCCCGACCTCGCCACTCGACTGGGCGCGGAAATCACGAACGAATATAAGCGCATCGAACCTTCAATCATCGCCGCTGCCCTATCCCGGATGATCGTCCGGGCAGCCGCTTCCGAGGGAATGAGGGCAGCGGGCAAGGAATCGGGAAGCGGTCTTGGCTGGGCTCTGGCCCTGGCTACCGAGGCGACACTGGTGGGGCTCGACAAACCCGATACTCGGTCGTGGATATTCCTGCCCAACCGTGTCTACGTCTACAGAACCCGCCTGCCTCCAGGCAAGCACACGGTGGAGGTTCGCCTCGAGGGCGCGGGTGCCGAGGCAACCCACGTAAGCGAAGTGGAAATCCCAGCAGGCGAATTCGCCGCGATTATTCTCACCGCGCCCCGCTGACCGCCGCCCCTCTAACGGAATAGACCCCCGACCAGAGCAAAGGGCAGAGTCACCAGGTCGAGGGGGACCGTAAAGATCAGAGCCAAGGGTTTGACCGCGGGGGCAAGCGTCGACCGCATAACGCCCTTGGTCATCGCGAAGACGTACTCATCGCTATAACCGCCGTGAGCCTCCAGATCGAGGTTGTCCTGGGCCATGGCGAGGGGAACCGCCTGTTGGGCCGAGACCTGGGCCGAGCCGGCGGAATCCGATGTCGCGAGATTCGCCACCGCCGGATTCTGAAGCGACAGGCCCACAAATCCAATCAAACAGATCTGGGCTATTCGGCGAATCACCCGCCTCGTCTTGACGTTGGGCTTCGTCTCGAAAAAACAATCCATGGCGAACTCCTCTCTGATCGGCGGGCCGATTTGAATCGCAAGTATGCCATACGTGACTGGGCTTCGGTCGAGGGAGACCCTCCCTCAAGTCCCTCAACCCGCGCTTCCCGCCTGCGTGCCAAAGCCCCGCCCGGACTGCGCTTGCCCCAGCGATCGAGGTCGACGTCGACCTCTGGGCCGGGCAGCCGGCCGGCGCAAACTCTACTGCCAGGACCCGGTGGCGAATTCTGGGCTTGGGGACCCGGCTCGGCGCATCTCGGTTCAGGTCATTGTATTCGCTAAGGTTTTGGTGATCCCTAGCCTGTTCCACACGCTCCTGACCCCCTTCCCGGGTCGGCTTCCCCCCGGAGAGTGTAGAAAGTCGTGGAGTTGGCGCGGGGGTTGCGGTAGACATCGGCCCGCACGCACGCTCCGGCCCCCTCTCAGTGAAAGATCCCATCTTATGAGTCAGTTTCCTTCGATCATCTACACCTGGACCGACGAGGCGCCCGCTCTCGCGACCCATTCCTTTCTACCGATCATCCGAGCCTTCGCCGCGGCCGCCGAGGTGCCCGTCGAGACCCGCGACATCTCGTTGGCCGGCCGGATCCTCGCCCTCTTCCCCGAGCGACTGACTGAAGCCCAGCGTGTGGCCGATGGGCTCGCGGAACTCGGCGAATTGGTGAAGACCCCCGAAGCGAACGTGATCAAGCTGCCCAATATCAGCGCATCGATCCCCCAGATGAAGGCCGTAATTGCCGAGCTTCAGTCCAAGGGCTACCCGCTTCCGGACTACCCGGAAGAACCGAAGAACGACGAAGAACGAGAGTTTCAGGCGCGCTACGACAAGGTCAAGGGCAGCGCAGTCAACCCGGTTCTCCGTGAGGGCAATTCGGATCGTCGGGCTCCCAAAGCCGTCAAGGATTATGCGAAGCAGAACCCCCACCGCATGGGCGCCTGGGCGGAGGGCTCCCAGACCCACGTCGTGACAATGAGCGAGGGCGATTTCCGACACAACGAGTTGTCTGTGACCCTCGAAGCGGAGACCACCGCTCGGATCGAGCATGTCGCAAACGACGGAACGACGACGGTCTTGAAGGATGGAATCGCCCTCGAGCCCGGCGAGGTTTTGGACGGCACATTCATGAGCAAGCGCGCGCTCGTGGCCTTCCTGGAAGCGCAGATCGCAGACGCCCGAGAGCGCGGCGTTCTCTTCTCCCTACACCTCAAAGCCACGATGATGAAGGTCTCTGACCCGATTCTATTCGGTCATGCGGTGCGCGTCTTCTTCGCGAACGTCTTTGAGCGTCACGGTGAAACGCTCCGGAAGCTCGGCGTCGACGTCAATAACGGATTCGGCGACTTGCTTGAAAAGATTGTCCACCTGCCGGATGCCGAGCGCTCGTCCATTGAAGCCGATATCGAGACCGCCTATGCGGAAGGGCCGGCGCTGGCCATGGTGAACTCCGATCGGGGCATCACCAACCTTCACGTTCCCAGTGACATTATCATCGATGCGTCCATGCCCCCGATGATCCGTGACTCGGGTGGCATGTGGAATCCGGCCGGGGAACTTCAGGATTGCAAAGCCGTGATTCCCGATAGCAGTTATGCCGGTGTCTATCAGGCTGTGGTGGAGGACTGCCAGCAGCACGGTGCCTATGACCCGGCAACCATGGGCAGCGTGCCCAACGTGGGCTTGATGGCGAAGAAAGCCGAGGAGTACGGCTCTCACGACAAGACCTTCGAAGTGCCCTCAGATGGCAGCATTCGGGTTGTTGACGTCGAGGGCAACGTCTTGATCGAAGAGCAGGTTGAAGAGGGCGACATCTGGCGTGCTTGCCAGGTCAAGGATGAGGCCGTCCGAGACTGGGTCAAATTGGCCGTGGCTCGAGCCCGGGCAACTGGTGTGCCGACTGTTTTCTGGCTGAACCGCGAGCGCGCCCACGATGCCCAGTTGATTCTCAAAGTCGAGAGTTACCTCGCCGACCACGACACCGCTGGGCTCGATATCCGTATCCTCTCACCGGTCGAAGCCACGCGTTTCTCCCTCGAGCGAATTCGCAAGGGCGAAGACACGATCTCGGTGACGGGAAACGTGCTGCGTGACTATCTCACCGACTTGTTCCCGATCCTCGAGATCGGAACCAGTGCCAAGATGCTCTCCATCGTTCCCCTCATGAACGGGGGCGGCTTGTTTGAGACCGGCGCCGGGGGTTCCGCACCGAAGCACGTTCAACAATTCCAAGAGGAAGGGCATCTACGCTGGGATTCGCTCGGAGAGTTCCTAGCGCTGGCCGCCTCCTTTGAACATCTCGCGGAGCAATTTGGCAACCCCGGCGCGCGTTTGCTCGGCGAGACACTCGACTCAGGCACGGCGGAACTGCTTTTGAACCGTAGGGCGCCTTCACGCAAGGTGAATGAACTCGACAACCGCGGAACGCATTTCTATCTCGCCCTCTACTGGGCGCGCGCGCTGGCAGCCCAGTCGGAGAACCCCGAACTATCGGCTCGCTTTGCCCCGGTTGCCCAGGCCTTGGAAGAACACGAAACCGATATCATCACCGAGTTGACCGACGCACAGGGCTCTCCTCAGGAACTCGGGGGCTACTACAAGCCCGATGCCGAGCTGATGGATGCCGTGATGCGACCGAGCCGAACGCTCAACCAGATCATCGATTCCATCTGATCAGGTCAACTCGGACAGCCGAGGCCGCACGGGATCCTTTCACACCGCCGGCCCTCCGTGATACTCTCCCTGGGTCCGAATAAACCCGACAGAGAGGGAGATCTATGGAAACCCACGGCTTTTGCGATGCCCGTTTTCAGGGGGTTCAGCAAGCCTTCGAAGCCAATTTCGAAAAGGGTGCCGAACTCGGGGCCAGCGTCGCGGTCACCCTGGACGGCAAACCCGTCGTGGATCTCTGGGCTGGGAATGCCGATCCCCAAGGCACCGCATGGGCGGAGGATACCCTGGTCAACGTCTACTCGACGACGAAAACCATGGCGGCTTTCTGTGTTCTTCTCCTCGCTGACCGGGGCGAGGTCGATCTTCATGCCCCGGTGGCGAACTACTGGCCCGAATTCGCGGAGAACGGGAAAACCGAGGTCACCGTCGCTCAGGTCATGAGCCACAGTTCCGGACTCTCGGGCTTTGAGCCGCCTCTCGCCGCGGTCGAGGAACTCTACGATTGGGACGCTATCTGCAGGCGACTCGCCGCCCAGAGCCCTTGGTGGGAACCGGGAACCCGCTCGGGTTACCACGCCATCACCCAAGGCTACCTCCAGGGCGAAATCGTACGACGTGTTACCGGACGCTCCATCGGTCAATTTTTTCGCGAGGAGATCGCCGAACCCCTGGGTGCAGATTTCCATATCGGGCTGGACCCTGAGCATGACAGCCGAGTGGGGGAACTCGTTCCGCCCAGCATGGCTCTGGGCGGTGCGTCAGGCCACTTGGACCCGGACTCTCCGGCAGCCCGCACCTTCGCCGGCAAGGCTCTGGACGCCACCGAGCCCCAAACCTCCGCCTGGCGAAGGTCCGAGATTCCCGCTGCGGGGGGCTTCGGAAACGCGCGAGCCGTCGCCCGGGTCCACTCGGCGCTGGCCTGCGGGGGCAGCGTGGACGGTATCGACCTGATCTCGCAAGCCGGGGTCGAACGTATCCTCGAGGAACAGACCCGGGGAGAGGACATGGTGCTTGGAGTCCCCCTGGTCTTTGGCATGGGGTTTGGCCTCAACGACCCCTCCTTTCCTATCAGCCCGAACCCGCGCGCATTTTTCTGGGGGGGCTGGGGCGGGTCACTCGCCCTCGTCGACTTGGACGCTCGCCTCTCCGTCGCCTACGTGATGAACCGCATGGAGTCTAACCTGATGGGCGACCTTCGCGGGGGCAGCCTTGCGGGAGCGGTCTACGCCTCTCTCGGCTAAGTCAAAACTAGAGGCAAGCTCAGCACGGCAAACCCCCTGGAAATGAGACAGGAGTTCCACTGGAATGCAAGCCATCCAGCAACTGGGCATCGAGTTCATTCTCTTCATCCAGTCCTTCCACTCTCCGGCCCTCGACCAGTTTTTTCATGCGATCACTCAATTTGGGGGCGGCGCCTACCTCTTTCTGATTCCCCTGGTGATCTGGTGTTTCGCACCTCGTCTCGGCCTTCGGGCTACCCTTGCCATGTTGATCGCCCAATTCGTTGTCATGGTGATGAAGGATTATTTTGGGCAGCCACGGCCCTTTCAAGTCGACCCCCGCATCCTGTCGGAAGGAGAATGGGGACTCAGCTTCCCCAGTGGTCATGCTCAGGGAGCCATGGTGTATTACGGACTGATCGCGGCCGTGGTGGCGCGGCGCTGGGTGACGATTGGCCTGGGCCTTCTCATCTTTCTAGTCGGCTTATCTCGCCCCTATCTCGGCGTTCACTATCCCCATGATGTAATTGCAGGCTGGATGATTGGCGCCGGGCTGCTCTATCTCTGGCTCAGCTTGGAGGATTCCACTGCCAGCTTCTTCCGTGGGCTCTCTGTAGAGAAACGCGCTCTTCTCGGTGTGATCCTCCCCCTCGGCCTCGCTGCGCTCCATAATTTCTTTTTCGACAACCCCAGTACCTACGCCATCGCCGGGGCGGTGAGTGGGACCATCTTCTGTCTGGCCTCTCCCGCCGTCGATCAATGGTTCCACGGACGCGATCGCGTCTGGCGAAAGGTCGCCCGCTTCGCCCTGGGTATGCCCGCCCTCTTCCTCTTGATTCAGGGCATGCGTTACACATGGCCTGACGAGCCGAATTCGACCCTGGCTCTATTGACCTTCATCAACGGGGCCGTGATGATGCTCTTCATCGGGCTCGCGGCCCCGAGGCTTTTCGGCTGGCTGCGTCTGATCCCAAGTGCCCAAACCCGCCCCGAGCGGGGTTCGGCAGCGCATTGACTGCACCCACTTGGCTCGAACGCGGGGTCCTAATCGTCGGTGGAGGCATCGCGGGCCTCACCCTCGCGGGAGCCCTCCAACGAATCGGTGTGAACTGCCAACTCGCGGAGCGATCCGATACCTGGGCCCCTGTCGGGGCGGGGATCATATTGGGCGTCAATGCCATGGCAGTGATGCGGCGCTTCGATCTCGCCCATGATCTCGAAGACCAAGCGTGGGCTCTCGAAGGAATGACCATCACCGACGCCAAGAACCGTCACCTGATACGAACCAATCTCGCCGAATTGCGACCGCGCTTCGGAATAAGCCTGGCCCTTCACCGGGCCGTTCTTCACGAAGCGCTACTCAGCGCAGCCAGCGACGTTCCTATTCGCATGGGGACCACTGTCGACTCCCTCGAAGAAACAGGAGAATCCGTGCGAGCGCGCTTCAGCGATGGAAGCGAAGATTCCTTTGCACTCGTCGTCGGGGCAGATGGACTCCACTCCCAGATCAGATCATTGATCTTCGGCGACGTTCCCCTCCGTTACTCCGGCTATACCTGCTGGCGAATGGTCGTTGAAAGCGACGAGATGGAGGCGAGCGCCCAGGAAATGTGGGGGCGCGGAAAGCGCTTCGGCGCCGTTCATATCGATGCTCAGCGCATCTACTGCTTCGCAGTGGTGAACGCCGAAGCCGGACGGCCCGACCCTGCCCCGGGGCGCCTTCAAAGACTTCGTCAACAATTTTCTGAATTCGCTGGACCCGTCCCCTCGCTCTTGGCTTCCCTCAAAGAGCCGGACCAGCTGATCCAAAACGATCTCTACGAAGTTCTGCATACTCCCTGGTATCGCGGAAGGGTGGTCCTCGTCGGGGATGCGGCCCATGGCATGACCCCCGATATGGGCCAGGGCGCCGCCATGGCCCTCGAGGACATTGCGGTCCTCATCGAATCCCTCGAGACCACCGATAGCCCGGCGGATGCCCTGGGCGCCTGGGCGACAAGGCGCACAGCCCGAGTCCGCTGGATTCAGAACCAATCGCGCCGCATCGGCCAGGTCGGTCAATGGGAAAGCCGGCTTGCCTGCGCCCTGCGCAATCAGGTGACCCGGGCCACACCCGCTTGGGCAGCAACCCGGGTTCTGAAAGCCCTGGCCAGCCAGCGCGTCTAACATGCCGCACTGGGAGACGACTTCGTCTACAATCGAAGGGGCCCGCCGGCCCGAGCCGCGAGTCCCGGCTGGAAATACTCGGCGCGAATCCTCCTGAAGCCAGGAGTTCGGATGCGCAAACCCTTCGCTCAAAACGTGGAACGCCTGAAGCTCGTGGGAGTCGCCTCCTTGGCGACGCTGGTTTACGCCGGTTGTGCCGGACCGCCCCCGATTCACGAAGTCCCCCTCGCGCGCCTCAAGCACGAGATTGCTCGAGATATCCCAGGCGTTTCCGCCTCAGATCTCATCATCCCCCACGAAATTTCCGAGGAGAGTTTCCTCGCCATCCACTCTCAGGTCCCTGAACTCGAGGATCGATCAGCGGGAGCGTATGCCCTGCTCAAGCTCCTCTACAGTGGGGACCATCTCGGCCTGGAGTACCGGTGGGGGGAGACCCGGAGTGCCGAAGCCACTCTCGCCCATGGCGGCGGCAACTGTCTTTCCCTAGCGGCGGTCTTGGTCGGCGCCGCCAGAAGGTACTCGGGAGCAGCACGCTATATCGAAATCCAGGATCGTCCATCTCGGCACGCGGAAGGCGATCTCGAGGTCTGGGCAAGCCATATTGCCGTCATTCTCCCCAGCGTCGACGGACCCCTGATCGTCGACTTCCGGGGTGCTCAGGGCGATCTGGATTCCATGCGTTATAAGCAAATCGGTGACCGAACCCTCGTGGCCCACTACTACAATGACAAGGGCTACGACCTGCTAAGAATTGCCCGGGAGCGCAACGAGCCGCCTCCCTGGTCCGAAGCTGGGCGTTTCTTCGAGACCGCCACCCGCATCGACCCCAGCCTCGGGAGGGCGTGGAATAATCTCGGGGTTGCCCAAGCTCGCCTGGGAGATCTCAGAGCGGCGGAACTCTCCTACCAGCGCGCAAACAAGAGCCCAGGGAATTACCTCAAGACGGCAACCGAAAAAAACAGGGTCAGCCTAGACTTTCGGCGGCAAACCCCGGGCCTCGAGGTCTCCGCCTGGGAAAAGGGCGAGAAGCCCTTCTAGCGGGCCTGGGCGCGCAGAACCTGAAAGGTCTCGAAGGATCCCGGCAGCGACGGTAAGCCCCGGGCGATCTCAAGCGCCGCGATCGCCATCTCCGAGCGATTCGAATTCCTGAAATTCACGTTCGAGAGCCGATACAGAGACGCCCAGGCATAGTCCCCGCGGCCGGCGATCTTTGCCGCTTTTGCCCTAATCAGGAGATCTTTCGGCGAGCGATCTCGAGCGAGCAATGGGTCGATGATGCCGACGGCCTCCCAAGCCCCTTCCGGACTCTTTGAAGCGACTCGCCACCGGGCTCGCAGACGGGCCGCCTCGGGATAGATGAGTTCACCCGCCTGAATCTGGGCGAGCGCCCCGTCCAATGCTGCAACCTCCTCCCAACGGCCCGACTTCAACAACACACGCCCTTCGACAACAGCTCTCTCGGGCTCATCCAGACCTCCGAGGTCGAGCCCGGCGGGTTGCAGCAGAGCGAGGCCTAGCGTGGCCATCTTCGACGACGGATTTTTCTCGAGAATTTCCCTGAAGAGCCTCACCGCCCGCGCTAACCGACCGGCGGAAAGCGTTAGCCAAGCTTCGGCTTCCGGCCTGATCTCTTCTGGAAGTTGGGATATCACCAAAGATGCCCTCACTCCCGCTCGTCCAGCGACCAGGCGCCTGACTAGGAGGAGCGGTTCAGCGTGGGCATTCAGTTCGGGCAAACCATCGACAACCTGTAAAGCCTTACCCGCTCTGGGCCCAGTCGACTTGCCGCGACGCGCCCAAGCCAGGTGGTTATGATCATCGCTGATGATCGGAGCACCCAGGGCATAATCTCTTGACGCCTGCTCCGAGAGCCGAACCTGGGCGATGACATCGGTGACGCTATGAACTCCGATGCGCGCGAAATCCTCCGGCGCTGCGGCAATCGCTCGAGGAGCTGTCTTCGCAAGGTCGATTTCCGTATTCGAGGCAACAAAGAGGACTGCCGCTCCGCCAGGGTGCAGCACGTTCACGTGATCGAAGACCTCGCCAAGAGTTCCCACAAGGCCTCGCAGAAGGCGATCGTCGACAAAACCGAGCCCCATCCACTGGACGAAGACCCCATCGGGCACCAGCCGCTCCTCTACGAGCTCGAAGAACTCTTGGGTGTAGAGATGCGAAGCGCCCGAAGTCCAGGGGTGGGAGGGTTGCGAAATGATGGCGTCATAATTTTTGCCCGTCAGCATTAGCGCACCACGCGCGTCACCAATTCGCAGGCTGAGTCGGGGATCATCGAGAGGATCTCTCAGACCTAGGCTCTCCACCGCCACACGATTTGCGTGGACGACCTCAGGCTCGAGTTCGATGAGCTCGACTTCGCGCACGGGTGGGGGCACCGCCGCGAGAGTCCTGCCCCCGCCAAGGCCGATGATCAGGAACCGCTCCGCCTCGGGTCGCGTCAGCAAGGGCAGAAGCGCCAGCCAACTCGCCTCCTGATAAAGGTCCGGAGAGTTGACCGCCGACTCGATGACCGATTCGGGAAGCCCGTTGGTGGAAACCTGGTGTCCATGAGGAATATCGATGAGGGTCACGGTGGCTGAGCGACCCACTCCCAAAAAGCTCATCTCTCCCGAAGTGGCTCCACCACTCAAAACGCCCATCTTCAACAGCGCGAAGGGCGGCGCCGGTCGCAGCACGAGAAGTGCCACCCCGGCCAGGGCAGCCGTAGCGAGAAGGGCGCGCATAGGGAGCCCCGTCGTGAAAAACCACGCGGCTCCCAGCGCCAGGAGGAGGTTGGCTCCTGCGCCGATGAGGAGAGTTCCCTCAAAGCCAAAGACCGGCAACAACCAGAAACCCGCCGAGATCGATCCAATAATTGAACCAAGGGTATTCCACGCGTAGACCCGAGCGCTGGCCGAAGCCGCATCGTCGGCATCGACCGCCATCAGCCTGACCGCAAAGGGAAAGCTAGCCCCAACGAAGACCGTCACCGGGAGGAGAATAAGAACGGACATCACCGCCCCGGGAAGGAGGTTTGACGATGATGCACTCACGCTCTGGGCAATCGAGGGAATCGAGTCTGCCAGGGAGAAGGTCAACCAGGCCATCAAGGCCGTACCGAGTTGCGCGAGGGCGAAACCAAGCCCCGCGCGAACAGAGTCCCGGGCAAAGCGCGAAGCCACGGCGCTTCCCAGCGAGATGCCGATGAGGAAGCTGGCCAGCATAGTGGCGAAGGCCGCAGTACTCGCTCCGAGGACAAAGCCCAGCATCCGGACCCAGAGCACTTCGTAAATGAAGGAAACCGAACCCGAAGTCGCGATGAAGAAAAGAACGGGAGAAAAGCCCTTGGAGCGACGAGGTTGGATGCCCTGGACTGCCGGCGCGAATCGAGAAAGCAGAGCCGCCGCGACGAAGACCAGAGCGTTGGCGATGGCCCCGATATAGATTGTTTGCCTAAGGCCGAATTCGGGCAGAAGCACGAAAGCGGCTGTCAGGGCACCGCAGATCGCACCGGCGGTGTTGACCGCGTAGAGGTAGCCAATCCGAGGCCCTACCTGTTCGTCGTTCTGGACAGCATGCCGAGCCAGCAGGGGAAGAGTCGCTCCCATCAGGGCAGTACACGGAACCAAGACCAGGAAGGCACCCACCAGATGAAAGAGGGCCGTCAAGAGCCCGACGCTCTCGGGCGGGGCGTCGAGTCCACCCAACCAATTGACGTAGATACCCATCAGCCCACGGATCGCAAAGGGAACGGCGAGTGCACCGAGCCCGATCCCGAGTTCGATGACGCCATAGGCCAAAACCGGCCGCCGGATCCGATGCGACCAGCGACCAGCCACAGCCGCACCCAGCGCGAGCCCCGCCATGTAGGCGGCCAACACGGCGGTTACCGCCAACTCGGAGGTTCCGAAAACGAAGGCGAGTTCGCGGGTCCAAGCCGTTTCGTAGAGGAGCGCAGCGAAGCCCGAGATGAAAAAGCAAATTTGCAGGAGCGAAAAACGCAATCTCATCGAAGTTTCCGGTATTTCTCTAGGGGGTTCTCTAAGAGGGGAAGGGTGCGCCCGACGCACGGGAGACTAGCATTACACTTCGGTCCCATAATGCCTTGACTGTTGGAGAAAACTGGCTTTGCTAGGGTTTTTTCATGCTTGAAAAAATTGCTTTCGGCGGGACCGGTCATTCCAGCACGCGAATCCTCTTTGGTGCCGCAGCTTTGGGCCGAATGGATCAGAGTCAATCAGACAAGGTTCTCAAGCTTCTGCTCGATTATGGGGTCAACCACATAGATACCGCCGCCGGCTACGGCGACTCGGAACTGCGGGTCGGCGAGTGGATGGCCGAACATCGAAAGCATTTCTTTCTGGCCACCAAAGCCCACAAGCGCGATGCGGCCGGTGTCCGAGAAAGCCTTCACCGATCTCTTGAACGCCTGCGTGTCGACTCTGTGGACCTCATCCAGCTCCACAACCTCGTGGACGAAGACTCATGGGAAAGGGCCCTCGGTCCGGGCGGAGCGCTCGAGGCCCTGATCGAAGCCCGAGAAGAAGGCCTCGTTCGCTTCATCGGCGTCACGGGGCATGGCATCGCTGCGCCGTCCATGCATCGCCGAAGCCTCGGACACTTCGACTTCGATTCCGTTCTGCTGCACTGCAATTACTCGATGCTCGCACAACCCGAATATCGCGCGGATTTTGACGCCCTGGTCGCTGAGTGCCGGGAAAGAGGGACAGCCGTTCAAACCATCAAGTCCATCGCCCGGCGACGCTGGGCTGAAGAGGGTGAGCCTCGGTATAGCTGGTACGAGCCGCTTCGGGAGAAGGGATCTATCGAACGGGCGGTACGCTTTGTCCTGGCCCGAGAGGGTCTTTTCCTGAACAGTTCCAGTGATGCAACCTTGCTGCCAGCGACCCTCGAGTCGGCGCGGCAGGCCGCCTTGGGCATGGACAACGAATCGCTAGAGAGTCATCTAAAGGCCGATGTCGAGAAGTACGCCGTGGAGCCGCTCTTCACTCCCGGTGGACCCCAGGGTATCTAGCCCGGCACTAATCGCCCGCGAATATATTTTCGGGCGACAGGACCGTGACCTCCGGTGACCAACCCGCATCGTAGAGAGCTCCCGCGAGCCCGCTGGCCTCTTCGATAGTTGCAAAGCCTGTGAGATAGACGTCCCAGAGAGTCCCGCTTGTAGATTGCCAAGACGTCACTCGGCTCTCAAACCCATCCTCGTCGAAGGCGCTCGCTATCCGCTCAGCCCCCCCTGCGTAATCGAACGTTTCGAGAAGCAACGCATAGGGTTGCGCATCGACGGATTCCAGATCGGCCACCCGAGAAATTGCCCGTTCCATCGCGATGCGCTGGCGAATCGAGTAGGCCGCGTCCTCGCTGGGGGTCCTGAGGATCTGAGCCTTGACCACGATCACCAGGTCATTATCCACCCGGGTCCGAGATTGGGAACTGAAAAAACTACCGAAGAAGGGGATATCCTTGAGGAAGGGGATGCCCACCACGGAAACCGACTCCCCACTGCCGTTGCTCGCGCCGATCACCGCGATATCGCCCTCGCCCAGCATCAAGGTCGACTCGATGGTTCGTTGGGTGAAGGTAGGGCCTACCTGATCCACCGGGCCGGCGATCGAAGACTGTATTTCCGACAATTCGATCTTGAGATCGAGTTCCGCGACGCCAGCCTCACCCACCGTAGCCTTGATGATCAGATCGATTCCTACCTCCCGCCGCTCGATGGTCTGCTGGTTCGCCAGAGCACCGGCAGTGCCCACAAATTCGCCCTCTGGGACCGTAGTTCCTACGGGAACCGGGATCTCATTCCCGACGAAAACCCGGTGCTCTTCGCCGCTCATCGCCAGGATATGGGGACGCATCAGAATATTGGTCTCGGCGAGAGATTCTCCCGCTTCGAACGAAACTTCGTCGCGAGGGACGTTCACGGTGATGGGATCGGCCCCGCCACCAGGATCCAAGGTCAACTGCAGCGGAGAACGGGCGTAACGACCAAAAAGGAAATCTTGAACCGCTGGGCCGGTTGGAACGCCCGTACCCAGAAGATTCGACGACTTGGACAAGGAAGCACCGCCAGAGGAAATGAAAACCGCAGGATCCGTAGCACTCGAAGGCTCCAGAACGGGGAGGAAATAATTGATGCCGAGCTTGAACCCACTCGGACGAACCAGTTCAAACACCATGACATCCACCGCAACCCGGGGCGGAATTCGATCCAATTCGTGAATCACCCTAGTCAGAAGCCCCAGGGTTTCCGAGTCCGAGCTCAGAAGAAGAGACCGCGTCGCCGTATCAACGGCCACGTTGAAGGCTCGACTCTCGAGGCTCTCTCCGAGTTCCTCGACGATGGCTCTTCTCTCACCGGCCCTGGTATTTTTTCGCCCCTTCTTCATTCCGATCAGAATCGCTGAGATATCCTCAGCCGGGCGGTTCAACACCCGCACGACCCTGACCAGACCTTCGCCCTCTTCCAAGCGATCGATCTTTTCGATGGTCTTGCGAATCGCCTCTAGCCGAACCGGCGAAGTCTGAACGAGTACCTGATTCGTCCGCTCATCGGCCCAGATACCAACGCGATCTCCTTGCCGACGCCCTTCATTGAAAGTGACCTCGAGGATCTCCGCGATCGTCGTTGCGGATCGATATCGCACAGTACGCACCAAGATATTCTCATCCGCAGCCTGATCCAGCATTCGCAGGATCGCGATGAGGCGAGCCACTTGAGCCTCTGGACCCGAGAGAATTACGCTGTTCGCGGGTTCGTAGGGAAGGGCTGCCCCGAATTCCGATACGTTGGGACCGAGGGCAGTCACCGCCTCGTTTGCATCGGCGTGGCGCAGTCGGATCATCGTGGTGATGACCCTGCCGCCTTCGGGATCGAGGGGGACCGCTGTGATCGGCGACCCCGACTGGCTTTCTGTCAGGGGAACGATCTTGGTGGTGTCCTCACCCACGGGCAATGCCGCAAAACCCTTGACGAAAAGAGCTGCGTCGAGGATGGCCAGCGCCTCCTGGGGGTTCACACGGTAGGGAACCGTCACCGTGACACGGCCTCGGAGGGTGTCATCGAAGATGAACCTTTGCCCCGTCGCCCGGGCAATCATCGAAACGATATCCGCAATATCCCGCTGTTTGTAGTGAACCGGGATCGCACCCACGGCCGACTGCCCATCTTCTGCCCCCGAACTCGGCATCGGGAGGAAAAGAAGGACGAAAATCGCCAAAGGTCGAAGAAATATGCGGCTCACCGGGTGAGCCTATCCGAGGCGCCGGATGAGTGCTATTCGGCCCCGGCCGGCTTCCCGAGTACGCAAATCCTCACCGAAAACTTCGTTTTTGGCTGAAATTTTCGAAAGGAGTACGTTCTTTCTGCTCTTGCCCGGCAGGTTGCCTTCCGATACCGAGGAGGAGCGCGGCATTGCCCGCGACCACTCGATCCGCCCACGTCCGAGGAGTGCAGATGACCCGCGCCATCGTCGTTGTGCCCACCTACAACGAGGCCGAAAACATTCCCCTCCTGGTCCCCCAGATTCTGGCCCAGGACGAGAGCCTGGAAGTTCTCATTGTCGATGATGCCTCTCCCGACGGAACGGGCGAAATCGCCGATACCCTCGCCGCAAGCGAAAGCCGGGTTCACGTCCTTCACCGGCCAGGCAAACAGGGCCTTGGCCCCGCCTATCGGGCAGGCCTTGCCCAAGCCCTGGAACTCGGCGCGGATTTCGTAATCCAAATGGATGCAGATTTCTCCCATCCCCCCACGAGCCTCCCGCAATTTCTCGAGGAAATAGAAAACCACGACGTGGTCCTGGGGTCTCGCTACTTGAACGGCATCACCGTGGTCAACTGGCCGATCGAAAGAATACTCATCAGCTGGTTCGGAAACGTCTATGCGCGCAGGATCAGTGGGCTCCCAATCAGCGACACCACGGGCGGGTTTCGCTGCATGCGCCGAAGCGTGCTCGAGAAAATTGACTTCGGGCGCGTCCGCTCCAATGGCTACGCATTCCAGATCGAGATGAACTACCGATTTGTCAAGCAGGGAGCTCGACTGAAGGAAGTTCCCTTCTTCTTCGTCGACCGAACCCGAGGGACTTCCAAACTCAATTTCCGGATCGGTCTCGAAGCGCTCTGGATGGTTTGGTGGCTCCGCATTGCCGACGCGCTAGGCCGCCTCTAGGGGAACGAGATGCCTCAAAGAAGGTCTTATCACTTTGAATAATCTCGCCGACCGGCCGTGCAGAGTATTGCTCCTGAACGAACGGGACCCTCTCCATCCCAAAACCGGTGGGGCCGAAACTCACGTCTACGAGATTTTTGAGCGCCTGACCCAGCGCGGATACTCGGTCACCCACTTCAGTTCATCTTTCCCCGGGTCCCCAGAAAAAGAGCGCCATCAGGGAATCGAAATTCGTAGGCTCGGGGGGCTCCCTGTTTACTATCCCCGAGTGCTTTGGGAGACCGCGCGTGAAACCCGGAAGGGCAACTTCGATCTCGTCGTGGAATGCCTGAACAAGGTTCCCTTTTACTCACCCGCCTACTCGTCTGTTCCCGTCCTCGCCCTATGCCATCACCTCTTCGGCGAAGTCGCTTTCCAGCAAGTGCCTTGGCCCATCGCGGCTACCGTATGGGCTTCTGAACGCTTGATCCCTCCGCTCTACCGCTCGAGGCCCTTTCTGGCAATTTCGGAAAGCACCCGGCGCGACCTGATCGGCCGAGGCCTCCCCCCTTCGCATATCCGCGTGAGCCAGCCGGGCATTGCGCCGCCCACCCTCGAAGTCGATCCCAGTCCAAACCAGGGCCAGGGCGTCATCTATGTCGGACGACTCGAGGTCTACAAGAAAATCGACGTTATGCTCAGGGCCATGGCGAAGCTCTCCGACACTTTCCCCCAAGCGCCCATCGTCATTGTGGGTCGTGGGCCCGCGCGGTCCGGTCTTGAATCTCTTGCCCAGGAGTTGGGGATCTCTGATCGCACCCGGTTTACGGGCTTCGTCGAGGACTCGGAACGCGACCGACTCCTCTCCGAAGCGCGTGTCTGCGTCTGCCCCTCCGAAAAAGAGGGCTGGGGCCTGACCGTGATGGAATCGTGCGCGGTGGGCACGCCGGTGGTGGCCACGAATGCCGATGGGTTGCGGGACTCGGTGCGCGATGGCGAAACCGGTTATCTGGTCGAGGAAGGTGATGTCGACGGCTTTGCAGCGCGCATCGGCCAACTCCTCGAGGACGATGCTCTCGCGGGCAGGATGGCTTCCCAGGCCATCGCCTGGGCAAAGCATTTTGATTGGGACCGCGCCGCGGATGATATGGCGGGCGCCATTGAGGAAGCCCGAGGAAGGCCATGAACCGGAAACCCTACGATCTAGGGCATCCCGGGCCCGCCTTCTTCCCCGCACTCTTTTCCCATCGGATAGATCGGGCAAGCCGATGAAATTCCTCCGATGGTCCATCCCTTTCCTGATCAGCGCACTCCTCCTCGCGTGGGTATTTCAGGGCATGGAATGGGGCGAACTTCGGGACAAGCTGACTTTCGAAACGGTTCAAGTATTCGGACCGGCACTCATCGCATTTCTTGCGGTGAGTCTCCTGATCGAAGCCGTCTGCCTGGTGGATGTCGTATCCCATAGCCATCACATGCCGAGTCTTCTGGTGGCAGCGCGTATCAAGGCCGCCAGTTACCCCTTGGGCATTCTCAACTATGCCCTGGGAATCGGTGCGGTCACCCTCCTGCTTCGCCGACGGGTGGGCATGTCCCTGCAAGAAGCGGCTGGAGCTGTAGGCGTCATCGGTCTCTTCGATCTCGGAAGCTTGATCGCGATCATCGCCGTGGGCGCAGCCCTGATGGGCGCCGAAACTCCGGGGGTTCAGGCCGGTGTCCTGGCCGCAGTTGCGGCGGCCATCGGCATCGGTTTCGCCACACTGCGAGCTCCATTCTCCCTGGGCTGGATCGATCGCCTGCGCGATCTACCGATTTTGCATGCCGCGCGAACCCTGCCCCTCTCGGTTCTGGTCCGACTTGCCTGCCTGCGATTGATTTTCACCGGCAATTTCATCGCCCTGGGCTGGGCGGTTCTAGCGGGCTTCGGCGTCGATGGGATCCCCCTTCTCTCCCTGGCGGTCAATATTTCCGTTCTCCTAATCGTCGCCGCGCTGCCCATTGCCGCAGCTGGCCTGGGCACAGGTCAATGGGTATTCGTCGAGCTCTTCAAACCCTGGGCCGATCCCGCGACGCTTCTTGCCGCCAGCCTGACTCTCTCCCTCGGGCTGATCGTCACCCGGGCGGCCATCGGCCTGGTCTTCGCCCGAGAGTTCACCGCCGAAGCTCTAGCTGCCCAAAAAGAGGAGGAAGCGTGAGCGATCTTCTCTTTACCGGCGAGCGTCTCCACAAGGAGAATCCGCTTTTTTCCATCGACCTGGTGCGCCATCGGGCCGCGTATAGCCGCGCCATCGAGTTGGCCCGCACCACGGGCGCAGAGCGCGTCTTGGACCTGGGCTGCGGCACCGGATATGGCACGGGCGAACTGGCCGCAGCGCTCCCCAGGACCTTCGCGGTCGATCGAATTTCCCCCGACCCCGGCGCCCGTCACCCGGCCGCCCATTTTATCCGCGCAGATGCGGCTCACCTTCCCCTGCGCACTCAAAGCTTCGACATGATCGTCAGCTTCCAAGTCATCGAACACCTCGAAGATCCGGCCCCCTATCTGAAAGCCATAGCCCGACTTCTCAAACCGGGCGGGACGGCCTTGATCACGACACCCAACCTCCTTGAATCCGACCGGGAGAACCCTTTCCACGTTCACGAATACGAGGCCTCCGAATTGACCGCCCTGCTCGGTGAACATTTTTCCCGCGTCGACATGCTGGGCGTCTCCGCCACTCCCGAACCCAAGGCCTACTACGATGCGCGCTTGAAGCGAATTCGCTCCATCGTCCGCCTCGACCCCCTCGGCCTGCGCAGACGACTTCCCCGCTGGATCATCGACGGACTCTTTGCCCTCTTCGCCGTGCAGGTCCGAAGAGGGATCCAAAAAAGCGACGGGCTACCCCAGGTCGGCCTCGAGGATTTCCCGATCCTTGCTGCCCAACCCGACTGTCTCGATCTCTTCGCTGTCTGCCAAAAACCGCGTAGGGAAAGCGGGTCGTGAAGGAACGCGTTTTTCGCTTCCGTGCCATCGAGAAACGCATCGCGGCTTCCAAGCCCCGATTCCGAGTGCTGGATATCGGCTGTGGCCGGGGGGATAACCTCCGGCGACTCGTCCGCTACGGGGGAGAGCCCTTGGGCATCGAGCCCTCTCTCGAACGGGCCCAGCAGGCTCGAGCGATTGCGCCGGTCGCCGTTGCGGTCGGCGAGCATATTCCGCTCCCAAACAACAGCTTTGACATGGTCTACATCTCCCATGTCCTCCACCACGCGCGCGATCTCCCCCAAGTCCTCTCCGAGTCTCAGCGATTACTCACCCCAGGAGGGCTCCTCTTCGTCATCGAAACCATCGATGACAGCCCCCTGATGCGTTTGGCCAGGGCCCTCCAACCGAGTTGGGAAGACGATGAGGTCATGAACCGTTTTCGCTACGCGGATCTGGTAGAAAGCTTCGAGGGCGCGGGCTTCGAGGTCCTCACCGGGGAGAAATTCAATAGCCTTTATTTTGCCTGGGAACTTCTACCCATGAAGGTCCGCGCCTTGGAGTTTTTCACGCCACTCTTCGTCGGCCTCGAAATGATCCTCCACGCTCTGGTGGGCCGCCGTTGGGGGGGGCACTGCTACCTCGTCGCGCGCCGACCCGGTTCGCCCCGTTTCCCCGATGAGGGCATTTCGCCGCCCCGGGGCTGAAGCCGGATCAGGGATAGGGCGAGCGAACCTGGGCCTCCAGGCGCGTACCGAGGGGACCTCTCGGCACGAAGTAGCGCTGCTCGAGCCCACCACGCAGGATCCTGATCTCCGTGGCTGCCCCGGGTTCTCCAACCTGGGTGAGAAATTTGAGAGCGGACGCGGTAAAGACCCTCTGGCCGTCGTAACTGATGACCTCGTCCTCGGGCAAGAGGCCCGCTTCCGCCGCCGGGGACGTTTCGAGCAACTCGGTGAGAACCACCCGATTGGGCTCCCCTGAGGCAAAGCGCATCGCCTCGTAGTCCTCGTCGCCCAGATCTCGCCGAGCATCGACCTCGCTCTGGAATTTCTTTTTTCCGTGCTTCTTCCAGCCCGGCGCCTTGCGCGCGCGCTGGTTCTCGATGTCGAGTCTTTCCATTTGCAGATGCTCCCAGCGACGCCGAATTCGCAAAACCTGGTCGGCTGTCCAACCCTCGGCCTCCAGGGCGGCACTGTCGAACCAGGGTTTTTCGGTGGACGCCGAAGCAACCTTCTCTTGGGCGGGGGCCGTCGCTTCCGGCGACTCGGAGATCACCGGCGGGACCGGCGGCGAAATCTCCCGAGCGGCCAATTCGGCTTCCAAGGAGCGCACCCGATCTTTCTGAGCCTCGAGTTCTTCGCTCAGCCCTGACTTCTCGAATGCCGGCGCCGGGCGCTCGGGAGCCACCATCGCGTCGTGACCAGGGCGGTCGCGACCGCTCATCGCCAGCCAGGTCATGCTGCCGCCCAGAAAAATTCCCAGGAGCACCGCTGCGAGATTCCGACTCACGGGCGGGACCGCCGTCCGAGGCCTTGAGCGCGCTCCTTACCCTCTGAATAGCTTTCCGTCACTCGAACACGGTAGCACCCACGAACATCGTCTATAAAGGGAGCAGCATGGCGGAAACCTCCAGGTCTGAAAGCAGCGAAAAGCCCGACGACCCCTCCAGCGCCTGGGGCGGGATGACGCTCCTCGCCGGGCTGGCGATCCTTGCCCAACTCCCCCTCTATGACCGCAGCCTGGTCCCTATGGACGAGGGCCACCTGCTCGCCGCCAGCGATGCCCTGGCCGCGGGGAAACGTCTCTATGCAGACATCCACACGGGCATCTTTCCCGGAATCTACTGGGTCGCCGCCGCGCTCCTCGAATGGCTCGGGCGCGACGCTCTGGTTCTTCGAGGCGCCGCACTCGTGACCAATAGCGTCACAGCGCTTGCCCTCTACGCGATCGGGCGGCGCATGGTGGCGCCCTATTGGGCCTGGCTCCCGCCCCTTCTCTATCTGGCCCTCATCGTCGTTTCCTTCCCCGTACTCTCCATGTTCAATTATTCGACCCTCGCGGTGGCCCTGGGCCTGCTGGCGCTTCTCTTTCTGCTCCGATACCTCGAACGCGGACGCGCCTGGGAGGGCGTCGTTCTAGGACTCTTGATCGCCGCCGCCGCCCTGACGAAACAGAATTTCGGCGGTTTGATTTTCGTCGCCCTGCTGATCGCCTTCGTCCTGGCTCGGCGAGACTCGGCCCTCGCCGGCAAGGGCCTTCTTTCGGGGCTTCTCCCCGTCGTCGCCGGAGGCCTAGGGTTGACCCTGGCTGCGTTTCTAGCGTTATGGATGCCAGGGGCGTTCCCCGCATTCCTCGATCGAACGATTTTCTCTCTCTTCGGATCGCAACTCCAGGACTTCAACAATCCGATTCCTCCCATTTTCGGCGCCCACCCGGCGGAGGACGGTCGCTTCGTCTTCCTCTACACGCCGCCGACTGTCTTCAACGCCCTGGTTCACGGCCAACCCTACGCGGGCTTCTCGCTAACCCCGCTCCTGCGCTCGCTTTCAATCCGGCTCAGCTACGGAATTCCTCTCGCGGCACTCATCCTGGCACCGGCCCTCTTCTTCTTTACGCGCCACTGGGGTGTAAAGGCCGCCCGCAACGCCGCACGCTCCGCTGTCATCTTCGCCGTCGTCTTTTCACCGGGAATCTTCCCCTCGGCGATTTGGTCCCATCTGGCGTTCGTCTTGATCCCCATCCTGCTCCTCTTTGCTTTCCTCGGTGATCGCGTCGAAAAGATCTTGCAGCGGCGTCGGGTCGCGGCCGGTCTCTGGCGAATTCTTGCCGGGGTACTCACCGCAATCGCCCTCATCATCGCCACCAGAACCGCACTCTCGGTTATGGACTTCTACCCCGAGCCCCTCGGACTTGAACGCGCTTCCCTCCACGTCTCAGCCCGAGATGCCGACCTCCTGAGCGGAGCCGTACGATTTATCCAGGAATGCAGCGAGCCGGGTCAGCCCGTACTCATCCTGCCGGATATCCCCGCGCTTTATTTTCTCGCCGACCGGCCCAACCCCTCGCCCTTCGATCTGGCGATTCCCGGAAACGTCGATGGCCCGCTGATCGCCCGGCAGGCCGAGGCGGCCCAAGTTCGATGCGCGGTGCTCAACCCTCGCATGTACCCAGAATTTCCTCCCTTTGAGCAGCTTTTCCCCCAGCTCTCAGCGCATCTCGAAAGCGAGTTCCGAATCGTCCGGGAAATCCGAGGCGGAAACTCCCTCTGGTTGGGGCTGGTCCGTAGATCCCGCTGAAAACCCGTATCTCCAGCGGATCTTGTAGCGCCGGGGAGTCGCTCATATACTCGGGCTGTGCGGGACCTTCTACGGCAACTGGGAATCTTGGAGCGACCCGCCTGGCTCTATCTCGCCATTGCCGGATTGGCTCTGGCTTTTGGTTGGCCGCTCTGCCAGCGGGCGATCATCCTCTCCGATGAGGGCTACCTCCTTCAGCAAGCCCTCGACCTCCTCGAGGGCCGGGTGCTCTACCGCGACATGGATGCCTTCATCACCCCGGGCATCTGGTTCACTCTGGCCGGTGTCTTCGCTGTCTTTGGCCCGAGTGTTCTGGTCTCCCGAGTCGTAATCCTCATCGTCTATCTGGCCCTGGCTCTCACGGGCTACCGAATCGTCACTCCCATCGCCGGAAGGAAGTGGGGGCTGGCGAGCGTGGCCTGCCTCCTGCTCTTCTCCGTCTGGGCTTTTCCGGCCTGGACCTTCGCCTTCTATTCACCGGTGGCCGTGGTGCTCGCCCTCGCAGGAATCGAACGTCTGATGCGCTGGCAACGCCGCCGCGCCATCGGCGACCTCGCATGGATGGGTGCGCTCATCGGCTTGTCGATCTGCTTCAAGCAGAACTACGGGGTCTTCGCCGCCCTGGCGGCGATCCTGGGCTACGCGGCCACTCACCTCGAAGCAAAGGACTGGCGAGGGAGCGCGCGGGAGGTCGGCGTGGCTTCGCTTGCGGCCATCGCGGTGGGCTCTCCCTTCCTCCTCTACCTGATCACCCAGGGCGCCCTGGGCGATGCCTGGACGAGCCTTGTTGTTCACCCCTTCGAATTCGGGGGACGGCACGATATTCCCTACCTGGGAATCTCGACTCTCTGGCAGGCGGATCCCTTTCAGACCGGAGCCGAGAAGCTCACCTACCTGTCTTTTCCCGCGCTCAATACCGCCCCGCTTCCGCTACCGGGTGGCCAGGGTCTGGTCATCTGGCTCCATGTGCTGGCCTACTGGATCGCCCCCCTGATGATTTCCGGAGGCTTTCTCGTCGCCTTGGCCTCTGGGAGAGCGCGCGGTGGGCGCATTGATCCTGGGCTCTTCACCATCAACGCCGCCGCCGGACTCATCTTTCTCGGTGTTTTTCCCCGGGCGGATTTCAACCACCTCGTCAACGTTTACCAACCGATCCTCATCGCCGGCCCCCTGACCCTCCAGCGTCTTTTTGAATTGCTCCGGGGGCGTGCTGACCGCTTGCGGCGTGTCCTCGCCACGGTCGCGGCCCTCACCGCGATTCTCTATGGAGCCATCGCACTCTTCTGGTATGTGGGCCTGATCCAGCGATTGAGCGTCCCCCTGGAACAACCCCGGGCCGGGGTTCTGGTCAGCCCACTCGAAGCCCTGGAGATCAATTACCAGGTGCGACTGATTCGCGACCACACGCCCGAGGGGGGAGCCCTGCTGACCCTGCCAGATCTCACCATGTTGAATTTTCTCGCCGAACGCGAAGTCCCCAGCGCCTGGTACAACCTCTACGAGCACCATATCGCGAACGATCGTGGCCGAGGCGTCGCTGAGGCCGCCGAAGAAAAGAACGTTCGCTACGCCGTGGCGCGCTTCAACAATTTCTTTTCCGACCGGGTTGGTCTGCTCGATTACGCCCCCGATCTTGCCGACTACTTGATCTCGAATTTCGAAAGGAGTTTCGTCGGCGGACGCGAAAACTATATCGTCTACACCCGACGCGATGAGCCCGAGGTGCAGCACCCCTATATCGATTTATTGGCGAGTTGCGATGTCGAAGACCCGGGAGAGGAAATCCGCAAACATCTGCTCTTCTCCGCCCTCTATCACAAGGGGCGGAAGGGTTCGCCCATGACCGAGGAAGGCCTAGTCACTCGCTGCCAGGTTCAGGTACCCGAAGGTGGAGGCGTACTCGCCCTGGAAGTCGGCTACCGGAAACCTTTCCGGTCGGATCGGGGTACACGACTCGATATTTCCATCGATCTCGTGGACGAAAAAAGTCGCCAGCCGATCCTCGAAGAACGACTTCCCGTCATCCCCTGGCAGGATTCTCCGCGACAGCAAGCCTTCAAGCGCTTCGAGATCGACCTCGAACCCTGGGCGGGAAGAACGGTCGACCTCGAGTTTGCAACCCACTTGCAAGGGACAATCCAGGATTCGGTCTTGGACCTCAAAGGCTTCGCAATGATCTACCGCGATCCACGACTTCAAACGAAGGCCGGCGGAGCGCGACCATGAGCGGCAAAGCCGAAGGAGGCTCTGCGGATTCGGACCCCAACACGGCCGAGTTTATCGGGTTCGAATACCATTCCGACGAGCGCGTGAGCCCCGCTCGATATCGCTGGGAGGGCTCGTCCACCCGGGGTTGGCAGATCCAGCGCGAGGGTGCTCACCACCTCGACCTGGGTCCGGGCTTTCGGCCCCTGCGGTCCCACCGATGCGGGGTGTGCTCCACCGACCTCGATCGCCGTTTTCTCCCCTTCCCCCTCCCCCAAATCATCGGTCACGAGGTCATCGCCCTCGACCAAGTATCCCGGCGCCATGTTGTCGAGATCAACGCCTCCCACGAGGCCCGAGGAATCGAACACGCCTGCCCGTTCTGCCTGGGAGGCCTGGCGACCCATTGCCCCGAGCGGCGGGTGCTAGGGATTCACGATCTTCCCGGCGGCTTTGGCCCCTGGGTACTGGCCCCGGAGGCCGCGATCATTCCCCTCCCCGACTCGATTAGCGACGATGCCGCCGTACTCATCGAACCCTTCGCGGCGGCCCTTCATGCCGCCGAGTCTATCGCTCCCTCGGCCGGGGAAAGAGTCGCCGTCCTGGGGCCGCGACGCCTGGGGTTGCTCGTCATCGCAGCTCTCGCCGCGCTACGCAAACGCGACGGAACCGACTACAAAATTCTGGGTTTGGTGCGCCGCCCGAGTATGGCCGACTGGGCACTCCGTTTCGGCGCCGACGAAGTTCTCCAGGCGCCGGACCCCGGGTCCGCGGCCGAGCCCTGTGCGGAATTCGTCATCGACACAACGGGAAATCCCCTAGGACTCGAAACCGCTCTGATGGCTTCCGGGCGCGAGGTTCACCTGAAATCGACCCACGGCCAACCCTCCGCGGGGCTTCGGCACACCACCGAGTTGGTGGTCGATGAGCTCACCCTCCAAGCCTGGCCCGAAGATCCCGACGAGGCCAAAGCCGTGGTGCGCGACTCGCCCTGCCGCCCAGACGATCGCCCCCGAGTGGCCTGGCTCGCCAGTACGCCGCCGCCGGCATGGCTGAGCGACCGGGCGGATGTGTGGGCGGGGAAGGATCCGAACGCATTATTGAAGGCCCTTGAAGACCAACCATCCGGGCTGCCCCGGGCCGACCTCGCGGTGGTGGACGACGAAGCCGGCATCGATGCCGTGGTGCGACCCCGGGAAGACGAGGAAATTTCCCTGGTTCGCCCAAGGGGCCAGATTTGCACCCGAGCCGGTGGAGCGCGCACGGGGCCCCTCCTCCATGCCCTTCACCAGCGCAAGCTTCGACTGAGTACCTCGCGCTGCGGAGATTTTGAGAAAGCTCTGGCGCTGCTCGTCGCCGACGACGAGCTCGCTCAGCGCCTGCCCGCACTCATCACCCATCGCGTACCCGCCACTCGGCTACCCGAAGCGCTGGCTCTGGCGCGCACGCCGGAATGCATCAAAGTCGTGATCGAACACGCCGAGACGCAATCGCTGCCCGGGACCCAGGCGGACTAAAGGGTCGGCTCTTCGAGCCCTAGTCCCCGCCTTCGGGCCCGCGCTCTTGGCCCAATCCGGGCAGCTTCGGCGGCCGAAAGGCTGTGAGCAGGACGTACCAGGCCGCCAGATAGATCTCTGCGCCTTCGATCTTCGAAACCCCTGCAACGCGCTGCTCGAAGATGATCGGGACCTCTCCGATCGAAAAACCATAGCGGGTGACTCGCCAGGCCATCTCCTCGAGGAACGAATAGCCCGAGGAACGAATCTCAAAAGGGTGCACCGTTTCGAGAACTTTCCGCCGGTATCCGCGATAGCCCGCCGTGCAGTCGTGAACGTCGACCCTCAGCAGCGTCCGGGCATAAAAGTTGGCGAATTTCGAGAGCAAACGCCGATGCCAGGGCCAATTCTCGATTCCGCCGCCGGGAACATAACGAGAGCCGACGACCATATCCCGATCATCGAGCAGGGCGATGAGCGCCGGCAGGTATTTCGGGTTGTGGCTGAAATCGCAATCCATGGTGAAGATGAAATGGAAACCTCGATCCAAACCGAACCGGAAGCCACTGAGGTAGGCCGTACCCAGACCCAGCTTGCCTGGTCGCCGGAGGAGGTGGAGCCGGGGCTCGGTCTCCTGGGCGCGTTCGACGAGATCACCAGTTCCATCCGGGCTGTTGTCATCGACGACGAGGACTTCGATTCGAGGATCTTCTGCCAAAACCAGCCCGGAGAGTTCGACGACATTGCCAGCCTCGTTATAGGCAGGCAGGATCACCAGGATGCGCTCCTCGGAGGTGCTCTCGGAACTCACTGGCGATTCCCTCGGCTCATCGGACGACTCCCAGGCTCAGATCCCTCATTTTTCACTCTCCCAGGATACCCACTGGCGACCCTCGGCGACAAATTTCCAATCACCGCCAAGGGAGTCAAGCCGCTCGAGCGATGACGAAAAGGCGATTCTCTCGCCCGAGAAGTTTGCCCGCCAGGAACATGGACTGAAGGCCAAGCCGCACCAGGGGGTGAAGGGTGAGCCTGCGCAAGTCCGTCGATTCCTGCTCGAGTTGGACGACCTCCAGGCCACCCAATGCGAGACAATCTCGGAGGCTGTCGGGAGTGAAATAGAGGAAATGCTGCTCGATATAAAATTTCTCGAGGGGCGCGGTCAATCGGCCCCCGGACAAGCGATACATCGCCCCGCCCACTAGGTCCAGAATGCTTCGCTGGTTCGGCGTCGAGAAACTGACGAGGCCGCCCGGCGCCAGGCATTCTCGGGCCGCCCTCACCAGACTGGCCGGCGAGCGTGAGTGCTCGATGACGTCCCAGCCCGTGACGAGGTCGAAGCTCTCACCCATATCGGTCAGAGATTCGAACTCACCCACCCAGGGGTCGAGACCGAAATGTCGCCGAGCGTGGTCGGTGGCTTCGATGCTCTCATCGATTCCGTAGGGCTCCCAACCTCGCCGCCGAGCCACCGCCAGGAAGAGACCCGTTCCGCATCCCACGTCGAGCAAGCGACCCGGAGCCTTGACGCGCTCGATGATATCGAGCCAGGCCTCGAACTGTTCCACCAGGGGGTTTCCGGGTTCGTCTTCAAAGCAGAAGCCGTAATAATCTTTGAGCTCGGGGACCGACCCTTCGCCGCTGGTGTAGAGCGATTTGAAGAGTTCCTGGATCTCCTCCTCGCTGGGGAGCGGATCCAGGAAGATCTGCCCACACGGTCCGCACTCGACAACGTCGAAACGCGTGATGCGATACCGCAGACCGATTTCCTCGGATCCGCAGATCAGGCACGAAGTTTTGGAGGGATCCGACACGGAGTCGATACTGCCACAACGAGCCCGGGGAGGGAAATTCAGTCGGGCCCTTCAGGGCTGTTCGGAACCCGGGGACTCTGGAAATCCAGGAGGGACCAGGCGCGGCTCGGCCCATCCCCCCATGAGCAGGTCCTCGCCATCGGGGTTGTCCGCCCGGTTACTCAACTCCAGGGTGATCTCCTTGCCCGCCCAGGCCCCGAGATCGAGATCGAGATCGAACCAGCGCCGATCCTCGATGCGGTTCGTGGTGTTGAGCCGACGCTCGTAGAGAGTTTCGAGACCTTCCGGGGTCCGTACCGAGAGCCGGAAGTCCACCCATGAAGCGGGCAATTTGAACCATCGCTGGGGATGGACCGCGACGGCCGTCACCAAGCGCCCACCCTCCCGAGGTACTTTCAGTGGAAGCCCGAGAACGGTGCTGCGATTTCCCGAGGAGGGTCTCAAGGCAATCGCTGGACGGAAGGGCCAGAGCATCTCCCTCAGATAGAGACCGCGGGATTCCGGGGGAATCACCCTGGAGGGTCCGAAGGTCTCGTCGATTCGAAGAGGGGCCGCAGAGAGACCCGCCGGCGCGATGGGCCGGCCCGGGCTCTGTTCCTCGGGTGAGCGACGGCGAAGCGCCGCCGGCTTGTACCCCCAGGTGTCGTAACTGAAGATTCGGTCGATCTCGAAATTTTCGACCAGGTAGGCGAAGAGCTCCGGAGCATGTTCCCAAAAGGGATCGAAAGTCTGGAACTGGGTAAAATTGTAGAGCACCACGTCGGTACCCGTTTCCTCCATGGCCCTCGCTACCGCCGCGTCGCGATCGGGAATCTCGGGAAAGGGCCAGATAATATAAGCCGAGCGGTGAGGCCCTCGGCGCTCGGACAGGAAATTCGCAATGGGGAAATACGGAATCCCCCCCAAAGAATCTTCCGGGTCGGTATTCGCCTCGACGTACTCGAGAACGCTCTCGAGCATGGCCACCTCCCCGGGCTTGCCATAGATCCCCGCCCGGGGATGATCGATCAGGACCGAGTGAGAATCCCTCAGCCGCATCACCAGATGCCCGGAATAGACCACCGCCAGGGATACGGGGATCAGTGCCAAGGCCACGGCTGCACGACCTCGCCCGCGCCGACCTCCAACCCATCCCTCCAAGGCAAAAATCACCAAACCCAAGAGCGGCCAGTAGAGCACCGCCAGATGGATATAGTCCTGGGGTTTATTGAGCCACGCGAGCAGGACCAGGCTCGTCCCCAGAGCGAAGAAAAGGAACTCCACCAGATAACGAAGCCTGCCCGGATCGCCTGTCGGTGCAGCCAGCCTACGCCTCTGGCGCCAGAGTCGAAAAGCGAAACCGGCGAGGAGGGCTTGGGGGCCGTAGAAGAAAAGCTTGAGCATGATGTCGTAGAGCGGGGTGTCGGTGTAGAGCGGATGGATCCGCAACGCCGCCCAGTCGGCAGTCAGCATGATTCCCGGCATAGTTTCGGTGATGCCCAGTTGAGTACGCAGGGCAAGATCTTGGCTGAAGATCGGCCATAGGTCGGGGAAATCGGAATAAGGGTAGGCGCCTATCCCCTTAAAATGGTTGAACACGGTGAACTGAAGAACGTCATCGAGGACACCTACGCTCCAGTAGTAGAGGCCCGTCGCCGCACCCACCGCCGCTGCCGGAACGATAAAGGTCGCCAAGGTCGAGAAGCTCGAAGGCCGGCGATCACTCGGGCGGGAAGATTCGTAAAGCGCCAGGGAAGCCAGAAATGCGAGCAGCGCGGCGGCGCCGTAATCCTGTTTGCAAAAAACCCCAAGTCCAAAGAGCAGGCCTGAAAAAGCCAGAACCCGGCGATCCGAGCGCTCGAAATATACAACCAGAGCTGTGGCGCTAGCGAGGAGAACGACCAGGGCCAGGGTCGAGTAGCTGTAGATCTGCCAGTGCGGGAAGCACCAGATTCGGTAGAGCCAGAAAGAACCGAGGGCCGCGAGGGCCCATGGAAGCGAAGTCACCTTGCGAAAAAGGAAAAAGAGAAGCGTCGCGAAAGCGGCGAACTCCACGATCACCACCCAACGGGACACCCGGATGGACGCGCCTAAGACGTCGAAGACCAGCGCAAGAAAATGGAAGGCGCCCGGAAGCGGATAGAATGTGGCGTCCCGGTAGAACTCCCCGCCCCTCAGTCGGAGGTCGGCGAATTGCAGGACATGCCCCTCGTCCATGAGGCTGAACCACAGGTCGAAGAAGGGGACTTGAAAAAGAATTGTGACGCCGAAAACCAGCCCCAAGGCGAGGCTCGTGCGAGACATCATCCCACCTACAGCCTGTGGTCCATCGGGTTGCACATCCAATTGCGAAAAGCCTCTGGGGAAGTCGGAATCACGATTTAGAAATTGACGTAAGCCCCTGCTCTGTTTAAGATTATCGCATCAGCGGTCGGGCTTCGCCCCCGACCGGCAACCCGGACTCGAAAGGGCTCCATGACCCGCCCGGCCCTTAGCCTTGATTTGCGTACCCTGCTGCTCTTGGCTGCCCAGTGGACCCTCTTCCTCGGGAATTTCGTGCTCTTTGCGGCCGATACCCTACCCCTTTGGGCCCATATGCTCATCACGCTCGTAGTCGTCCACCTCGCCTTTACGATCTGGCACGAAGCCGCCCACGGCACAATCTCGAATCGACGTGGGCTCAACAATGCGGCGGGGATCCTCGGGATGCTTCCCTACACCACGCCGTATTTCATGCAGCGGCACGTGCACCTTCAACACCATAAATACCTCAACGAGCCGGGTCTCGATCCGAACCTCATCTATGCGGACGGACCTTTCTGGCAGCTCCTTTTCCGTTACCTGAAAGCCGTCTCCTACCTCAGGTCGGTGCTCAGGGACGACCCCCGTTCGCTGAGGATGCGAGCCTCTGACACTTTTTTCGTGGCCCTGGTCGCGGGGGCCTACCTCTTCGCGTTGTCACAGGGTTTCCTGCTGGATCTGATCCTGATCTGGTTCGTTCCCCTGGTGGGCGCGAAGATCATTATGGACTGGTATATCAACTATCTCCCGCATGTCGGCCTGCCCTCCGACCGCTTTCTGGGAACGCGGATCATCACCGCCCGATGGCTGACGCCTCTCGTACTGAGCCACAACTACCATGCAGTCCACCATCTCTGGCCCACGATTCCGTGGCACGGCTACATCGCGCGCTTCCGCGCAAAGCAGGACTACCTTGTGGCGAACGGCGTCCCCATCGAGAGTCGTCTTTTCGGCCCACGCCTTTTACCCGAAGGCGGAGCTACTTCCCAGCACGACCCGCCGAACGAAGTCACTTCGGGTGGTTAAGCCCGGCTCCCTCGAACTCGAGAGGGTCCGCTGTGCCCTCTGCGGATCCGAACGCTCGGAGACTTCGGCGACCGGGGAAGATTTCGAGTACGAAACCTCCGACGACACCTTTCATTTCGTGCGCTGCCTGGACTGCGATCACCAATACCTCGATCCGCGGCCAGCGACATCCGCCCTGGATACGATCTATCCCTCCGACTACTACTCGTTCGTGGGAACGACGAATCCCCTGGTGGCCCTTCTTCAGCGCTTCTGGGAAGGCGGAAAGGTTCGGCTCTACGGCGGATTCGTAGGTCAAGGCGAGCGAAACCTCCTCGATGTCGGCTGCGGCGACGGCCGATTCCTCTCACTTCTCGAGCGACAAGGGGATCCTCAGTGGAACCCCGTGGGCCTCGAATTCGACGAGGGGGCCGTAGCGAGTTGTCGAGCGAAGGGGTACGAGGCCCATTGCGAACGAATCGAAGACTTCGCCCAGCGCCCTGATCAGAAAAATCGCTTCGACGCCATCCTCATGCTCCAACTCCTCGAACACGTCGACGATCCCGCCCGGGTGTGTGAGCACGTTCATACACTTCTCAAGCCGGGGGGGGCCTTCATCGTCGAAACCCCAAACCTCGGCGGGCTCGACTACCGGCTATTCGCCGGGCGTTGGTGGGGCCACTACCATTTTCCCCGACACTGGAATCTGTTCCGGCTTGCCTCCCTTTCGCAACTCCTCGCATCGAAAGGCTTTGAGATCGACCGCGCCGAATATCTCATCAGCACCTCCTCCTGGATCATCTCTCATCGAAATTATTTCAAGGATCGAGGCTGGCCCCGCCCCTGGTGGCGCTTCTTTTCCTACCAGAACCCCCTGCTTCTTGGCCTGGCGGTAATCGTCGATCAATTTCGCATTCGCTCAGGCCGGGAGACGAGCAACATGCGCGTCATCGCGCGCAAGCGCGCCCACTGAACCCCTAGCCCCTGGCCTACCCGCCTCCCATCCCCCTGGAGTGGGAATGATTCCCGGCTGGGCTAAGTGTAGGGCGTGGAGGCCACATGAAGCGCAGTTCATGGATCAGCATGACCAGACCCAAACGAGAAATCCGGAAGGAACCGGGGTGGCGAAAGCTGGCAATCGCCCTCGCCCTGCTTCCCCTGATCCTCGGAGCCCCGGGCTGCCAACCCGAGTCCGACCCGCCCCGGATCTTGATCATCGGCATCGACGGTGCGAGCCCCGAGGTCGCGTTTCCCATGATGAAGGCCGGCCGGCTCCCGCATCTCGCAGAGATTGCCGCGACCGGGGTTCATGGTCCCCTACGGTCGGTACTCCCGCTCTATTCACCGCGTATCTGGAATACCATCGCGACCGGAGTCAAGCCGAACGTCCACGGAATTCCCGCTTTCGTCAAGCCCGCGACCGGAGGGGGCAAGGCGCTCTACTTGAGCAGCGATCGTAAGGTCCCTGCGCTCTGGAATATCCTCTCGGACCGAGGACGTAGCGTCGGGGTCGTGAACTGGTGGACTACTTTTCCGCCCGAGAAGATCGAAGGCGTCATGGTTTCGGATCATTTTTTTCCCGAACAGATCGACATGATCAAAAAAACCTTCGCCGCCGATCGAGCCTCCGAGGGGGCGCTTATCCACCCGCAGTCCTGGACGCCGCGCGCCGAGGAACAGCTCAAGAACCCGGCCTCCCTAACTGAATTTGAAAATTTCTTCGACGGCGCGGCCGAGTTGCCCCGCTGGGTCAATCGCTCGCTCCTCAGCCAGCAATTTGTCACCGACCAGGAAATCACCCAGGTCGCCCTCGCCCTGGATGCGGATCACCACCTCGACGTGATGATGGTCTTCCTGCCCGGCATCGACCGGGTATCCCATTGGCTCTGGGGCAATCTCGAAGCCGAGGATCTCTACCCTCCGACCCTGCAGCCCTCACCCGAGGAACGCGCTGGGGGCGCCGAAGCCCTGCGCGCCTACTACGCCTACACCGATGCGCTAATCGGCCGTCTGGTCGCGGGCTATGGCCCCGATGACATGGTTTTGGTGATTTCGGACCACGGCTTCGAAGCCGGAGTCAGCTTGATGTTGTTGACGGGCGCTCACGACTCCCCCTCGGCTCTTGACGGGGTTCTCTTTGCCCGCGGGCGCGGCATTCCCCGAGGCCAAGCCGCGGGCCCGGTCAATGTCTACGAGATCGCGCCCTCGGTGCTGACCTTCGCGGGCCTTCCCTCAGCCCTGGACATGCAAGCGGGGCCCGCGAAATTCCTGGCCGATCTCTCGCGACCCGACCCCGTCGCGAGCTACAACGCGATCGCCATCGAGCGGTACGCCCCCTCGGCCTCGGGCCATGAGGAGGAGATCATCGAGCACCTCCGAGCCCTGGGTTATCTCGAGGAAAAGGAAGCGCCCGCCCAGGATCAAGAGCAGGCCCCCCCTTGAAAGAGTCCCTGGAGAAGAGACTCGCCCAGGGCGTCGCGGCATGGGTCGCGGGTGTCCAGCGGCGCTCGGGTTGGGTGATTGGCCTCTGTGCTGGGCTCACGGTCTTCGCCGGCCTTTACGCCGTAAGCGAACTCGGCGTCAATTCCGACAACGTTCAGATGGTCGCCGAAGACCTGCCCTCTCGGCGCAATCACGAAGCCTTTGCCCGGCTCTTTCCCAACCTCGAAAACGCCCTGCTCGTGGTCATCGACGCTCAGACCCCGGAACTCGCGCGCGAAGCCGCTCAAACCCTCGAGACCCGGCTGCTCTCGGATTCGGAATTCGTCGAGAAGGCCTATGTGCCCGGGGGTGGCGAATTTTTCGAAACCCACGGGCTCCTCTATCGAGACGTCGACGAACTCGACACCTTTGGCGATCAGATGGCGCGCATGCAGCCGATCCTCGCCGCCCTCGAGCAGGACCCCACCCTCGCCAACCTCGCGTCGCTCATCGAAGTCGGCCTCGAGGAGACGAACCAGACCGGCGCGGCGGCTCAAGTGGGCCCCGAGGGTTGGGCTGAAATCCTCGAGTCCGTGGGCAACGCGACGGTGGCGGTCTACAGCGAGTTCCCCTTGGCTCTGTCCTGGGAGCAACTCCTCCTCCAGGGCTCCGAGGTCGAGGTCGCCCGGCGCCGGGTGCTGGTGGTTCACCCCGTCCTCGACTTCGAGAGTTTTCTGACCGCGGGCACGGTTATGGAACGCATTCGGGAGCACGCCCGAGAACTCGGCTTTACCCCGGCTCGGGGCGTGGAGATTCGGATTACGGGCAACCCGGCGCTGAACTACGAGGAGGTACTGGGCCTGGCCTGGGATCTCGGCCTGGGCGGAGTGGTCTGCTTCTTCTTCGTCGCGGGGGTTCTGACTCGAGCGCTCCGCTCTCTCAAACTCGTCGCCGCTGCCCTCGCCACCCTGCTCGTCGGCTTGGTCTGGTCTGCTGCGACCGCAGCCGCGGTGGTGGGGCATCTGAATCTCGTCTCCGCCGCTTTCGGGGTGCTCTTCATCGGACTCGGAGTCGACTTCTCCATCCATCTCGGCATGGCGTACGCCGGCCGGGTCCGCGAGGGACTCGGACACGACCGGGCGCTCTTTGAAGCGGGGGGCAGCGTGGGCGGTTCGCTTCTCATCTGTACCCTGACCACCGCTATCGGCTTTTTCGTTTTCGCTCCCACCGATTATCTCGGGGTCGCGGAACTCGGACTGATCGCCGGCTACGGCATGTTCATCATTCTCTTCCTGACCCTCACGCTCTTCCCCGCCCTTCTGAGCCGCTGGCTCAGAATCGAGAGTCCCGATGAAGTCGCCGGAGAACTCCATTTTCGCTCCACCTGGTGGCGATTTTCCGAAACCCATCCGGGGCTGGTTCTCGCCAGTGCGCTCGTGCTCTTCGCAGCCAGCCTCGCTCTCCTTCCCCGGGCACGCTTCGATCTGAATGTCATCGAGATGCGCGACGCCACCACGGAGTCGGTGCAAACATTCAACGATCTGCTCGCACAATCGGGCACCATGTCGCCCTGGTTCGTCAACTCGGTGGCTCCGGACCTTGAGAGTGCCCAGGTCCTCGCTCGCGAAATGAAAAAACTCGAGAGCGTCGCATCGACCCTCACCCTGAGCGATTACGTACCCGAGGATCAGGACGAAAAGATCGAGATCCTCACGGATCTTGGCTACCTGATGGACACTCCCCCTCTGGCCCCGGGAGATCGGCCGGACAGCGACCTCGCGAGTCAAATCGCCGCTCTCGAAAACCTCTACGCCTATCTCGGAGCCGATTGGGTCGATGGCGATTCACCCTCGGAATTGATCGCCAGCGTTCGCGTGCTGCGGGAAAAGCTCGCGATCTTCCTCGCCCGGGTCCAGACCGACGAGGATCCGGGCGCTGCCCTCGACAAACTCGATCAACTCCTGCTTTCGGGACTCCCCGATCAGGTCGCCCGTTTGAAGACCGCCATTGGAACGGGAACCGTGGTGCGCGCGGACCTGCCCGATGATCTCGTTGCGCGCATGATCGCCGCGGACGGTCAGGTCCGGATACAAACCTTTCCCAAGCACGATTTGGGGAACGAAGCCGCCTTTATCCGTTTTACCGAGGACGTTCAGTCCGTCGATCCCCTGGCCGCGGGCGTCGCCATCAATCTCGTAGGCTTCGGCCAAGCCACTCGCTCTTCCTTCCAAGAGGCACTCGCCTCCGCCATCACGATCATCACCCTGCTCCTGCTCGCTCTCTGGCGGCGCATTGGCCCGGTCCTGCTCGTGCTCTCCCCCCTGGCGTTGAGTTCTCTGATGACCGTCGCCGCCATGGTGCTCTTCGATATCCCGTTCAATTTCGGAAATATCATCGTGATCCCCCTGCTCCTCGGGATCGGCGTCGACAGCGGGATCCACTTGGTCCAGCGCGCCCAACAAACCGGCGGCAACGCCGGGGACCTGATGGACAGCACCACCGCTCGGGCGGTCTTCTACAGCGCGCTCACCACCACAGTCAGCTTCGGCACCCTGGCCTTCTCCAGCCATCGCGGCATGGCCAGCCTCGGCGTGGTGCTCTCCATCGGCATGGTCGCCACGGTGATCGGCAACCTGATCGTGCTTCCGGCGCTGCTGACTCGCTTCGGCCGAAGCTAGGCTTCGGAGACCGGAGCGGCCGGATACTTCAGAATTCGATGCGGTCGTCCATCAAGCGGCGCAAGCGGTCCTCCTCCCGGCGCAGACGGACCGAGCGGCCCCCGGTGACGTAGACGAGCCCCTTCTTGGCACCTCGGGGCTTCGAGACCTGTTTGATCGGGACGACGTGCACCTCGGCGTGGCCGGCATTCTTCTGCTTCGAAAAATGCACGGCCAACTCGCAAGCGTCGAGAACGGATTCCGGCGGCGGATCCTCCCGGCCTTCGGTGCGCAGAACGACGTGGCTGCCCGGCGCCCCGGCCAGGTGAAAGAAAAGATCCTTGCCCCGGGCAGGCGCGTCGTGAGATGATCGTTGCCCGCGTCGCTTCGGCCCACCCAGATCTCGAGGCCGTCCCGGCTCCGGTAACGCCGGGGGACGAGAGCCCGGTCGAGGCCTCGCAGCCGGGCCGGGAGCGTCGACTCCGGGGGCGGGGCGGCGCCGGGTGAGGCCTGGGCGGCTCGGCGGCGACCGAGCATTCGGGCGATCTCGGGATCCGCGGCAATCGCCTCGAGGCCGGCGGCGCGCTCGGCTTCCTCCTCGCCTTCCTCCCGGCCCCCCGCTTCGCCCTGCACCTCTTCGAGCCGCGCTTGCAGAGCGGTGAGCTTGTCTCGCCAGAGACGGGCTTCCTCGACCTGACCCCCGGCCTTGGTGAGCCGACGCAGCAATTTCTGATAGCGCTTGAAGGTCGCCTCGAGGTTCTCCCGAGGGCCCAGGGTCGGGTCGAGGGCAATGGTGACCTCCTCGTCGGTGGCGTAATCGCGCACACGAACCTCGCTCGCCCCTTTCCGGATCGAGCCGAGGGAGCCCTTGAGAAGTTCGCCGTGGCGCTGAAGTTCGCTGGCCTGATCGGCCTCGGCGAGTTCGGACTCGATCTTGCTCAGACGCCGCTCGGCGTTCTTGGTCTCGCGCTTCAAAACTTGTCGGATCTCCCGGGCGAGATCCACCGACTCGCGCTCGCCCTCGTCCGACGCGTAATGCGCTTCGGCGGCAGCGAGCCAATCGGGATCGGGCACCGAGGCAAAGCGATCCTCACCCGGGTTCGGCACGCCGCTCGAGGGCAAAGTGAACGCCGCACCGGGGACGAGTTCGGCCCGGGTCTCGGCGGGAGAGCGCAGGGCCAAGATCACCTGGCCGGGAGCGTCGACGAGATAGAGATTGCTCCGCTTGCCGAGCAGGGAGAGCACCAACTCGACGCGCCCCTCGGCGGCCTCGAAGGCCAGTCCAAGAACGCGGTCGTCGCCCAGCATCCGGGCACCTTTGAACCGGGCACTCGGGAGGTGCGCACGAATCCAGCTGACGAAGGCCGGGGGGTTCGCCGGGGCCTTCGGGAGGCCCTCGACTTGGGAGACCCGACCCGACGCCGGGTGAACACAAAGCATGAGAAAACGCTTGCGCGCCTTTTCCTCACCCGGGGCCCGGCCGTAGAGGGTGAGCACGACCCGATCCCGAGAGGGCTGAACGCAGCGCTCGAGACGGTGGCCCGCAAAGCGCTCATCGATGATCCTGGCCGCCCGGCGCAATTCGTTGAGGTTCAGCACCTGAGTCCTCTCCCTGGCTCGCTAGCTCTGGCAGACCGGACAATAATGGGCACTGCGCTGGGCGACCACGCGGCGGGCGATAGTCGCGCCGCATTCCAGGCAGGGCTCGCCCTTCCGGGCGTAGACCCGCCGCTCATCCTGATAGCCGCCGTCGCTGCCGTCCGGGTTCACGTAATCGCTGATGCTCGAGCCGCCGGTCTCGATGGAGCGCTCGAGCACCCTCACGATCTCACGCGCGAGAACCTCGGCCTCCTTCCGGGTCAAGCGCGCCGCCCGGCGACCGGGCCGCACCCCGGCGAGAAAGAGCGCCTCGTCGGCATAGATATTCCCCACCCCGGCGAGCACCGATTGATCGAGAAGCAGCGCCTTGATGGGCGTCTTGCGTTTGCGGCTCGCGGCAAAGAGCCGGGGACCATCGATTTCCAAGGCGTCCCCGCCCAGGCGATCCAACCGGGGGTGGCCCTCCCCGGGCCCGAGCCAGAGCAATTTCCCAAATTTTCGGACATCGCGAAAATAGACGTCCGGCCCCTTCCCCTCGACCTCGAGGACCAGATGCGTGTGGGCATCGGGCTCGAATCCCGCCTGCTCTTCAGGAGCCAGGGAAGCCCGGGCGGTGGCCGAGAGAAGCCGGGGGCTGCGGGCCTCGCTGGAGAAGAGCTGCCCGGTCATGCCCAGGTGAATCATCAGGGTGGCCCCGTCATCCAGGCGTACCAGCAGGTATTTCCCCAGCCGGTCGACCCCCTCCACCCGGCGGCCCGGCAGGAGCCGGCCCAGGCGGCCAGGAGGGGTCACGAAAACGTAGCTCGGCGGAGTGGTGGCGACGGCCGCGATGCGGCGGCCCACCAGGAGCGGCGCGATGCGGCGGCGAGTGACTTCGACTTCGGGCAATTCAGGCATGGACGAAAGCCAGTCTAGCCCGCATCCTTGGACAACCCCCCGCCCAAACCGGCAAACCCCCGGGCCCGGACGAGAACGCCATGGACGAAGAACCCAGCGAGGCCCAGGGACCTGGGAGAAGGCGGCCTAAGCGACGAAAGCCCCCGCCTCGCATTTCAACCGATGATTTCGAGCGCGCCGCCCTTCGCCACCTTGAGCGCTATCCCAGCTCTTCGGCGGGCCTGCGCAGGGTTTTGGAGCGGCGCGCCGAGCGCAGCCGCACCCACCACGGCGAAGAGGAGGATCGGGAGGCGACCGCGGCCGGGATCGAGGCCGCCCTTGCCCGGATGGCGGAGCTCGGGTTTCTCGACGACCGCCGCTATGGCCAGGCCCTGGCTCGGCGGATTCGCGACCGGGGGGGCTCCTTGCGAAAGGTCGCCGCGGCGCTCCACGAAAAGGGTATCCCGGGCGCCCTGCGCGCCCAGCTTCTCGAGGAGGTCGGGGATGCCGAGGCCGAGTTCGAAGCCGCTCTCACCTACGCCCGGCGTAGGCGCCTGGGCGTCCACGGACGGGGCCACGCCCTCGATCCCCGGGAGCCGGAAGGCCCCGGGGATTTCGAGCACGAAGACTCGGAAAGAGCCGAGAGGCGGAGACTAAAACGAAAGAAGGAACTCGGCGCCCTGGCCCGGGCCGGCTTCAGCTTTGAGGTCGCAGCTCGGGCGCTGGATACCCCCTAGACCTCGAACCCGGGGCACGGGGATGCTTGGCCCTGTGGTAATGTCACGCTCTCGAAAGACGAACCAGCCCCCGATGAGAGTCGAGAGACCACCGTGACCGAACGCACGTCCGACCAGCCCTATCCCAAAGTCGACCCCCAGCCGAATTTCTCGGAGCTCGAGAACCGCGTCCTCGCGGGCTGGCGTGAGAACGACACCTTCCGGCGCTCAGTGGAGAGCCGGGAGACCGGCGAGCGGGGCGATAACGAGTATGTCTTCTACGATGGGCCGCCCTTCGCCAACGGCCTGCCCCATTACGGTCATCTGATCACCAGCTATATCAAGGACATCATCCCCCGCTACCAGACCCTGCGCGGACACCGGGTGGAGCGGCGTTTCGGCTGGGATTGCCACGGCTTGCCCGCCGAGATGGAGGCGGAAAAAGAGCTCGGAGTCTCGGGACGCACCGCCATCATGGAATTTGGCATCGACCGCTTCAACGCTCACTGTCGCTCCTCGGTGATGAAATACACCCAGGAATGGGAGCGCTACATCGACCGGGCCGCGCGCTGGGTCGATTTCGAGGACGACTACAAGACCCTGGACCTCCCCTATATGGAGAGCCTGATCTGGGCCGTCAAACAACTCCATGACAAGGGCCTGCTCTACGAGGACTACAAGGTCATGCCCTATTCATGGGCCGCCCAGACCCCGCTCTCCCTCCACGAAACCCGCCTCGACGATGCCTACCGGGAGCGCCAGGACCCGGCGGTGACCGTGCGCTTCCGCCTGGCTCCCGCCGACGGCGACCCCGGCCCCCTGGACCTGCTGGCTTGGACCACCACGCCCTGGACCCTGCCCTCAAACCTTGCCCTGGCCGTGGGCGAGGACATCGATTACGCGATCTACCGCCTGGGCGAAGGCTACGTCGTGCTCGCCGAGGAGACCGCGGGCAAACTGGAGAAGGAACTCGCCGAGGCCGAGCGCATCGGCGGCCTTAGGGGCAGCGAATTGGTGGGCCGGAGCTACGCCCCGCTCTTTCCCTTCTTCGCCGAGACCGAAGCGGCGTTCCGGGTGCTCGCCGCGGATTTCGTCAACACCGAGGACGGCACGGGGATCGTCCACTTGGCCCCGGGCTTCGGCGAAGACGATATGGCGGCCTGCCGGGCGGCGGGTGTTCCCGTGGTCTGCCCAGTGGACGACGCCGGCTGCTTTACCGCCCAGGTGCCGGATTGGGAAGGCCTCCAGGTCTTCGAAGCCAACACCCCCATCGTGCGCGCGCTCCGAAGCGCGGGTGCCGTGGTCAAGGAAGAGAGCTACGTCCACAACTACCCCCATTGTTGGCGGACGGATACCCCGCTGATCTACAAGGCTCTGGACTCGTGGTACGTCGACGTGGTTTCGATCCGGGACCGCATGGTCGAACTCAACCAGGAGATCAACTGGATCCCCCACAACGTGCGCGACGGCCTCTTCGGCAAATGGCTCGAGGGCGCCCGGGATTGGGCGATCTCGCGCAACCGCTTCTGGGGCACGCCGATCCCGGTTTGGAAGAGCGACAACCCCGAGTACCCGCGCATCGATGTCTACGGCAGCCTCGACGAAATCGAGCGCGATTTCGGCGTGCGTCCCGACGACCTCCACCGGCCCTTCATCGACGCCCTGGTGCGCCCGAACCCCGACGATCCCAGCGGCCAATCCATGATGCGCCGGGTTCCCGAGGTTCTGGACTGTTGGTTCGAATCGGGCTCCATGCCCTTCGCCCAGGTTCATTACCCCTTCGAGAACAAGGACTGGTTCGAAAATCATTTTCCCGCGGATTTCATCACCGAGTATCAGGCCCAGACCCGGGGCTGGTTCTACCTCATGATGGTGATGTCCACGGCGCTCTTCGATCGGCCGCCGTTCAAGAACTGCCTCTGCCATGGGGTCGTGCTCGCCGAGGACGGTAAAAAGCTCAGCAAACGCCTGCGCAATTATCCCGACCCCGAAGAGGTCTTCGAGAGCATCGGCTCCGACGCCCTGCGCTGGTTCCTGGTTTCGTCACCGGTGGTTCGGGGCGGCGATCTCAAAATCGACCGCGACGGCAAAGCCATCAAGGATTCGGTGCGCCTGGTCATCAACCCGATCTGGAATGCCTGGTATTTCTTCGCCCTCTACGCGAATACCGATGGCATCAAAGCCCAGTTTCGCACGAACTCGGATCACCTCCTCGACCGCTATATCCTGGCCAAGACCCAGGAGCTCGTCGCCGGCCTGGGTGAGGATCTCGACCGCTACGACTTGGTGGCGGCCTGCTCCCGAGTCGTCTCCCATATCGACGCCCTCAACAACTGGTATATCCGGCGCAGTCGGCCCCGTTTCTGGAAGGCCGAGCGCGATCAGGACAAGCAGGACGCCTACGACACCCTATACACCGCCCTCGTCGTGCTCTGTCAGGTGGCGAGCCCGCTGCTGCCCTTGATCACCGAGGAGATCTACCGGGGCTTGACCGGCGAAGAGAGTGTGCACCTCGCCGATTGGCCCGAAGAGTTAGAGGCCGCCGCCGACCCGGCCCTCGTCGCCGAGATGGACCGGGTGCGCGACGTCTGTTCGGCCACCCTCGCGCTGCGAGCCGCCGAGAACGCTCGAGTCCGCCAACCCCTAGCGGAGTTAATCGTGGCCGGGGCGGACAACGAGAAGGTTCGCCCCTACCTCGATCTCATCGCCGACGAGGTCAACGTCAAACGCGTAGAGCTCAGCGAGGAGATCGAGGAATACGCGACCTTTGGCCTCAAAGTCAACGCCAAGGCCCTCGGGCCCCGGCTGGGCAAGGAGACCAAGGTCGTGATCGCCGCTGCGAAGAAAGGCGAGTGGACGAGCCTCGAAAGCGGCGGGGTCGAGGTCGCGGGCACCGTGCTCGAAGCCGGGGAGTTCTCCCTGACGCTCGCGCCCCGAGAGGGCATCGCCTGCCAGGCGCTTCCGGGCAACGACGCCATCGTGGTGCTCGATCTCGCGCTGACCCCCGAGCTCGTCGAGGAGGGCATGGCCCGGGATGTCGTCCGCGCGGTTCAACAGGCCCGCAAGGAAGCCGGCCTCCACGTCGCCGACCGCATCCACCTCGAGCTTCCTCTCCCCGAGGATTGGCGCCGGGCCGTGGAGAATTTTCGCGAGTACGTGAGCGAGCAGACCCTGGCGACCGAATTGATTCTCACCCCACCCGGCTCCCGGGAGCCGGCCACGCCGGACCTGCGAGTACACCCCGCCCAACTCGGCGGGCAGGAGGTTCGCATCGGCCTTCGGCCTAGCGAACCCCACCATCCCTAGGGTCGATAAGCGGATCCCGAGCGCGCCCAAGGGGCGTCGCTCTGATATGCTGCTCCCCTCGAGCCCAGGGTCGAAGCGGGTGCCCGTTAAGCGGGCCCCGGGCAGGCCAAGCTCTCCGAGATCCAAACTCGAGGCTACGTCCTCCCAGAGCAAGGAGTTCGCCGAACCATGAACCCGAAAAATCCGAACCGCACTTCATCCCACGATCGGGTCGGCGGCCCCCTGCTGGCCGCGCTGCTCCTGGCCCTGCTCGCCATAACAGGATGCGGAGAAGCCGGAAGCCCCTCGGGGAATACGGCGGCGGATTACGAGGAGCGTCGCTTTCAATTCGTCCGGGCGGGCACGCTAATTCTGCGCGTCGACACCCAACTCGGCGTGGTCTGGGTCGTGGAAGAAACCGGCGACGGCGGCTGGGTCATGTTGGGAGCCACCCCGGACGACGACGACGAACCGAACTGGAATGGGCGCTATGCGCTCTTCTCGCTCAAGCCGGCCAAACTCGGTGGCCCAGCGCGGCTGCTGCGCTCGGATCGAGCCACGGGTCGCTCCTGGCTCGCCCTGGCCGAGGAGGGCAGCCGCTGGTCCATCATCGAGGAGGGGGGCGGCAGAAATTCGAAGGGCGGGGGCAGCCAGGCCCAACCCGCACCCCGAGCGGCCACAGGTGCGACTCAGACAAGCCTTCCCGTGGTTTCCAAGGAAATCATCGAGGCCTCCCCCGGCGAGAACGCCGAGAAATTCCAGGTCGTCGTCGAGGCCCTCGAGAAGGAGGGGCTCCCGGTGGAGATCAAGGTCTGGGCCGCGAGCCAGTTGGCCGTCTTTCCTCCCGATGAAGCCATTCCACCGCTCCTCGACGCCCTCAAGAGCGAGCACTCCGAGGTCGTCATCGCGGCGATTCACTCGCTGAAGTCCATTGGAAGACCTTCGACCATTCCGAAGATTCTGGCCCTCTCCGATCACCCCGACCCGAAAGTCCAGAGCGCCGTACAGAGCGTAGTGGTCTCCGTTCCCTAGGGGATGGGAGCGTTCGGACTCCAATTTCACTCGAATTCTATGTGGGCTTTTAAACACGGTGAAAAACGTGCGTCCATCACAGGAATCCGTTGGCCGGGGAGTGGTTCGGCGGCGGTACTGCTGTAACTTAAGCAGGCCAACTTAAAGGCATCTCAACACGAGGGAGAAATCGATGGTGCGTACAACAATGGCGCTTCTCGCGGCGATCACGATCGCCCTGGCAGCGCCCGCGGCCTTTGCTGCGGCTGGAGATTGCAACGGAGACGGTCAGGTCGATGCGGCCGACTTGGATGCACTCGTGGCTGCGAACAACACACCTGCCGAGGGAACTCCGCTGACAGGTTGCGACTATGACGGTGACGGAGTCATCTCCCTCGCTGACGCGGCCGAACACATCAGCCAATCACGCTAAAAATTTCGGCGTCTCGGGTTGACCGTTGCCGCGGCGACGCTGCTCGCTGCACCGAGCGCCGTAAAGATCATGAACCGAAGAACCATCCGGAACTATTCATTGATTGCCAAGGGTGATCTTGGAACAAGGGGAAAATATCGATGCGATTTTTGATCGTCAATCTACTCGCTACCGCGCTGCTTTTCATCGGCGCCTCGACAGCCAGTGCCATGTCGCTGACGAGTTCAAGCCCTGATGCCGGACCCGAACTGGCCGTTGGGGATCAGGTCACGATCACGGTCAGCCTCGACACCGAGGGAACCGACGGGATCACCCTGCTCTCGGTGAGCATCAACGTTGATGCAGAGTTTCTGGAATACCGGGGGGACCTATCCTCGGCGACGACTTATCTCCTCTACCAGGCGGGTAAGGCCGGCGGTCCCTACTTGACCGCCGCTGCGAACCCGCCGGAGTTACGATTCGCAACGGACAATCAGGTGAATATGGACTTCACGGCAACGGATCTCTTGGTTGGCACCGGGGTGGTCGAGGGCTATTCAGAGGTTTCGCCTACTGTTCTGGTGCCCGGCGGCCAGCTCGCGATCTTGGTCTTTGATGTAATCGGCACTCCGCCGAATAGCGGGATCACATCGGCCAGTCTGTCAATCTCCCAAGCCGGCAACGTCATCGCCGGGCCCGGCACCACCGGTACGGCGAGTCTCGGCCCCGACCTCGACTTCCAGGTTCCGGAGCCCGGGATCGCTAGCCTGTCGCTCGCTGCATTGCTGACCGTTGGGGCGCTGCGTACTCGCAGCCGGCGAGCCGAATAGAACCAGGCTCCCTCTAAGGGGACCCGCGCGGTTGAGCCTTCTATCCGTGGACGAATCAAGAGCCTCCGCACCCTGTGCGGGGGCTCTTTCGTATTCAAGACCTGGGCTTCTACTAATGGCCGGGCTTCTCGTCTCGACACTGGGTTGCTTGCCCGAGACGGAAGGCCCTGTCGAGACCCCTCGGCCGAATATCATCCTGATCGTTCTCGATACCACCCGAGCGGACATCCTCTCCGCCTACGGCTACGCGAAAGAAACCAGCCCGAACCTCGCCAGTCTGGCCCATGAGGGCATCCTCTTCGAGCAGGCGACATCCACAGATTTTTGGACCCTTCCCGCCCACGCCTCGCTCCTCACTGGCCAATACCCGAGCGACCATAACGCGACCTCTGAGACCAACCTGCTCCAACCCGGCGTTCGGACCCTTGCGGAATCGCTCTCCGCTGCGGGTTACAAAACCCAGGCCTACGTGAGCAATGCCTGGATCGGCGCCGAGCGCGGCTTTGACCAGGGGTTCGACGGCTTCGTCGAGACTTGGAAAACCGGGGGACTGCAGGGGAGCGAGTTCGGCTTAGACCGCGCCGCCATCGAAGGGGCAGAGGCATGGATCGCCGAGAGAGACCCACTCGGGGAAGAATTCTTTCTCTTCCTGAACCTGAACAGCGCCCATATGCCCTACTCCCCCGACCCCATGGTTCTCGCCGACCTGTCTCCGGGCCCCCGTTCCATCGAGCGCACCCGAAGGCTACGAATGCTCAAGGGCATGTGGGCGTATCTTGGGGGCGATTTCGAACTCGACGCAAAGGACTTTGCGATTCTTCGGGAGCTCTACGAAGCGGAGATCGCCATGCTCGACGCGCTCGTGGGCCGGCTGGTGGAATTTCTTCGTGCCCGTGAAATCCTCGACGAAACTCTGGTGATCGTCACCTCGGATCACGGAGAAAACCTGGGCGACCACGGAATGATCGATCACCTGCTCAGCATGTACCAAACCACCACACGAGTTCCCCTGATCATGCGGCACCCCCCGAGCTTTTCCCCCGGTAGAAGGAGCCAAAACGTGGTCAGCCTAGTGGATATCGTACCCACCGTTCTCGATATCGCGGGCCTAGCCGACCTCTATCCCGAACTTTCCGGAGGAAGCCTCGTCAGCCCTCGGCACTCCCCAGAGCGAGCGGTCTTTGCCGAAAATGACCGACCCCTCAACGGCATCGACCTTATGCGGGCAAACTACCCTGATTTTGACCTAGCGACCATCGACGGGCGCATGCGGATGATTCGAACCCACCAGTACAAACTTATCTGGAAGGAAGACGGAAGCACGGAACTCTTCGACCTGATCGCAGACCCAGAGGAACTCGACGATCTCTCCGAGCAGGCCCCCGAACTCCGGGAAAAGTTGCTGGCCCGGCTGCGATCCTGGATGACTTCCCAAGAGCTAGGCGGGGGGGGAAATGCAGAGCCCC
>JAQWRT010000057.1 GCA_029243605.1 Myxococcota bacterium
GCGGTCAAGCCCACGTTGCTGACCACGGAGCACGGCAGCATCGATGCGTCGACCAGCGCGCAGGCCGAGGCCTACGCGGATCGGTTCTGGCAGGAGAGCCTGCCCGGCAAGGACGCTCAGGAGAGCGATGAGCCCCAAACCATCTTTCCCGACTCCGAAACGCTGATGGCCCAGTTCGAGCCCGGGCCGAAGCAGCGCCTGGATCCCGAGAGCCCGCTGCTGGCCCTGAACCTCCTGCGCTTCAAGCGCTCGACCGAGGTGCCCGATGGGCGTGCGCTCTACTACGAGTACGCCCGCCGTATCCAGGCGATCATCGAGGAGCATATTCCTCAACCCAGCGGCCTGCGCTGCTGCTTCTCGCCCTGCATGACCCTCAACGGCGACACCGACTGGGATGAATTCGCCATCATGGAATACCCGGCGCTCTCGGGCCTGGTCGGACTCCGCGGATCGCCGGGAGCCAAGGAGGCGATGAAATTCCGCAAGCAGGGTCTCCAGGCCCAGGGCCTGGTGCTGGCTGAGCCGCAACTGTGCAACGGCTTCGCCGAGGGCCCGTTTCGCGCCGGGAGCGACGAGGATTCCGTGGCCTTGCCCGCCCCGGTGGCTGCGCCCCTGCCGGTCGTTCCGTCCGCGCAGGGGGGATGAGCGCCCGGGCGAAGGGGCCGGACCTTGTCTGAAAGCGAAAGCGCCAGCGCGCAGTGGCGCGTACTGAACCTGCCCCTGGGCTTGGACGAGGACGAGTCGGTTCTGCTCGGGCGGGCAGCGGAGCGCGCCGGGCTCAGCCCGGAAGAGATCCGCGGCCTGCGGATCGGCCATAAGGCCCTGGACGCCCGCAAGCGCGGCCGGCCGCGCTTCGTGGTGCACGTGGATCTGGCCCTGGATGCGAAGATCGAGGATCGGGGCCCCGACGCCTTTCGCCGGGCCCTGGGCAGCGGGCAGGTGGCCCGGCGCGCGGCGCCGGCATCGCTTGCCTGGGCGACGCCCCACGCTTCACTGCAAGGCGCCCGGGTGGTCGTGGTGGGGAGCGGCCCGGCGGGCCTGCTGGCGGCCCTGGCCCTGGCGCGCAGCGGCGTGGTGGTGGACGTGCTCGACCGCGGTCCGGCGCTGCGCGAGCGGGGCCGCGCCCTGGCGCGTTTCATCGGTTCGGGGCAGCTCGATCCCGAGGCGAACCTGCTCTTCGGCGAAGGGGGCGCGGGCACCTACTCGGACGGCAAGATCTATACCCGGGTGGATCATCCCCTCGAAGCGCCGATCCTCGACGAACTCGTGGCTTGCGGCGCGCCGGCGGAAATCGCCTACGACGCCCGGGCGCATATCGGAACCGATCGTCTCCACACCGTGCTGCCCCGCCTTCGCGGCCGGATGGAGGCCCTGGGTGTGAAATTTCATTGGGGCACTCGGCTAGAGGGGTGGGTGTGGGCGGAGGGCGCCGGGGGCAGGCGCCTCAAGGCGCTGCGCCCGTCACGGGGCTCCCCCTGGGTATTTAACATAACGCCCATACTCGGACGTTATGCCAGAACCCAGCTTGAATGCCCTATCCCCTCATCAGGTACGCCGGAAAGACACCCGATGGCATATTCCCGGGATAGCGGAAGTCCATCAGCACGAGGCCGGAAAATAGTACTAGCCAGAAGATGACCGCACTCACTGCCCGTTGCATCCGAAAGAAGCCACCCATCGTCTCGCCTCGGCCAGTACCCTCTACCAAAGAACTCATAATCACCAGCCCTCAGCCTGCATTTCTCGACCCCGCCGATGAACCCCTCTGTGTCACTTGACGTATGGTCTGTACGCAGAGTTCGTATTCGAGGACCGCGCCGTCCGTCAGCTGAAAGGTGGGCAGAGTCAAGCGACGGCTTTTCAGGAGGAGCCCCTGGGTCTCGTACTCCCCATCACCCGAATATGCCCACGTTGGTGAGCTCATGAACGCCCCTTCCAAGAGGATTGCCGATAGGAATAGCAACCACAAGCTCGACAAAGAGTTCTCGTTCAGCATCACATTCGGGGCACTCTTACTCTCTCAACTGTCTACGAAACATTGATCAACCATGAGGAGAGGGTCGGACTTTGCAACGCGTGCTCAATTCTATCCTAGGATACTGAACTACAGGGAATCGATTTCCATGCAGCTCACGGACTCTGTCACAAGCGAAAACTCCTCGCTGCCAGTTACCCTCCCCGTCGAATCGAGAACTGAGAAGCGGAGAGCCGGCTCTGAGAGACTGTCGATCCGCACCCTGTGTGTAACAACAGTTCCTCGCCGATCCTGCAACCGCCTCACGTCACCGCCGCCCGGGGCGATAACGGGATGTATGCCGGAACCTGCCAAATTCATTGGCGTGCCGTCCTGAGCAACCGCGGAAAGAAAGAACTCGGGCCAATATCGCATGCCATGCACTATCGAAATAGTGTAGGCATCCCGCTCCACGAGGTACACAACAGGCACCGGTGAAAACAAACGATAGCAATCACCATATACACGCTCGGAACGCACAACCCCGAGAGCTTCTGACGAAGCGATTCGGGCGAATTCGCCGTCGTAAAAATGCGGGGCACACGCCAACAGAAACCCGGCCAGGAAGGTCAGTGTGGAGCATCGACACACCTTGATCAGCAAAGTGATGCTCCCTCCTCATTTCGCATACGCCCGGGCCACACTGTTAGTGTTCGGCTTTGACGGATAGAGCACGAAACCACCGCTCGCACCACCATTCCCCCAATCGACCGGTGTGCACAGGCAGAAAGAACTCTCCGGAACCGGGGTTGCACCTCCGTAAGTATCGACGCCTTGCGGAAACACTCCTCCCGTCGAATCGATGAGGCCGCGGGTGTATGAGTTCGAATTGTATCCCTCTCCAGAAAATAACTCCGGGAAAAGGTCATAGTCCAAGCCGTCCTGATACGTGGCGTCTGCATCTATTAAATTTTGAATGTAACTGTTCTCTGTCACACCTGCAGGAAGACCGATCATCCCCAACGGTACGTTATTCCAAGGAGCATCCGTACCTCGATACATATCACTGACCAGTAGCCCGTTCTCCCGGCCTGCGCTGTAAGTAAGGTAAACCCTTCCATCGGCAAGCGTTTCTGTAAACGGGGTGTCCGGTGCGCTCTGCCCGTCACGGGGCTCCCCCTGGGTATTTAACATAACGCCCATACCCGGACGTTGTGCTGGAACCCAGCTTGTATGTCCTATCCCCAAGCTCGGCCGTCTCGGCTGCCATGTTACGCACGACCATCGCACCCACCATGATAGAGGGGAGCCCGAAAGAAAACATTCTGCCCCAACGCGCCAGCGCCTTTGTGAATTTCCGGGTTCACCCCAATGACACGATGGAAAGCGTGCTCGCCCATGTGGAACGCGCCGTGGCTGATCCGATGATTGAAGTCAGCCAAAGCACGCGGAGTTTTTCCCGGGATGCCTCACCCATGGCAAGCAAGGAAAGTGCCGGCTACAAATTGATCGCCAAGACGATCGGCGACATCTACGGCAGCATCCTTGTGTCGCCGGGAATGACCGTTGGTGGCACCGACTCCAAGCATTATCAGGCGATTGCGGACGAGACCTATCGCTTCGCGCCGATGACCCTTCCGCCGGCAGACGCACGCGGCTTCCACGGCACCAACGAACGCGTCCGTGTCGCCAACATGGACGACATGGTGCGCTTCTATATTCAGCTCGTGAAAAACGCCGACGAAAACAGGTAATTCAAGCCGGCCTCTCGTAAAGCGTCTCGTCCCGGGCCTCCCGATAGCAACTTGATATAACGCCTAGACCCAAACAACGCCTATACCCGAACGTTATGCCAGAAACCAATCAGAAGGCCCGATCCCCTCAAGTGACCCGTCAGGAGCCCGGAATCGTATTCGTCGCTGCCACGGCACTCGGTCGGGCTCGGCGAGGCTTTTCACTCACTAGGCGCCGAACGGAATCCGACAGGTCGGTGAGGCTGTAGGGCTTGGAAAGAACCGGAAACCGTTTTTTCGTCACCCGGCCTTTCTCCTGCTGGCTCACCTGATCGTATCCGGTCGCCAACTGGATTCCGATCCCTGGATAGCGATCCGAAACCTCCTCGGCGAGTGCCCAGCCGTTCAATTTGCCGGGCATAACGATATCACTGAACAGAACGTCGATGTCGCCGTTCCTCAACTCTATAGAGGCGAGCGCTTCGTCACCATTTTTCGCTTCGATAACGTTGTAGCCAGCTCTATTGAGCCAGCGTGATGCGAGCCGGAGTACATTGGGCTCGTCGTCGACGACCATAATCGTCGTCTTTTCCTTTCCCGTGTCCGAATCAACGGCGTGGGTCGAGGTACGCGATTGCTCGGCAATGAGCGCTTGGCTGCTGCGTGGCAGGAAGATTTCCACGGTTGTGCCGAACCCGACCGTACTGAAGATACGGAAGCTTCCACCGGACTGGTCCACGAAACCGACAACCGAGCTCAAGCCCAGTCCAGAGCCCTTGCCGATATCCTTGGTGGTAAAATAGGGATCCGTGATCTTGCTCAGCAATTCGGGTTCGATGCCTGACCCGTTGTCAGAGATCTGAACGCAGACGGAGTCATTGTTGCTGCCTTGGATTTTCCTGATCAGAGGGGCGTCTCCATGATTAGGCGAGCTCGAGAAAACCTTGAGCGTGATGCGTCCGTTGGTCTTCACGGCATCCCGGGCATTGATGCAAACATTGAGAAGGGCTGCCTCGAAGCGAGCTTTGTCAACAAACGCCGCCAGCCCGGCTTCCTCTATGGAGACCTCGAGGGTGATGGCTTCGCCCAGGGCGCGACCGAGGGATCTCTGGAAATGCTTGAGGACAGCATCCATGCTGCACGTTTCCGGCACCAGGGACTGGCGCCGGGAAAAGGCAAGGAGGTCACGAACCAGATTTGAGCCGTCGCGCGCAGCCTTTATCGCGTCGTCGAGAATTTCCTGCTCTTCGCCTGCGCGAGGTCCAAGCATGGACAGGTTTCCTGTGACGACGGTGAGAAGGTTGTTGAAGTCATGTGCTATGCCGCCTGTGAGGCTACCGACTGCCTCGAGTCTTTCGCGGTGCCGTAGATTTTCCTCCTCTTCCAGCCTCCCGCTAATGTCCTGGCCGATTCCGATCACGCCGAGGATCGTCTGATCCTTGGCGCGCCTCGATGTTGCATTCAATAGGAGATGGATCCGCTCCCCTGATTTCGCAAAGAGGGGGAACTCGTAGTTGGAGGTTTCCTCGCCCAACAATGCCTTCTCGAGGACTTCGCGAACCGAGTCCTTAAATTCGTTCGTGATGAACCCCTCTACCAAATCTTTGCCGACTGCCTCCGTCTTGGAGAACCCCGTCATGCGGACTGCCGTCTGATTCCATTCATTGACGCGACCCCTCGCATCAATCCCGATGATCGGAGCATTGGCTGTGTCGATCAAGCGCGTGAGATCGTCGGCCACTCGCGCCTGCTCTGCACGAAGGAGGGTCAACTCCGTGATGTTCTGGCCGACGCCGACAACGCCAATGATCTTGCCCTCTGCATCCCGACGCGATGACGCGTTCAGCAGCACATCAACCCGGGCACTGTCCTTGGTCCAAAGCGCAAACTGATAGTTCGCGGTCTGCTCACCTTGTAGCGCTTTGTCCAGAACCTCTTGAACCGACGATTTGAAGTCGTCCGTGATGAACTCATCAACCAGCGGGTGGCCCATCACTTCAGCTTTCAAAAATCCAGTGATATCGGCAGATTTCTGATTCCATTCGTTGATTTGGCCGTTCGCGTCAATACCGAAGATGGGCGCATTTGCTGTGTCGATCAGCGCCGCCAGGTCATCGGAGTGCACCAAGGCCGCCTTGGCGACACGAACAGACTCCGTGGCCTCCGCGTAGGCCGCTTCGAGCTCGGACGCGAAACGCTGAGACTCGGCGAACGCCTTCGAGAGAGCTCCTTGCACCTTGGACCCGTACCCTGCGACGCCAAGCACCATGAAGAACACCAACCCGGCTATGACGTACCCGTAGCGTTCAAGGCGCTCCGCCTGGAGGAACTGTGCAGCCAAGAGACCGCTCTGGACCTCAAGGACCTTGGCATTTACCGCCTCGAGCGAATGGTTGACCCTGGCGTAATTCTGATCCATGAGCGCCATTCGCCCAGCGGCCTCGGCTCGTCGACCCAGCTCAAAGAGCTCGAGGACTTGCCTCGCGTCTGCCACCATGGCGGCCATTGATAGGTCAATGGTCTTGAGGTCCTCCAAGATCGAACCGGCCAAGGTTGGCTCGACGTTCGCTTCAAGGTCCTCTCGAGCCTGGAGACTCAGGCGCTGAAACACCGCCATACTCTTTGAAAGCAGAGCGGACTCCAGGGGCACGTCCTCAGAGTAAAAGATGTTGTTGCCGGGCGCATTCACGCTCTGAGCCTGGCTGTGGATCTCCGAATAGAGAGCCAAACGATCAGTCCACTTCTGATTTACGCTGAGCGACTGGTTGAAGAGCGCCAGCAAGCTAACGGTAAGGAACAGACCAAGGCACACCGTCAACACGTCGAAGCCCGCCAGCGCGAAATACAATCGGTGCCACTTTGGCGCCACGGGCCCTTCGCCCGGAGGCCGCTGCTCGGCAATGTTCTGGCCGATGCAGATAACGCCAGTGGCCCGGCCCTGTGCGTCACGCCGGGTGGTCGAGTTCAGGAGGATGTCTACCCGCTCCCCTGATTTCGCAAAGAGGGGAAACTCGTAGTTGGATGTCTCCTCGCCCAACAATGCCTTATCGAGGACTTCGCGAACCGACTCTTTGACATCGTTCGTGATGAACGCGTCTACGAAATCTTTGCCGACCGCCTCCGCCTTGGAGAATCCCGTCATGCGGACTGCCGTCTGATTCCATTCATTGACGCGACCCCTCGCATCAATCCCGATGATCGGAGCAGTGGCTGTGTCGATCAAGCGCGTCAGATCGCCGGCCACTCGCTCCTGCTTTGCACGAGCCAGATCCAGTTCGTTGGCCTCCCCGGTCACTGAACGGCTTAGGTGCTCTTTGGACATGCATTCTCTCCGGATTTGGCATGCACTGCGGGCGAGGGAGCGGAAGGGGGCGTGAATCATACCGAGACAGAGTGAAGGCTGGGATACTTACCGTGATAATGCAATATCAATGCCATTGGATCTTCTCAGAGTAGTCATTCAAATTCAGTGACTTGGCGATTCGAGGATGAGCCCGGTGAGCAGGATGGTTAGTTTCGACCGTTCTTAGAGGCTCTAATCAACCGATCTTGCCGGCTTGAGTGGTTCGGGGAAGGGCTCCTCATCACCCCCGCTAGCCCACCCCAGCTAAACCACCCCAACCAGGAATACCGACGGAACGGAAACCACAGGGAAACGCCTTCAGGCGAACCCGCTATCCCGAAGCATGCCCACCAGCCGGTAGCCCGCCCAAACGGCGAGCACGCCGCCCAGGTTGCTTAAGAGTAGATTGGCCACAGCCAGGCCCCCTTGGCGGCTTTCGAACAGCGCGAAGGTCTCGAAGCCAAAAGCTGCGAAGGTGGTGAAGCCCCCGAGAAACCCGATGGTGATCGCCCAGCGGTATTCTTCACGAACCGCCACGGGACCCGCGAAGAAAGCCGATAGACCCCCGATCAGAAGACAGCCCAGCAGATTGACGGCCAGGGTGCCGAACGGAAAATGGCTCTCGGTGATCCGCTGGGCAAAGCCCGTGATCCCGTATCGGGCCAGGGTTCCGAGGCCGCCCCCCACCGCAATCAGAACCAGCTTCAGCATGCCCAGCTCCCGGGATCAACCCGGGGCCGGGGGTGCGCCCCCGGACTCACCGGCTCCCCTGCATCGCCGACGGCTTCAGCCATCCACCAACCGGCCGACGATCTCGTCGAAAGCCTCATCCGCCAGAGCAACCATTTCGGCATCGGTGCGGTCCTGAATGGGATGGGGGACATACACAGCCGCCGGATCGGCGCCGAGGGCTTTCGCCTGGACCGCCGCGCCGTCCCGGAAGACATCGCTCGCGATAAAGACACCCGGCACACCCTGGGCTTCGAGGTTCACCATGTCGTGCACACTGCACGACGTGCAACTGCCTCAATCCGCCAGGGCCTCCACCACCGCCGCGCACTCCTCGGCAATCTGTCGGCGCACATCGGGCGGGGCCGGCTTGGTAAAGGTCGGCTTACTGAAACGCTTGACCCGTGCGCCCTGCTCGGTGAACAAGTCGGCCAAGCGATCCATGAAGACATCGCCTCGGGCCTTGGAAATATCGAGCAGGGCCAGATCCAGCCCCTCCAGGGTTGTGGGACGCGGGATGCGTTCTCGGATGGGAAGGGAACGCTCGCCCGTCACGGGGCTCCCCCTGGGTATTTAACATAACGCCCATACTCGGACGTTATGTCAGAATGCAGCTTGAATGTCCTATCCCCACCGCGTGCCCTGTCTGCCTCGCCCTGCCTCTCTCATTGAGGGCCAGGAGAGTCATAAGTCGGCGGAATCACAAAGGGTTGTGCCTCGCCCGCGGCCTGCCTCGTCTGCGGGAAATCGAACGAGGCACAAGTATCTGTTTTCGCAGCGGTTCTTCTGCCTCTCTGCCTCTCCTGCCTCCCCCTCCTACGGAGGAGTGCCTGATCGAGACAGGCACACTCCGAATCGTCGCGAGCGAGGACTGCACGAAGCGGATTTCCCTTTCCCGCAGATACAAACCATCGCCACAAGATCAGGCCACGAACACGCCGAGGGCATTGGTTCTCCCTCGCCTGGCGGGATTGGAAGCTGACTGATGCCCGACCTTGAGGGTGCCCTCCGAGCCACGCATAGTGCTGCCCAGGGCATACGCGCCCGCCGG